>JAKLKO010000020.1 GCA_023150615.1 Phycisphaerae bacterium
CCCCCCCCCCCCCCCCCCCCCCCCCCCCCCCCCCCCCCCCCCCCCCCCCCCCCCCCCCCCGGACCGCACGGCGCGCGCGTTGGATCATGCAACGCGCGGGGCTGATGCGGGCGCGCTTGCCAGCGTGGCGCGACTTTGAGGTGTCGCGACTGCGCGGCGTGCGCTACTCGAGCACGAAGATGTTCTTCTTGCGGCAGATCTCCTTGAGCTGCGCCGGCCAGACGGTCACGCTCACCTCGCCCAGGTGCGCCTTGTGCAGCAACAGCATCGTTGTGCGCGATTGACCGATGCCGCCGCCGATGCTGAGCGGAATCTGGTCGTTGAGGATCGCCTGATGGTACGGCCGCTTGAGGAAATCAAGTTGGCCGGAGAGCTCGAGCTGCTTGCGCAGCGTGTCCTTCGTGACGCGGATGCCCATGGAGCTCAGCTCGTGCCGTCGCTTCGTGACGGGGTTCCAGACGAGGATGTCGCCGTTGAGGCCGCGGGTCGACTTGCCCGTTTCGCGCGAGGTGTCGGTGATCCAGTCATCGTAGTCGGCGGCGCGCATTTCGTGCGGGTAGCCGTCGTTCAGGACCGAGCCGATGCCGATGATGAAGACGGCCGGTGCGACTTCCTGCACGTAGCGGGTTTCGCGCTGTTTGCGCGGCAGTTCCGGGTAGCGTTCGAGCATCTCCTCGGCGTGGACAAAGTGCAACTCGTCGGGCAGGGCGGGATAGCGCGTCGATGCGAGGCCGGGGAACTCGCGGTGGATGAACCGTTCGGCGCCCTTGATGACCCTCCAGATGCGGCAAACGACGTCCTTCAGGTAGGCGAGCGTTCGCTGCTCGGGCGTGATGACCTGTTCCCAGTCCCACTGGTCGACGTACGCGCTGTGGTCGTGGTCGAGGAAGTAGTCCTTGCGCACGGCGCGCATGTCGGTCATCAGGCCCTCGCCGGGTCGCATGTTGAACTGGCGCAGGGCCATGCGCTTCCACTTGGTGGCGGCCTGCACGACCTGCGCGCGGATGCGCTTTTCGAGTCCGAGCCCGCAGGGGAATTCGATGGGCGTGCGCGAGCCATCGCGATCGAGGTAGTCATTGACGCCGCTGGCCTCGTCGACGATGAGCGGGACCTCGACCTGGATGAGGTTCAGCTCTTTGCAGAGGTGATCCATGATGTAGCGCTTGAGGGCGGTCAGCGCGATCTGGGTCTCCTTCGGGTTGAGGATCGAGCGGTAGTCCGCCGGGAGGATCTTCTCGACCTCCTCGTAGGTCGAGATACCGGGTCCGGCGAGATCGGCCTTTTTGTCAGCCATGGAGGGACTCCTTGGAAACGGGGACCATTCGGGTGCGACGGGGTCGCGCGGATTCACAGAACGCAGGGATCGGAGGACGGCTGCCGGGGGCAATGGCAGCGGTCGAGAACACGGGAGCATCTCGGGCCGCGCGGTCCGGCCGGACGGGGCGGGCTGCCGGAGCGACGTGTCGGCGCTGGTTCAGCATAGCCTTGTGGGGCGGTGGGGGCAAGGAAGGGGCATTGCGGAATGGACCGGAGCCACGCGCACGGCGGACCGGGGTCGTGTTGGCCCGCGCTCGCGCGGCGGCCCGACCCGCTCCCGACCGCGTGAGCGACTTGAACGTGTGCGATGTGCGGTTGCGACGGCGAGGCCGTTATGCTGATTGGAGACCCGCGGTTTCAATCGTCTCGGGGTGGCGGAGGGTCGTGCGATGTGCACTTCGATTCGCGCACTGTTGTGTTGCGGCTCGGCAGCAGTCCTTGTGCTGAACGTTGCGGGGGCGACCGACACGCGCGGAAGGTGAATCTCGGGCCGTTTGGTCGTCGGTCAATGCTGCGGTTCGATCCGCTCCATCCCGCCCATGTACGGGCGCAGGGCCTTCGGGATGGTGACGCTCGCGTCGGCGTTCTGGTTCAGCTCCCAGAGCGGGATGAGGATTCGCGGGCTGGCGATGACCGTGTTGTTGAGCGTGTGGCAGACGCGGATCTTTTTGTCGCGGTCGCGGTAGCGAAGGTTCAGCCGCCGCGCCTGGAATTCGCCGAAGCGGCTGGCGGAGTGCGTCTCGCCATAGCCGCCGCGCGAGGGCATCCACGTCTCGATGTCGTACATCTCGACCTTGCCCTGGCCCATGTCTCCGGTGCAGACGAGCATCACGCGGTACGGGAGTTCGAGGGCCTGCAGGACCGCTTCGGCGTTGGCGATGATTTCGTGGTGAAACCGTTCGCTCTCGGCCTCGTCTGCGCGGCAGATCACGACCTGTTCGACCTTGTCGAAGAAGTGGATGCGGTAGATGCCGTGCGTGTCCTTTCCGGCCGCGCCGGCCTCGCGGCGAAAGCACGTTGAGACGGCGGCGTACTTCCGCGGCAGCTCGGCTTCGTCGAGAATCTCGTTTTGGTGAAACGCGGTCAGCGGGACCTCGGCCGTGCCGACGAGGCTCTTGCCATCGCGCTCGCAGCGATAGGCCTGTTCCTCGCCGCCGGGGTAGTAGCCGGTGCCGCGCATCATGTCGTCGTTGACGAGGATGGGGACGGTCATGAGTTCGAAGCCGCGTTGCGCGATGACATCGAGCGCGAGCCGCAGGATGGCATGGTGCATGCGGCAGCCCGCGCCGCGCAGGACGTAGTTTCGCGCGCCGGCGAGCTTTACGCCGCGAGCGATGTCGAGCATGCCGAGAGATTCGCCAAGCTCGACGTGGTCCTTCGGCTTGAAGTCGAATCGGCGCGGTTGTCCGACGCGGCGGACCTCGACGTTGCCCTCGGCGTTCGGGCCAACGGGGGTCTTCGCCGAGGGGACCTGCGGCACGGTCAGCATGAGGCGGTCAAATTCCTCGATCACGCCCTTCGATTCGGTCTCGATCTCCCGGACACGGTTCTTGATCTCGGTGAGCCGCGATTGCAGCTTTTCCGCCTCGGCGCGGATCTGATCGGGCGTCATGCCGCGTGCGACCGCGTCCTGATGCCACTTGCTCTTGGGATTGCGGTACAGGGCCATGTTCGCGCCGAGCTCGTTGCTCTCGGACCGCAGCCGGTCGAACTCGGTCTGCAGCGCGCGGCGGCGCTCGTTAACGGCCAGCAGCCGGTCGAGGTCGGACGCGACACCCTTGTCGCGGATCGCGCGGCGGACGTCGTCGACGTGTTCGGTGATGTACTTGATGTCGAGCATCGGTCACTCCGCAGGTTTCGTCGGCGTCGCTATCTACACGCCGCGGGCGGCGGCGTCAAACGGCGGCGCGTCGTAACCCATTGTGCACTGGAGAGGTATGGACCGGACGGCCGAACGGTTCTCGTGGAAATCCGTCGGCGCTCGCGACAAGTTCCGTCGATATGCATATACACGGATAGGAGGAGTCTCCCCGCGCCTGCCGGCCAACGTCCTGCCAAGGAGTCCTCGATGAATCCTCGGGTTCTGCCGGTCTTTTCGATGCTTGCGGTCATCGCATGCGCCGCGATGATCGGCGCGTGCGATCTGTTTCCGGTGACGCCCGGGAATCCGACGTTTCCGTACCGGGATCCGTGGCCCCCGTTCGTGGTCAACAACACGGCGAACGTGCGTCCGACTGTTGTGGCGCTGGCGGACATGAACGTCGATGGCCGGCTGGATGTCATTGCCGCGTACGAAGGCAACGCGGTCGAGCAGCCGGAGGTGGTGGTGTTCTTCCAGGTCTTCATGGGCAACAACATCACGTGGAACGCGGTGACGGCCGGGCAGGCGGCGAATTTGAACGGCATCGCCGGGCTGGCCGTGGAGGACATCGATGCGGATACGCGACGGGACATTATTGCGGCGGCGAACGGTCGGCTGATCTACCTCAAGGCGCCGGCCGATCCGACGAATGCGCTGTTGTGGCAGAGTTATGTGATTGCGAACTCGGAGGGGGCGGGGTTGGGCCAGTGGAACGACGTGCGGGTGGGACAGATCGACAACCTGAACGGCGTGGATATCGTCGCGGCCAACGCGACGCCGGGTCGCGTGAGCTTTTTCGCGGCCCCGATGAACCCGACCACGGGGGCGGGCTGGACGCGATTCGACATCGATGACGTGATGCGCGCTGGCGCGGCGGGAATCCTGTTGGTCCATCTGGATGGTGATACGCGTCTCGACGTGATCTCGACTGCGCCGGGCGAGGCGAGCGCACGGCTGGCGTGGTATCGCAATCCCGGCGGCAACGCGATGATGGCGTGGAGCAGGTTCACCATCGGAAACATCAACTCCGCGACGCGGCTGGCCTTGGGTGATCTGGATCGTGACGGCCGCAGCGACGTCGTGGTTACAAACCCTGGGGCGCTGTCCGCGCCGGGGGCGAACGACGGAATTCAGGTGGGCTGGTATCGCCAGCCGACGGATCCTACGACGCCGTGGGTGGGGCGCGTGCTGTGTCAGTTCGACTCGAACACGCCGACGGACGTCTTCGTCGCCGACGTGGATGTGAATGGAAACCCCGACGTGGTCGTCTCGACGCGCGCCAACGGAACGCTGCGGTGGTTCGCGCGGCGGGATAACATCGAGCAGCTCTGGATCGAGAACAACCTCGCCGACCTGACGGCGGACGCCAACCGCATCGCGGTCGGCGACATCGATCTCGATGCCCGCGTGGATGTCGTTGCTGCACTGCGGGCCGCAAGCGAGACGAACGACATCGTCCGTTGGTACCAGAATCCGCTCGACTGATGCCGACCGCGCGATCCGCGGCCCGCGTCGTCCTCCGGCGCCCCCCTACGGCCAGATCATCGAGATAAACGGTTCGAGGTCGAGGCCGTTCACGGCCCCGTCCGGCTGCATGTCGCCGCGAAGGATGTCGCACGCCGGGTACGCCGCAGCATAGCCCGCGGGATCGACGAGCGCGAGCGCCATCGGCGCGATGTCGCCGGCGTTGGCGGCGCCATCGCAATTCAGATCGCCCTGCGGGGGCTGCGGAACGATGCTGAACACGCCGTTGCTTTCGTCCCACTGGCCGTAGAGACCGCCGCCGTAGTACGCCCGCAGGCGGACCTTTGCCGATGCGCTCTCGGCCGGCGGTGCCCAGGATTGCGATGTCGCCCCGGGCAACGTGAGCGCGACGACGTCGGTCCAGACCGTTCCGTCCGTGACGTACTGCGCATCGTCGATCCAGGCCGTGTCGCTGCCACTGTTGACGCTGCCATCCTTGGTGTATTCCCACTTGAGCGTGTGCGCGCCCGCCGACAGCGCGACGGGGTAGTAGGTCCAGTCGACCGTCCCGGAACGGCGAACCTGCTGCGCTCCGTCGAGATAGAACGTGAAGAAGTCGTAGTTCGTCTCGGAACTGACCTTGTACCAGAAGCCGGCGCTTCCGGGTCCTGTGAGCGTGCGGCTCATCCAGGATTGCTGATTGTGCGAGATCGTGCCGGCGCGCGCCGCGCGCGAGCCGGAATGAACGGTCCCGGTTGCGGTGAGCCACGGCGCGTTGCCGCCGGTGCTGTACGCGGGATCGAGCACGACCGCCTCGAAGCCGTCGTTGATGGAGGCGACGCTTCCATGGTTGAGCGTGTACTGGACGTGGAACTGCGCGGAAGCGCTGCCGGTCCACGAGACCGTCGTCGCGATTCCGACCGGTAGCGACTCGCCGCCGTTCGGCGACAGCACGATGGCCGGGCGGGGCAATTCGGTGTCGAGCCGTGTCGCGGCGCCGGTGGACACGGCCACGCCGGCGTGCAGTCGCGGGTCGTGGCCGGGCGCATCGAAGCGCAGGTCGTACGCTCCGGGCAGGAGCATGCGGTGATAGTCGCCGACGTCGGGATCGGCGTAGATGGTGTGGTCGCGGCCGATGACGTTGATCGACGCGGGCAGCGGCAGTCCGGTGTCCTGGCTGGTGACGATGCCGCGGACGCCGATGAGCGACGTTTCGAGGTAGGCGAGCATCGATTCCCGGTTGTCGTTCCACCAGGTGGGGATCTGCGAGGCGGGCGGCGTGCTGTTGGCGATTTCAATCGTGACCTCGTTGCAGCCCATGTAGACGTAGCTCCAATCCTGCATGCCGCCGTAGACGACGTACCAGTCGGCGCCGTTCGTGATGCCATGGTAGAACGACGGGCTGTTCCACATCGGCAGGTTGAACTGCGAGTACTGTTCGCTGATGTACCGAAAGAGGTCGTCGTCGGGCGACGGCGTATTGACGGAGCTTCCGCTCGCGTTGGCGTCGAAGGGATAGTTGACGACGAGCGCGCCACTGTGGAAGTTCGCGGCGAGCGTGAACGATTGGCCGAACGCCCAGTTCATGATCGCCGCGGTTTCGGGTTCGCGGCCGGTCGTGGTGTTGCTCGGGCTGGTGTAGGGATCGGGGAAGTTGCGGTTCAGGTCGACGCCGTGGGCGTTTCCGCGCGTACCTGCGACGAAGCCGTCGGGGTTCATGCAGGGGACGATCCAGGTCTCGACTGAGTTGACGATGTTCGTCACACGCGGGTTCGGTCCGTAGTTGATCGTGAGGTAGTCGATGAGGTTGAGGCACATCTCGACGCCGATGATCTCGTTTCCGTGCATCGTCGAGACGTAGCGGAACTCCGGCTCGTCCTCCTGGACCATGACGTTGTCCGAGATGCACAGCGCCCACAAGGTGCGGCCTTGCACGGTCGTGCCGAGGCTGACGCGTCGACAGATGGATGGATAGTTCGACTCGGCCTGTGCGAGTGCGGATTCGATCTGCGGGTAAGTGTGATACGACTGCGCGGATGCCGGAATCGTTCGGACGGCAATCATGAGCAGCGGCACGGCGATGCCGAGCGGTGCGCGGGTGCGTCGGAGGTGCGATCGCGCGGTCATGACGCACCCCCTTTCCGTGTCAGGACGGCAATGAGCTTCGTGTGTCCGTGCCGCTGGGCGTAGTCGAGGGGCGTCAGACCGTTCGCGTCCCGGCGCGTCGGATCGGCACCGCGTCGCAGAAGGAGTTCAGCGGCAGCGGCGAGCGCTGCGTCCCATTCCGCAGCGTTCGGACCCTGGTCGGCGAGGACGTGCATGGGTGTCTGCCGTGCGGCGTTGAGGACGTTGACGTTCAGTCCGTGATCGAGCAGCCAGGTCGTCGCCTCGATCCGTGCCCGCCGCGATGCCGTGTGCAATGCCGTCTCGCCGTGCGCATCGGCGGCGGCGAGGTCGGCCTTCGCTCGCCACAGTTGCACCAGCACCTTGACGTGGTTGCCCATGCTCGCGAGATGAACTGCGCGGCGCCCGCGCGTATCGCGGGCGTTTGGTTCGCCGCCGGCCTCGATGAGCAGGGTGACGACATCCGCACGTCCCGTCATGGCGGCGAGGTGCAGCGGTCGCGTGCCATCGATCGCCGCGGCGTTTGCGTTGGCGCGGCGGGTGAGCAGGAGTTTGACGATGTGCGGCGTCGCCTCCGGACTCGCGCCAGGCGGATCGGGTGACACGGCGAGATGGAGCGCGGTCTGACCGCGCGCGTCCATCGCGTTGGGATCGGCGCCGTGCCGCAGCAGCGATTCGGCCACATCGGCGGACCGCAACGTTGCGACGACAAGGAGCGGGGTCAGGCCGTCGCGGTCTTTCAACGATGGATCCGCGCCGTGGTGGAGCAGCCAATCGCACACGGCCGCGTTGCGTACGAGCGCGGCGGCGTGCAGCGGCGTTTGCCCGAGCGCGTTGTGCTCGTTGACACGCGCAGGGGCTGCATCGATCAGCGCACGGATACGCGGAAGGTCGCCGACGCGAATGGCACGAAACAAATCGTCTTCGCCCCGCGCGTCCGTGGGTACGAGCAGCACGAGAAACGTCAGCGTGGTGACAATGAAGTCGATCGGCCGGTGGAACATGGGGTTACTCCGGGAGTCGGCGGGTCATGGCCGGTCAGGCCGCGAGCGCAATGCAGGTTAGCGAGGATCGCCCGCGCATAGGTCGGAGATGCGTTGGGGGGGGATCGTCGGGTCGGTCGCGAGTCGCGCTTGAGGGTCCGTCTGGCTGTCCGCCGAGAGTCCTTCTCCGATGGCCTTCCCGCACGCGCCGGAACCGGCGCCACGGGGCGGCGAAAATCGACAGGGCGCACAATATCCTACCGGCGGGTCAGGAATGGTACAAGCGATGCAACGGGGCCGGTCGGGCGGGTCGGATCAACGCTCGACTTTCGGAAAAACCGCAAGGACGATCAAGCACCGCAGGGCGGCCTCGAATAGGCTGACGTCGACGGCCGTCGAAGTCGGCTTGCGGCCGGTGGGTGAGACATGAAGACCGATACGCAGCGCGACTACGAGGAACGGATTCTGCGAGTGCTCGTGCACATTCAGCAGAATCTGGACTGTGCCCTGGATTTGCAGGACCTGGCGGAGTTGGCGTGCTTTTCGCCGTACCACTTCCACCGCGTCTTCCGCGGCATGGTCGGTGAGCCGCTGATGGAGCACGTTCGACGGCTGCGGCTGGAGCGCGCCGCCTACCGCTTGAAATGCGGGGATCAGCCGGTGGTTCAGATCGCGTTCGACGCCGGCTACGAGACGCACGAGGCGTTCACGCGGGCATTCAAGGCGCACTTCGGGGAGGCGCCTTCACGGTTCCGCGAGACTCACCGGCTGCCGGCGCTGCCGGGTGCGCCGAGCGGCGTGCGGTTCTCACCTGATGGCCGGATTGACAGATTTCGTCCCGTCGAGATCGGAGGAACTCCCATGGACGTGCGAATCGAACGAGTGGAGCCGATGTGCGTGGCGTTTGTCCGGCATGTCGGTCCGTATCCCGAGGTCGGTCAGGCCTGGCAGCGCCTGTGTGCATGGGCCGGCAGCCGTGGGCTGTTCGGACCGAACTCACGGATGCTCGGCATCTGCCACGATGACCCGGAGGTGACGCCGCCGGAGCGGCTCCGTTACGACGCGTGCATCGTCGTCAACGACGGCGTGGCTCCGGAGGGTGACGTGGGCGTGCAGACGATCGCCGGTGGCGAGTACGCGGTGGCAACGCATCGCGGGCCATACGAGCGGCTCGGCGAGACGTACGCCGCGTTGTTGGGACAGTGGCTTCCGGCGCATCGTCGCGAGCCGCTGGCGGCACCGGCGTTCGAGGTGTATCGCAACTCGCCGTTCAACACGCCGCCGGAGCAGTTGGTGACGGACATTCACGTGCCGCTGCAGCTCGCGCCGGTCGGCGTCGGCGCCTGAGCGCAAAAGGAAACGGGGTCGCGCCGTCGCGCGCCCCCGTTCGCCGAGAGGTCCCACCAGGTCGGGGCGGGAATTATCGCAGCAGGGCGAGGATATTGGCCGTCTGCTGATTGGCGACGCCGAGCAGCGCGGTTGCGGACTGCATCAGGACGTTCTGCCGGCTGAGCTCCGCCGTTTCCTGCGCGTAGTCGACGTCGTTGATCAGGCTTACGGCGTCCGCGAGCGCCTGCTTCGTCGCGTTCAGGCTGTTGAGCGTCGTTCCGACGTGGAACTTCTGGAACGCGCCGACGCGGCCGCGTGCGGTGGCGACGGCGTCGATCGCCCGCCGCGCGATCGCGAGGGCGTTGCTTGCGTTCGTCGCAAGGTCGTTCGAACCGCCGCCCTTGACCTGGCTGAGATAGCCGGTGTTCGAGTCGCCGAGGTTGAACGAGGCGAGCGAATCGATGCCGAGCGTGGCGCGCGTCGTGGCCGACGTGCCGAGCTGAAACGTCGCGCCGCCGCCGCTCGTGGTGATCGTGCCGGCCGAACCGGCGACGTTACCGGTCGAGGTCAGGGTGAACTCGCCGCTGGCGCCGTTCGAGTTGAAGCTGACGCGCAGACCATCGACCAGGGCGGCCTGGCCGTTGATTGAGACGCGGGCATCGGTGCCAGCGGTGTGGGCGACGTTCTGGAAATCGCTGTCGCCGCTGATGCGCGTGACGGAGACGAAGGCGGACTCGCCGTACTCGCGGCTCTGAATGCGCACGTCGGAGCCGGTGACCGAGGCGGACACGCCGGTCTCGGCCGCGGCGGCGATGATCTTGTCGCGGATCTGCGCGAGCGTGGAGCCGGCGGTGATTTCGATCGTGGCGGTGCCGAGCTTGCCGGCGATCGAGAAGCTGGCGGCGCTGACGACCGTCGGGTTGCTGACGAGCGTGCCGGAGGCGACGGCGCCGGCGGCGTCGACGGTGATCGAAAACGTGTCGGACGACGACGAGGACCGGCGCGAGTAGACGTGCGCATCGGTGACCTTCGTCGGCTGGCTGACGGACGTGCGGATGGACTGGGCGCCGTCGAGCAGGTTCTTTCCGTTGAAGCCCGTCGTGCGAACGATGCGGTCGATGGATTCGACGGCCGCGTCGATCTGGGCCTGGTTCGCGGCGATCTCCGCGGCGCTGAGGCCGCCGGAGTTAAGGCTGGCAGCGGCCAGCGACTCGATTTCCGTCAGGAGCGATTGCACTTCATTCAGTGCGCCGTCGGCGACGGCGAGCATTGAGTCGGCCCGCTGTGCGCTGGCGATGGCGGCATCGGTCGCGGTCGCCTCGGCATTGAGGCTTTGCAGGGCGATCATCCCCGCGGGGTTGTCGGCGCCGCGGTTGATCAGGCGGCCGGTCGACAACCGCAGGAGCGTGTTGCTCTGCTGCGCCGACGTCTGGTTGAGAATGTTCAATAACTGGAGCGTGTTGGGATTGTAGATCGTGAGCCCCATCTGGCTGGTCCTCTCTGACGGCGATAAAAAGCTGCCAGCCGAAAGCTAAGATATAAGGAAATGGGGGACCAACGCGTGCGGCGGAATTGTGAGATTGTCCGTAACTGCTGCGATAATGGGCGCGAGACGTTCATGCGGCGGGCGTGATGCGGCGCGCGGCGCGTCCGCAATCCTGGCCGCGCGCTCGAGCACACACGGCACGAGGTCCGCTATCGCGGTGGAAGGTCCGTATTGCCCGTTCGATCAGCGCGCGGTGGGTGCGGCGGGTTGAGTCGCGGGCGGTGCGGGCTGTGTGGTTGAGGCGAGCAGGGCGTCGAGCTGCGACGCCGAGCCGCGCGGCAGCGGCGTCAGTCGCCACTCGCCGTCCTCCTTGATTACCGCGACCTGAAACCGCTTGCGGCGCTCGCTCTTCACGGCGAACTCCTCCAGCTCGTACTCGGCGACCAGCCGATAGGCCGGCGACGGAATGCCCGGCAGTTCCGGCAGCTTGTCGAGCGACGCGAGCCGGATTTCCTTTACGGCGTTGAACATCGAGACGAACTGTCGCGCCGACGGGGGTTCACGGCGGCGGGTGTAGAGCAGCCGGAATTCGCTGTACTTGCCTTCGAGGCAGACGCGAATGAAGCGATCGACGAACTGGTTCAGCGAGGCGTCAAAGCTTCGCGCGAGGATCGGGAAGCTGAATTGCGGGCTGCGCGAGCGGTCCAGCAGCGGCTCATCGCGGCGCTCCTCCTCGTTCAGTGCAGCCCAGCGGTCTTCGGCGAGCATGACGTACGTCGACATGCTGACGAGCGCCAGCGCGAGGAGAATCAAGGCGAGGACGCCGACTCGGCGGGCCGTGGGCGCATGGACCGAGATCGCCATGGCGTCATTGTAACGCCGGCGGCGTCATGCGGCAGGGCGTCCGTCAGAGGACGCGGAGCCACAGCGCGTTGAGGTAGCGCGATTCGGGGCATTCGGGCGCGACGGGGTGATCGGGCGCTGCGCCGCTGAGGTTGAAGATGGCGATGCTCCGGCCGGCGATCCGCGCGGCCTGGCGCACCACGTCGATCAGGTCGTGCTCGCCGAACAGTCCGCTGCATGAACACGTGAGCAGGATGCCGCCGCGCCGGACGACGGCGAGCGCCATCTTGTTCAGGTCGAGATATCGCTGGCGGCCTTCGCGGAGCTCGCTGCGGTCGGCGATCAGCTTGGGCGGATCGAGGACGACGACGTCGAACTGTCGCGCGTTGGTGATCATCTGGCGAAGATATGGGTACGCGTCGGCGTGCACCGTCTGTACGCGGGCCTGGTTCAGATGGGCGTTCTCGCGCGCCAGACTCACCGCCTGCTCGTCGAGATCGACGCAGGTGACCTCGCGCGCACCGCCGAGCGCCTTCGCATAAACCCCGAACGCGCCGGTGTAGCAACAGACGTCGAGCACGTCGGCGTCGCGGCAGTACCCGGCCAGCCGGAGGCGGTTGTCGCGTTGATCGCAGAAGAAGCCGGTCTTGTGTCCGGCCGATGGATCAACGCGGAAGCGTACGCCGTTCTCGCGGATGATGATGCGGCCGCCGTCGTCGCCGCGCATCGCGTCCGCCACGCGGAAGCCTTCGAGCCGCTCGACGCGGTCGTCCGCGCGGACGATCGTCCGCCAGCCGTGCGCGTGCGGTCCGGTCGGCGGCGGCAGCCGCGTGAGCAGCCGATCGCGGATCAAGTCGATGCGCTGGAACATGCCGAGGCTGAACAGCTCGAAGACGAGCCGATCGGCGTAGCGCTCGACGATCAGTCCGGACAGGCCATCGCCCTCGGCGTGGACGAGCCGATAGGCGTCCGTGGACTCATCGAGGCGCAGCGTTTTTGTGCGGAGGTGGACGGCCGCCTCAAGCGCCCGGGTCCAGAATTCATCGTCAATCGGCTCCGGTCCGCGGCGAAGCATCCGTACGGAGATCCGCGAGCGCGGGTTATACAGGCCGTGCCCGACGATCGCGCCGGTTCTGTCGCGGACGGCGACGACGTCGCCGGGCTGCGCGTTTTCGGCGGCGCCGGCGATCATGCGGTCATAGACGAACGGGCCGGCGGCGACGGAGCGGAGATCGACCCATGGCGTCGATCCATGGGTCGCCGCGTGGTGCGGCCCGGACGCCGCGATGGATGGAACGCGCGGTGCGCGCGGCGCTCGCGGGGTGCGACGTGACTTCGTCATGCGCGGCATCGTGGCGGGCGGGCGTCTCGGGGGCAAGCGCGATCGAGGCTATTCGAACATCAGGTCGCGGCGATAGGAGCGTGCGAACAGGCCGAGCATCCGACCGAGCGCATAGACGCCGTAGACGCCGAACGCCATCACGAGGCCCCAGCTGAGCAGGCCGGCGGCCAGTTCTACGAGATCGCCCGCGCCGGCGGCGGCGCTGGTGGCGCGAACGACGCCGCCGAACCAGGCGAGGACCGAAACGAAGGCGATGACGTAGATCGTCAGGCAGGTCAGTACGAGCAGGACGAGGAAAACGTAGTGCACGTGCGTACGGAGGATCGAATTCGCGACGTTCATGGGATTAAGTCCGCGCGGAATGGTGAAGACGGACATGCCGATCAGATTCATCGGCACGAAGAAGGTGAAGATGGCCGCGACGACGATGACGGTCGGCGTCAGCAGCGCGCGGAACTCGGCGACGGTGGTGGGAATCGCGAACTGTCCCCGGCCGGACAGCCAGAGAACGATGACCGCGCACAGACCGTAATAGGCGAGCAGCGAGAGGTAGGCCAGAATGCTCGAGCCCCACTGACTCGGGTTCCAGACGAGGCCCGGGGGCTTCTCCTGGCCGACAGCGGTCGTGCGGATGACGTCGAGAAACGCGTGCACGCCGACGGCGGCGAAGAAGAGGATTTCGAGATAGAAGAAGGCCGTCACGCCGTTGCGAATGCCCTCGAGGTATTCCGGACCGCCGCCTCCCGGAAGGCCCGTGCGGCCCTGCTCGACCGTGCGCGCCAGTCCGACGAGCAGCGCGACGGGCAGGAGGATGATGGCGATGCTGACGATCGCGCCGCTGAGCAGCGATCCGACCGCGCCGAACGGATAAGTGAACACGGTGGCGATGGTCCCGTAGAACGAACCGCTGGCCTGCTCGCGCAGGCGGGCTTCCCGATCGCTCTTGGGTTTGACGGCACGCGTCGCGGCAGGAATCGTCTGCCAGCAGCCGGAGCAGAGCACGTCGAGGGTGGGGTCGGGCGCTTCGACGCGCTTGCCGCAGAACGGGCAGGTGCGGACGCCGGTCTGGATCTCGCCCGATCGGGCGCGAACCTCGCGGAGTTCGCGCTCCGCCTCGGCGGCCACCTTCGCGTCGATTTCCTCCGCGCCGCGTTCGAGCGCGGCGAGGCCTTCGAGGTCGAGCCCCGCGTCGGTCTTGGTCGGCACGATCGTCCGCGTCGGGCGCGGAACGGTGAAGGCCTTGTTGCAGCCCTTGCATCGGATCGTGCGGCCGACCCAATCATCGGGGACCGCGATCTTCGACTGACATCGCGGGCATCGAAGCTTCACAAACGAATGGTATATCGTCCGCACACGACCGTCCACGCCGCGGCCGGAACGGGCGGCCCGCGTCGATCGTCCGCAGCGCCGCGGATCGACTCAGTCGGCCTTGATCACGATCGGCACGTCGATGGCGACCTCCGAACGAACCGTGTCCGTCGCGCGGACGAAGCCGACGTGATTCGTGCCGTCCGGCAGCGCGGGCGGCGACTGCGACAATGAGAATTCCAGCGGCGTGGGGATGCCGGGATAGAACACGGTGGATGCCTCTTCGCCGCGCTTGACCGAGATGGAGATCGGCTTGGCATAGAGCAAATCGATCGTGATCGGCAGCTCGAACGAGGCGTCATCGTTCGGATCGGTGAAGGCGGCCCGAAGCTCGAATTCGCACGCCTCCGATCCGCCGGGCGAGGCGACCTCGCCGCGGAACAGCCGATCCCCCATGCCCTCCTGCATGAGCGCCTTGCCGTCCGGGCCATAGACGTTGACCGCGACATCGGTGAAGCGGGCGTACTGCTCCGGCGTCATGTCGATGCGAAACCGCGCTGCGCGGAGCGTCGGATCGAATCGGACCGGGATCTTGATTGTGTCGTCATGCGGCGCGAGGGTCTTCGTTTCAATGCGGCGATAGCCCTCCAATTCACCGGACAGATTCGCCGAAAGCGGGCGATCCATCAGGTTCGTGATCGTGACGTCTCCCGATGGCGGCGCGCCGGCCTTGAATTTCCACGCGGTGATCGGGTCGGGTTCGGCGCGCAGTCCATCGATCCGCACCAGCAGGTCGTAGGTCGATTCCTCGTCCGGCCGCGAGCTGGTCACGTCGATCTCCCAGACGCCGGGCACCAGTTCGTCGGTGATGCTGGTCGTCGCGGACGGCCGCTGTTCGCGCGTATCGATCCGCAACGATGGGGTGCGAATCTCGACCCCGTTGGGCCGGAAGATCGAGCGGACGGTGGCGGTGCTGGGCTTTTGCTCGACAGCGCGGAGTTCGACGTGCATGGCCGTCGCCCCGGTCGGCACGGCGAGGAAGTACCGCTGCGGAATCCATCCGTAGACCCTTTGGCCGGCCAGGCGGACGCGATCGTCGTCGGGGGCGAACCGGTATGGGACGATGATGGTGTTCCAGAGCCGCTCGGCGATGACGCCGGCCTCGCTCGTCAGCTCGACGGTCGCGACGTACGCGCCGGGTTTCGAGATCGCGGCCGCGTCATACCGGACGATGATATCGGTGGATTGCTCGCCGCGAAGATAGACCTGCTCCTGCTCGACCTTGCACCACGGAGCGTTGGAACGGACGAGGTACCGACGCGTAAAGCTGCGCCGTACCGCTGCGTCGGTCGTCGGCGCAAACGAAGGGGAGATGGTGAACGTCTGTGGGCGGTCGGTCGGGAACCACGTTCCGCGCCAGTACGCGGCGGGGCCTTTGCCATCCACCGCGATCGGGGACGCGGTCTTGACGTCGAGATCGAAGCACGGGTCCGTCGCCGACTCGCGGACGATCTGTCGGAGGCGCTGTGCGGCCTTCGGCATCGATGGGCAACCGGCGCCGAAATCAAGCGTGTTAAAGCCCGCGACTTCCGACGCACTCTGCTGGAGTGCGGACTTGATCCAGCTCGATCGCACGGGGGCGTTCGGGATCTCGGCGCGGACGTCGCAGATCAGCAGCGCCGCCAGGCCGGCCGCGTAGGGCGAGGCCATGCTCGTGCCTCGAAGGAAATCGTGTGCGCGATTCCAGATCGGGACGGTCGACGTCGCGTAACCCGGCGTCGCGATGTCCGGCTTCGCCAGCTCGCCGCCGCGCGAACTGAACGTCGCCATCTGCGGCTTGTCGATGCGGACGCCCCACACGTCGCGTGCTGTGTCGACCGCGATCATCGCCCCCACGGTGATGGCCGCCCGCGCGGCGGCGGGTGTTCCAACGCTGGAGAGGCCCGGCCCGTTGTTGCCGGCCGAGGTGCAGACGACCAGGTTCGGGTTTTCGCGGCAGAGTGAATCGAGGAAGCGGTCGATCTCCGACGCGCCCTCGCGCTCAGACCCGACGCCGTAGCTGAGGTTGCAGACGACGGGGACGTTGTGCTCGCGGGCGTATTTCGCGGCATACTCGAACGCGCGCTTCTTGGCGCCGGTTGTCGTCGCGCCGCCGGAGAGCTGGCCGTGCCCGATCTTGAGGCTGATGATCTTCGCGCCCGGGGCGATTCCGTCGAATCCGGCCTGGCCGTTGATGCTCCAGCCGGCGGCGATGCCCGCGACGTGCGTACCGTGGCCGCCGTCGTCGAAGTGTACGACGATCTTGCGCTCCCGCGGGAAAATGTTGACGGCGCAGATGAGCTGCGGGAGCTGCGATTCCTTCTTTGATCGGGCGAAGGTGAAGCGATCGTGGGCGACGCGGTAGTTCCGCAGGGGCTTTTCGTTGGCCCAGTTCCGATCTCCGTCGGTGTCGACGAAGGCGAGCGCGTCGTCGTCGCCGCCGCGCTCCGGCACGACGACACAGACGGCGAACTCATCATCCTTGCGGCCGTTGTCGTTCAGATCGGGGACCGACGTGTTGATGAACTTCTTCTCGGCGATGACGCCGGTCCAGAGCGTCGCACCGTCAGGCCGCGCCGCCGGGGCGGGCGGGACGTACTCCTGCGGCGCGCCGTCTTTCCCGTATCGAACGATGCGGTCCCGCTGTGCAAGATAGGTGGCCGGTGCGAGTTCGACGTCGCCTTCGCCGGAGAAGTCCTGCAGGTCGACCACTTTCGCCGTTCCGTCCGGCAGGAGGTCGAGCCCCTGCACGCCCATGTCGACGCCGGTGTCGATCACGGCAATCACGACGCCCCGGCCATCGCGATCCGGGTGCTGGCGGAGATACTCATCGACGCCGCAGGTGGAGCGCGACAATTGCGTCCACGGCAGCGCGGCGGGCTGCGTCGTCGGGGGATCCGGCTGCGCGAGCGCGGCGGCTGACGATGCGACGATGAGCGCGGCAACAGTGATCAAACGCGTGGTCATTCGATGCCCTCCGAGGGTGATCCGCTTGCGACTCGTGCGTTATAACGGTCACACGAGACTCGGCAAAGCCCCGCGGGTTTACCGGTAGAATGATGACATGCGGATCGCTGTGCGCTGGTTGCGTATGTAGTGAGGGGGCCCATGCGCCGTCTTGATGCGTTCGAGATTCGAGATGCGGCCGCGGATGCGGAGTCGCTGATCGCGTGCCTTCGGGCGGTCGTGTGCTGGGCCGGCCGCGACGTGAGCTATGACGAACTCATGTCCGTTTCGGGCGTGGCGGCGATGTTCACGTCGAGCGAGCGCGAGGCCTGCCCCGCCCGGTGGAACGATGCCGGTCGCGACGCGTTCCTGATCGACGCGGCGCGGCAGTACGGCCTGGACGTTCGCGAGTTTCATCCGCCCGAGGCCGCGCCGCTGCCGGTCGCCCCGCCGGAGTTTGAATGGCATTTTCGCGACAGCTACTGGCCGCTGATCGAGGCGGCGATCGCGCACGGGCAGCCGGTGCTGGCCTGGCGCGGCTGGCAGGCGCCACACGGGTCGGACTGGGGCGTCATCACGCGCGTGGATGCCGCGCGGCAAACGTGCGCCGGGTACGTGCCCGGCCGATCGGGCGCGCCGACGCCGCTCATCGGCGCGGCGGTGCAGGTCTACGTGGTGCAGGCGCACGAGGGCGGCGAGGTCGCATCGGAATCGGCGCGCGTGGCAGCGGCCATCGTGCGATGCCGCGACGTTTTGATGAATCGCTCGGCGGCCTCGTCGATGGCGGTGACCGGACCAGACGCCATCCGCCGCTGGCGCGAGCGGCTCGAGCGACCGTTGTTCTGCGATGCGTGCGGCGCAGATTCGTGGCGATGCCTGCGCTCGATGGCGATTCGGCTGTGGCACAATCGTGCGCGCGGGACGGCGTGGTTCCGCGCGATCGGCCGGGCAGGGCTTGCCGAACGGTTCGGCGTGGTGGCGGAGCGCGTGATGCCGGCGTGCGAGGAATCGTTCGTTCGGCGTGTGATCGCGTCGGCCGATGCGCGGAGCGAGCTGGGGGTGATCCTCGACGGCGTGATTGACGCGGAGACCGCGCTGCTCGATGTGCTCACGGGCGAAGCGCAATGAGCGTCTCGCGGATCAACCTCTGGTCCGGACCGCGTAACGTCTCGACCGCGCTGATGTACGCCTTCGCGCAGCGGCGCGACACGCGCGTCGTCGATGAGCCGCTCTATGCCCACTACCTGCGCGTCACCGGCGTTGGGCATCCCGGCCGTGACGAGGTGCTCGCCGCGATGGACGCCGACGGGCCGCGCATCGTGCGGGATGTTCTCCTCGGTCCGTGCGACCGGCCGGTGATCTTCTTCAAGCAGATGGCGCATCATCTCGTCGAGATCGATCGCGGCTTTCTGTTGCGGATGCGCAACGTGCTGCTAACGCGTGATCCGCGCGAAATGCTGACCTCGCTCGCGAAGAGCCTGCCGAGCCCGACGCTGCGCGACACGGGCCTGGCGACGCAGGCGCAGTTGCTCGACGAGCTGCGGGCCGCCGGGCAGGACGTGCCCGTGCTCGACGCACGGGCGCTGCTGCTCGATCCGCGCGGCGTGCTGCAACGGCTCTGCGCGCGGCTGGCGATCTCATTCGACGAGGCGATGCTGCACTGGCGCGCCGGCCCGCGCCCGGAGGATGGCGTCTGGGCGAAGCACTGGTACGCGAGCGTGCATCGCTCGACGGGCTTTGAGCCGTACCGCCCGAAGTCCGAGCCGGTTCCGGCGGCCCTGCGGCCGCTGCTTGACGAGTGCCTGCCGTTTTACGAACGATTGCGCGCCGAAGCGATTCTCGGTCAATGAAAGTCCCGTGACCGGCTGGCGAGGCCCTCGATCCGCGCCGACAGATCGCCGAAGCGCTGCACCATGACGTGCACGACCTCGCCCTGACGCTCGACGGACCCCTCCGCCACGAGCGCCACTGCACCGCGGGCCGCGTGCCGCCAGCGCTCCCACACCCCCGGCCGGACGATCAGGTTCGCCGCGCCCGTCTCGTCTTCCAACGTCATGAAGGTGATACCCTTGGCCGTGCCCGGGCGCTGACGCACGAGCACCAGCCCGCTCACGGCGACGCGTCGCCCGTTCGGCGCGCGGCGCAATTCCTCGTTTCGCCTCACGCCGAGGCGGTCCAACTCCTCGCGCACGAGCGACAGCGGATGCGCATGGAGCGACAGGCCGAGCAGGTCGTAATCCTGCACGACGTGCTCGCGCAGCTCGATCGGCGGCAGCTCCGGCGGCGGTTCGCGCAGCTCCAGTCCGGCGAACAGGTCCGGCACGTCGTCCAGCGCGAGTACCTGCCAGAGCGCTTCGCGCCGTGACAGCCCCATCGAGCCGAAGGCATCGGCGGCGGCCAGCCGCGCCAGCATCTCGTGCGGCGCATCGCTGCGCTGCGCCAGCTCGGCCACGGAGCGGAACGGACCCTCGCGGCGCGCCGTGACGATCCTGGAGACCTTCGCCTCCGAGATGCCGCGGATGATGCGAAAGCCGAGCCGCAGCGCTGGACCGGCGGCCGCGCCGCTGGCTCGCGGGTCGGGCTCGAGCGTGCAATCGTACGCGCTGCGGTTGACATCGGGCGGGAGCACGGCCACGCCGTGCTGCTGCGCATCGCGGACGATCTGGGCCGGGGCGTAGAACCCCATCGGTTGCGAGTTGATCAGCGCGGCGGCGAACGCGGCCGGGTGATAGCGCTTCAGCCACGCCGACACGTAGACCAGCAGCGAGAACGACGCCGAGTGGCTCTCGGGAAAGCCGTAGTCGCCGAAGCCGCGAATCTGGTTGAAGCAGCTCTCCGCGAACTCGGGCCGGTAGCCGTTGGCGAGCATGCCCTGCACGAAGCGATCGTGGAACTTCTCCAGCCCGCCGTACCGCTTCCATGCGGCCATCGCGCGGCGGAGCTGATCGGCCTCGCCGGGCGAGAAGCCGGCCGCGACGATCGCCAGTTGCATCGCCTGTTCCTGGAAGAGCGGAACGCCGAGCGTCTTGCCGAGCACGCGTTCGAGCGCCGGACTCGGGTAACTCACGGGTTCCTGTCCGCAGCGGCGGCGCAGGTACGGGTGCACCATGCCGCCCTGGATCGGACCGGGCCGCACGATCGCGACCTCGATGACGAGATCGTAGAAGTTCCGCGGGCGCAGCCGCGGGAGCATGCTCATCTGCGCGCGGCTCTCAATCTGGAAGACGCCCACGGTGTCGGCGGCGCAGATCATGTCGTAGACGGCCGGGTCTTCGGACGGCACGTCGGCGAGCGCTTGCGGCGCGGGCCGGCCGTTCGCATGGTCGCGAACCAGTTCGAAGCACTTGCGGATGCAGGTCAGCATGCCGAGCGCAAGGCAGTCGACCTTGAGCATGCCGAGGGCGTCGAGGTCGTCCTTGTCCCACTCGATGAAGGTGCGGTCGGGCATGGCGGCGTTTTCGATCGGCACGGTCTCGCACAGCGGGCCTTCGGTCATGACGAAGCCGCCGACGTGCTGCGACAGGTGCCGCGGGAAGCCGATCAGCTCGCGCACGCGCGACCGCAGTTGCCGCATCAGCGGCTGCGCGGGATCGAGTCCGGCGTCGTTCAGCACCTCCGACAGCTCGGCCGGGCGATGCCACCCGTCGATCTGCCGGGCGAGGCGGTCGACGGTGTCGAGCGAGAGGCCGAGGGCCTTGCCGACGTCGCGGATGGCCGAGCGCGATCGATAGGTGATGACCTCGGCGGTGATGGCGGCGCGCTCGCGGCCGTACTTCTCGTAGATGTACTGGAAGACCTCCTCGCGGCGTTCGTGCTCGAAGTCGACGTCGATGTCGGGCGGTTCGTTTCGTTCGCGGCTGACGAAGCGTTCGAAGAGCAGGTCGATCTTGACGGGGTCGACGGCGGTGATGCCGAGGCAGTAGCAGACGGCGGAGTTGGCGGCGGATCCGCGGCCCTGGCAGAGGATGTTGCGGCTGCGGGCGAACCGGACGATGTCCCAGACGGTGAGGAAGTAGGGTTCGTAGCGCAGCTCGCGGATGAGGGCGAGTTCGTGCTCGAGCATGCGGCGGATGTGGTCGGGAATCCGTCCGGCGTAGCGTTCGCGGGCGCCGGCCCAGGTGAGCTCGGCGAGGTACTCGGACATCGACCGACCGTCGGGGCAGAGTTCGCGCGGGTATTCGTAGCGGAGTTCGTCGAGGCGGAAGCGGCAGGCGTCGGCGATCTCGATCGTGCGGCGGATGGCTTCGGGGCAGGCCGCGAATCGGCGGTGCAGCTCCTCGGGCTGAAGCAGGTGCCGGCAGGCGTTCGGCAGGCCGCGGCGTCCGAGCGTCTGGATCGTGCACTGATGGCGGATGCACGTGAGCACGTCGTGCAGGGCGCGGCGGCTCGGCTCGTGGTAGTGCACGTCGTTGGCGGCGACGAGCGGCATACGCGTGCGACGCGCGACGGCGGCCGCTCGCGCGAGACGTTCGGCGTCGTCGGCGTCGCGGGTTGGTTCAACGGCAATCGAGGCGCGCGGGCCGAAGACGTCGCGGCAGCGATGCAGGGGCGCGAGATCGGCCGGCGCCGCGGCGTCGGGCAGGCACACGGCGAACAGTCCGTCGGCGTGTGCGGCGACGTCGTCGAACGTGAGGCCGCAATCGCCCTTGATCGCGCGGCGGCGGCCGACCGTGATGAGCCGCGACAGGCGTCCGTAGGCGGCGCGATCGGGCGCGAGCAGGACGAGTGGCGGGGCATCGACCGGGACGATCTCGGCGCCGATGAGGAGCTTGAGTCCGTGCTGTCGCGCGGCGATGTGCGCTCGCACGACGCCGGCCAGGGAGTTGCGGTCGGTGACGGCGAGGGCATGGTAGCCGAGTCCGGCGGCGCGTTCGACGAGTTCCTCGGGGTGCGATGCGCCGCGCAGGAACGAGAAGTTGGTCTTGCAGTGCAGTTCGGCGTAGGGCCAGAGAGAGGGCGCGTCGGACCGCGGCGCGGGAGCGTCGTACGAGGCGCCGGGGTGGCAATGCGGTTTTTCGCTCGGTTGATCAGGCATGGCATGGGCCTCACGGGATGCGAACCGTTCGCTCCAGCGGGTCGGACGGGCGGTGGATCATTCGTAACTTCCGTGCAGGAACCAATCGCCGCGATCGAGGTCGCGATAAATCCAGAACTGCTGCCCGCCCGTCGTCGTGACGCGGAAGTAATCGCGGCGGATGTCCTGCTGCCGCCACCAGCCCGTCTCCAGCCGCTCCGGACCGGCGGCCTGCGCGATGGCGTACTCGCGGTCGCGATCGCGGAACCACGTCGGCGGCCCGTCGGGCACGAGCGCGAGGACGCGGATCGACCGCGGGCGGGCCAGCAGGATCAGCGGCCGTCGTCCCGGCGGTGTTCGCGGCGGGTCGTGTCGGCGGTCCCACGCATCGGCGGCGCGCGGGCGACGGGCGGAGGAGTTCCGCGCGGTCGGCATTGTCGGCGGCAGAGTCTTTTCGCGGTCGGAGGGTCGCTCGGACGCCGCGCCGCGGATGACCGGCACGTAGCGGAATGCCCGCTCGGGCTGATGGTCGTCGACCAATTCCGCGCGCACGACCGCGCCGCCGCCGAGATGCAGCGCGAGGCGGTCGATCAGCTCGGCCAGCGCCTCGTCGTCCGGCCGGTCGGGATCGTCGAACAGGTCGCCCTGTGCCGCGCGCCAGACCGCCGTTTCGGCGGCGTGGACCATCAATCCGGCGGCGGCGACCGACAGGTCAATCGTGTCGAGCCGGTCGGCGAGCAGGCGGCGCAGGTGCGAGGCATCGCGCGACGGACGGGCGAGGTCGATCCCCTGCGCGACGGGCGGACGTTTCTCGAAGGTGACGACCAGCATCAGCCGCCGCGCTGCGACGCCGCCGGCGACGAGGCGTTGATGCAGCGCGGCGACAACGCGGTCCAGCGCGGCGTGCAGCACGTCGCACTGATCGGACGGACCGAAGGCCATGCGCGCGGCGAAGACCGCCGCGGGCTGCGGCGTGTACACCGGTTCCGGCGCTTCGCCGAGCGCCTGGCGGATCCGCAGCACGAGCGCGTCGCCAAAGCGCGCGGGCAGGGTGGCGGTCGGCAGCATGAGCAGGTCGCCGATCGTGCGAATGCCGAGCGCGTCGAGGCGCTGGACGGTCGGCGCGTCGAGCCGCAGGGCGGCCGGCGGCAGTCCGACGAGGTGCGGCACGGACTGGCCCGGCGGCGCGACGAAGGCGGAGCGATCGCCGGCGTGCGCGAGGGCCCAGGCGGCGCCGACGGAATCGGCGATGGCGGCCCGTGCGGCGAAGCGCTGCGCGGCGAGATCGGCGACGGCCTGGCGGACGATGTTGTTCTCGCCGCGGAACAGGCGGGCGCAGCCGCTGACGTCGAGCAGGAGCGAATCGGGCGGAGCGCTTTCCACCGCCGGGCTGAAGCGCTGCGCCCACAGCGCGAGGTGTTCGAGCGTCATCGCGTCGCGGGCGGCGTCGTGCGGTCGGGCGACGAGATCGGGGCAGATCGCACGGGCCTCGGCCAGCGACAGTCCGGGACGAACCCGTGCGGCGCGGGCCCGCGGACAGGCGTGCGTGACGAACAAGGCCGATCCGGCCGCGCGGGTCAGCACGAGCGGGGCGCCGCGCTGCGCGCGATCCGGGGCCTCCGCGACGGCGCGGTCGGTGGCCAGATCGGGCAGGCAGATGCAGCAGAAGCGCGGCATGACCGTGTTCCGAAAGCCGCGCGGCCGGGCCCCGGAACGTCGGAGCCTCGCTGGCGGCGGGCGCAATGCGGTCGAACCATGCGGTCCCTCAACCGGCAGCGGCGGCGCGCGGCGCCTTGGCCGCAGAAGCCGCGGCGTCCGACCCGGCGATCGGCGTAGCCGGCGCTTCGCCGCCTGTGTCGACCGACCGGCCCTCGTCGGCTGCGCGGCCCGCGCGCCGGACGTTCAGCCGCCAGCGGCAGGAGCCGTCGTTTTCCAGCGTCATGGCGTGTACGTCGATGCGCCAGGCGGCGAAGGATCCGAGGGCGGGGTCCGCGGCGCGCTGCACGATCAGTCCGACGCCGCCGCCGGCCTCGGCCGCGAGTTGCAGGCGCCGCCAGGCCGCCGCGTCGGCCCGTCGCGCGGTGCGGAGGTTGTGGCCGGGCGGATCGAACCATCCAACGACGGCGCCGACTGCGCTGCATCGCAGCGATTGTTCCATGGCCCAGCAGGCGCGGACGGCGTGGGCCGGTCGCAGCAGGATGAGTTGCGACAGGTCGATGCCGAGCGTGGCGATCGCGGGCGGATAGGCCCGCGCGTCCGGGTCGATCAGGAAGAGGGGATGGTTCGGTCCCGCGGTGGCTCGCGCCAGATGCAGGGCGAGCGAAAGTGTTCCGACGCCGGGCGCGGCGGCGACGATCTGTCCGAGCGCGCCGCGCGGCAATCCGCCGCCGAGGGCCGCATCGAGGGAGCGCAGCCCGGTCGAACAGCGGCGCGGCCGGCGGCGACCGCCCCATCGGGCCTCGCATTCGCCGAGCAGGCGCCGGGCCTCGTCGAGCCGGCCGGCGTGCACGGCGCGGGCGAGGGACTGCGCGAAGGCGTCGTTGGCGCGCGGAGTTTCCGCCGCGGCGGACCGGTCTGCGACCGCCGACATGAGAAGGTCTCCTGCGAATCAGGACCGCGCAAACCCGCCGTGGCTGATACTAACATAATCCGAACTTCCAGAGAAAGCAAGCGTCCGCGGGCGGGAAATCCGCGAATGCACGCAACCCGCGATCCGCACAATGGATGGACCGACGCACCCCGCCGGCTCAGCGCGACGGGGGGCCGGCCGATCCCCACCCCACCTGCGCGACCGATGGAATCCGCAGCACCGCGCCGCAGCGGAATTCCTCCACTGCCTGCGCCACATTCGATCCGATCGCCGCGATCTGCTCCTCCGAGAGCGTGTGAAGCACCGCCCGCAGCGATGCGCCCATCTCGCACGACATCCGCCAGTACTCGTCGCCATCGCGGACGACGGTCGACAGTCGCACCGGCTCGGCGCCGACCGAGACGAACCCCGCGCGGCCGAGCGCGTCGGCGAGATGCCCGGGCGTCGACAGGTTCTGCATGCCGGGTTTGCATGGATCGAGCGGCGGTAGCTTCGCCACCCTGTTCACCGCGCGGTTGATCGCGGCGAACCCGAGCGACTGCTCCATCGGCGTCCAGGTCGACATCGCCAGTCGTCCGCCGGGCCGCAGCCATCCGCGAATCCGCGCGAGCTGCGCCGCGACATCTTCGCAGAAGATCAGGCTCCAGCGGCCCACGACGGCGTCGAACGACGCGGGCGCGGCGTCGAATTCTTCGATTGCACAAACGCGAAAGTCGATTGCCGCAAGCCCCAGCGAGGCCGCGCGCTGCCGCGCGACCTCGATCATCCGTGGCGAAAGATCGATCGCCGTGACGCGGCCGGTCGGGCCGACGCGGGATGCGATAGCAACCGTCGGATCGCCGATGCCACAGCCGACGTCCAGGACGTGCATGCCAGCGCGGAGTTCGACGGCATCGAGCAGGCGATGCGTGACGGGCCAACTGAAGGCGACGATGTGCGGCTCCCACGCCTGCCACCCGGCGGCGACGGCGTCGTAATCCTGCCGCGTTCGTTCGCGCACGGTGCGGGGCGCTACCGCGCCGTTGGGGGGCGGATTCATGCGCTATTCGCGGCGCGGTCCGCGCGTCGCGGCCTCGAGCTTGACCTTAAACGTCCGGCGCTGGCCATCGCGGAGCACGACGACCTCGATCTCGTCGCCGGGCTTGTGCTCGCTGAGGATTTGCATGTAGCGATAAACGTCGCGGATTTCCTTGCCGTCGATCGACAGGATGCGATCCTTGTCCTTGATTCCCGCCTTGGCTGCCGGGCCATCGGCCACGACATACTCGATCGGAAAGCCGGGTTCGTCTTCGGCGTCGCCGTAATTGCCCGGGGCGATGCCCAGTCGCACGCGCGGCATCGCGGGCGCCTCGCCTTCGCCGGCGTCGCCGTGGTCGAACCCCGCGCCGGCCGACGGCCCGTCCTTCTTATCGCTGGTCGCGACCTCCGTCTCGTCCTGCCGTGCCGGACGATAGCGCGTCGCGTCGTTGTGGAAGGCCGGCCGCTTGTCGGCGTTCGCCCAGTCGTGCAGGACGTCGACGGCCATGCTGGCGATGCGGACGCCGCCCTCCGCATTGATCAGGTCGGCGTCATCCTCCGGCGCGTGGTACTGCTTGTGGATGCCGGTGAAGAAGAAGAGCACGGGGATCTTCTCGCCGAAGAACGAGGAGTGGTCGCTTGGCCCGCGACCGCCGCCGGCGAGCTTGAGCTTCAGGTCGTACTCCTCGCCGAGTCGTTTGACGAGCGCTTCGAACCCTTCGCCGGTACCCGTCCCGCCGACGTGCAGCACGTTGTCCTTGAGCCGGCCGATCATGTCCATGTTGAGCATGGCGATGACGCGATCGAGCGGCACGGGCGGGTTCTTGACCCAGTGCTTCGAGCCGTGAAGTCCCGATTCCTCGGCGGTGAAGGCGATCAGGATGACGCTGCGTTTGAGCGGTGGACCATCGGCGAGCGCGCGGGCGGCGAGGATCAGTCCGGTCGTTCCGGAGGCGTTGTCATCCGCGCCATTATGCACGTACCTGTTCCGGTCGGCGGGCTTGCGCCAATTCGTCGTCACGCCGAGATGGTCGTAGTGCGCGCCGAGGACGACGTACTCATCGGCCAATGAGCCCTTCCCCCGCACGATGCCGACGACGTTCTTGACCTTTGTTCGGACCTTGTCGATATCGGCGTATCCGTTGGCGCGGATGCCGGTCAGGTCCTTCGAGCAGGGCTTGCGCGTCTTCTCGATCCTCTTCTGAAGCGACTCGACGTCGGGTAGGCCGGCGGCCGCAAGCATGGCGTCGGCGACGCGGCGCTTGATGTGTATCATCGGCAGCTCGACCGGCGAGGCGCGTCCGGTCGAAAAGTCGTAGAGCGCATCGGTCGTGTCGTCGTCGCGGACCGGGTTGACGATGAGCACGGCCGCGGCACCGCGCTGCGCCGCATGCTCGGCCTTGGTCGTGAAATAGGCATGTCGCGTGTGCGAACGGGCCGACGGCTGTGCTTCCTGTTCATCGACGCCGCTGTCGTCCCAGAAGTCCGGCTCGTAGCGGAGCATCAGGACGACCTTGCCGCGGACGTCGATGCCCTCATAGTCGTTGTAGTCGTGCGCTTCGTCCTCGTCGATGCCGTAGCCGACGAACGCCACCGGGCCGTCGAATCCGCCGCGGGCCGAGAATGGAAACGGTACGAAGTCGTCATCGCGCTCGAGGCGGCGGCGCGGCGTGCCTTCGGTCGCGCCGTACGACAACATCGTGTTGTCGGCGATCCGCGAACTGATCGAGACCTCGAACGACTGGAAGAAGCTGCCATCATCGCCGAACGGTTCCACGCCGGCGTCGGCCCATTGCGTCGCGACGTACTCGGCCGCCTCGTCGATGCCCTTCGTGCCGATGCCGCGGCCCTGGCGCGAGTCGTCCGCCAGATAGCGAACATGCCGGTCGAAATCCGCGGCCGAAAATCGGGCCCGACTCGACTTGGCCTGAACACTGGCGAAGGTCGTAACGAGAGTGGCGACGGCGACGAGGGCCGTGAGACCGCGTACAGATCGACGGTTCGTTGAAAGACATTGTCGCATGAATGGAACTCCGGTATGTTCGCGAAGAATATCGCCTGCATCGGATAGGATAGTCCGGGGCGATGCGTCGAATCAAATGGCTCGGAATCGGAGGCGTCCGAATCCGGATGGCGGGACCGGAAACGGCGCGGCGACCATAACAAGTGTTGGAGGCAGCCATGAAAGCGAAATGTGCGATGGCGGTGGCCCTGGCGGCGATGGTGGCGACGGGGGTCGGCTGTCTGGGTCGGATTGTCGGCGAAGGGGCGGGCGTCATGCTGGGCGCGCGGGGGAAGGTCATCGACGTGAAGCGTCCGCCGCGGCTGTCGAACTACAAGGGGATCCGCATCGAGTCGATCGCCGTCTCGCCGGGACTTGTCGCCCCCGCGAATCTCGCGGGCCTGATCCGCTCGCAGTTCAGCCAGGCGGCGACGAAGATGGGTCTGACGGCCAGCGGGACGCCGGCGTTCTCGCTGCGCGGCGAGATCGTGCATTACGAGTCGGGCGGCGCGGTCGATACGGCCATCGGTCCACTCGAGGAGGTCATCGTCCGGACGAAACTGATGGATTCGACCGGGAACGTGCTCGGCGAGGCGAACCTCGTCGGACGTTCCAAGGCGACGACGTCCAGCGGGGCGGAGAACCTCGCCGAAGGCGCGGGCAAGGCGCTGCGCTCCTGGCTCAAGGAAGCCGGACTGAGGGACGCGGACGACAAGGACTAGCGACGTTCGCGCGGACGGGCGCATCGGCGCGCCGTCAGAACAGTTCGGCCTGGTCGCTGCGGATCCACCCGCTCTTGCCGTCCGGCAGGCGGATGTGCAGCCAGTCACCGCGCGGCGGCTCGACGAGCGAGAACTCAAGGCCTTCGGAGAAGGCATGATCGAACACGGCGTCATACGTGACGCCGTTTCCCTTTCGCAGCGTTACGTCGTTGGCGATCAGCACGCCTTCGCGCGACGTGGCGGTTTGGTATGTCTCCGCGCCGACCGACACGCTCGCGACGACTGCGACGATCGCCGCGGTCCGTGCCGTCCAGCGCCACGCCGCGGATTGCGCCCGCGTGAGCAGCACGCCCAGCATCACGGCCCAGAACAGCACATACGCCGCCATGGCGACGCGGGCCCGCGTGCGGATCGATGAACCGTAGTGCCAGAACAGCAAGCGGCGCAGCGCGGTACTGGCGGCGCTCGGCTCGATGCGGTCGACCTGCAGTGATCGCGCGAAGCGCAGATTCTCGGCGAGGTTTCCATCCCCGGGGATCAGCCGTTCGGCGCGGCGATAGCAGGCGATCGCGCGGCCGAGCTGACCGAGACGCATGTAACAATTGCCGAGGTTGTAGAGCAGCCGTCCGTTTCGGATACCGGCGTCGACGAGCGATTGAAAATGCAGGCGGGCCTGCTCGTAGCGTTCGCGCGCTGCGGTTGGTTCCCGCGCGCCGAGCCGCGCGCCGTCGTCGAACGCCCGCAGGGCCTTGTTCAGTACCTCGACCTGTTCCTGATGGGTCCGCGGGATCTCCGTGCCGGGCCGCGACACCGTGCTGAGCAGGAGGATCATGGCCAGCGAACCGGCGGTCACCACCGAACGCGCTCCAGTCGCCGCAGTACTGCTTCGGCGCGCTCGATCAAGCCGCGCATCTCATCGCCGGCCATGCCGCCGTAGGCCGCCTGCTCGATATCCGCGAGCATCGCGTCGAGTTCGTCGCGCAGCGCCGCGTCGACGACCTTTTCATTCAACAGCCGTCGCACCTCGTCTCGCGTCAGCGCTCCGTCGGGGGCGTTGAGCTGATCGGCGACGTAGCCGGTCAGGGCGTGGCCGACCTTGGCGGCGGCGTCGTTTCGCGATGCGCTTCGGGCCGCATGCAGCCGATGATGAGCGGTCCGTGCGGCCTGTGCGCGACGGCGGTAGCGCACGTCCTCGCGATAGCGGATGCTGCGCCGCTGGAGGAACCACGCGCCGACGTAGGCGATCGGGCAGGCGGCCAGCATGACGATCCAACTCGTCGGCATGCTCAGGTCCTGCGGTGTCAGCACGTCGTTCATGTCAACATAGTTCGCGACCAGGCCCTCGGTCCGCTCGACCAGCGCGCGAGCCGCGCGCGGCCGATCGGCCTCGGCCTCGACGACCTGCGACAGCGAGAGCTGGCTCGCCTCGCGCACCGTGATCGGAATCGCGGCGGAGCGCGACGTCTCGAATCGCGCGCTCTTCGGGTTGAAAAATACGAACGGGATCGGCGGAATCTCGCGAGTATTCGCGTGCGTGGCGCGGATCGTCTGCGTGAAGACCTTTGCGTAACCATCGGTCTGTCCGGCCAGCGACTCGTTCGGCACCTTGAAGTCGCGCGTCAGCTCCTCGAGCTCCGACAGCGCCGGCGCAGGGACGCGGTCCAGCCGGCCGATGCCGCGAATCGTCAGTGTCAGCGTGATCGGATCGCCGACCCGGACATTCGTCGGCGTCGCGGAGGCCGAGATCGTGTAGCGGCCGACCGCGCCATTGAAGCCGGGCGGACGTCCCTCGGTGGGAATGGGCCGGATCGTAATCGGCGGCGTCGGGGGCGAGGCCGAGAGCGTGCGGGCGCGCTGCAGGCCGAGATTTCCGAAGAAGTCGCGCGAGATCGAAACGGGGTATTGCATCACGATCCGGATCTCGCCGAGCGACAGCGCGCCGGCTTCCTCCGGCCAGATCGTGCCCTGGCTCTCGTAGACGTAGTAATTCGCGGCCCCGCCGTCGGGGCTGCGTCGCACGCGCTGGCCGACGAACTGCGGCTGCTGAAAAGTCCCGAAGCGCGTCTCCTGCTCGTTGATCAGCGCACGGCTCCACATCTGTTCGGGAGTCAGCACGACGTCGGACTGCCGGAACGGGCGGATCCAGACGCGCAGCGTTGCCTTGACGGGTTCCTCGACGAAGGCCTCGGCGCGGTCCACATCGACTTCGACGATCAGCGGTTCGCCCGATTCGCTTTTCGTGATGACCAGGTCGATCGACTCGGTGCGCAGTGTCTCGCCGTCGGCCGTCACGCGAATCGGAGGGATCGTGTAGTTGCCCGAACGCGGCGCGCTGATGGCGCAGGTCCATGTATAGTCAACCTGCCGCGAGACGCGGCCGTTGATGATGAGCGTCTGCTGGTGCAGCGTCGGCTCGGTGTTCAGCAGGCGGATGGTCAGGCCGGATACGCGTGGAATGCGCGGCCGGCCGACGTCTTCGGCGTTTCGGACGGTGATCGTCAGCGTGACCACCTCGCCCGGCATGGCGGTGGACGACGACAGCTCGGCGACGATCTCGGCTGCGCGCGCCGCACCGTGAATGGCGATCAAGATCAGACCGGCGCGGAGGATCGTGCGTATCACCAGTCACGCTCCACGGGCGCGCGGCCGCCCAGCAGCATCTCGCGGCGGCGACGATCATCGCGTCGCGCGCGCTCCTTGTCGCGGATCGCCTGGAGCTGCCGCTCGGCCTCCTCGCGCTTGATTTCGCGCGGTTGGCCCGCCTGCTGCTTTTGTTCCGCGTTCTTCTGGTCCTTCGGCTGCCTCTGCGACGGGTCCTGCTGCGGTTCGTCCTGCGGGTCCTTCGATTCGTCGGATTCCTTCTTCTGTTCCTGCTTCTCCTGCTTGGATGGATCCTGTTGCTGCTCCTGCTGTTCCTGCGGCTGCGAGGTCGGCTGACTCTGCGGATTCTGCTTTTCTTGCTCTTCCCGCTTCTTCTGCTCTTCTTCCTGTCGCTTCTTTTCCTTGTCGATCAGGTCCTTCATCAGCAACTGCGCCATCTCAATGTTTTGCCTCGCCTCACGATCGTCGGGGTTGAGTTGCAGGCTGTCGCGGTAGTAGTTCAACGCCTTGGTCAGCTCCTCGATCGCGCCGGGCAGGTCGTTCAGTTTGCCCAGCGCCGTGGCGTACGCGCAATTGCCGAGATTGAACTTCGCCTTCGCCTCCAGCGCTGGATCGCGCGTCCGCAGCGCATCGCCGAACGCCTCGCGGGCCTTGTCGAAATCGCCCTTGCGATACAGCGCCACGCCGCGGTTGTAGGCGATCTCCGGCGTCTCCGGCTGCGCCACATCGGCCCGGCGGTAGGCCTCCAGCGCATCATCCCAGCGCTGCTCTTGCAGCGCGAGGTTGCCGCGATCGACCCACGCGGAGGCCGAGAGATTCTCCTGCCCCGGCGCGGCGTTCGTCGCGGCTACGAGGATCGCCACAACCGCCGCGCGGGTCACTCGAAGCAGGGAGTTCGTCATGCTGCCGCCTCCACGCTCGCCGGACGCCGCGTCCGCACCTCGTTCGTCAACGACTCGATCAGCAGCAGTCCCAGGGCGATCGCCGCGAAGATCTGGAACCGCGCGTGATGCCGCTGCACCTTTCGGGCCTCAAACTCCCGCTGCTCGATGGTCGCAATCTTCTCCTTGTAGATGCGATCCAGCTCGATGTTCTGCGTGCCGGCCGGAACGTAAGCGCCGCCGCCGGCCAGAGCGATCTCCTGAAGCGTTTGCGGGTTCATCTTCGACCAGATCTGCTGGCCGTCGTGAACGAGGTAGTTCTCCTGGCCTCCTTTCCCGACGGGGATCCGCGCGCCCTGCGTCGCATCGCCGAGGCCGATGGTATAGACGCGGATGCCGCGTTCGCGATAGACCTTGGCCGCGGCATCGACCGGGTAGGTGTCCTGATCCTCGCCGTCGGAGATCAGCACGATGGCCTTGCTGTTCTTGATGCGGTCATCGAACGACTCGGCCGCCATGCGGATGGCGTCGCCGAGGTTCGTACCGCCGCGGGGCGCGGAGTTCACGTCCACGTCGTCAAGCACGAGCCGGAAGAAGCCGTAGTCGATCGTCAGCGGGCACTTGAGGATCGGCAGGCCGGCAAAGGTGAGCAGGCCGACGCGATCGCCGGGCAGCGCCGCGACGAGGTCGCGGATGTCCTGCTTGGCGCGTTCGAGCCGGTTCGGCGCGAGGTCGCGCGCGAGCATGCTGCGAGACACGTCGACGCAGATCATCAGGTCGATGCCCTTGCGGTGCACCTCTTCCCAGAAGACGCCCCAGCGCGGACCCAGCAGGGCGATTACGAGGAAGATCATCGACGCCAGCGCGAGCACCGCGCGAATCACCTGCCGCCGCCGGCTCACGTTCGGCACGAGGGTCCCGAGCAGGTTCGCGGATGCGAACGTGCGCAGCGCGCGGTTCTTCATCGCGAATCCGTACGCGGTCAGGCCGGCGAGTCCGATCACGACCCAGAGCAGATGCAGATTCGTCAGGTTGTCGAGCTTGACGTTTTCCATGGCGTCACGGAATCGATCGGAACAGCGTCTGCGCCAGCGCCAGCTCCATCGCCAGGCAGACGAACGCCGCCAGCAGCCAAGGACCGGCCTTCTCCGTGTATTGCATGTACCGCTTCTCGTCCGTCTTCGTGCGTTCGAGGCGATCGATCTCCTTGTAGATCGCCTTCAGCGAATCGGTGTCAGTCGCGCGGAAAAACCTTCCGCCCGATTCCTTCGCTACTTCCTCCAGCACGGCTTCGTCGACCTCGAACACCGTCGGTCGCAGCTCGGGCTCGCCCGTCAGCGGGTGAAGCCGTCGCACGAGCACCTGGTCCGAGCGACCGACGCTGATGGTGTGGATCTTCACCCCCAGCGGCTTGGCGAGCCGCGCCGCCTCGATCGGATCGAGCGAGTCGGGCACGGTCTGCTTGCCGTCGGTCATGAGGATCAACACCTTGCTCTTGATCGGCGACTTGCCGATCGTCTCGTTGCCCTTCGTGGCCTGGTCGAGTCGTTCGAGACCGAGGCCGATCGCGTCGCCGATGGCCGTGCCGTCCTCCTCGGCCAGCAGGCGATAGGCAGCCTCGATCTCTCGCAGTTCGGACTCGGCCGCACCGGAGTTCTGGCGGCGGCGGTATTCGAGTTGCAGGTCGCGCATCGTCCGCTGCGCCTCGAGGTCGTTCTTGGCCCGCACGCGCTCGAGGATCTTCAGCAGGTTCGCATGGTCGAGCGTCAGCGGGCAGACGCTGTCGGCGTAACGCGCGAACGTGATCAGTCCGATCAGGTCGTCCGGCCGGCCGGGCAGGTCATCGCCGTCGCCCTTGACGAACTCGCTGACGACGTTCTTGACGACCGTGAGCCGATCCGCGCGGCGACCGTCCAGTTCGAAGTCGAGGGCGTTCATGCTTCCGGAGATGTCGCACACGAGCTGGATGGCGACTCCCTCGCTCGTGATGCGCGTCTGTTCGTTGCCCTGCTGCGGCCGGGCCAGGCCGACGATCAGGCTGGCCAACGCGATCGTTCGCAGGACGTTCAGCGCGATTCGGGCCCGGACGCGCCAGCCGGGACGCGCGGCCTTCACGCGGCTGACGTCGGAGAAAACGATCGCCGGCCCGCGGCGTCGATCGGCGCGGCGCCACCAGACCAGCGGCAGCAGGAGCAGCGCGAGCAGAAGCCAGGGGGAGTGCAGCGTCATGCCGCGGCCTCTATCGGCGCGAGTTCCACATCGCGCTCGCGCTGTCGGGTCTGGACGATGAAGTCACGCGCGGTGTTGAAGACGTTTTCGATTTCCTCGTGCAACGGCTGATATCGCGCGTACTTGACGGGATCACAGGCGGCGATGAACCCGCGCAGCGCCGGTTTGTGTTCCAGCGGAAGCCGCGGATCGTCCTGCAGGGCGCGGAGAAACTCCTCGCTCGTCTGTTCCGCCGCCGCCAGGCCGAATCGGAGTTCGACGTACTGCCGCAGGATCGCGTTCAGCCGATAGTAAAACTCGGTCACGGCGCCGCGTCCAATCAAGTCCTCGGCCAGCAGTCGCTCCAGTTCCATCATCGCCCACTGGTGCGGCGGAATCCGCACGATGTCCGCCTCCCGGCGGCGGCGTCGATACCAGCGCACCAGCAACGCCGCGATCAGAACCGCCGCGACGGCGCCGGCTGCCCATGCTGCAATCGCGTACGACCGCGGCCTCGGCAGCGAAACCGGTCCCTTGATGTCGTTGAACTTCGTCGGATCGAATTCACCTTCCAGCAGCGAATTGACCTCGATCGGCAGCGGCTCGGTCGAGATCGTGGAGGCGATGGCCGGCCGCGTTGTCGTCGAATCAAGACTCCGCCGGCGATCGGTGAATCGCACTTCCGGCCCCGGAATCTCGAACTTTCCTGAGACGAAGCTGTCGAGGAGATAGGTCTGTCGCCAGACACGGCGCGGCGCGACGGGCTGGTCGGCGCGCGGCGATTGCTCGCGCACATCTCGGATGGAAAACTGTTGCAGACTCGTCTCAAGCTTGGGCATCGTGACGTCCACGTCCGGTTCGGCCTCGACCTCCAGCGTTAACTCGAACGGTTCGGCGATCGTGATGCGATCCTTATTCAGTCGCACGCTCATCCGCACGGGGCCGCGCTCCGCGCGCCGCTCGAGCGGCTGCGCTGCGGGCTGCGTCGATGCCGATTCGCCGTCCGACGCGCGTCGACAACCGCCCGGCGCGATCGTCAACGCGAGTGCGACACACGCGAGGCAGCACGGGACTCGGCGGGCGAGGTTCGTCATCGCGTCCCCGGCCGCGTTGTCGGTTGCGTCGCGGGTGTCGGACCCTGTGCGTGCAGTCGCACACGGTGTTTGCGGAACAGCTCGTCGACGTATTGCCGCAGGACTTCGTCGCGCCGTGCGGCCGCGCAATCGGCCTCGACGCGGTCGCGGATTTCATCGAGCGACGGCGTCCGCGATGGTGTCTTTGCGTGCAATTGCAGCACCATCCAGCCGTCCGGCGTTTCGATCGGTTCCGCAAGGTGCCGGCCGGGATCGAGCGCCCACAGCTTGTCCCGCAGTTCGGCGTTCTCGCCGATGCCGGGCACGGCATCGCGCGAAGGCGACAGTTCGCCCTCGACGAGGCCGCCCGACTCGCGCGTCGCCGCATCGGTCGAGCGGTTCTTGGCCAGGGTCGCGAATTCGGCGCCCTCCCTGAGCAACTCCAGGACTTTTTCCGCGTCGTCCTTCGTCTTGCACACGATCCTCGCGATGCGCCCGCTCGCGGGCGTCGCGTACTGCTCGCGGTTCGTCTCGTAGTACCGATCGACGTCCTGCGGCGTCGGCGTTGCGCGCTCGGCGATTACGCCGCTCATGACCTGCTGCGCCAGCAGCATCTCCGCCTCGGCGGCCAGGCGCTCGCGGTACTCGGGCGACTGGTCGAGCCGCTTTTCCCGCGCTTCGGACGAAAGCACGCGGCGCAGCACGATTTGCCGAAGCGTCCGCTCCCGCGCATCCGGGCGTGTCATCTGCTGTTGCAGCGCGGCGCGCATCTGCTCGGCGCGCGACGGGTTCTGCTCCGCCATGCCGCGGACCATGACCTCGACCTCGTCGCGGACCATGCGGTCAAAGTCCGCGGCGGTGATCTTCTCATCGCCGATCTCCGCGATGATCTGGCGACCCGACAGTTCCTCCGGCTGTTTCGTGATCGAGGTCCGCTCGGCAATCTCTCGCGCCAGCTCGGCATGTCGCCCCATCTTCTGAAAACACTCGCGCAATCGCATCGCAATCTCGGCGTCGTCGCGACGTCCGCTCAGCGCCTCGGCGCGGTAGAGGTGCGCGATGGCGGACTCGTAGCGGCCCGCGTCGATCAGCAGGCGGCCGATCCGCGCGTGGATCTTTGCCGCGGCATCGGCCGGCGGTGCCGCGGCATCGAGGTATTCGATCCATGTCTCCGCGGCGGTCTGCGCGAGGTTCTTGTCTTCCAGCCGCAGGGCCAGCTTTTCGAGCTGCTCCGCGCTGAGGGGCGCCGCGACGGCCGGGGCGCCGGCGTGCGTCGATCTCCCACTGCGGATGGTCAGCCACGCCAGTGCGGCGAACGCGAGCAATCCCGCGAGAAAGAAGAACGTCGAACGCCGGTCGAAGACCGGGCGGGACGGGGCCGCCGCTCGGGGCAATTCCAGCCTGGGTTTTTCCATCGAATCACCTGCCTGTGGTTTACAGCCGCGTCTCGCGCGCGTGGAAGAACCGTTGCAGCGGCTCCACGAATGAATCGCCGGTGCGAAGGTCGATCGAGTCGATCTTCATGCGCTGGAACGTCCGCCGCCGGGCATCCATCTCGGATTGAGCGCGGCGGCGGTACTCTTCTCGGAACGCCGCGCTGGCCGTGTCGACGGTGACGCGCTCGCCCGTTTCACCATCGACCAGCTCGACGAGCCGGACGTTGGGCAACTCGATCTCACGGACGTCGGCGACGCAGATCGGGATCACGTCGTGCCGTCGCCGGGCGATCCGCAGCGCCGACTCGTAGTCGCGGGCCTCAAAATCGCTGACGACGAAGACGACGGCGCGACGGCGCGTCACGCGGTTGAGGTACTCCAGCGCTTCGGCCACGTCGGTCCCGCGGCCGCGCGGCTGGATCGTCAATAGCTCGCGGATGACGCGCAGCACGTGCGACGTGCCTTTCTTCGGCGGGATGTAGCGCTCGATGCGGTCCGAAAAGCCGATGAAACCGATCTTGTCGTTGTTTCGGATCGCCGAAAAAGCCAGTGTGGCGCACACCTCGGCCACGAGTTCGCGCTTGAGCTGCACGTGCGTGCCGAAGGCCAGCGACTTGCTGACGTCGACCACCAGCAGCACCGTCAGCTCGCGCTCCTCGCGGAAGCGCTTGACGAACGGCCGGCCGGCCCGCGCCGTGACGTTCCAGTCGATCGTGCGGACGTCGTCGCCGGGTTCGTACTCGCGGACCTCCTCGAATTCCATGCCGCGGCCCTTGAAGGCGGAGTGGTACTGCCCGGCGAAGACGTCGTTCGCCATGTGCAGAGTGCGGATGTGAATCCGGCGGACCTTCTTCAGCAGTTCCTTCGGGATCATGGCGGATCGTCACCGCGTCTGAAGGAATCGGGGCATCCGAACGAACGTCAACCCGTCACGGAACCGGCACATGGCTGAGGACTTCTCGCACGATGTCGTCGCTCGTCTTTTCCTCGGCCTCGGCTTCGTAACTGACGATTACGCGGTGCCGCAGCACCGCCGGCGCGATGTCCTTGACGTCCTGCGGTGTGACGAATCCGCGGCCGTTCAGGAACGCGATCGCCTTCGCGCTGAGCGTCAGGTAGATCGTCGCCCGCGGACTGGCGCCGTACTGGATCAGGCCCTTCAGGTCGAGCCCGAACTCGCCCGGCGTCCGCGTCGCCGTCACGAGGCTCACGATGTAGTCCTTTATCTTGTCATCGATGTAGATCTCGTCGATGACCTGCCGCGCCGCGACGATGTCCTTCGGTCCCATGACCGGCTGGATCGACAGCTCCGGCCGCGTGAAAGCCATTCGATCGAGGATCGCCCGCTCCTCCTGACGCGATGGGTAGTTCACCACAACCTTCAGCATGAAGCGGTCGATCTGCGCCTCGGGCAGCGGATAGGTGCCTTCCTGCTCGATCGGGTTCTGCGTCGCCAGCACGAGGAACGGCTCGTCCAGCTTGTGCGTCTCGTCGCCGATCGTGACCTGACGCTCCTGCATCGCCTCCAGCAGCGCGCTCTGGACCTTTGCCGGCGCGCGGTTGATTTCGTCCGCCAGGATGATGTTCGAAAAGATCGGGCCTTTCTTTACCGTGAAGCTGCCGGACTGCGGCTGGTAGATCATCGTGCCGATCAGGTCGGCCGGCAGCAGGTCGGGGGTGAACTGCAAGCGTCGAAAGCCCGTGTTGATCCCGCGCGCCAGGCACGCCACGGCCGTCGTTTTCGCCAGGCCGGGCACGCCCTCCAGCAGGAGATGGCCGTTGGCCAGGATACCGACAAGCATGTGCCGAACCATGTCGGTCTGGCCGACGATGACGCGGCCGATCTGTTCGGCCAGTGACCGGAAGGGCCCGCTGGTGGCCTGCACGTGCGCACCGATCTGTTTGACATCGAGCAATGTCATTTCGTTAACTCGCTGTGGTTTATCAACTTAGCGCTTGGACTCGACGCGAGTGCCGGCCCCCGCGGCCGCGCCTGCACATGTCCGGTTAATAGACGACAGAAGACCGCTTCTCCTGTCAGCGCGCGAAGCTTAGACGCTAATGCGGTGGGAAAGTCGCGTCAATAAAGGCCCACGGCGGCCCCCGCGGGATTGGTCGCGGTCAGCGGGGATCGTCGAGCGGATCGACTGACCGCGTCGCCGGTGGACGCGCCGACGGCTTCTCGCGCGCTGAGGCGGGTTCGTCCTCGTCATCGGCGGAATCGCCGTATTCTGGTTGCGTCGCCGTTGCGGATGAGTTGGTTTTCGCCTTGTCCGGGTTCGCATTTGACGTCGCGTCGGAGGAAGCTGGGTCCGTTGCTTCGCGCGTCGTCGAGCTCCCGCTGAGTGCGCGAAACTCGCCGCCGCTGCTGCGGGCCAGATTCTGCGCATCGGAGCTCGCGGAATCGTCGCCGAGCCACAGCACGTGGAGCTTGACCTTGTCCTCGTTCATTCGCCGCACAACCTCGGGCGTGAACGAGCGTTCGAGACCTGTCGAAGCGACGAGCAGGATGACATTCGGCTTGAGCGACAGCCCCCGCAGCAGCGCGTCCGTCACGCGGGTGCCGGCCGGTTCGCCGGATCGCGCGGCGTGCAGGAATCGTGTTGCGGCGCGGATGTCGTCGGCGCTCGGCGACGCGAGCGACTCGGTCGGAAAGGTCTCTACGTCCGTCGCGGCCACGACGATGGCGAATGACTGATCCGGATTGAGCGTCCCGAGGAACGCATCGATTGCAGTTCGCGCCGTCTCCCACGTCGCCGCGCGCGTCGCGGAGAGATCGAGCACGATCGCGATCCGCGGTTCGTCGCATCGGACGTCGAACCATTGTGCGATCCGCCGCGGCGGAACCAGCGGCGCGTCGATCCCGCCGATCGCGGCGCCCAGCCGATACAACCCGCAGGAAAGCTCGTCGATCTGCCGTCGTGTCGCCTCCGCGTCACGCCGCACCTTCGCGGCCGCGTCGGAGTTCCCTCCGTGCTCAAGCGCATCGGCCCAGGATCGCTGCAACTGTTCGCGCGTCAACATCGCCGCGTGCCGTGCAGCAGACTGCCCATCGGCGGGAATCCACGAATCGATCTGGGCTTCGAGCCGGATCAGCAGGGCCACGGCGGGCGTAAACTGGCGCTGATCGCCCAGCGCCCGGCAGCGCTCCAGCCTCGAGAAGAAATCGTGCGGAAGCTCCTTCGGAGTGATCGTCGTATGTGGCAGGACCTGCATTGCCCGGTCCGCTCGACCGGCGCGACGATAGGCCGCGGCCTGCCAAAGCCGCGCGCTGGCCGCCAGCTCCGGCTGCGTCGAATCCAGCAGCGGCGCCAATTCGCGACAGGCGTGCGTGAGCGCTTCGGCGCGCGAGGTTTCGTCGGCGTCGCTGCCGAGCTGCATGAACAACTCAGCAAACGCCTCGGCATTGGCGAGCCGGTCGGTCCAGCCTGACTCCTCCAACGCGGCGCCATTCATGCGTTTGCGCGCGGCATTCAGCAGCGATTTCGCCGTTCGCGCCCACTCGGCGATCGCGCGGCGGTCTTCCGTGCTGGCCAATCCCAGCAGCTCGCGCGACAACGCCGGCTCCACCTGCCGGACGAGGATGAACTCCGTGGCCGTCAACGCCGCGGCAACCGCGTTTCCGTCGGTCGCGCGGTCGGCGCTTTCGCGCAGCGCAGCCAGGCGCCGGGCCAGGTACGTCCGGAGTTTCGCCTCGTCGGCCGACCCGTCCGGAAGCGCGACCGGTTCCAGCCGATCGGCCATCGGGTTGGACTTCGAGGCAGCCGGGGCGCTGGTGACACGGTTATCGGTGCTTGGGACGGCTCCCGCCACCGCGCCGAGTGCGGCGGTCAGTAGCAGGCACAAGGAGAACGGTCGAAACACGAGCGACGGGATGGCGAACTGCATGGTCGGTGAACCTAATCGAAGCCCGTCCGTGCGGCAATGAAGATGTCTGACGCCGGGGACCTGGTACTTCAGTTTGATCCGCCGGAATGCCGACCGTATACTTACGATGAACCTCGCGCACCCGTGGCTCGTTGGGACGATTTCTACCATGAAACGTCGCTTTTCCGTTCGGACGCTGACGCGTCGCGCCGCTTGTGCGCTCGCCCTCATCGTGCTCTCTGGTTGCGGCCTCGTCGCGCCGCTGCCCGATCTTGCGACGACACTGACGCTTGAGGGGCTTCGCGACATCCAGCGCGATCCGCGGCTGACCGCCGATGATCGTCGCGCGATGATCCGCGACTTGCTCGGTCTGCCTGACGACGCGAACGGCAACCGCATTGCGGATTTCCTCCGCACGCTCAACATCACGCTTCCGTAACGCCGCCTCGATCCGTTCGGCTTGACGCTGCTGCGCCGCAGGCGGACGATGCGCGCATGTTCACCGGTATCATCGAGGCCGTCGGCCGGGTGACGGACGTGGCGAGCCCGCCGTCCGGGCGGTGCATCACCATCGATGCTCCTGGATTCTGGGACGCGCTCGCGCCGGGCGCCAGCGTCGCGGTCGACGGCGTCTGCCTGACGCTCACGCGGCGCGACGGCTCGCGCGCCGCATTCGACGTCATTGCCGAGACGCTCCGACGATCCACGCTTTCGGAACTCGCGCCCGGCGGCGAGGTGAATCTGGAGCGGGCCATGACGCTCTCCTCGCGGCTGGACGGGCACTTCGTGCAGGGTCACGTGGACGCTGTGGCGACGGTCTCGCGCGTGGAGTCGTCTGCGGCGGAGGCCCTGTGGTTCTTCCAGGTCGAGCCGGCGGCCATGAAGTACATCGTTCCGAAGGGCGGCGTCGCGGTCGACGGGATCTCGCTGACCGTCGCGTCGGTCAACGTCCCGGAATTCTGTGTTGCATTGATTCCTACGACGCTGGCGCGCACGACGCTCGGGCGCAAGGGCGTCGGACGGCGCGTGAATATTGAGACGGATATTGTGGCTCGCACCGTGGTGCACGCCGTAGAATCCATGGTGAAGCCCTCCGGAGTCACGCCGCAGTGGCTGCGGGATCGGGGCTTCGATTGACGGACCTGTCGGCATGGCAATGCCCGAACCGAGTCACGACCCGGCGCGTGCGGCGCGCCCCGTGATCGGCATCACGATGGGCGATCCCGCGGGCATTGGTCCGGAGATCGTCGTCAAGGCGCTGGCGGACGAGACGCTCCGCCGCCGCGCGCGGTTCATCGTCTACGGGCTGCACGAGCTGCTGTCCTACGCGGCGGATCTGGCCGAAGTTTCGCCGTTCTGGTTTCGACTGCCGCACGAAGAGGTCAAGCGCATCGAGAGCGGCGCCGTGGTCGCTGACTTTGACGAGTACGCCATCGTCGGCAATATCCTTCGACGCCCCACGGCCGAAGGCGGTCACGCGTCGATGCGCTTCTGCGAGGAGGCCATCGCCGACCTCAAGCGCGGCCGGCTTGACGCCGTCGTCACCGGACCGATTTCAAAGACGAGCTGGCAGATGGCCGGCTACAAGTTCCCCGGTCACACCGAGCTGTTCGCCAAGCGCTTCGAGACGCGCCGCGTCACGATGCTGTTCGTCGCCGATCGGCTCCGCGTGGCGCTGGCCAGCGTGCATGAGCCCCTGTTCGAGCTGCGGAACTCCTTCACCATCGGCCGCGTGCATCAGCCCATCGATCTGATGAACACGGCGCTGCGCGAGTGGTTCGGCATCGAGCGGCCGCGGATCGCCGTCGCCGGGTTGAATCCGCACGCCGGCGAATCCGGACAGTTCGGCGACGAGGAGCAGCGCGTCATCGAACCGGCGATCAACATGGCCCGCGAGGCCGGCTGCCTCGTCGAAGGGCCGCTGCCGGCCGATACGCTCTTCCGCCGCGCCGCGCAGGGCGAATTCGACGGCGTCGTCGCCATGTACCACGACCAGGGCCTGATTCCGATCAAACTGCTCGCGTTCGGCCAGGCCGTCAACGTCACGCTCGGCCTGCCGATCATCCGTACCAGCGTCGATCACGGCACGGCCTTCGACATCGCCGGCCGCAACAAGGCCGACGCGGGCAGCATGAAATCCGCGATATCGCTGGCGATTGACCTGGCGATGCAACGCCTCTCGCATCCCGTGCCGCCGGTCCCGGCCTCCGTCACGGACGGCCGCGTGGTCGGCGAAGATTGAACGACGGCTCGACGGCCGGCGGCGAACGGGCTACACTCGTTGATCCTGCGTTTCGGGCGGCATTGGAATCGCGGCGCCACCGGCGTCGACGGCCCGGCCCCATGCAATGTGGGGTGCGGACAACGGGTCAGGCTGGAAACAGAGCAGCCCACCCGTGCCATCGCATGTGCCGTGGTCCGCCGGGTCGTCGACGCCGGTGGCGCCGCGCGGCAATGCCCGTCCGACGGAGGGAGTGGTCGCGCGGTCGATCCGGGAGTCGGTCGGGAACATGTCCTATACGGTTCTCGCACGGAAGTACCGAAGCCGAACATTCGACGAGGTCGTCGGACAGGCGGCGGTGACGACGACGCTGCGCAACGCGATCGCGGGCAAGCGGGTGCATCACGGGTACCTGTTCTGCGGCACGCGCGGCGTCGGCAAGACGTCGATGGCGCGGATCCTCGCCAAGTCGCTGAACTGCTTGTCGTTCGACGAGCCGACGATCGCGCCCTGTGGCACGTGCGATTCCTGCCGCGGCATCTCGGAAGGCGAGGACATGGACGTCATCGAGATTGACGCGGCGAGTAACACGAGCGTGGACAATATCCGCGAGCTGCGGACGAACACCGTGTTGCGCCCGGCGCGGGCCCGCTACAAGATCTACATCATCGATGAAGTGCACATGCTGTCGAACAGCGCGTTCAACGCGCTGCTCAAGACGCTCGAGGAGCCGCCGCCGCACGTCAAGTTCGTCCTCGCCACGACCGATCCGCAGAAGGTTCCGGCGACGATCCAGAGTCGCGTGCAGCGCTTCGACTTCAAGCCCATCTCCGCCGACGAGATCGCCGCGCACCTGACGGCGCTCTGCGCGCGCGAGCAGGTCTCGGCCGAACCCGCCGCCATCCGGCGGATCGCGCGGCTCGCGAACGGATCGATGCGCGACGGACTGTCACTGCTCGACCAGGTGCTCTCGCTGTGCGGAACGCAGTTCACGGCGCAGCAACTCGACGAGATCGTCCCGCCGCCGCACGACGAACTGATCGCCGACCTCATTGACCGCATCGCCGACTCCGATGCCGCCGGCGCGCTGAGGGCGCTTGATCGCTCGCTCGGCGGCGGACAATCGCCCGATCTGTGGTGTGGTCTGCTCATCGGACAGTTGCGCGACCTGATGATCGTCCGGCTCTGCGGTGCAGACACCGATCTGGCCGACCTGCCATCGGCCGCGCGCGAGCGCGCCACGGCGCAGGCGGCGCGATTCGACGTCGGCGCGCTGGTGTTCATGATCGCCGTCATCGAGGAGACGCGCCGCTCGGTTCGGCACAGCGGTGCCGGCCGCGCGCTACTCGAAGCGGCCATCGTACGTCTGACCGATGCGCCAAAGTTCTCATCGATCGAGACGCTGATCGCGCGCCTGGAAGGTACGGCATCGGTCGAGCGTGCCGCGCCGTCCGCCGGCGCAGCGCCGGCTCGCCCCGGTGCTGTCCCGATGGCACCGCCCGCGGCCGCGACGCCGCCGTCCAGCCCGCCGCCGCGTTCGGGCGGTCCGACGTCAGTCCCGGCGGATAAAAAAAAAGTCCTCCCGCGCGTCGCCGCGGGCGTTAGCGGCATCGCGCCACCCGCCGCAGCAGCCGTGACCGGGGCGCGCACCCGCAAGGAAGACCTGGAGGCGGCCTACGCGGAACCGGTCGTGCAGCAGGTGCTCCAGGCCTTCGATGGGAAGATTCTCGGCGTCGTTCGCAAGCCGTCCGGACTCGGACCGGCCGCCGGCGCAAAGGAGTGATTCGACATGTTCGGTGCCCTCGGCGACGTGATGGGTCTCATGCGGCAGATGAAGCAGGTCAAGGAGAAGATGGAACAGCTCAAGGCCGAGGCCGTGAACCGGGTCTTCGAGGCCGATGCCGGTGCGGGGGCGGTCGTGGCTCGCGCGAACGGCGCGGGCGAACTCCTCGGCATCAAGCTGCGGCCCGACGTGGTTCAATCCTCCGACGTCGAGATGCTGGAAGACCTCATCCGCGCCGCCGTCAATGCGGCTATCCGGAAAGGCTCGGAGGCGATGCAACAGGAGATGATGCAGGCGACCGCCGGCGTCAATCTCGGCGCGCTCGGCAACATGCTCAAGCAGAGCTGATCCGACTTCCGCGGCGGGGCGCGGTCATTCGAAATCCGCGCCGTACGATGCGCAGAGGTCGAACTCGCGCAGCCACGTCTGTGCTTCGGCGTTGGCCGTCAACCTCACCAGCTCAGGATCGGCGTCCGACGCGTAGAGCGCGTCGAACGTCGGCCCGGGCACGTTGCGCCGCGGATGGCCCTGCTCGTCGAACCGCGACGTCAGGTAGTGCGTCCAGCGGTCGAGGTAGGGACCGAAGCCCGATGCGACGATCGCGCACGTTCTGGACGATGCATCCCACCGCACGACGGCCTCGCGCACCGGACCCTCGGTGAACGCGATGCAATCGAGCCAGTCGCCCGCGTCGCCGCGGACGGGCATCAGTCCGTCGGGCAGCGCCAGTCCGTCGAGCCGCAGCGTCCCGAGGATCTCCTGCGTATGCCACAGGTGTCGCTCGCACTCGCGCAGGTCGAGTTCCACGCGCAGGCCGTTGCACGTCGCGAAAAAGATCGTCAGGTCGCGCGGAAGGGCCCCGAACAGCGATTCCAATTCGGCCAGTTCCGCGGCCGTGGCGTGCGGTCGAACGACGACGTGCCGGCCGAAGTGCGCCAGCAGACGATTGAGCGAACGGTCGATGGTCGAGTTCTGGATCATGACGGGTCCTCCGCGAATACAGGCGACGTGTTGCGCACGTCGCGCTTCTCTTCGAAATCGTCCAGCACGGCGCGAATGGCGCCGAGGTTCTCATCCCGAAAGCGGCCGAACGCCGCCTGCTCGGCCACGGTGCGAAACGCCGTGCGCTCGATCAGTCCCGCTTCAAGCAGTCCGAACACCAGCGCGGTTAGCGCCGCCGAGTTGCGGCCGGCACGCCGCTCCCACGCGGTGCGGTCGAACCGGCTGACGCGCGCCGGCGTCGGCGGAATCTCGAGCGACGCGTCCGCGACGAGCGTGCACGTCGGCGGCAGGTGCGATAGATCCCCGATGCGTTGCAGGCCATCGGCGCTCAGCACGATGAGCAGGTCGGGCCGGTCTACGCCCGGCGTGCGGATCGGCGCGGGGGCGATGATCAGGTTTGAGAGCGAGTGGCCCTTTCGCACGGTGACCGGAAAGTCGTCCTGCTGCGCTGCAAACAATCCGGCCGCCACGGCGATCTCGCCGATCGTCCCGACGGCCGAGCGGATCCGCTGGCCGGCCGATCCGGCGACGCAGATCTCGACTCGACGCGGCCAGTTCAGTCGCTCCGTGATATGCGGGCCGGCCGGTTGGACGACCTGCTGTACGTCCGTCGCGGTGTGCGTCGCTCGATCCGATTCGGCCGGCGTGCGGCTGAAAAGCAAGCCGAACGGCATCGCGAGCCGGACCGACAGGTCGGTCAGTGCGGCCGGCGTCAGTTTGTTCTGCGCGACGTAGTACGCCGTGCATAGCTCCCACAGATCGACGAGCGCGAATCCGGGTGCTCGAAGGGCCGCGGCGAGGTGCTCGGCCGCGGCAGGATCGTGCGCGCTGAGCCGGGCAACGTGCGATGCGCCGTTGACGATGACGGTGCGGCACACGTCGAACGGTTGTTCGCTCGCACCGCCAGGGGTCGTGTCCGTGCAGGCACACCACGGCGTTGTCGGCGAATGCTGTCCGCCGGTCATGCCGAAATTGAAGTTGTTGCAGACGATCACCTTGATGTCCGCGTCGCGACGTGCCGCGTGCACCAGATGCGTTGTACCGATGCCGCAGCCGCCGTCGCCGATCAGCACGATCACGAGCAATCCCGGGCACGCCCGCCGAATCCCCTCGGCGTACGTTACCGATCGGCCGTGCAGGCCGTGGAACGTGTGGCAGGCGAAGTAGCGGTCTGCCATGCCGATGCAGCCGATGTCCGAGACGATGCAGACGCGCTCGTGCGGAATGCCGAGCCGATCGATCGCCGCGGCGAGCCGTTCGAGCACGAGTCCGTGCGAACAGCCAGCGCAGAAGCACATGTCGTTGCGCCGGGCGGTCAGGATCGAGCATCGCGTTTCGGTCATCGCAAGCGATCCTATCCGCACGGGGACTCGAGCACGCGCCGCACGATCCAGCTCGACGGGATCAGTCCGCCGTCGAAGCGCGGGATCGAGACGATCCGCACGTCGCGCAGCACGCGCCGCAGTTCGTCGGCGTACAGGCCGAGGTTCAGTTCCGGCACGACCACGCGGCGGATCGACTCGCCGCACGCCCGGCGCAGCGCATCCTCGGGGACCGGCCACAGGCCGTAGAGCGTCAGGTGCGATACCCGCGCGCCGTTCCTGCGCAACTCGACGACCGCCTCGCGCGCCGCACCGTCGGCCAGTCCGTACGACACGATGAGCGTGTCCGCGCCGGCGTCGAGGTCTTCGTCGACAAGTTCCAGCCCGCGGCGATCGCGCGTGATCTTCTCGCGGAGGTGTGACAGCTTTTGCTCGATCTTCTCGCGGTCGATGGTCAGCAACCCGTGCTCATTGTGGATTGACCCGGTGAACCGCACGCGCTGTGGTCCGCCGATCGGTGCAAACGCGGGCGCAAGGTGCGGCGCATCGAGCGCGTACGGAACGTACGCCCGGTCGCCCGGTGCCGCGCGGCGGGGGATGATCGGCGGAAGCTCCACGAGATCGAGGTCGGCCGTCTGACGCGTCAGCGCCACGTCCTTCGACGAGAGCATGATCACCGGCGTGCGCAGCCGTTCGGCGATCCGGAACGACTCGTGGGTCAATCGATACGCCGAGGTCGCGTCGGTGCAGGCCAGCACGGGGAGCGGAAAGCTCCCCGATGTCACGTGCCGCGCGAAGACGACATCGCCTTCCCCGGTCGATGTCGCGCCGCCGGTCGCCGGACCCATGCGCTGGCACACCACGATGACCAGCGGCACCTCGCCCATCTGCGCCAGCCCGATGTTCTCGCTGTAGAGGCTCAAGCCCGGACCGCTCGTCGCCGTCATCGGCCGCGCGCCGGCCATGGCCGCGCCGATGCACTGGCCGATGGCCGCGATTTCGTCCTCGGTCTGAATCGCCGTGCAACCTTCGCGACCGGCGAAGGCCGCGATCATGTCGGAGAGGATCGAGCTGGCCGGGGTGATGGGGTATCCGGCGAAGTAGTCGCAGCCGGCGCGCAGCGCCGCGCGGACGACTGCTTCATTGCCCGTGATAAACTCGCGCATGACTGCGCGCTCCGGCAGGAGACGGGGCGGCCGCTACGCGAACCGGGACCGCACACTCCGGCCGTAGGGGTTCTCAGCAAGTCGCGTACCGCGCAAAACGGCAGGCGGGGCGTGAGGACAGGCGGCTCAGACCGCGGGACACCCGGGGGCGGCGGTTGCGGACGTGTCAAAATCCACCCCGAGGTGGAAATTTCCACGCGCTCAGCATCATCTTCGCCGCGATCACGGCTTCGGGTGTGCGGCGAAGAAATCCCAGATCGCGTCCGTCGCCGAAATGTCGTGCGTCGGTGGGTCCAGACCGATCGCAGCGCCGAGCGGATTGGGCCTCGCGCCCGGCCAGGCGTGCCCGCCGCCGACGATCGTGTAGAGCACGACGTCCGCGCCGTTGCCGGTGTGCGAGTAGGTCTTCGTCACGACCGTTCCGGCCGCGTTGCTCTCCTCGGACGGCGTTGGATTACACGCGTTGTTGCTCACCCAGAACTGAACCGACTCCTCGACCGAAAGGTCGATCCGGCCCGGCGTCAGGCCCTGCGATGGTCCGCCGTCGTACGGCACGCGGTGATCGTCGGTTCCGTTAAACATGACGACCGGCATCGGTCCGGTCGGCGTGGGCGGATACTCCACTGGCGCATTCGCATCGACCTGACCACCGATCGTCGCGGCGACCGGTGCAATGGCGGCGAACAGGTCCGCTCGCTCCGCGGCGAGCCGATGACACATCATCCCCCCGTTCGAAATCCCCGTGGCGTAGATGCGCTTCGGATCGATCGCGAGCGCCGTCGAGAGCTCGTCGATCAGCACGGCGATGAACCCGACGTCGTCAACGCCATGTCGCAGCGCAGTTCCGCAGCAGTGTACAGCGTTCCACGTCGGCGCACGCCCGACACCCTGCGGGAAAACGACGATGAAGCCCCGTTCGTCGGCTTTCTCGAGCCAGTGATACGCTCGTGCCGCCTGGTCCACATTCCCTGTGCCGCCGTGGAGCATGAAGACGAGCGGGACGCTTTCCGTGCCATCGTATGACGGCGGAATGTGGAGCTTGTAGCCGCGGCGCAGGCCGTCGTGATCGAGGAACCGATCGTGGGTGCCCGGACTCGTCGGGACGGGCAGCGGAAGCAGTTCATCGCAACCGACCGGGCCGAGCAAACTGAACAGGGCGAGGAGCGGACGGTGAAGGCCGGATGTGTTCCGACGCATGACCTGGTTCTCCATCGCGAGGGAGACGATGCGAGTGCCGTCGAGCCCCTGAATCCGGCATTCTATTGTCACAACGACGCGGCGCCGCCGGTATTTCACCGCATTCGGTGCGTGCTCGAACGGGGCGGGTTAGAATCGCTTCGCGACGTTTTCTTATCGGGCAACGCGGACGATGCCGAGACGAAACCTTGCCTGGATCGTGGTGGTGGCGCTGATCGCGCTGCTCTTCTGGCGCGTGCCGCCGACGATGGTGCCCTCGGAGACGACGGAGACGGCGTTCGGCCCGCTCGTCGATGCCTGGACGCTGCTGCACCGTCGCGCCGCCGAGGAGTTTGACGACCATCGCACGGCCGCGGCGGCGAACCGGGCTGCGATCGAGGCGATGCTGCGAGAACTGAAGGACCCGCATGCGCTCTACCTCGACGCCGAGCGCTTTCCCGAATTCCGCCGCCGTACCGAGGGCGTCTTCGGCGGCATCGGCGTCGACCTGCGCATGACGCCGCGCGGCCTGGTCGTGCTCAGCCGGGTGCGGAACGGACCGGCCGCGCGGGCCGGAGTCGGCGTCGGAGAGCGGATCGTCTCGATTGACGGCGACGATGCGGCGGCGCTGGGACTTGTCGAAAGCGTTCACCGGCTGAATGGTCCGCCGGGCACGAAGGTCGAACTGACGATCGAGGATCGCTCGGGCTCGGTCCGCGAGGTCTCGATCCGCCGGGAGCTGATCGAGATCAACCCCGTTCGCGGGTGGATGCGCCAAGCGGGTGGATCGTGGCGCTACTGGCTCGATGAGAAGCGCCGGATCGCCTGTGTGCGACTGATCCGGTTCATGCCGAACGCCGCCGAGCGGCTCGATTCGGTGATGCGGCCGCTGTTTGAGGCCGGGCTTCGTGGACTCGTGCTCGACCTGCGTGAGAACACCGGCGGGCACCTCGACGCCGCGATCGCGACGGCCGATCGCTTCCTCGACCGGGGGTTGATCGTCTCGACCCGCGGTCCCAAGAGCGATGCGCGGGAGTGGCTGGCGCAGCGCGAGGATACGTATCCCGGCGTGGCGACGATCGTTCTGATCGATCGCGCGACGGCCAGCGCGGCCGAGATCGTCGCCGGCGCGCTGAAGGACCATCGCCGGGCGCTCATCGTCGGCGAGCGGTCCTACGGCAAGGGCAGCGTGCAGGAGCTGATCCCGCTCGTGGACGGCGACTCGGCGATCAAGATTACGACGGCGTACTACTATTTGCCGAGCGGGCGGTGCATTCAGCGGCGTACGGCGGCGGAGGATCGATCGGCCTGGGGCGTCGAACCGGACGTGGTGGTGCCGCTCGACGACGCGACGCGGGAGCGCTGGCTGACGGCGTGGCACCAGGCCGGACTCGATCCGCTCGAGGACACGCGCCCGGACGCGACGACGCAGCCCGTCGGCGACCCCGATGACGGTGCGTCGAGCCGCGCAGCGCTCGACGAGGTCGTCGCGCGCTTGCCGTCGATCGATCCCGTGCTCGCCCGAGCGCTGAGCCTGCTGCAACGGCAACTGGAGCCGCCGGCTTCGGCCTCGGCCGGTTCGTCGGTCGGAACCGCAATCCGATGACGGTCCTTCTGGGCATTGAGACATCGTGCGACGAGACGTCGGCCGCGGTGGTCGTCGACGGGCGCGACGTTCGCAGCAACCTGATCGCAACGCAATTCGACCTGCACGCGAAGTACGGCGGCGTCGTGCCGGAAATCGCGTCACGGGCCCACATCGAGCGCCTCGATGCGCTCATCTGCGAGGCGATGTCGCAGGCCGGCGTCACGCCCGACGTGATCGACGCCATCGCCGTCACTTGCACGCCCGGACTGATCGGCTCGTTGCTGATCGGCGTCACGGCCGCCAAGACGCTGGCCTGGTCGTGGAAGCGTCCGCTGATCGGCGTCAATCACATCCACGCGCACGCGACCAGCGCCGCGCTCGCGACCGCCGTCGATCCATGGCCCGCCGTCGCGCTGGTCGTCTCCGGTGGACACTCGTCGCTCTTCCACGTCCGCGACTATGGCGCGATCGAATTGCTCGGTTGCACGGCCGACGACGCGGCCGGGGAGGCGTTCGACAAGGTCGCGGCGATCCTCCAGCTCGGGTACCCCGGCGGTCCGATCGTCGATCGGCTGGCGCGCGAAGGCGACCCGACGCGAATTGCGTTCCCGCGCACGATGCTCGCGGAAGGCTCACTCGACTTCTCGTTCTCGGGGGTCAAGACGGCCGTGCTGTATCACGTGCACGGCCCCGGCCGAACGGCCGGCGGACTGGAGCGTTTGTCGCCGCAGGACGTCCGCGACATCTGCGCAAGTTTCTCGGCGGCAGTGGTCGACGTCTTGGTTGCGAAGACGATGCTGGCCGTCGCGCGCTGCGGCGTCGAGACCGTCGTCGTCGGGGGCGGTGTGGCCGCCAACTCGATGCTCCGGTCGCGGCTGGCGGAGGCGTTAGCCGAGCGGCGACTGACGCTTCACCTCACGCCGCCCGAGTTCTGCACCGACAACGCCGCCATGATCGCCGCGCTCGGCTACCACCACTGGCGTGCGGGCCGGACGAGCGACCTCTCGCTGACGGCTGTTGCGTAGCGCTACTCGCCTTCGAACTCCCACGTCGGCAGTCGGCCCGGCGTCCACGGCGCGTTCGCCTGCTCGAGTTTCTGTTCGAGCTGCGCGAGGTCCTTCTCAACGAGTTGGCGCAGGTCGTCGAGGACCGGCCGGAACTCCTCACCGGCGAATCGGTACGCATCGCGCTGCGTCTTCGTCGGCGGAGAGGTCGAGTACCACAGGCTGTACGTCGCGTTTTGCACGCGCTCCTGGATCGACGGCGGCTCCGGCTCGTTTCGTTTTGCGCGCGTCGGGTCACCGCGGAGCTTCGTCAGGAGCGCCTCCAGCCGCCGCTCGAGCGCCGTCACGTCGGCGAGCAGCGCAGGATCGACGTCCGGCGTCTCGAGCACCGCCTTGCGGCAGTGCTTCAGGCGGTTGCCCGCCTCGCCGGCAGCCCGAACGGCCGCCAGTACGGCCCGTTGCAACCGCGACAGCTTCTGCTTGAATGCCAGTAGTTCCGCAGCGTCTTTCGCCGGGAACGTCGCCAGATCCAGCGATTGGACCTCGAACGTCCGCGGCTCGACGAGCGGCGTGACGACGCCATCGACTTCCTTCGCCAGCGTCACGGTATAAGCGCCCGGCGATGCGAGCGGGCCGGCCGGGTCTTCATCCCAGGGCGCGGGCTCCTCGGGCTTTGCGAGCGAGATCGGCTCCGCGGTGGGGTAGCGCAGATCCCACGAGACGCGGTGAAAACCCTTGTCGCGGTCACCGGCGATTCGGCGCAGGACGCGGCCCTGACCGTCCCGGACGATCAGCACGACCGCGGGTTCTTTTTCCAGGTCCTCTTCGCGGAGTTGCTCGATCGTCGGGTACGGCGCATCGCGGCCCTCCTTGGCGGCCTTCTTCTCTTCCTGCTTGCGCCGCTCCTTGCGGGTCATGATCTTCTCCTTGAAGTAGTAGGTGAAGACCGCGCCGAACGGCGGATTGGGTGCGGCGTAGAAGTTCGCGCCCTGGCTGCCTCGGCCGGAGCGATTGCCCAGCCGGTTGGTGCGGATGTAGCGCAGCGCGGGTTCGACGGGGAACAGGTGCGCATCGGCGGCGAGCAGTTCGGGCGTGGACTCGCGCAGCGGGCTGTAGTCGTCGAGGATGTAGAAGCCGCGGCCGAACGTTGCGAGGACGAGGTCGTTTTCGCGCGCGTGAATCGCGATGTCGCGCACGGCGATGGTCGGCAGGCCGCCCTTGAGCCGGAGCCACTTCGTCCCTCCGTCGCGGGAGAAGTAGCAGCCGAACTCGGTGCCGGCGAAGAGCAGGTTCTTGTCGACGTGGTCCTCGATGACCGTATAGACGATGTCGCGCGCGGGCAGGTCGCCGGCGACGTTGACCCAGTTGCGTCCGCGATCCGGGCTTCGGAGCAGATACGGTTTGAAATCGCCGTTCTTGTGATTGTCAAACGCGGCATAGACCGTATCCGGTTCATGTTGGGAGGCGTACAGGCAACTGACGTAGGTCATCTCGGGAACGCCCGGGAAGCGGTCCACCTTGCGCCACGTCTTGCCCGCGTCCTCGGTGATCTGCACCAGACCGTCGTCGGTACCGACGTAGATCAGGCCCTCCTTCAGCGGTGATTCGCAGAGCGAGACGATGTTTCCGAAGAACGAGGTCGACGCGTGCTTGGCGACGGCGTCGGCCGGCTGGATCTTCCCCATGACCTTGAGCTTGTTCCGGTCGAGTCGTCGCGTCAGGTCGTCGCTGATCGCGGTCCAACTGTCGCCGCGGTCGTCGGAGCGGAACAGCCTGTTCGCGGCGAAGTAGAGCCGCGCGTGGTTGTGAACGCTGATGATGAGGGGCGAGTCCCAGTTCCAGCGGTAGGGCTCCTCGCCCGGCGCCTCGCGCGGCTTGATGTCGATCGTCTCGCCGCTGCGTCGATCGTGCCGGACCAGTCCGCCGTACTGCCACTGGCTGTAGACGATGTTCGGGTCCTGCGGGTCGATCTGCGACTTGAACCCGTCGCCGCCGACGGTGACGAACCAGTGTTCGTTGGCGATGCCGACGCGGTCGAGCGTGCGCGAGGGTCCGCCAAGCGTGTTGTTGTCCTGCGTGCCGCCGTATACGTAATAGAACGGCGCGGAGTTGTCGATCGTGACGCGATAGAACTGCGTGACCGGCAGGTTGGCGAAGAAACCCCAGTTCTCGGCGCGGTCAAAGGACTCGTATAACCCTCCGTCGCAGCCGACGAGGAGGTGGTCGGCGTTCTTCGGATCGATCCAGAACGCGTGGTCATCGACGTGCCGGTGCCGCCGCGGCACGCGCGAGAACGTCTTCCCGCCGTCCTCGGTCCGGTGCATGAATGTGTCCATCGAATAGACGCGGTCGACGTCGTTCGGGTCGCAGAAGATCTCGTTGTAGTACATCGGGCTGCCCGACACGTGATCGCTGCGCTTCTCCCACGTCTCCCCGCGATCGGTCGATCGGAAGAACCCGCCCTTGTCCTCAGCGGCCTCGACGATCGCGTAAATCACGTCCGGGTTCGCCGGCGAGATGTCCATGCCAATCCGGCCGAGGTCGACCTCCGGCAGGCCGCGGGTGAGTTTTCGCCACGTCACGCCCGCGTCCGTGGACTTGTAGATCGCCGATTCCGGACCGCCGTTGACGAGCGTCCAGACGTGCCGGCGGCGCTGGTAGGCCGAACAGTAGATCGTGTCCGGATTCCGGGGATCGAGATGCACCTCGTTGATGCCCGTGTCGTCCGAGACGTGCAGCACGCGGGTCCAGGTCAATCCGCCGTTGGTGGTCTTGTAGAGTCCGCGGTCGTTTCCGGCCCGCCAGAGCGGCCCCTGTGCCGCGATGTAGACGACGTCGGAGTTGCGCGGATCGATCGCGATCATGCCGATGTGCTCGGAGTCGCGCAGGCCCATGTTTTCCCATGAAGCGCCGCCGTCGCGCGTGCGATACACGCCGTCGCCGAAGGCGACGCTGCGCTGGCTGTTGTTCTCGCCCGTACCGACCCAGACGACCTTGGGGTTGTTCGGATCGATCGCCACGCAGCCGATCGAGTACGAACCCTGGTCGTCGAAGATGGGGGTAAACGTCGTACCGGCATTCGTCGTCTTCCAGACGCCGCCGGATGCGACCGCGATGTACCACTCGTGCGGGTTGTGCGGGTTAACGGCGATATCACTGATCCGCCCGGATGCGAGCGCCGGGCCGATTCCGCGGAACTTCAGCCCCGAAAACGTCTCCGACTTCGTGAGGTCTTCCGGCGGCTCCGCCGGCGCGGAGGTCGTCGTGGCGGTCGGCTTGTCTTCAGCGAGGACGGGCGGCGGTGCGGGAAGCGTGAGGATGAGGAGGACGAACAGGGTGGAAACGAACCGTCGTACGTCGATCATCTCAGCCCCTCGCGCGCCAGGGATTACTCAGAACCGCACCGAGCCGTTCCGAATGCGAGCAGTATATAGCAACTCGACCCGCGGACGCCCGCCTCCGGGTCCGACTCCTCCGTCGATCGGAGCCGCCACTCCGCTCTATAATCGGGTCAGGTGAAGGTGATCGAGGCGATCGCCCGCGATCCGGTCGTGGGCCGCATCGCCGACGCCCTCGCGGATGCACGGGGGCCGGTCGGCGTCAGCGGCTTGTGGGGATCGTGCGCGCCGATCCTGGCCGGGGCCGTCGCAAGGGCCGCCGGACGGCCGCTGCTCTACGTCACCGCCCATCTCGAAGACGCCGATCACGCGCAGGATGACATCGAGACCTGCTATGGCCAGACGCCGGAGCTGCTCGCGGCGTGGGAGGCGCTGCCCGGCGAGGGAACGGGCAGCGGCGAGATCGGCGCGGCCCGGAGCCGCCTGTGCGGACGGCTGGCGTCGGGCGAGTCGGTCCGCACGATCGTCACGCCGATCCAGGCGCTGATGCAGGCCGTGCCGACGCCCGCGGCCCTGTCGGCGCACGCGCTGGAGCTGCGGATCGGGCAGTCGATCCCGCCGCGCCAGGTTGCCGAGTGGCTCGTCGCGCGGGGCATGAACCGGCTGGACCAGGTCGAGGAGCCGGGCGATTTCGCATTGCGCGGGGGGATCCTCGACGTCTTTCACACGGCCGACGTGGATCCCGTGCGGATCGAGTTCTTCGGCGACCAGATCGAGTCCATCCGCGAGTTCGAACCCGGCTCGCAGCGCTCCACGCGCGCGCTTGACCGAATTCGGCTTTCGCTTGCGCCTCCGCCGTCGCTGCAGCACGGCGAAACCACTTCCTTCTTCAACTTCCTGCCCAGGGACACGATCGTCGCACTGCGCGAACCGGCCGAGGTGCAGGAGTTGGGCCGCACGATCCTGGCCCGACTGGGCACGCCGTTGGGCATGTTTCCGGTCGAGGCGATCTTTCGCCGCGCGGCGGACTTTGCGCTGGTGCAGATGTCGCGCTTTGCGGGCTCGGTTGCGCCGGATCGCGGCGTCGTCGTTGACGCGAGCCCGCTGCCGCAGTTCGAGCCGAAGGCGGTCGACGCCGTGCAGCAGTTGGTCACGCTCGGCCAGCGCGGACACGCCACGGTCTGGTGCGACAACCAGGGCGAGGTTGATCGGCTCGGCGAACTGATCGCCCAGGTCTGCACCGCCGGCGGCCTGGCAACGCCGAACCTCGAGGTCGCGATCGGTCTCGTGCACCAGGGTTTCTGCTGGCGGCCGAGCACCGCATCGCGCGACGAGGAGTCGCCGGCATTTGTGCTCACGTCCGGCCACGAGGTCTTCCATCGCTATCAACATCGGCGGCGCATCCGTCGCGTCGTCACGGGCCGGCCGATCGATTCGTTTCTCGATCTCCAGGCGAACGACTACGTCGTGCACGTCGTGCACGGGATCGGCAAGTTTGTCGGCATGAAGACGATGGTGAAGGGCGACAGCCGCAAGGCGGAGGAGTTCCTGACGCTCCGATTCGCCGACGATGCCGTGATGCACGTGCCGGTCTCGCAGATCGACCTGGTTCAGAAATACGTCGGATCGGGCGGCGCGGCCCCGCCGCTGTCGAAGCTCGGCGGGACGCGCTGGAAAGCGACGACGGCCCGCGTGGCCGAGGCGGTGGATGACCTCGCGGCGGAGTTGCTGCGCGTGCAGGCGCAGCGCGAGTCGCAGCCCGGCGTTTCGTATCCTGGCGACACGTCGTGGCAGAAGGAGTTCGAAAGTGCGTTTCCGTACGCCGAGACACCGGACCAGTCGTCGGGCCTGGCGGAGATTAAGCGCGACATGGCCCGCGCGCGGCCGATGGACCGGCTGCTGTGCGGCGATGTGGGCTACGGCAAGACGGAGCTGGCGGTCCGCGCGGCCTTCAAGGTTGTCGAGTTCGGCAAGCAGGTCGCCGTGCTCGTGCCGACGACCGTGCTTGCCGAGCAGCACGAGCAGACGTTCCGCGAGCGACTGGCGGACTACCCGTTCGTCGTCGAGTCGGTTTCGCGTTTCAAGTCGAAAAAGCAGCAGGCCGAAGTCCTCGCGCGGGCGAGAAAGGGCCAGGTTGACATCCTGATCGGCACGCACCGGCTGCTCAGCAAGGACGTGAGGTTCGCCGATCTCGGGCTGGTCGTGATCGATGAGGAGCAGCGATTCGGCGTCGAGCACAAGGAACGTCTGAAGCAACTGCGCAGCACCGTTGACGTCCTGACGCTGACGGCCACGCCGATCCCGCGCACCCTTCACATGTCGCTGATCGGATTGCGCGACATCAGCGCGCTCGCAACGCCGCCGCTCGACCGCCGCGCCATCACCACGCGCGTCACGACCTGGGACGCCAACCTTGTCCGGGCGGCGATCCTGCGCGAGATGAACCGGGACGGCCAGGTCTATTTCGTCCACAATCGCGTGCAGACCATCCGCCAGACCGCCGATCGCATCGCGGCCATCGTGCCCGAGGCCCGACTGCTGATCGGCCACGGCCAGATGCCGCCCGATGAACTGGAGGACGTGATGGTCCGCTTCGTACGGCATGAGGCCGACGTGCTCGTCTGCACCACGATCATCGAGGCCGGCCTCGACATCCCCAACGTCAATACGATTCTCATCGACAGCGCTGATCGATTTGGACTGGCCGACCTGCACCAGCTTCGGGGTCGCGTGGGTCGGTACAAGCACCGGGCCTACTGCTATCTGCTCCTCTCGCCGGAGCGCCCGCTGACCGACACGGCTGCCAAGCGGTTGAAGGCGATCGAGGAGTTCAGCGAGCTGGGCGCGGGCTTTCGCATCGCCATGCGCGACCTGGAGATTCGCGGCGCGGGCAACATCCTCGGCCCGGAGCAGTCCGGCCACATCGCCGCCGTGGGTTACGAGATGTACTGCCGGCTGCTCGAACAGGCCGTTCGGCGGATGAAGGGCGAGGCCCCCGCCCCGACGGTGGACGTGCATCTGGAGCTGAACGTCGAGGCGTACCTGCCGAAGCACTATATCCCGTCGGACCGGCAGCGCATGGAGGCGTATCGGCGCGTCACGTCGTGCCGCACGCCGCAGGAGGTGTCGCAGCTTGAGGCCGACCTTGTCGATGCCTTCGGTCGACTGCCGCGCGAGGCGGCGACCTTGCTGACGCTGGCCGAGATTCGCGTCCGCGCGGCGCCATGGGGCATCCGGACGATCATCCGCCGCGAACCGGACCTGATCTTCACCATCGACGAGGTCAAGCGCGTCGAACCGCTCTTCGACGGCGCGACCGGCAGCGTGCGGCTGGTCGATACGCAGACGATCCACTGGCGCCTGTCCGATGTGTATTTTCACGGCGACACCCTGCTGACCGTGCTGCGCGGACGACTCATGCGCGCCGCCGGCGAGCGGAGCGCCGCGGCGTCGGCCGGGTGACACGACGGCGCATCGCCGCGGCTTGACGCTCCGGCGAGACTGCGCGATAGTCCGGTCACGCGGACGAGATCGAAATGCTCCCCGGAACGTTCGACGAGTGGATTGACTATGAGTGGCTGCTTACGAACGGCCACGGCGCGTTCGCGTGCTCCACGCTGATCGGCTGTCCAACGCGCCGCGAACACGGCTGGCTGACCTGGAACCAGCCCGGCCCACGGCTTAAGCGCTGGATGCTCTGGTCGCACGCGGCCGAGCACGTTCAGATCGACGGCCGGACCTATTTGCTCGCCAACTTCGAGTTCAACAACGCGATCGACCCGCACGGATATCGCAACCTGACGCGCGTCGAGGTCCGCAACGAAGGTCCGAGCCCTTTCGTTCGCTGGACCTACGAGATCGGTTCGCTTCGGATTGTGCGGCAGGTGCGCCTGGTCGAGGGGCGCGACGCCGTCGTCGTTCGTTACGAGGTCGATGGGCGGCCGGGCGTCGAGGCGAGGTTGCAGGTCTGGCCGCTGATCGCTAGCCGCGCGCTCAACACGCTGCGGCGGCGCTCGGCGGGCGAGCTGTTCGATGTGGGGTGTGATGGCGAGGTCCTCGGGCTGACGTACCGGCAGGACGATCGCGTTCGCTTCGGCATCGTCGGTCGGCGCGACGACGGCGGCCCGCCGGTCGAATTCCACGCCCGCGGCGACTGGTGGTACAACTTCCGCTATCGGCGCGAGGCGGAGCGCGGACTGGACTTCGGCGAGGACCTCATGGTCCCCGGCGCGTTCACCGCCGTCGGCCGCGGACCGCTGCGCGTCGAGCTGATCGGTCTCGTCGGCCATCGCGATCCGCACGTCCTGCGGCACGCCGTCGAGGACCTGCTGGCCGATCCGATCGATCGCGCGGCGCGGATTTCGCCGCAGGAACCGACGATCTCGGTCGTGGCGACCGGCGCATCGGACCAGAAGCTGGTCGTGCACTGCGAAGGCTGCGCCGAAGCGCGACTGGAGCGCGCCGCGCGGCAATTCATGTTCCGCCAGACGCACGTCGGCGGGACGAATCGGCTCGGACTCATCGCCGGTTATCCCTGGCTTGACGAATACGCGCGCGACGCGTGCATGTCCATCCCCGGGTTGCTCCTTGAGACGGGGCGCGTGGCCGAGGCGCGCGAATTGCTCCTGCGCCTGGCGCTGTTGCGTCGCAACGGCGCGCTGCCGTCGCACATCAGCGACGAGCCGGACGACAGCGAGTACGTCAGCGCCGACGCCGCGCTCTGGCTGATCCATGCCATCGACGCATACCTGCACGCGACCGACGATGCATCGCCGGCCGCCGCCGAAATGCTGCGGGCATCGCTGGACATCGTACGCGCAATGCGCAACGACGAGCACGCCGGCATGCGCTGTGACGACGACGGACTGCTCGTCTGCGAAGACATCGGTTTCGCTTCCACGTGGATGGACGCCCGCTATGCCTGGGTCTTCAGTACGCCGCGCACGGGCAAGGCGGTTGACGTCAACGCGCTGTGGTATCACGCCCTCTGTGTCCTCGCCGCACGGGCTGAGACGGTCGATTCGGACGGCGCCGCGCAGTGCGCGACGCTCGCGGCGCTCGTGCGCGACAGGTTCGCGCCGACCTTCTGGAATCCCGCGGTCGGCGGACTCTTCGACACGATCGGCCCGGACGGCCCGGACGCCTCAATCCGGCCGAACCAGGTCCTCGCGGTCAGCTTTCGGAACAGCGCCCTGACCGCGGCGCAGCAGGCCGCCGTCGTGCGGCTCGTGCAGACCGAGCTGCTCACGCCCGTGGGCCTCCGCACGCTCTCGCCGGCCGATCCGCGCTACCAGGGCCGCTACGAGGGCTCGATCGAGCATTGCGAACGCGCGGCGCATCAAGGTTCGGTTTATCCGTGGCTCATGGGTCCGTTCGTTGACGCGTATCTCCGCGTGCACGGCGAGTCGTCTCAGTCCCGCGCGGCGGCCCGCGCGTTCCTCGAGCCGCTCGTCGCGCACATCGTCGGTCCGGGTTGTCTGGGCGGCGTCAGCGGCATCTTCGACGGCGACCCGCCGCATCGACCCCGCGGCTGCATCCAGCAGCTTTGGAGCGTCGCCGAAGTGCTCCGCGCCTGGCGCAAGACGGCCGAATTGAAGCCGGCGGCCGGATCGGCATCGTTGCCGCGCGGCCCGGACGCCCCGGCTTGCGGCGGCGCGCCGGACGGACGGTCCGATGCAACGACGGCCTCCTCGGTGGGTTCGCGATGAGCGGCCCGGCGCTGCTCGAGACGCACCTGTCCGGCGTTCCCGTAAAGCGCGGCAAGGTCCGCGACGTCTATGATCTGGGCGACCGCGTCCTCATCGTCGCCACCGACCGCATCAGCGCCTTTGACGTTGTGATGGCCAACGGCATCCCCGACAAAGGCCGCTTGCTGACGGGGCTCGCGCAATTCTGGTTCGAGCGGTTCTCGCAGCGTGTGCCGCATCACCTCCTGTCGATCGCCGGCGACATGTTCCCGGCCGAGTTTGCGCCGTACGCGACGATGCTCGCCGGGCGCACGATGCTCTGCGAGAAGGCGACGGTTGTGCCGATCGAGTGCGTCGTCCGTGGGTACCTCGCCGGCAGCGGATGGAAGGAGTACCAGGCCACCGGACGCGTCTGCGGCGTGCCGCTCCCGGCCGGACTGCGGCAGGGCGAACGCTTGCCCGAGCCGATCTTCACGCCGGCGACCAAGTCCGAGTCGGGGCACGACGAGAATATCACCTTCGAGCAGGCCAGCGATCGTGTCGGGGGCGAGACGATGCGTACGCTCCGCGAGCGGAGCCTCTTGATCTACCGCGAAGCCGCGGCGTACGCCGAATCGCGCGGAATCCTGATCGCCGACACGAAGTTCGAGTTCGGTCACGTCGAAGCGTGGGGCGGGCCGAGCGATTCCGGCACGTTGATCCTTGTGGATGAAGTCCTCACGCCCGATTCGTCTCGATTCTGGCCCGCCGATCGTTACCAGCCCGGCCGCGACCAGGCGAGCTTCGACAAGCAGTTCGTCCGGGACTACCTCGAAGGGCTGTGCTTGGCGGGGAAGTGGGACAAGTCGCCGCCGGGTCCGACGCTGCCGGACGAGGTTGTCGCGGGGACACGGGCGCGCTACATCGAGGCGTACGAGCGTCTCACCGGGCGGAAATTCAAATCCTGACGTCGCCGCGCGGCAACGCGATGCGCTCCACGTCGCGCGGTTCGAGCTTGCGCAGCCCGGCCGCATAGAGCCGCTGCTCGGCGGCGATGCGACGCTGCGTGTCGCGGCGCGAGAGCAGCGCGTGCAGCCGATCGGCGTCAATGCCGTCGTGTGGATAGATCGAGTGGAACGCGGTCAGGTGCGACACGCCGGCCTCGTTGCGTACGAAGCGAAAGCCGCTGCGGGCAAAGACATTAATCCAGACCGGCGCGGGATCGCGCTGCTCCGGGCGATACCAGATCGGCCGGTGCGCCGGAAGGTACCGGCGGTGCACGCCCGCGCGGCGTCCGAGGGCGAGGTATCGCCGCACGGCCGGCCGCAGCGGCGTTCGGGGATCGAGCAGGTAGATGCGCTCGTCTGCGTCGATGAGGCGCTGCACGTCGCTGCGCGTCAGTCGCGGACCGCGGATGTGCGCCGCTTTCGAGACGCAGATCCGCACGTCCGCGCGATCGAGGCCGTGCCGAAGAAGCTCCGACGGACGCAGGACGAAGAACTCGTTCGCTCCGGTGGCGATGCCGCGGACGCAGCGAGCGAACTGTTCCAGCTTCGCGCCGGCCGACGCGCCGTTCGAGTCCGGGTCGAACAGCGGCGACCACTTGGCGTCGGGGTCGAGTTCGTCGCGCGCAACGGCTCGAGTCGTACGACCGCTGAACAGCTCGCGCGTGCGGCGGACGCGGCGGAGACGAACCGGTTCGTTCGATCGCCGCCCGCGGCGCAGCAGCGTGATGGCGGCCGTGGTCAGCACGTCGTTGAAGACCGTCGCGCGATGATCGAAGTGGATGATCTCGTCGATCGCGTTTTCGTCAAGGAAGTAGCGCTTCAGCGTGCGGCCGAAATCGGCGTTCAGCCACTCGGCGGGCGTGATGATCGCCGCCCGACCGCCCGGCGCGAGCAGCGACCAGATGCGGAGCATGAAGAGCCCGTAGAGGTTGGTCGTGCGCGGAACGCGCCGGCCCAGCCGTCGATCGAACGCGTCGAAAATGCCGTCGTCGCACGCGTGATCGTGGTGCCGCACGTAGGGTGGGTTACAGACCGCCGCATCGAATCCACCGTCGAACCGTGCGCGCAGAAAGTCGGCCGTCCGCAGCTCGAGTCGGCCGCCGAGCGCGCGCGCCTCGGACGATGCGCTGAACCGCGCGGCCAGCCGCGGGTCGAGTTCGCATGCGATGATCCGCGTTCGCCGCAGGCGCGTGTCGCGCTGCGATCGCTCCACGAACGCTCGAATGAACACGCCGTCACCGACGGCCGGATCCAGCAGGCGACGTGGGACGACGGCCGTGGCCCATCGCACGAGGAACTCCGCGACGACGGGTGGCGTGAAGACCTGCCCGAGTGCGCGCGGCGACGCGGGTCGTCGTGGCGGATGCTCGCGAACGTTCGGGCGAAGCTTGCGTTGGGTCGGTCGCTTGAGCGTTCTGGTCGACGCCGCCATCGGTCAGTCAGGGCTTCTTCTCGCCGAGGATCGCCAGCGCCAGGCTCGTGAGCGAGCGGACGCCGGTGCGGATCGTCGGCTCCGGAATCGGCGCGAACTTGCTCGAGTGCATCGCCGGCAAGGGCGCTCCGCCCGGCTGCTTCGACGCCTCGATCGCGGCTGCATCGCCCGCGCCCAGCCAGAACATGTAGCCGGGCACGCCGAGCGTCGCCGCGTACTGGCCGAAGTCCTCGCCACCCATGGTCGGCGGCTTGTCGATGACCTTGTCCGGTCCCAGCAGGGATTGGAACAGCGCACGGGCGTCGGCGCTGAGTTGCGGGTCGTTGTAGCTGGCCGGCGTGAACTGGTCATCGAGCACGGTCATGTCCGGCGGCTGCGGACACGCGAGCGCCCGGCACGTATCGGTCGTGATCTGGCGGATCGAGTCGAGCACCTGCCGCCGAACGTCCTCCTTGTAGGAGCGCACGGTCAGCTTCAGATCGACGTGCGGCGGGATGATGTTGTGTTTCGTGCCGCCGTGGATAGACCCGACCGTGACGACGGCCGACTCGACCGGATCGATCCGCCGGCTGGTGATCGTCTGAAGCGCGACGACCACGTGCGACGCCGCCACAATCGGGTCGATCGCCTGGTGCGGATACGCCCCGTGTCCGCCCTTGCCGTAAATGCGGATGTCGACCGAATCCACGTTCGCGTTCACCCAGCCCGACGTGCAGCCCACCGAGCCAGCCGGCACGTCGTGCGCATCGTGGAGCGAGATGCACGCGTCGGGCCGCGGGAATCGCTTGAACAGGCCCGCGTCGATCATCATCCGCGCACCCTTGCCGATCTCCTCCGCCGGCTGCGCGATGAGCAGCGCCGTGCCGCTCCAGCGGTCCTTCAGCGCCGCAAGCGTCTGGCCCGTGCCGATCAGCACGGTCTGGTGAATGTCGTGCCCGCAGGCGTGCATGACGCCGACGTGCGAGCCATCGTCAAGCTCGATCTTGACTCGGCTGGCGTAGGGCAGGCCCGTCTCCTCGGAGACGGGCAGGGCGTCCATGTCGCCGCGAATGAGAACCGTCGGGCCGTCGCCGTTACGCAGTACCGCGACGACGCCGTAACCGCCGACGTTTTCGGAGACCTCGTAGCCCGCCTGCCGCAGGCGCTTCGCGACCCGCGCGGCTGACTCCTTCTCCATCAGCGAAAGCTCCGGGTGGGCGTGCATCTCTTTGTAAAGTTCGACCCAGCCCGAAATCGACGTGTCGATCCTGGCGAGCACGGCGTCGCGCAGGTCCGTGCGATCTCGGACGGGGATCGGTTTGACGCGGGCGGGTTGGGCGAAGACAAGTGCCGCGATCGCGACGACGACGAACCCTCCCGCGAATCCGCTCCGGCCGACCATGAGGCACCTCCGGCCCCATCATCCGGTCGGAGGGACGATGCGGCAAGGGCCGGCGCGGGAGAGTTCGAGCCGGGCGGTGATCCGCGCGAGGTGCGGCCGATCAGATTCCCGCGGCGCTGCGCTTCATCGGCAGCTTCTTCATGTACTTTTCCCACGCCTCGATGAAGTCATCATCCAGCGGGCCAAACGCCTTCTCGAACGTGGCGAGCTCCTGCTTCGCGGAATATTCCGTGTCCTTCTTGCGCTCGCGGATCAGTTGCATGTAATGCACGAATTTTGGTCGTCGCGTGCGCTGGAGGTAATGCACCATCGCCCACGCCTGTGCGTAGGCTTTCTCGGCCTCCGGGGCGCTGGGGTAGAACAACTCAGGCTTCGTCAGGATGTCGCGGAACGGCGGGAGCTGCTTCTCCTCGGCGAGATCGCGCCACCGCACCAGCCGGTTCTGGTTGATCGAGCCGAGGCCCGATCCGGACGCGCTCGGCGGCGTCTCGAACATCATGGCGAGCCCTTCGACGAGCCAGGGCGGATTGGCCTGGAAGCGGCGGTTGTGCACGCCGATGTTGAAAAGCACCTGATGGGCGACTTCGTGCTGAACGATGAGGCGGTTGACGTGCTCTTCGTACTTCGCGACGCGAGCCTTGTAGGCGTTGATTCGCGAGAAGTCCGGCCGAGCGCCGCTGCGACGCGCGGCGATGCCGTCGGCGCGGGCCTGCTCGAGTTCGTCCTTGAACTTCTTGAGCACATCCGAATCGGCGAAATTGAAGAACGCCGAGACGTTCAGGGCCGGAATAAAGACGCCCGGCGTTTCCTGCGTGGCGGATGCGCCGATGGCCTCGATGAAGCCGGCGTATCCGTCGAAGCGATGGAAGAAGTGAATCCGCAACTTCTCCTTCGGCTCACGGACCGGCACGCCGATCTGACCGGAGAACCGAACGACGGCCTTGTAGGTCGCCTCGATCCGCGTGACGAAGGCCGCAAGCGTCTTGTCATCGGTGTCGTGGACGATGGAGTAGTGGGGGGTGTGCTTGACCTTCGCTTTGGGCCCCGCGCCCTCGAGCCGCTTCGCGTCCGCCTTCGGATTGGCGGGCAGTTCGGACTTCGGCTCGGCGACCGACCGCTGCTCGGAATCCGGCTTGCTTTGACGAACGTCGTCGAGGGCCCACGCGCCAGCACCAAGCGACGCCAGACACGAGAGTGCGATCGCAATGCGAGTCGCTCGAGTGTTCATGGCCATCCCTCGCGCATCTGCATCTGCCATGCCTTGACCGAACGGGCCGAATCGTCTCGGAATCCGATGCGGCGCGTCGCGTGCTATCCGCCGAAGAGCGTACCTTCGGCGTCGTCAGCCCGTCCGTCCTGCACCGGCGGCGTTCGCCCCAGGTGGGCGTATGCCGCCGTTGTGGCGCACCGGCCCTGCCGCGTGCGCGTCACAAACCCGATCTGGAGCAGGTACGGCTCCACGACGTCCTCCAGCGTGTCGCGTTCCTGGCCGAGCGTCGCGGCGAGGGCTTCGATGCCTGCCGGGCCGCCGTGGTAGACGTCGATCAGCGCGCCGAGAAACGCGCGATCCAGCTCGTCAAGCCCGAGCGCGTCGATCTGCTGGACCGCCAGCGCTTCATCGACGACCTTTCGCGAGAGGCGGCCGTCGCCGCAGACTTGCGCGTAGTCGCGCACGCGCCGCAGCAGGCGGTTCGCGACGCGCGGCGTTCCGCGCGATCGGTGCGCGATCCGATGGAGCGCGTCATCGGCGGCCGGCAATTCCAGCCGCTTCGCGGAGCGCCGCAGGATCTCGCACAGTTCGTCGGGCGCGTAGAAGTCGAGGTGATAGCGCAGCCCGAAGCGGTCGCGCATCGCGGCCGTCAGCAGTCCGGCGCGGGTCGTCGCCCCCACGAGCGTGAAACGCTTCAGCCGGAAATTGACCGTCCGGCCGCCGATGCCGCCGTCGAGCGTGAAGTCGACGCGGAAGTCCTCCATCGCCGGGTACAGGAACTCCTCGACGACCTTTCCGAGCCTGTGCACCTCGTCGATGAACAGCACATCACCGTCCTCCAGCCCGGTCAGCGTGCTCATCAGGTCGGCCGTCTTGACGATCGCCGGTCCGCTCGTGATGCGGATGCGCTCGCCCGCCCCCATTTCGTTCGCGATAACGTGCGCGAGCGTCGTCTTGCCCAGCCCGGGCGGACCATCCAGCAACAGGTGTTCGAGCGGCTCGCGTCGCTTCTTGGCCGCGGCAATGGCGATGCGGAGCTGCTCGATGACCTGCGTCTGCCCGACGCACTCCTCCAGCCGCTGCGGGCGCAGGGAGACGTTGGCGCGCTCTTCGGCCTCGTTTGTCACTTCGCCGCTGATGATCCGTTCCCGAGCCACGGGTCTCCCGTTCGTCCGCCGGAGCGCGCCGGCGGCGCGCCTGCCCGATCATCCGCCGCGCGTCAGCCCTCCGCGCCGCCGCGGATGCGGTACGCCGCGCGGACCCACTCATCCGCTGTCGACAGCTCCGGATGAAGCTGCGCGGCCCGGGCGACCCAGCGCTCCGCATCCTGCCGCGGGTCGCCCCACGCCACAAGCACGTCGATTGCGTCGCGCTGACCATCCGACCACGAGGTCGGCAGCGCCGCGGGCGCGCCTGCGCCGCGGAACGCGTCCAGTTTTCCGCGGAGCTCCGCGACAATCTGCTGCGCGGCCTTCTTGCCGATGCCGGGCAGTTTTGCCAGCGTGGCCGTGTCGCCCGCCTCGATCCACTGCGCGATCCGCGCGGCCGGCTCGGCCAGCGCGCGAAGTCCCTTGCGCAGTCCGATCCCCTTCACCGTGGTGAAGATGCGGAAGAACGCGCGGTCCTCTGCGTGCAGGAACCCCACGATGCGCGGCTGCATGTTCCCGCCGGCCGGGTTGCCTTCGAGATAGTCGATCGTGTGCAGCGTGACGCGCTGCCCGCGGCAGGCGGCCAGTTCGGCCAACGTGTATGGCGCGACGAGCACTTCGTAGGCAAGTCCGTCGCGCTCGACGACAACCGATTCCTCGTCGAGTTCCGCCAGCAGACCGGTCAGTCGGACGATCATCGGTCGCGATTGTGGCGGCAACACCGGCGGCGCGGCAAGTCGCGCCGGATCATCGCGCCGACCGCTCGTGCAGCAGATCAGCCGCCAGCGCGACCGCGATCGCGTCGGCCACGTCGGGCGGCTCGGGCGGGCGCGGCAGTCCGGCCGTCAGCATGATCGCGCGCTGCATCTGCCGTTTTGATGCGTGGCCGTTGCCGGTCAGCAGCTTTTTGATCCGCGTCGCGGCGATGCCCACGACAGGCAATCCGCGCCGAGCGGCGACGAGCAACAGCACCCCGCGGGCGTGGCCCATCAGGATGGCCGTTCGGGGATGCTTGTAGTGGGCGTAGAGCTCCTCGACCGCGACGCGGTCAACCGCGTGCTCGCTCAGCAACTCGTCGAGGCCGGCCTCGATTTCGCGCAGTCGCTCCGCCATCGCCCGTCGCGACGATGTGCGGATCACGCCGCCGTCGATCACGCGACGCGTGGCCGGCTCAATCACGGCGTACCCGCAGGAGTCCAGGCCGGGATCGATGCCGAGGATCTGCCGCGCGGCCGCCCGGCGGCGCGATCGCGCCGGTGGCGGGGCGGCGGTCCGTCGATCGAGTCCGGTCATCGTTGGCTGCGTCACTTGCGTCGCCAGCCGGTCCCGTCGGGACGGTCTTCGAGCAGGATGCCGAGCGCGTCGAGGCGGTTGCGGATCAGGTCGCCGATTTCGAATTGCCTCGTCTGCCGCGCCTGGTTTCGCACGTCGATCAACAGCGCGATCAGGTCGCCGCTGAGGGCGTCGTCGCCCGGCGACTGCTTCTTCGCCGGCCGCAGGAACATCCCGAGCAGCCGGCCGAGAAACACGAGCGTGTGCGTCGCGGCGGCGGCGAACGTCCGCGGCTGCTCGCTGCGACGGATCTCGAGTCGTGATTGCTCGATGTAACGGTTGATCAGTCCGGCGATGTCGAACAGCACGCCGATGGCCGCGGCGGTGTTGAAGTCGTCGTCCATCGCCTCGAGGAACCGAAGTTGTTCGGCCAGCACGTCCTTGACGAGGGCGTGCGCGGACGGGTCCGTGGCGACCTCGAAGAGCTGCTCGATCCGCACGCCGGCCTCGTAGGGGTTGGAGCCTGTGAGGCGTTCGATGCGCTCGAAGAGCCGGTAGAAGGTGTCGAGGCCCTTGCGCGCCGCGTCGATCGTCGAGTCGGAGAAGTCGATCGGCGCGCGGTAGTGCGAAGAGAGAATCAGGAAGCGCAGCAGCTCGCTGGGGTACTTCGCCAGCAGGTTCGTGAGCTGGAGCTCCTGCATGGCCTTCTGCATCTCGGCGTCCGACTTGGAGATTTTCTTCGTGTTGAAGCGCGTCAGGCCGTTGTGCATCCAGATGCGGGCGAAGGGCTTGTCGGTCAGCGACTCGGATTGCGCGATCTCGTTTTCGTGGTGCGGGAAGATCAGGTCCATGCCGCCACCGTGGATGTCGAACGTCTCGCCAAGCAGCCTGGCGCTCATCACCGAGCATTCGATGTGCCATCCCGGACGGCCCGGCCCCCAGGGCGAGGGAAACTTCACATCGTCTGGTTCGGACGGTTTGGCGGCCTTCCAGAGGGCGAAGTCGCCGGGGTTGCGCTTGCCCTTGCCGAGCAGTCCGTCGCGGGTGCCGGCGAACTGCTCCTCGGGCTTGCGGTTCGAGAGCTTGCCGTAGTCGTCGTCCTTGCCGACGTCAAAATACACGTCGCCGTCGACGACGTAGGCGTAGCCGCGGTCGATCAGGCCCTGGATGTGCTCGATCATCTGCGGCACGTACTCGCTGGCCCGCGGCATGGCGTCGATGGACGTCACATCCAGCGCCGCGAGAGCGTCGACGTACTGCTGCTCGAGCTCGCGCGCGAGCTGCGTCACCGAGACTCCGCGCGCGGCGGCCTCGGTGATGATCTTGTCATCCACGTCGGTGATGTTCACCACCCAATTGACTTGGAAGCCCTTGTAGGTCAGGTAGCGCTTCACGACGTCGAAGATCACCGGGCCGACGGCGTGCCCAATGTGCGCCGGCTTGTAGACCGTCGGGCCGCACAGGTAGATACCTACGCGGCCGGCGACGATGGGATTGAACAGCTCCTTTTGCTTGGACAGCGTGTTGTGAATGCGAAGGGTCATGCCTCAGCCCGAATCCGTGAGCACCAGTCCGACGACGGCGGTGCAGGCGATGGCTTCGCCGCGCCCGACGGCGTCGAGTCCTTCGTTCGTCTTGGCCTTGATCGCGACGCGGGCCGGATCGAGCCCGAGCAGTTCTGCGACGCTTCGGCGTATCGCGTCTTTATATGCCGAAAGCTTCGGCTTTTCAGCATGGATGATCAGATCGACGCAGGCCACGCGGTGCCGGGTGGTCCGAAGCGCGTGGAGCGTGTGGCGGACGAGGTCGCGGCTGTCGGCGTCGCGGTGTCGCGGATCGGAGTCGGGAAACTGCTCGCCGATATCGGGCATACCGGCCGCGCCGCTGACGGCGTCGATCAGGGCGTGGAGCACGACGTCTCCGTCGCTGTGTCCGAGCGGGCCCTTCTCAAACGGGATGCGCACGCCGCCGAGCACGAGCGGCCGCCCGGGCGCGAGGGCGTGCAGGTCGGTGCCGATGCCGATGCGATGCAGCGCGGGGGGCGACATGACGCGCGTCAGGATACCCGAATGCCGGTCGCGCGGACATGCCGCGATGGCGTTGGTGTCATCCGAGCACGCCTCGGCCGCGCAGGGCCTGGTCCATGTACTTCTGTTCTGCGTTGGCGATCGCGCGGCCGAGGCGAAGCAATTGTGCCGTCATGTGCCGCTCGATGCCCGACCAGTTGTGAAAAAGCCTGGTGGCCGGCTGCGGGAGCGAGAGTTCCTTGGCGCGGACGGCGGAAAGCGGGCGGATTCGATCGGCCAGCATGGGGTGCGAGGACCACCAGGAGGTCTGCTCCTGGAACATTGCGTTCTCGGCGCGCTCGCGCCGCACAGCGGGCAGTTCCCTCCAACGGCGCCGGTGCTCTTCGTAGAGGCTGTCGACGGAACGGCCTTCGCGGGCGATGTCCCGCCACAGCCGCGCAATGGCGAGTTCTTCCAGTTGCTCGCGCAGGTGGACCTTGATCAGCGCGTTGCGGACGTTCTGCGGGCCGCAGATGCGGGCTGAGACACGATCGGCGCGGAACTCGCACTGTCGGCTGTCGGCGAGGTATAGCAGCGCGAAGGCGCGGAAGTAGATGGAGATCATCCACGCGAGGACACGCTCCATCCAGCCCGGTTCCTCGTCGGCGCCGTCCGTGAAGTACCCGATCTGCGTTCCGAGCGAGCGGTAAAGCCGGTCGGCCCACCGCGACCAGCGCGTATCGCCGCCGGCCGCGTGCGCGATTTCGTGACAGACGATGGTCGCAAACTCATCGACGCGCAGGTGGCAGACCAATCCCGCACCGAGGACCAGCGTGCGCACGTAGCGTCGCTTGCCCGGTTCGACCTCGCGATACATGTCGGCGATGGACGTGTCGTCGAACGGCGAGATGAACACCGCGCAGGGCATCGGTGTTCGAAGTCGCTCGCAGACGCGCTCGAGCAGGGCCTTGAGGTTGGGGTGCTTCGCAAGGTCGAGCGGCATGCCGGGCAAATCGTTGTAAACGCGGCGAAAGAACAGCGGCAGCATCCCGAGCAGCAGCAGCACCGATGCTGCAAGCACGACGGCGTCGAGCGCGAGAATCCCAAGCGTCGCGCGGCCGAGCGTGCGGAAGTTCCGATCATTCATGCTCGAGAAGAACTCCACGTTGAAAAGAAATGTGCCCAGCAGCATGGCGCCGGCCAGCGCGAGGACGAAGGGCACGTAGGCGAGCATCAGACCGATCATTGACGCGCGGATCAGGCGCGGCTTCCACTTCGGCGCGGCGCGCGCCACGGTCTGCGCGCGCGGCATCGCAGGTTTCGGAGTTGCGTGTGCCAGCCCTTTCGCCATTCGTCCCGCCCCGGCTTC
>JAKLKO010000021.1 GCA_023150615.1 Phycisphaerae bacterium
ACAGCCGGCGGCCTACGGTGACCAGTGCGAGGCCTGCGGTCAGAACATCGACCCGCTCAAGCTCATCCACCCCGTCAGCGTCATCACCGGCACGACGCCCGAGGTCCGCGAGACCACACACTGGTATCTCCAACTCGCGAAGTTCCAGGGCATGCTCGCCGACTGGTTCAGTCTTGTTTCGCTCGACTGGCGGCCGATCGTCACCAATTTCGCCCTGGCGCGGATCAAGGATGGCCTGCCGGAGCGCGCCATGACCCGCGACCTGCGCTGGGGCGTGCCGGTCCCGCTCGATGATCCGGAGGCGGCCGGCAAGGTGCTCTACGTCTGGTTCGATGCGCCGATCGGCTACGTCAGCTTCACCGCGGCGCTCTGCGCGCAGCGCCACGGCGACCCCGAGCGGTACCGGGACTGGTGGCAGGACCCGGACTGCAAGATCCTGCACTTCATCGGCGAGGACAACATCGTCTTTCACGCGCTGATCTGGCCCGCGATGCTCCTCGGCACGCAGTTCACCGCCGAGGAAGTCGCCTCGCGCGGCAGCAGGTTCACCGCGCCGAAAAGCGGCCGGCACTTTCAGCTCCCCAGCAACGTCGTCGCGAACGCCTTCGTGAACATCAAGTTTCCCGGAAAGGACGAGGAGAAGATCAGCAAGAGCCGCGGCACGGCCGTCTGGATCGAGGATTACCTGCAGCGCTTCGATCCCGACCCGCTGCGGTTCTACCTGACGGCGATCGCGCCTGAAAACCAGCGCACCACGTGGGACTTCGAGGCCTTCGTCGAGCGCAACAACAGCGAGCTGATCGCCACGCTCGGCAACTTCGTCAACCGCTGGCAGAAGATCGTCACCGATGACCACGGCCGCGTCGTGCCCGCCGCCGAGACGTCCGACGTCGACCGCGCGCAACTCGAGGAGATCCGCGGCCTGGCGCAGACCGTGGGCGACCTGCTCGAGGCGTGCAGCTTCAAGGCGGCGCTGGGCCAGATCATGGACGGTTTTCGCTCCTGCAATCGCTACATCGACGCGCAGGCGCCGTGGAAGAGCCGCAAGACCGACACCGCCCGCTGCGCCGCGACGATCTTTGTCTGCATCCAATGCACGCGAACCCTCGGCACGCTGCTGACGCCGTTCCTGCCCTTCGCCGGGGAGAAGATCCGCCGCTCGCTCGGCTGCGAGCCGCACGAGTGGACCTGGGCCGCGGCGACAGCGGAACTTCCGGCCGGCCGCGCGCTCGGGCCGACGCCGGAGATCCTCTTCCGCCGCATCGAGTTGTCCGAGCTGCTCGCGTAGCGGCGGGCGGGCCGTCATGATCCGCATTGATTCCAGCGCGTGGATTCGCGACGACGACCTGCTGCTGACCTTCGACCGCGCCGGCGGACCGGGCGGCCAGAACGTCAACAAGGTCAGCACGCGCGTCACGCTCCGCTTCGATCCGCAGCGCGTGCACGGTCTCGACGACGCGCGCCGCGCCCGGCTGGCCGCGCACATCGACGCACGGCTGGATTCCGACGGGCGCCTGCGGATCGTCTGCGGCGAGCATCGGCGGCAGGCGAGTAATCGCGCCGCTGCCATCGAACGACTCGTTCGCATCCTCCGCGACGCGCTTCGCCCGAGGCGTCCGCGCCTGAAAACGAAGGTGCCCAGATCGGCAATCGAGGGTCGGCTGCGGTCAAAGAGCCGCCAGAGTCAGCGGAAACGAAGCCGCCGTACGCCAAGCGCAAGCGACGATGGCGAATGAGTTTATCGGACGTTGGGGCCGAAACCCACAGAATCTCGTGCCCCGGGGGGCCGACTTCCCATCCAACCTCACGGCGGCTAGAATGCCATGACGATTTAAGACCCGAAGCAGCCCCGGCGGTCGCACTCGCACGCGGTCGAAGGCCTGGGTGAGGCTCTGCTAGCACGATTGAGGGTCCTCAAGAACGCTCCGGGGCCGGATACGTCGCGCGGGACGGGTCGGTCCCACCCCCTGAAGGCGGTATTGGTCGGCGGCGCGGATCGCCGATGTCGCCCATAAGGGTGTAGAAGTCTTCCAGATAGCACCCGATCGGTTCGGACTTTGAGGTCTGACGAATGACGTTTCGGCGGATCGGCGAACTCGCCTGCCTAGCCATCATCCTGATGTTCACGAGCGGTTGTCCCGTGCCGCAGCAGCCGGGCAAGGGCAAGCAGAGCGTGATCTCGGAACCGCGGACCGGCGCGCAGTATTTCCTCTACCTGCCCGAGGCATACGTCAAGAACAACGGTCGGCACCCGAACTACCCGGACCGCCGCTGGCCGCTGGTGATGACCTTCCACGGCATGAAGCCGTACGACACTTGGGACCGCCAGGCGCACGAGTGGGAGCACGAGGCCGACAATTACGGCTACATCGTCTGCGCACCGTGGCTTCAGACGTGCGACTCGTTCATGGAGTACCCGCTGCGGCGCGAGCACTCCTACGTCCTCAACGACCGCGAGCGCGTCATCGCGATCATGGACCACGTCTTCCAGACCACGCGCGCCGATCCGAAGGCCGTGCTGTCGACGAGCTGGTCGTGCGGCGGCTACCTCGCGCACTACTTCCCGAACCGCTTCCCCGATCGCTTCCGTTGCATCGCCACGCGGTTGTCAAACTTTTCGGCCGACCTGCTGCTTGAGTCCACCGTCCCGCGCTATCGCGACGTCCCCGTGGCGATCTACATCGGCGACGGCGACTTTCCGGCCTGCAAGTCCGAGTCGGAAGACGGCGTCGCGTGGTACAAGGCCCGTGGCTTCCCCGTCACGGGAAAGATGATCGACAACACCGGGCATCGTCGCATCCCGCACATGGCCGCCGCGTTCTTCGCCGAGCAGCTCGAGATCGAGCCGCTCAATCCGGCCGAGGCGGCCCGCGCGCTGGCGTTCGAACGCATGACGGATTACACGCCGCCGTCCGCGAAGATCGCGGCCATGGCGCCGCGGACGCGGCCGATCGAGCCGGCTCGAACGGCGAGCGTCGCGCTGGCGGGCAATCAGCCGCGGCAGTTGACTGTCGAGCCGAGCGAGCCGCAATGGCCGCGCATGGCGCCGTCGCCGACACGTACGCCGGATCGCGGCGCGTCGCCGATCTCCGGCGCGCAGGTCGCACAGGTTGCGGGCAACTCGCCGCGGAGTCACTGGCTCGAGCCGCCGGCCGCGCCGTCGCCGGGTCCGACGAATCGCAAGACGTACGGGTCCGGGGCCCCGCCGCGCACGTCGCCGCCGGGTACGCCGGTGCAGGTCGCGTCGGTGCCGGCGTCGAAGTCCGAGCCGGTCCGTAGTTCGATCACGCCGCATCCCGCCGTCGCCACGGCGACGCCGACCACGCCGCCGCGGACGACGCACGGCCGGGTGCCCGACGCGTCGGCGGTCTTCGGCGCGATGAGCGACGAGAGCCGATGGAAGAAGCCCGAGCTGCCGCCCGAGCCGGGCGTGCGGACCGTTCGTAACGAGCCGGTCCGCCATGAGCCATCGCGGCCGCACGCGCTGCGGAACGACGCGATGACCCAGACGCCGCCGCGAGCCGTGCCGACGAACTACCGTCCGCGCGAATCAGGCCCGATGGCGTACCCGAAGGAGAAGCTGGCGCGGTTGCAGATCGCCGACGCGACGCCGCGCCCGCGCGACGAATCGGCGTTCCTGCCGGTTGAGCCGCCCGCGCCGCGGAAGTCACCGCGCGCCCCGAGGATCGGGCAGAAGCGTCAGATGAACATCCGCCTCACGTCCGCGATCGGCACGGCACCGCTGTACGTCATGTTCAACGCGGACCTGCCTGCCGCCGTCACCGCCGGGGCGGACTTCATGTGGCAGGACAACGGCGTGTGGATCCCGGAGGGTCACGGACCGCGCGTCGGAAAGATCTTTGATATCCCGGGCAAGCACCGCATCACGGTACTGATGATCGCAGCGAACGGCGATGAATACCGCGGAGAAGCCGAGGTGGTCGTCGTCGGCCAGGGCCAGCCCCAAACGGCCAAGCTCCAGGCCAGTGGCGCCCCCACGAACAATACCGCCATCGGCCGCGATTCTGCGGCGCGAAGCACGGTCGCCCTCCGAAACGGCGGCTGATCTCTACACCTCAAACAACCGGCTGACGCTCGTCCGATCGTGGATGCTGCGGATCGCCTCCGCGAACAGCGGCGCAGCCGACACGACGCGAATCCGCGAACCCAGTGCGGCCGGCTCGTGCTCGAGCGTATCCGTGATCACCACCTCCCGCAGCGGCGAGGCCTCGATCGCCCGCGCCGCCCCCGGGCCGAGCACGCCGTGCGTGACGGCCGCATAGACCTCGGTCGCGCCCTCGGACAGCAGTCGTTCGGCCGTGGCGATGAGCGTCCCGCCGGTCGTCACGAAGTCATCGACGACGAGCGCGCGAGCGCCCGCGACCGAGCCGATGATCCGCTCGACGTGCGCCTTCTCATCGTGGCCGCGGCGAACCTTCTCGGCGATCGCGGTCTGCGCGCCGAGCGCTTTGGCGAAGAGCCGCGCCATCTGGCCGTAGCCCACGTCCGGCGCGACGACCGTCCACGGATCGCCCGGCGGGAGCCGGCGCACGGTCTCGACCAAAAGCGGCAGGCCGTAGAGGTGATCGACCGGGACGCGGAAGAAGCCCTGGATCTGCGGCGCGTGCAGGTCCATCGTGACGATGCGGTCGACGCCCGAGGCCTCGAGGCAATCGGCGCAGACGCGGGCGCGGATCGAGACCCGCGGCTCGTCCTTCTTGTCGCCCTTGCCGTACGAAAAGAACGGGATCACCGCGGTGATGCTCCCGGCCGAGGCGCGCCGGAACGCGTCGACGAAAAAGAGCATCTCGACGAGCCGGTCGTTGACCGGCCGGCTGAAAGTCTGGATGACGTAAACGTCCTTGCCGCGGACGTTATCGAGCACGCGGACAAAGGTATTGCCGTCGGAAAACTGCCGCGTCTCGCATCGCCCGGGCGGCACGCCGAGCGCGCCGCAGATGGCCGCCGTCAGGCGCGGACTGCCCGAGCCGCCGAAGACCGCGAGGGGCATCGAATCGCGCATGCGTCAGCGGCCTCCCGCGCCGGCGGGAGCCGCCGGTCGCAGTACCATCATCAGCAGCATCGGCCAGCCGAGGTACTTCTGCGATCGCGGCGAGCGGGCCGCCAGCGCCGCGTCCACCGCATGCTCTGACATCGACTCGATCCGCAGATTCGCGCGCACGGCGGCCATCACGAAATCGCCGAGCTGGTGCGTCCGCGATTGCGGCCGCGTCTCGCGGCCGGTCTGCGGATCGACGAAGCGGGCCGTGATTCCGCGGAGCATCATCGCCGGGTGCATAAGCGAGATGACCGCGCGGCCGGCCGGACGCAGGACGCGGCCGATTTCGGCAAAGAGCGCTGACAGGTCATCGATGTGTTCGCCGACGAGGGCGCACAGCGCCAGGTCGAACGCGGCATCGCCGAACGGCAGCGGCGTATGCAGGTCGTGCGCGAGGAAGCGGACCGACTCCGCGCCGGGCTTTCGTGCGGCGCGGTCGAGCATCGCCCGCGAGAAGTCGATGGCCGTGACGCTTGCGCCGCGCGCGGCGAGTCGGATTGCGTGCCGACCGGTGCCGCAGCCGACGTCGAGCACGTCGCGGCCGCGGACATCGCCGAGGCAGGCATCGACGTGCGGAGTCTCGAGCAGGATGAGCGGGTTGTCCTCGTCGTCGTAGATGGCGGCCCAGCGGTCGTATCCGTCGCGCGCGGGTACAACGTCGTAATCGGCGGATGGCGACGCGCCGGGGTCGGGGTCGATCGTGTCGGACGGCCGCATGGCGGCATTCTATCGCGGCGGACCGGGCTTCGCGACGAGCCGGTCGGCCCGGGCCGCGGCGCATTCGTGCGGGAGTTCATATAATGCGTCGGATGTTCCCGCCTGGGCTGCGCTTCGCGGAACGAGTCGGATCGGCGCGATCCTCGGCGCGAGTTCGCGCGCTCGTGGCGGCGGCGCCGATCGCATTGCTGGCGGTCGTCGGCGCGCGAGCGGAACCGGACGGCCTGGCGCGGCTTGACGAGGCCCGCGGCCTGATGCTCGAGGGGTACCGCGACCGGGCGATCGAGACCTGCCGGACACTGGTGAATGATCCGCAGTGGTGCGTCGCGGCGCATGTGCTCTGGGCGGACATTGATGCCCAATCCGGCCGGTCGCGCGACGCCCTGTCCCGGTTGCAGGGCATCGAGTCGCAAGGTCGCTCGTCGAGCGAGTGGCACGCGGCAATGGCGTCGCTGCTCGAGTCCATCGGTGAATACGAAGATGCGCTGACTCACGGCCGCGAGGCGCTGCGGATTGCGTCGGGGCACTGCCGCGCGCGGTACCAGTTGGGTGCCTTGCTCGAACGGCTCGGCCGCCGGGCGGAGGCGACTGAAACCTACGAGTGGTTCGAGCGGCGACTGCACGAATCGCTTCCGGAGCGGGCGGACGATCTCACGTACGCGGGGCGCGGTTTCTACCGCTACTCCGTGCTGACGCGGCACGAGGAGTTGGTCGAGCGCTGCCGATACGTGCTGACCGAGGTGTTCCAGGAGGCCTTCGACTTCGTCGATACGCGGTATTACCCCGCGCGGCTCGCGGCGGCTGAACTGCTGCTGGAGAAACACAACCTCGACGAGGCCCGCGAAGATTTCTCGCACGTGCTCAAGTCGAACGGCAAGGTGGCCGGGGCATACGTCGGACTGGCGCGCGTCGCGCTGGAGGCGTGGGAGTTCGACAAGGCCGAGCGCGCCGCGGAACAGGCGCTGGAGATCGACCCCGCCTGCGCGGCGGCGATGCTCGCGCTCGGCCGGACGCGGATGCTCGAGCGCCGCTACGCCCGCGCGGCGGAGCAGGCCGAGCGGATCCTCAAGGTCAACCCTCGGCACATCGAAGGCCTCGCGCTGCTGGCGGCAGCGCAGCTTCGCGGCGGCAACGCGTCGGCGTCGCGCGCGGCGCAGCGGCGCCTGGAGCGAATCGTGCCGCGCTCGGCCGTGCTGCACCACGAGCTGGGCGTGTGGTTGTCGGCCGCGCGGCAGTACGACGAGGCCGCGGCGCACTTTCTGAAGGCTATCGAATACGACCCGACCTGGTCCGAGCCGCGCACGGAACTCGGGCTGATGTACATGCAGTCGGGCGACGAGGTTGCGGCCCGCGAGACGCTGGACGCGAGCTGGCATCTCGACGGGTTCAACCACGAGACCTACAACGTGCTCGGGCTGCTCGACGAGCTTGAGAAGTTCGCGCGGCGCACGTCGGCGCATTTCGTGCTCAAGTACGACGCGTCCCAGGATCGCGTCATCGCGCCCTACCTGACGTCGCACCTGGAAGCGCTGCACGCCGACCTGACGCGCGCGTTCGACACGACGCTCGACCGGCCGACGATCATCGAGGTTTTCCCGAAGCACTCGCTCTTCTCCATCCGCATCACCGGCCGGCCGTGGATTCACACCGTCGGCGCGTGCACCGGCCCGGTGATCGCGATCGACGCCCCGCGGAAGGCCGCGGCGATCACGCCGTTCAACTGGGCGCAGGTGCTGCGGCACGAATTCACGCACACCGTGACGCTCGCCGCGACGGGCAACCGCATCCCGCACTGGATGACGGAAGGCCTGGCGGTCTGGGCGGAAGATACGCCGCGGCCGTGGGAGTACTGCGAGCTGCTGGCCGACGCGATCCGTCGCGATGCGCTGTTCACGCTGGCGTCGATCGACTGGGGCTTCATGCGACCGCGGCGGCCGACCGACCGCTCGCTCGCCTACGCGCAGAGCGAATGGATGATCGAGTACATCCGCGGTCGCTGGGGCGAGGCGTCGATCGCGGCGCTGCTGCGGGCGTTTCGTGATCACAAGACTCAGTCGCGGGCCTTCCGCGAGGTGCTCAAGATCACGCCGGCCGAGTTCTCCCGCGAATTCGCGGCGTGGGCGAGGAAGGATGCATCGGCGTGGGGCCTGCCGCTCGATCCGTTGCCCGACGAAACGCGTCTGCGGGCACGGTTGCTCGTCAATCCGCGCGATGCCGAGGCGCTCGCGCAGCGGGCCGAGCTGGCGTCGATCGGCGATTCGCCGCGCGAGGCGAAGCGGCTTGCGCGGCAGGCGCTCGAGGCGGATGCGAATCAGCCGCTGGCGCTGCGCGTGCTGGCCGAGACGCTCCTCGCGCAATGCGAGTCGATGCCGGTGAATGATGCCCGCGACGCCCTGCTCGAAGAGGCGGGCAAGCTCGCGCGGCGCCTGCTCGAAGCGCACGCGGACGACCCCGCGGGATTGCGCGTGCAAGCGATCGAGGCGCAGCATCGAAAGGCCTGGCCGGAGGCGATCGCGGCGTGGCAGTCCTATATCCGGCGACGACCGGGCGACCCGCAGGGCTATCGCCGCCTGGCCGGCGCCTATTTGTCGCTGGAGCGCCCGGCCGAGGCGCTGCCGATCCTGGAGAAGCTCCATTCCATCGCGCCGGACGAGCCGGAGGTGGCGCGTTGGATCGCGCGGGTCTATCGCGATCGCGGGGACTTTGAGACGGCCGGGACGTGGGCACGCCGCGCGCTCGACGTGGAGCTGTATGATGTGTCGCTCCACCGCGAGGCTGGCGAGATCTTCGAGCGTACCGAGTCGGCGGATCGCGCGGTGATGGAGTTTCAGGCGATGATCGAGCTGGAGCCGGACCATCCGGAGGGCTATGAGCGGCTCGCGGCGCTGCTGGCACGGCTGGGTCGGGCCGAAGAAGCACGGAAGGCGGAGGCAATGGCCGCCGAACGCGGCGGAAAGGTGCGGCATGAGCGGTGACAGGCCGGCGGATCGGGCCGCCATCACGCGGGAGGCGCCGTCGGAGGACGGTCGACGGGCGATGACCATCCGCGACGCGCAGGCTTTGATCGAGAAGATGTACTCGCACAAGGACCGTGCACGCGGCTCTGCGGGCACGTTTCTCTGGTTGATGGAGGAGGTGGGGGAGCTGGCGTCGTCGCTGGCATCGGGCGATCCGAAGGCCAAGGCGGGCGAGTTCGCCGACGTGTTCGCCTGGCTGCTCACGCTGGCAAACGTCGAGGGCATCGACCTCGATCGGGCGTTCGCCAAGTACGCCAGCGGCTGCCCGGGTTGCGGACAGATGGCCTGCACTTGCGGCGAAAAGCCGTAACGCCATCCGGGCGCCACATGCGGACGATGCGTCAGTTCCCGCGGGGTGCGTGGTGCGACAGCGCGTCGGATCCGTTGTAGAATAACCCGGGGCGTCCGAGTCGGAATCAACCATGCCGGCGTGTCGACCTCTGGCAGCCTGGCTGCTCGGGATCATCGTGATGTGGACGGGTTCGCCGGCCGCGGCGGACGTGTTGGGCCGCGTCGCGCGGATCGGTCCGTCCGGCGGCGGCGCGCAGCTCGTGCGCGAGGGTTGCTGGACCTACGTCGAGGTCGCGTTGAGCTATCAGGGCGGGGGCACGTTCTCCGGAATGCTCGAGGTGCAGGAGCCGGACCGCGACGGCGACATCGTGCGCTACCGCACGCGCGTCAACCTCGGTGTATCGTCGAATGAACGGACGTTTCGCGTCTATTTCGTACCCGGCCCGCGCGGGGCGATGGACATGGTCCGCGTGCAACTGCTGGATGAGCAGGGCCGCCGGGTACCGATGCGAACGGAAACCGGCGAAGTCGCGGACGTGATCTACAGCGACCCATACGAGACGCTTTCGAACGAGGTCGGCCTCGTGCTCGATCTGTCGTCACCGGCGATCGGCGTGCTGGCCGATTCGCGCTCGCCGCCCGCGCCGGATTCCGGCTGGCGGGTTCAACCGCTCGATCCGAAGAGCCTGCCGGACCGCTGGCAGGGTCTGGAGATGGTCGACGTGATCGTCTGGGACGATCCCGATCCCGCGACGGTCTCGCCCGCGCAGATGGGCGCGATCGTGGATTGGGTCCGCTTCGGTGGCCGACTGGTGCTGTCGTCGTCGCAGCACTGGCGGGCGCTCAGCGAGTCGCCGCTGGGCGATCTGTTGCCGGTGCGGCTCACCGGCGTTGCGCCGGCCCGCGAGCTTCAGGAGTTCACCTCGCGCATCCTGCCCGATCCGCACCGCGACTTCGACGCGTACGTCGACCGCCATCCGATCGCGCGCTGTCGTATGGCGCCGCTTCCGGGCTCGATACCCGTGCCGTCCGATCCGCGGAAGCTGCTCGGGCTCGATCCGCTGATCTATCGCCGGATCGTGTGGCGCGGCACGGTGACGTTCGTCGGGGCCGCGTTTCGTGATCTGCTCGCGCCGATCGCGCCGACGAAACCCTCGACGTCCGACGATGCGCAGAAACGGGAAGAGGAGCGACCGCCGGGCGACGCGGCCGAGCCGATCCTGGAGGGCGAGGCGCAGCGAAAGGCCGTCCGCGATGCCCTGATGAAGACCGTGCTGCAGATCGCGCCGCACGTGGAGAGCCGCCAGCACAGCTTCGCGGACATCGACCTGTTCGCCGAGGTTCGCCGGACGATCGGCTTCCAGGCGTCGAGCCTCGTCTATCTCTTCTCCGCGGTCGTCTTCGCGCTCGTTTACTCGTTCTCCGCGACGATCGGCTCGTACTGGTATCTGCGCCGCCGCAACCTGCTGCACCACGCCTGGTCCTCCTTCACGATCATCGCCGTCGTCGGCAGCATCGTCGGGACGCTGGCGGTCGGAATCCTGCGCGGCGTTCGCACGCGACTGGAGCAGACCGCCGTCGTCGATGGCCAGGCGAATACCGCCGCGGCGGTCGCCTGGAGCCTGTTCGGCGTCCGCACGCCCGGCCACACGCGCCTCGACGTGCGGTTGCCCACGCTCGGCGGCGTCGACGAGTCGGCGATCGACGATGATTCGCTCGGCTTCGTCCGGCCGCTGCCGAAGGACGACTTGGCGCTCATCTCCGAGGGCGAGTTCGTCGCCTCCGAGTCCTATGAATGCCGTTCGGCGGGCATGGCGCTCTCCGGCCTGCCGGTGCGGGCCACGCTCAAGGAGCTGGAGGGGGTGTGGGAAGGCTCGATGGGCGGCCGGCTGGAAGCGCAGCTCACGATGGGATCGTTCCGCAATCCCGGCGGGGCGGGCCGCGTGGATCGGTTCCTGCCCGGCTCGATCATCCGCAACTCGCTCGGATTCACGCTCCGCAACTGCTTCCTCCTGGAGACGCCGGAGGAAACGGCGATCAAGTCCGGCCTGGTCCGGGCGTACACGCTCGGCGACATTCCGTCGAGCGGACCGGGCTCGGAGTTAACACACGAGGCGTTCGATCGGTTCTTTAAGAAGCCGGACCCGCGCGGAAGCGAGCTTCCGCCCGTCTGGCGGAGCACGGGCGAGCTGGAGACGCTCCAGCAGGTCATGGCCCGCTGGGCGGCGCCGGTCGTCTCGGTGTTCGCGACGGCGGGTGGGCAGAGTGCGGCCACGCTCGCGCCCGGCGAGCAGCGCACGGCGCAGGCGATGCTGCTGCTTTCGACGATGTCGCTGTATCTTCCCGAAGAGGCGCACCAGAATCGGGAGGTGACGCTGCGTCGGTGCCACGGTCGGCGGCTGGAGGGTCTCTACCGTCTGACGCGCACCACGGCCCTTCTGGTTGGCTTCGCCGACGCGCCACCGCCGGCGGTGCTGTCCGTGAACGGCTCGCCGCTGCGGCCGGATACGAGCCTGACGATGTACCGCTTCGCGATTCCGGTGACGCGGACCGAGTCGGCCGCGGCCGCGGGCGCGGGAGATCGCGCGTGATCATCCAGACGATCAACCTGACGAAGCGCTACGGCAAACTGGTCGCGCTGTCGAACCTGCACCTCAACATCGAGGAAGGCGAGTGCTTCGGCTACATCGGTCCGAACGGCGCGGGCAAGACGACGACGATCCGCATCCTCGCGACGCTTCTGCAGCCGACGTGGGGCGAGGCGCGCGTCTGCGGTCTGACGGTCGGCTACGAGTCGCGGAAGATCCGTCCGCTGATCGGCTACGTGCCCGACTACTTCGGCGCCTACGACGACATGGTCGTGCAGGAGTATCTCGAGTTCTTCGCCTCGGCCTACGACATCGTCGGCGCGCAGCGGAAGCGGGTCGTGGGTGACGTGCTGGAGTTGACCGACCTTGCGTACAAGCGCGACGCGCCCGTGAACTCGCTCTCGCGCGGCATGAAGCAGCGGCTCAGCGTCGCGCGCGTTCTGCTGCACGACCCGAAGGTCCTGCTGCTCGACGAGCCGGCCAGCGGCCTCGACCCGCGGGCGCGGATCGAGATGCGCGAGCTGCTGAAGGAACTCCGCCGCATGGGCAAGACCATCCTGATCAGCTCGCACATCCTGCCCGAACTGGCCGACCTGTGCACCAGCATCGGCGTCCTCGAGCGCGGCGAGCTTGTGTTCCAAGGCTCGATCGACGAGCTGATCCGTCGCGCGCGGCTCGGCACGCGCGTCGAGGTGCACGTCGGCGGCGCAGCGCAGAAGGCGGCCGAGCTCCTCGGCCGATTGCCGGGCGTTGAACATGTCGAGCCGAGCAACGGGCGCGTCGTCGTGGCGCTGTCGGGCGATACGCACGACTTTTCGTTCATCGCCAAGGCCGTGCTGGAGGCCGGTTTGCCGCTCCGCGAGCTGAAGGAAGAACAGGTGAACCTCGAAACGGCGTTCATGCGCCTGACGAAAGGAAACGTGCAGTGAGGACGTGGATTCCGATGCGGGCGCCGGGTCGCACCGGGTCGCCGCCGCTCGTGCGACGTGTTGCGGCATGGGGCGGCGTCGCGGCGCTGCTGCTGGCACTCCGGCCGTTCGCGGCGATGGCGCAGGATGCGCCGTCGGGCGCGTCGCCGTCCGATCCGCCCGCGGCGAAGGCGTACGACGATGACTCGGTCGACGTCACGAAGCCGACGGAGATCGGCCTGCGCTTCACGCCGGGCATGGCCCGCGGTATCGCCACGCACATGGCGCGGGAGATGCGGGGGCAGTACGGTCTGGACGATGCGCAACAGGAAAAGTGCCGCGAAATCATCGCGCGAAACCTGATGCACTTCGCGCATCGCTCGCAGAGGGCCGGGCGCGAATCGTTCGAGCTGTTCATGGAGAACATGATCGCCAACGACGGCGCGTTCTCGAAGGGGGATGGCCAGCGCTGGGCGAAGCTCACGAAACCCGTCCTCAACGAGTTCAAGACCTTCATGACGACGACCGTCGCGCAGATCGGCGACGAGATGACGCTCTCGCAGCGACTCAAGCTCACGGCCGAGATGGCGGCCGTGTCGGCCGGGATCATCGCCTTCGAGGAGCGGCTGAAGCGCTGGGAGAAGGGCGAGCTCGCGGACATGGCAAACCCGTTCGAGGAGCCGAAGAGGCGGCCGTCGCGTTTGGCCACGTCGGACGATCCGAACGAACCGCCCGACGTCCGTCGCGCGCGCGAGCGCGCGGATCGTCATGTGTCGCGCGAAACGGACGTCGAGTCGCGCTGGCCCGCGTACGTCGAGTCCGCGATCCAGTACTACGAGTTGACCGACGTGCAGGCGACGTCGGCGCGCAGCGTTCTCAAGGAGGCTCTGCAGCGCGCCCAGGCCGTCAAATCCGCCGAGTGGCGCCAGCGCATCCGCCGCAATCGAATGCTCGCGTACCTGCGGGACCGCGTGCCCCGCTCCGCCCGCGACGGCCCGTGGATGTGGCATCTCGACCGCGAATACGAGGAGTTGCTCGCGCCGCTGCAAGAGATCGGCCGCGAGCTGCGCGCGCGGGTCGACGACCTCGCCGAGACCGCGCAGCGCGAGCGCGCCGCGCAATCCGCGCGCGAAGCGCTCAGCAGCACCGGAATCGACGTGCCGCCGGCCTGATCGATGCGCGGGGATTTCAAATGAACGCGGTGCTCCACGACATCGGACGCGGCCTGTGGCGGCTCGTGCCGGCCAACCCGATCGTCGTGCGCGTCGTCCACGCCAGCAGCCGCCGCACGCGCCACCTCTGGATCCGCTGCGCCTACCTCGCTGTGCTCACCGTTGTGGTCGTTATCGGCGTGCTGCTCAACCAGCCCGGCCGCGTCGCGTCGCTGTCGGCGCTGGCCAAGAGCGCCGCCGGCCTGTTCGAGGTCGTCTCGATCCTGCAACTGGCGATGGTCTGCGTGCTCGCGCCGATTTTCGCCGCCGGGGCGATTACGCAGGAAAAAGACTCCGAGACCTACAACATCCTCCTCGCCACCCCGCTCTCCGATGCGCAGATCGTCTTCGGCTCGCTGCTCAGCCGACTCTACTTCATTCTCGTCCTGCTCATGGCCAGTGTCCCCCTCTTCTGCATCATGATGGTCTACGGCGGCGTCACCGGCTACGAGATCGGCCAGGCCATCGGCATCGCCGCCGCCGCCGCCACCGTCACCGCCTCCGTCGCCATCGCCGTCAGCGTCATCCGCATCGGCACCGGCCGAACCATCTTCTCCTTCTATCTCGCCATCGCCCTCTACCTCATGGCCCTCTGGACGCTCTCCGACGTCCCATTCTTCATCGCCGAGGCGGCGCAGCCCTCGCCCGGCCAGTCGGCCCGCATGAGCTGGCTCGCGCCGTTTCACCCCTTCCTGTCGCTCTGGGTCGTACTCGGACGCACGCCCGCGCCCGAGTTCGGTGCGGTCGCGGCCCGAGGCTTTCCGACCGCCTACCTGCTCGCCTATCCGCAGTTCTCCTTCATCGTCCTCTCGCTGCTTGTCTCGCTCGTCCTCGTCTGCGTCAGCGTCTTCTTCGTCCGGCGCGGAACGCGCGTCGGCGAACTGACCTGGCTCGGGCGCATCACCGGCCGCGAGCGCTTCCGCGAGACCACGGCCGCCGGTACGCGCAGGCCGCGGCACGTCTGGTCCAACCCCGTCGCCTGGCGCGAAGCCGTCACCAAGGCCGCCGCCGGCGCGGGCGGAACGGTCCGCATGGGCGTCGCCATCGGCAGTCTCGTCGCGGCGCTCTGGCTACTCATCGCCTACGCCCGCGGACTGGCCGTCGATGATGCGCGGCTCTGGCTCGAAGGGCTGGTCGGCCTTGAACTCGGGCTGGCGATGTTCATCGCCACCGCGACGGCCGCGACGTCCATGACGCGCGAGAAGGAGGCCAACACGCTCGACCTGCTGCTGACCACGCCGATTCAGTCGCATCGCATCATCTGGGGCAAGCTCCTCGGCCTCGTCAGCTTCGCCGCGCCGATGATCGCCGTGCCGATCGCCACGCTCGGCCTGTTCATTGTCTACGACCTGCTCTCGGGCCGCCTGTCCGGCAAGCCCGGCGGCATCGTGCACCCCGAGATCGTCCTCACCCTGCCCATGGTCTCGATCGCCTATCTCGCCTTCGCCTGCATGATCGGACTTCGCGCCTCGATCCAGCATCGCCGCACCGTCACCGCCGTGCTCACGTCCGTCGCGCTGGTCGTGTTCATCTTCGCCCTGCCGGCCAGTTGCAGCTTCGCCTCGCGGGCGACCGCGCCGTGGCTCACCGCGTCGCTGACGCCGCTCAGTCCGCTGCCGGCCGTCATGTTCGCGATCGCGCCCGAGCCGTTTCTCGCGACCGGAGCGCAGCCGCTCACGCCCGACGAAGTCGCGACCTATCGCTGGATCGCGGCCGGCAGCAGCCTCATCACGACGCTGCTTTACGGGCTGGTGGGCTGGTGGCTCTACCGGCAGATGGTGCACTCGTTCGACATGGTGATCCGCAAGCAGACGACGTAGGGGCGATGGTGGGCGGCGCATCGGCCCGGGCGGGAACGACCGGGTGCGGCCCAGCGGACCGCGTCCCGCGCGCTGAGCCTCCCAGACTTCCGTTCTGGACTGTCGCGGAGTCGCCGGGTGAATTGCACGGGCGCGTGGCGGTCGGCATTGCGATTGGGGGGCTGAGGTCGGACCGGCGGCGCGATAGAATAGGCTCGACGATCGAGCGCAGGGATGCGCGTTGGGAGAGGTGGCCGAGCGGCTGAAGGCGACGGTTTTGAAAACCGTTGACGTCGAAAGGCGTCCGGGGGTTCGAATCCCTCCCTCTCCGATCGCCTGCGGCGAACGGAGCAGGTGAGCCGAAGAGAGTTGAGCAATAGAACGCGAGAATCGCCGGCGGGCGCTTGCGCCGTAGCGGCGATTCAAGCGCGTACCTGCGGTCGGGTGTTCTCCTTTCTACTACTCAACGGCCCAGCTGCGATAGAGCCGCCGAGCTGTCGAGCGGCGAGCGGGAGAGATGGAAGTCCGCCGCCGTTCGTTCATCGGCGCGCCGACAGCCAGCCGCGGCGCTGCGCCCCGTCCACCGCGATCGCTCCATCGCAATCGGCCCATCGTCACCGCTCGCAGCCCGACTCCTCGATCGGTACAGCAGGCGGCGTCCCGGCCGCAATCGCGCCCGCATCCGCTCGGCGGCGCCACATCCCGCGACGTATCTGAATAGATACCTTTTCGGCCCGACGACGACGGCTAGCATGATCGGTGGTCTTCAGCGCGCGCCGAAATCGACGTGGAGGGGCCGCGCCGAATCAACGCACGCGGGGGCTCTAGGCCGACGATCGCCGCGATCGTCGGTGAAAGGACGGATCCCATGATCGAGGAGCCAGAACCAGCCAGACGTGACCGTGCGCCGTTGTCCCGACACCGCGCTGCACCGCGCGGTCCTCTCGGACGTCTCGCGGCGCCAACCCTGTCGTGCATCTTCCTCGTCGCGTCCGTCGCGGACGCGGCGCCGCCGCAGCGGCCGCGGCTCGGCCCGGGCGGGAATAATTGGGTGCGGCCCGCCGGGGCCGCGTCCCGCGCGCTGAGCACCCAGGACCTCAGTTCCGGATTGACGCCGGCGGACCTGGTCACGGCGCTGCTGGGCACCGGCGTCACGGTTTCCAACGTGACGTTTACGGGCGCGAACGTCGCGGCCGGCACGTTCGCCGGCGGCACGGGCATCCTGAGCTTCGATAGTGGGATCATCCTGGGCAGCGGGAGCATCGCATTCGTGCCCGGCCCGAACACGCAGGACGACGTCTCCGGCGTGAACGCCGGAATCGGCGATGCCGATCTGACCGCGCTGATTCCCGGTTACACGACGTTTGACGCGTGCGTTCTGGAGTTCGACTTCGTATGCACCGGGACGCAGGTCATCCAGTTTCAGTACGTGTTCACGTCCGAGGAATACAACGAGTGGGTGAATTCACCGTTCAACGATGTGTTCGGGTTCTTTCTGAACGGCGTCAACATCGCCCTGATTCCCGGCAGCGCGGGGACGCCGGTCAGCATCAACAACGTGCACTGCGAAAACCCGTACAACCCGCCGCTCGGCAGCTTCTGCAATCTCTTCATCAACAACGACTGCAGCGACATCCCGCCCGGAATGTTCCCGTGCGCCGGCGTCCGCGACATCCAGATGGATGGATTGATCGTGACCCTCACGGCGACCGGCACGCTCAATCCGGGCGTGAATCACATCAAGCTGGCGATCGCCGATGCGGGCGACCAGGTCCTCGATTCAAACGTGTTCCTCCGGGGGCAGAGCTTCGTCTGCGGAGCGCCGACCGGGGCGTGCTGCGACACCGTCGCGAACACATGCATCGACAACGTCCCGCAGGCCAACTGCCAGGGAACGAACGAGGTGTGGACCGTCGGGCTGGCGTGCGATCAACTGAATCCTCCCTGCACGGGAGGCCCGAACCCCGACGGGACGGATTGTACGAATCCGATCCCGATTACGACGCTGCCCTACTCCGATACCAATACGACGATCGACAAGGGGAATGAGTATGCCAACACCTGTCTCGGCGACTTCGACAACGGCCTTGACATACTCTACGCGCTCACGATAACGGAAACGCAGTGCGTGGACATCACCGTGACGGGGGCAACGCCGGCAGACAACTGGATCGGCGTGGCATTGGACAGCACGTGCCCGCCGGGCACCGTGTGCATTGCACAGGGGACCAGCCAGGGCAACGTGGCAACCATCACCGGCCTGACGCTCGCGCCGGGCACGTACTATCTTATGATTGACCGGTGGCCCCTTGCGAGTAACAGCCTGAGTTTCACGCTGAGTATCACGGGGTGCGGCGGGGCGCCGACCGGCGCGTGCTGCAATACCCTGACCCAGGTCTGTACGGACAACGTCCTCGAGGCCAACTGCCAGGGCCCCGGCGAGTCGTGGACCGTCGGAGTGGAGTGCGGACAGTTGATCCCACCATGTAGTCCGGAGATCGATACGAGCGGGATGGACTGTGAATTCCCGCTCTTCGTGACCTCGTTGCCGTTCGAAGACGTTAACACAACGGGGGATAAACAGGAGGACTGGGCCAGCAGTTGCCTCGGCGTCTACGACGACGGCGACGACATCTTCTACCAGATTACGTTGAAGAGCGAGCATTGTGTCGACATCACCGTCGCCGGGGCGACACCGATCGACCACTCCATCGGGGTGGCGCTGGACGACACGTGCCCGCCGGATCTTTCGTGCATCGCCCAGGCAAGCACGCCGGGAACCGTGGCAACCATCACGAATCTGTTGTTGGCTCCCGGCACGTACTACCTCATGATCGATCGGCAACCCGATCCGGAGGGCTTTGCCATTCTGAACTTCCGGTTGACGATCGCGGATTGCCCGGCGCCGTCGGGCGCCTGTTGTCTGCACGATGGAGCCTGTGCGCAACTGACCGAGGCGGACTGCATGAGCGCCAACGGCCTTGCCTGGACCATCGACACGCCGTGTGCTCCGAATCTATGCCCGTACGCCAAGGGCGACACGAATTGCAGCCACTCCGTCGACGCGGCGGATATTCCGACGTTTATCGAGGCGTTGATCGGCGGATACACCGGCTGCGACATCACCCTGGCCGACATGAACGACGACGGGAGCGAGGACGGACTGGATATCCAGGCGTTCGTCAACATGATCTTGCCGCCGTAACGCGCGTGCGGGCGCCCATCGTTGACAACGTTGGCGAACCGCGGCGCGCCGATCAGTTCGGAGGCCGGGCGCGGGCCGGCTGCATCGGCGCTGCTTCATGCCGCGTGCGATGCCAACGTCGCCGGCGGCGTTGTTCGATTCACCATCCGGGGGTAGAATGGCGGCTGCCCCGACGCTTGGGAGACGGCCGGAACGGACGTTCCGCCGCTTCTTTCCCTGATTGGCACGCCGCTATGCGCCGATCCAGCGATGGGCTTGCCGCCTCAAAGACCTTTTCCATCCGCCTGAACCCGAGATTCTGCGCCCTGTTCCACGGCGTGTGCGTGGACTGTCCGAATCGCGCGGCGGCCGTCCAACACCGCCGCAACCGGCGGACGCGGGCCTTGCTTCTCCCGGCGATGGCATCCGAGGCGATTGACGCGCTGTCCCGCTGCCGGAAGCTCACGCCACGCGAGCGCCAGGTGTTGACGCTCTGCTGCGGCGGACTGAAGAACGACGTCATCGCAACGGCCCTTCGCATTTCGAGATCCGCCGTCCGCCGCCACCTGCGCAATCTGCACAAGAAGACAAACACGGCGGACAAGGCCGAGCTGATCCTCAATCTGTGGCATTCGTGCCAGTCTGAGGCTATTCCGCGCGCACGGAATCGCGCACTCCCGCGCCGCGCGCGTCGTCCGGTCTCGCGGCGCGGCCGCCTCCACCGGTAGACGGCCCGGCCGGTCGTCACGGGGAGCGCTTCGTCAATTCGTCCGCGATCGCGCGGCAGCGCGCGTAGGTCTCCACGAACTCGGGCTGTTGTTCGACCTGTCGATAGTCCGCCGCCAGCGACGCGAGCTGCTCGCCCTGCACGAGCTGATCCGCGAGGTTGAACAGCACGCCGTCTTCCTTCTGGATGTGATTCCGCAGCAGATCGAGAAACCCGAAGCCGTGCCGCAGCACGGACTCCACCGCCGCCGCATCGCCGGCATCGGCCGACGCGAGTTGTTCGAGCATCGCCCGCACGTGCGCGCGGCCCTGCCGGTGCTCTTCGAGCATGACGAAGATGGGACCGTGGTCACAGGGCATCCCGCAGCGGTTCAGGCACGGGAAGAGCCGGTCCTCCTCCTTGCCGTGGTGGCAGCGGTCGGCGAACCCGCGGAAGAACTCGAGGAACGGCGCGAACACGGCCGTCGTCACGCGGCGCGCGTCGAGGGCCTGTCCGAGGGCGGCCTCGAAGGCGTCGAGCACTCGAAGGATGACCTGGTGTTCTTCGCGAAGCGTGTGTGTGGCATCCATGGTTGATTCTCCGAGTACCTGCAGCATTCCGGTGCGCGGCAACCGGTCGGCTGCTCGCGATCGCCGCGGCGATGCGCAGAGGATAACCGCGAATGCGTCCGGTGTATCGGCGCTTTGGTTTTGCGAGCTGCCGTGCATCGGGCGTGCCTCGATGACCCGCGCCGCAGGCGCCGCTATCATCACGCATGATGCGCGCCGATCCGGAATTGTCGCCGTCCATCGCCGAGGGCCGCGCCACCGCGTTCTGGTCGCTGGCGCAGCGAATCGCGCATCTCGGCGTGCTCGGACTCGGACGGTGGGAATTCCTCAAGCAGCTCTCGGAGGAACTTTGCAGCTTTGCGTCGATGCGCGCGGTCGAACTCTGGATGACCGACGTCGAACTCGAGTACCACTGGCGGATGTCCGCAGACCCGCCGGCCGATCCGCGATGCGACTTGAAGCGGCTCGACGTTCCGGTCGGGGGCACCGCCGGAGATCCAACGCGCCTGGCCGGGCGAATCCGTGACCTGTTCGCGCGGCTGAAGGACCCGACGCGCCTGGCCCCGGAAGATGACGTGTCGTTTTTCGCCTGCGACCGCGCGACGTGGAATCGGTTGTCGGTCGCAGCCGGGCTCGACGCAATCTTTCACAGTCTCGTCGATGCGCCGGCGGACTCGGCGTCGCTCGTGCTGGCGCTGCGGGACGACGGATCGTTCGTCGGCTTGCTCGTCTTGCACGCCGCCTCGCCGGACGGAATACCGCGCAGCGACGTCCCGATGTACGAGCGGCTGTCCGAGACGGTCTGGCGCGCCGTGGTGAACCGCCGCGCCCAGTTCCGCCTCCGCGAGCGCATCAAGGAGTTGACCTGCCTGCACGGCGTGGCGCGGATCTCGCAACAGGGCGGTCCGCTCGACGCAGCGCTTCAGGACATCGTCGAACTGCTCCCGCCCGCGATGCAGTTTCCGGAGATCGCGGTGGCCAGGCTGCGCTTCGACAACCGCTCGTTCGCGACACGACCGGACGCACGTGGGGTCCATTGCCTGGCCGTTCCGGTCGTGGTCGCGGGGCGCACGCGCGGCTCGCTCGACGTGTCGTATATGAGCGGTCACGCCGAGTTCGTGACCGGACCGTTCCTGCCCGAGGAGCGGGAGCTGCTGGCCAGCGTGGCGCATGAGATTGCCGCGCACGTCGAGCGCGCCGAGGCGGCCGATCGTCAGGCCGCGCTTTCGGAGCAGCTCCGTCATCGCGATCGGCTGGCGACGATCGGGCAATTGGCGGCGGGGGTGGCGCATGAGCTGAACGAGCCGCTGGGAAACATCCTGGGCTTCGCGCAGTTGCTACAGAAACACGCGGGACTTCCGGAGGCGGCGACGCGCGACGCGGAGCAGATCGTCAGCGCCGTGCTGCACGGGCGCGAGATCGTAAGAAAGCTGCTGCTCTTCGCGCGGCAGAGCGCGGCGTCCAACGTCCGGATCGATCTGGGGCAGCTCGTGGTCGACAGTCTCTATTTTCTCGAGGCGCGGTGCCGCAACGCCGGTATCGAGGTCCGCCTCGACCTGACGCCGGAGGAGGCCCCCGTGCTCGGCGATCGATCGGAACTCACGCAGGTCCTCGTCAATCTCGGCGTGAACGCGATCCAGGCGATGCAGCACGGCGGCGTGTTGACGATTCGCACGCGCGTGGCCGACGACCGCGTGTTGCTCAGCGTTCACGATACGGGCGTCGGGATGGATGCCTGCACTCGTGAACGCCTGTTCACGCCGTTCTTCACGACCAAGGACGTCGGCGCGGGCACGGGTCTGGGCCTTTCGGTCGTGCACGGGATCGTCACGTCGCACGGTGGTACGATCCGCGTCGAAAGCGAACCGGGGAAGGGTTCGAGCTTTGTGATCGACTGGCCGGGGGCACCGCGATCGAACCCCGTGCGGGGCGAGCCGTGACGCACGCGACGAACGAAACGAAAGTCCTGGTCGTCGATGACTCGCCGGCGACGGTGGAGGTCATGCGTCGCTATCTCACGTCCGCCGGATTCGTCGTCCATACGGCCGCGAGCGTCGATGATGCGATCGGCGTGCTCGACCAGACGCCGGTGGATCTCGTCATCACCGACCTCAAGATGCCGCGTGCCAGCGGGCTCGACCTCGTGCACCACGTCAACGAGAACTACCACGATACGCAGATCCTGATGGTGACCGGGTACCCGTCCATCGAGACCGCCGTCGAAGCGGTAAAGGGCGGGGCCGAGGACTATCTCGCCAAGCCGTTCACCGAGGAGGAACTGCTTGCGGCGGTCGGTCGGGCGCTGGAGGGATTGCGCATCCGCCGCGCGGGCCAGCCGTCCGAAGGGGAGTTGGACAAGTCGCCGTCCGGAATCATCGGCGAGTCGGAGGCGATGCGCGCCGTGTTTCGTTTGATCCGCAAGGCCGCCGCGAGCACGGCCACGGTGCTGATCAGCGGCGAGAGCGGAACGGGCAAGGAGCTGGTCGCGCGCGACATCCACTACCTCGGCCCGCGCGCCGCCGAGCCGTTTGTGCCCGTCAACTGCGGCGGCATTCCCGAAACGCTGCTGGAAAGCGAGCTGTTCGGCCATGTGAAAGGCGCGTTCACCGGCGCCCTGGAGACCCGCGCGGGGTTCTTCCAGACCGCCGAGGGCGGGACGATCTTCCTCGACGAGATCAGCGAGACGACTCCGGCGATGCAGGTGAAACTGTTGCGGGCGCTCAATGACCGCGAGGTCTGCATGGTCGGCGCGACGCGGACGCAACGCGTGGACGTCCGCATCGCCGCCGCAACGAACAAGGACCTGGCGGGTCTCGTGCGAACCGGGCAGTTTCGCGAAGACCTCTATTTCCGTCTCAACGTCATTCCGATCCGCCTGCCCCCGCTCCGCGAACGCGGCGACGACATCCTCTTGCTCATCCGCCGCTTTGCGGCGCACTATGCGGCCCAATCCGGCCGCGCCACGCCCGAATTCTCCGCACGCGCCCTCGCGTCGCTGCGCGGCTATCCCTGGCCCGGAAACGTCCGCGAGCTGCAAAACGTCGTTCAGCGCCTTGTTGTGATGAACGAAGGTGACACGATCGAGGTCGCCGACCTGCCCGACCTCATGCGCTTCTCGGCGTTGCGCAGCTCCGGCCTCGATCGAACGCTCGCGGACGTCGAGGCGGAACACATCCGCCGCGTGCTCGAGAGCGTCGGCGGTAACAAGACCCGGGCCGCCGGGATCCTCGGAATTGATCGCAAGACCCTCCGCGAGAAGCTCAAGCATCACGGCCTCGACGCCACCGGTCCGCGCTAGTCCGGACCGGGGCGTTTCGCTCCACCGATACAAATCGCCTCATCCCGCCGGGCCTGCGACATCGCATTGCCGCTCGCAAACGCGGTTTCTTCGACGCTCAGCATGGCACGCGCATTGCCCTCAGGTTTGACGGCACGATCGGGCAGATCGACGCCGCGAGTTGAAACGAGGTGGAACATGAACACGACGAAATCCGGACGCAGAATGACCACGGTCCGAATGGGCCAGACCGGAATCGAGCCTGACCTCAAGCCGCGCGCACGGTCGGCGCCGGACGAACTCCCGCCGACGAATCCCGCGCGATGCGCCCTGGTGGAAAACGCCGAGTACGAGTGGACGACGCATCTGAACCTGCCCGGCCTGATCGTCTCTCCGCGCGCGATCGAGCCGCCGCCTGAGCCGGCCGGGCCCGTTCGCTTCGCCGTCGATGAGATGTACGAGACGGAGGACGGCGACGCGGCTTCCGCGTGCCAGTTGCCCGGGGCGCCTGGTGTCGCGCCCGGACCGCCGGCCACTTCGCTCACCGATTTCCCGGCTCGGAATGAACTGTCGGAGCTGGATGAGTACTCGGAATTGGCGGCGATGCAGATGCCCGGCCGGATCGCCGCCGTGCAGGTTGCGCCGGTTGAGGTGGATGATGCGCCGCGCGTCCGCGGGCTTTGCGCGACGTGCATTCACGAGGCGCACTGCGACTTTCCGCGGCCCGCCGGCGGTGTCTGGCGGTGCGAGGAATACGCCTGACGTCGGACCGCCGACCTGGCAATCGATGAGGATCGAGACACACCGGCCACCGACGATCGGAAGGAGAACGGACCATGTTGACGCGAGAGACCATCATCACTCGGAACGAATACCTGGATGAACCGATCGTGCCGCCGCGCGACGCGTCGGATGCGATCGCGCCGGTCGCCGGTCACGGCCTGTTCGACAACGTGTTGCAGCAGTTCAACGCCGCGGCCGATCTGATCCGGCTCGACCGTAACGTGCGCAAGATCCTCGCGCGGACCAAGAACGAGATCGTCGTCAACTTCCCCGTGCGCATGGACAATGGCGACGTCGAGGTCTTCACCGGCTACCGCGTGCAGCACAACGACACGCTCGGCCCGTTCAAGGGCGGACTGCGCTTCCATCCCGACGTCAATCTGGACGAAGTCCGCGCGCTGGCGGCATGGATGACGTGGAAGTGCGCCCTCGTCGGCGTTCCGTTCGGCGGCGCGAAGGGCGGCATCCAGATTGATCCGGCGCGATACTCGATCGGCGAGCGCGAGCGAATCACCCGCCGCTTCGCCTTCGCGCTGGGCGACAACATCGGGCCCGAGTACGACATCCCCGCGCCGGACGTGAACACCAACGCCCAGATCATGGCGTGGTTCATGGACACCTACCTGTCCACCGTCCCGCCGCACCAGCGTCAGAACTGCATCCATGTCGTCACCGGAAAGCCGATTGAACTCGGCGGAAGCGCCGGCCGCGAGAAGGCGACGGGGCAGGGCGTTGCCGTCGCCGTGCAGTGCTGGTACGAGGACCACGGTCTGCCGCTGCGCGACGCGACGTTCATGGTGCAGGGCTTCGGCAACGTGGGCTCGTGGGCGGCGCGGCAGCTTGCGGCGCTCGGCGCGCGGCTGGTCGCGGTGGAGGACGTCACGGGCGCGGTCGCGAATCCGAGCGGCCTCGACATCGATGCGCTCCTGGCGTACGTCCGGACCCACGGCGGCGTCGCGCGCTTCCCCGGCGGCGCGTTCGCCGATCACATCATGTTCATGAACACGCCCGCGGACATCTTCGTCCCCGCCGCGATGGAAAATCAGATCACGGCCGAAACCGCCCCGTGGCTCAAGGCCCGGCTCGTCGCCGAAGGCGCCAACGGACCGACCGATCCGGCCGGCGACGCGATCCTCCGCGCCCGGGGGATCGGCGTGCTGCCCGACATCCTCGCCAACGCCGGCGGCGTCATCGTGAGCTACTTCGAGTGGCTCCAGAACAAGCGCCGCGAGTCGTGGGACCTCAAAGAGGTCGACGGCCAGCTCCGGCGCAAACTCATCGCGGCCTACGAGCAGGTCCGCGCGAAGGCGACCGAGCTGAAGACCGACTGGCGCACCGCGGCCTACGTCGTCGCGCTGTCGCGGCTCGAAAAGGTCTACCTCGAGCGTGGGATCTTTCCCTAAGGCCGCCCGCGGGCGATTGCCTCCGCAACGTCGTCGTTGGTACCATTCCGCCCCGATGAGCCGGGACGAGTCTCGCGGCGCGGTCGCGATCGACCGGCGAATGCTCAATTCGAGCGGAGAGAACGGACATGGCCAGCGGACACACGTCGCGCGCCTGGATGGGGCTGCTCATCGCGGCGGCCGTCGGCCTGACGGCCGGCATGCTGATCGGACCGGGTCGCACGTCGGCGCAGGGCGGCGGACACGATCATGGCGGCACGAAGCGGTCGGAGCACTGGACCGGCCCGGACCGCATGCACCTCTACCTCTGCGCGTTCCACATCGCCAAGGAGAACCCGAAGTTCCAGGTCGAGGCGCATCACTACTGTTCGCCGCAGGGCGGCGACCTGCATCAGTGCGTGATCTACGATGCCTGCACCGGCACGCCCAAGCTGCTCGGCGTCGAGTACATCATCACCGACGCGGCCTACCAGTCGCTGCCCGCCGAGGAGAAGAAGTACTGGCATCCGCACGCCTACGAAATCCTGTCCGGCCAGCTCGTCGCGCCCGATGCGCCCAAGATGGGCGACGACATGTTCCCCGGCCTGATCAACACGTGGGGCAAGACCTGGCACACGTGGCGCGATCCATCGACGACCTACCCGGTCGGCGAGCCGCTGCTGATGTGGTCGGCCAACGGCGACGGACAGATCGACCCCAAGCTGGTCGACAGGCGCGATGCGCACTTCGGCATCAAGTCCGCCGACATCCGCGAGCGGCGGAAATCTTACGGCTTCGAAGTCCCGCAATTGCCGCCGCCGAAGTCGATGGCCGAGCTGGGGCGGCGCTGGACGATGTCCGGCCCGGACGTCCCGACCAAGAGCGCCGGTGCGATGAAATAGCGGCGCATCCGGCGTCCATCCACGAAAAAGCAGCGGGTCTGCGCACGGGGCGCAGACCCGCTCTGTTTGACGGCGTGCATCCGCCGATCTAGCGGCGCCCGCACGCGCTCATCGGGCACGCCTTGCCGACCGGGCACGAGTTGCCGGCCGGAGCGGCCTTGCTGCAGCAATCCCCGCAGGCATCGCCGCAGCACTCGTCGCACGAGTCACCGCAGCAATCTTCGCACGAGTCGCCGCAGCACGCCTCGCAGGCGTTACCGCAGCAGTCCTCGCATGCTTCGCCGCAGCAATCGGCGCACTCGCCGTCGCAGCAGTCGGCGCACGTGCGGGCCTCGCCTTCACAGGCGCCGGCCTCGTCGGAACAACACGTGCCGCCGCGGTCCGCGGTCGAAACATCAGCCGCGGCCCACAGCGACGTTACGCCGAGCAAGGCCGCAACGGACAAACTTCCCAATAGAACCAGTGATCTTCGTCGATTCATGTGAATCGCTCCTTGTATTCGAGTATTGAATTCTCGCGTACATTCTTCATCCCCGATCGCGAACGATCGGCGTGGATCCGCGCGTGCCGGTGGCGCGCGGGGCGTCGTCGGCGCGCGGAATGGGCGCCGCCGTTCGCCGCGCGCGGTTCAATTCAGCAGGACGCAGATCGCCAGGTGGCGCTTGACGTGTCGGCCCCAGCCGGGCGTGTCATACCCCTCGACCGGCAGGAGCGTCTCCGCGGGTTCAATCTCGAGTTCGATGCGATCGATCGGCAGCCAGTCGCCTGATGAAAGCGCCGGCCGCGGTGATGGTGGTGCAAGCGGCGTCAGTAGTGTGCAATCGACGCAGACGACGCAGCACGGCCGCGACTCGGGGACGGGCTTCGGTGCTTCGGGGGCGACCGGGCAGCATCCTCCGCAGCCGCCGCCATCATCCTCCGCGGGCTGCGGAATGGGGCAGCAATCCGATTCGAAGGCGGCTGGCTCGCGGCAGGGGGCGGCATTTGCGCAGGATTGCGCGCAGGCCGCGCAGGGCTGCATGGCCAACTGGCAGACCACGACCGCGATTGCCGCCGCTCGGATCATGCGATTACCCGTATAGACGACCCGGCCCGCGGCCCGTCGCCGGTATTTTTCGAATATCGCCGCGCCGGCCACGGACCGGCCCCGTCGGGCCTACGGGTTTCCGGCCGATTTCCGCGTCAATAGCCGGCCCCAGCCGTTCTGCCCGCAGAACGTGTAGTCATCGACGATGACCTTGCCGCGGGAGAGCGTCGTCCGGGCGAAGCCGGCGAGGTCCCAGCCCTGGTACGGGCTCCAGTCGCAGTTGGTCTCGAGCTGCTCGCAATCGACGCGGAACTTGCGCTTCGGATGGATGATCGCGATGTCGGCGTCGGCGCCCTTGGCGATGACGCCTTTGGTCGGATACAGGCCCATGATCCGCGCGGGGTTCGTGCTGACGAGGTTGACGAACTCGCGCATGTCGAGGCGGTCCTTGCGCACGCCGTGGGTATAGACGATCGGCAGCAGCGTTTCGAGGCCCGGCAGACCCATCGGGATCTTCGTCCAGTCGCCGTTCCACATCGCCTTCTGTTCGCGCGTGAAGGTGCACGTGTCGGTCGAGACCGCGCACACGTCGCCGTCCGACAGGCCCTGCCACAGCCGCTTCTGGTCGGCCTTCTTCTTGATCTGCGGACAGCACGCGTACAGATGTCCGTCGGGCTTGGCGAAGAGCGAGTCGTCGAGCACGAGGTACTGCGCGCAGGTCTCGGCGAACACGTTGTCGAGTCCGCGCTTGTGCGCGCGGCGAATGATGTCCGTGCCCTCGGCGGTCGACATGTGCACGACGTAGAGCCTTCCGCCGGCCGCCTCGGCCCACGTCACGGCCCGCTGGATCGCCTCGGCCTCGATGAAGTTCGGCCGGGTGATGGCGTGCAGCCGCGCGCCGAGCCGCTTCATCTCGTCCTCGTTGTGATGCCGTTCGATCAGCTCGTCGAGCACGCGGCTGGACTCCGCGTGGATGAGCAGCATGGCATCCAGCTCGCGGCATTTCTCCAGCGCGCCGAAGATCGCGGCATCGTCGGCCTGCCAGCCCTCGCGGGCGTAGATCATGAACTGCTTGAACGTCGGAAAGCCCGCGTCGACCATCTCCTGCATCTCGTGCTTGTGCCGGTCCCACTTCGTCACGGCGATGTGAAAGGTGTAGTCGACGCACGCCTTGCCGGCGGCCTTCTTCTTCCATTTCTCCAGCGCGTCGTGCAGCGAGTCATCGCCGTACGGGATGGCGAAGTCGATCACCGTCGTCACGCCGCCGCGGGCCGCGGCCTTCGTGCCCGAGTCGTAGTCGTCCGCCGAGACCGTGCCGCAGAACGGCAACTCGAGGTGCACGTGCACGTCAATCCCGCCGGGAATGACGTAGCAGCCATCGGCGTCGATGATCCGTGTGCCGTTCGGCCCGCCGGCGCGTTGCTCTGCGAGCGCCTTCTTCGCCAGCCCTTTGCCGACCTGGACGATCTTCTCGCCGCGTATGGCGACGTCGGCTTTCTTCAGCTCGTCCGCGTTGACGACCGTCCCGTTGGCGATGATCGTGTCGTACATCATGGGGTTGCTCCCGCAGGCGATCGGAGGCGGTGTGCGTACCGTCCCCCGCTCGCGATTGAACCGCGTTCATCATCCGTTTTCGCACCCATAGGGTCAAGGCGCGCCGCGAGTCCGCGAAGGCGTGCGACGGGCCGGAGCGATCACAACCGCGGGTCGACCGGCCGCGTGGATGCCGGGTGCGTCGAAGGCTGCGTCGCGGCCGGCGCGGTCGTCGCGCGCTTGACGGGTGCGGCGGGTGGCGGCGGCGTGAATCGTCCGGAGCTCTGGAACGCCTCGATGATCGGCGCGGCGTCCACGCGCCAGCGCCCTTCGGAATGCACGACGATCACGCCGCGCTCCGCGAGCATCATCAGCTTGCGGTCCGGGCCCAGCTCGCCCGCCGCGACGACGCGCATCGTCTTCGGCCGGCCCGGCGGGCCGTACGGATACAGGTCGCCTTCCCTGAACTCCTTCACCGGTTCATTCAGCACGCGCTGCAGCATCTCGCGCCGCGCCTCGTCCGGCATCCAGCCGGCGGCGAACAGCTGGCGGAATCGCTCGTGCGGCAGAATCGCCACCTGCATCAGCGTTTCATCGCCGGCGAGCCATGCGTACAGAAAGCGCCGGACCGCGCCCTCGGCCGTGTCGGGGAATTGCGGCGTGTTGTTCGTTGCCGGCGCGCGGGCCGTCGTCGGTGGGACGACGGGCGGAGCAGATGGTGCGCTCGGCGCGGACTTATCGCACGAACCGAGCGGAAGCGCCACCATCGCCGCGGCGAAGGCGGATGGCGTGAATCGCGAGGGATTTGCGAAGCGCGTCAGCACGCGATCTCGGTCAACTGCTTCGGTGAACGCGTGATGTTCTCGATGCCGTCCTTCGTGATGATCGCGACGTCCTCGATTCGCACGCCGCCCCAGCCTTCGTAGTACAGGCCCGGCTCGACCGTCACGACCATGCCCGGCTCGAGCACCGTCGTGAACGAGGTCTTCAGCCGCGGCGGCTCGTGGATCGCCAGTCCGACGCCGTGCCCCGTGCCGTGGATGAACCGGTCCGCCATGCCCTTCCGCTCGAGGTAGCCGCGCGCGAGCGCGTCGCCGGCCTCCTCGGTCATCCCGGCCCGCAGTCCCTTCAGGCACGCCTCCTGCGCACCGAGCACGGCCTCGTACACCTCGCGCTGGCGCGCGTCCGCGCGGCCCATGAAGACGACCCGCGTCATGTCCCCGTGATATCCCTCGACCACGCCGCCGAAGTCCATCAGGACCAGATCGCCCTTCTTGAGCTTGTGCGACGGGTCCGGGTGGTAGTGCGGCGCGGCCGCCGCCGGTCCAAACGCCACGATCGTGTCGAACGCCAGCCCCTCGGAGTGCGTCCGCAAGTAGTGATTGATCTCGCCGGCCAGGTCGGCCTCGCTCATGCCGACGCGAAGCGTCTTTACGGCGTGCGCGTACGCCTCATCCGTGACGCGGGCCGCGCGCCGCAGCAGATCGAGTTCTGCCGCGTCCTTGATGATCCGCTGGCGGACGAGCAGCTCATCGGCCGGCTTCCATCGCACGTCCGGCAGCGCCTCCATCAGGCCGACCGCGTCGGCGTGCAGCAAGCTCGCCGCCTCGAAGCCCAGCGCCTTCCAGCTCGGCCGGCACAGCCGCTTGAGCTCCGCGGCAATGTTTGCGGCGCCGGCGGGCGCGGCGATGCGGCCGTGATCGAAGCCGGCCTTCCGCGCCGCGGACGGGTCGTAGCGGTCATCGCAGAGGAACGTCAGCCGGTCCGATTCGACGACGACAAAACCTTCCGGGTCGTTGAGCGGCTGGCAGAGGCTCCAGCTCCGGCATCGAAAGTCGCTGAGGTAGTAGACGTTGAGCGGCGCGGACACGAACATCGCGTCGAGTCCGGCGGCCTTCATCGACTCGCGGAGTCGCTGCACGCGGGTCTGCGTGGACATGGACGTCATCCTGTTTCGAAACGGTTCCGTGGGTTCGCGGAAGACTCGCCGTTACCGACCGCCGTTGCCGCGCCGCCAGGCGATCTCGCATCCGACCGGCGCCGTCTTGTTCGGCGTCGGCGCCAGGCCGCCGTACAGCGCCCGCAATGCGTTCCGCAGGTGCTCCTCGCGGACCTTGCTCGCGTCCTTGTTGTCGTCGATGGCGCCGACGTAGCGGACCGATCCCGTGAAGTCCGCGAGGACCGCCGCGGGCACGGTCGTGACGCCGAACATCTTCGCCACGTCCTGCGTGCTGTCGACCAGCACCGGGAACGGATACGATTTCTGCGCCGCTCGGGCCTTGAGCTTCTCGAAGGCATCCTCCGAGCGCGCCTTCGGATCGTTCGAATTGATGATCACGAACTGCGGCCCGCCCTTGCCCGTGAAGTCCTTCGCCAGCGCGATCAGCCGATCCTCGTAGACCGCCGACTCCTCGCAGCCGAACGACATGAACACGAACACCACGTTGGGCCAGCGATAGTCCGGCTTGAACTGCCAGAACGAACCATCGGCGGCCATCAGTCCGAAGGGCCGCACGATGTCGCCGGGGTTCATCAGCGCGCTGCGCGGCGCTGCGCGGAAGTGCACCGACACGTCCAGCGCGCTGCCGTACGACTTCAGCCGCGTCGACTCGACCGGCTGGTTCTCGACGATCTTCGTCAGCGCGTCTCTCAGACCGCCCTTGCCGTCTGCCGGCGCGTCGTGACCGGCGACCAGCCCGCCGTGAAACAGCAGGCGCCGATTCGGGTCGACGACGAAGACCTCCGGCGTCCGCCGCACGCCGTAGGCGCGGGCCACTGCCTGATGGATGTCGAGCACGTAGGGGAACGGAAACCCGGCCGACTGCGCCCGCCTCTTCATGTCGTCAAAGGTCTCGCCCGGGTTCTCGATGTAGTTGCCGCAGTTGATCGCGATGAACGCCAGGCCCTTCGGCTCGAACTCGCGCGCCAGCTCCTTCAGCTTTCCGTCGGCCGAGCGGCAGATGCCGCAGCGGTTGCTGTAGAAGACGATGACCGAGCCTTTCTTGCCCGGACTGCGCTCCAGCGCGTGAAACGTGCCGTCCGTGCCCGGCAGCTCAAACGTCGGTACTTCCTGGCCGATCGGTATCTCGGCCGCGTGCAGGCCCGCACGCGATGCCAGTCCGATGGCGACCGCGACCAGTATCCGAAACCCGCAAACGCGCGCAACGTGCATGATCTGTCTCCGATCGGCTCGCATGCCCCGTCCGGCTTCTACCGGGCACGCGGCAATCGGTCTCACTATAGGCCCGGCGGCACGATCCCGCCAGCGCGCGGCGTGAGCGCCTCTCGAATGCTCGGCGTGGATAGAACCGCCCGTTTACGGCTCGCGATTCGCGGCCGGCCGCGCCGTGTCCTCGTGCGCGATGCCGAGGATGAGCGCCGCGCCGACGGCGAGGATCGTGTGGATCACCTCCTCACGCACGTCAAAGCCGTAGGCGGCGGCGTACGACGCGAGCACGGTCGCGAGCGCCACGCGGACCTTGCGGGATCCAAGCGGCGCGACGAGGGCGCGGAGAAACTGCGGGACGCGGCTCATGGTTCAATCTCCTGATTCGGCCGGGCGGGTGTCGCCGGACTGTGCCGGCGAACTTCGTCTGCTTCATGCCGCGGCGCCCGCGGCGATCGAATCGAGTCGGCGTGCGGCCCGTGATCGACCGTTCGTCCGTCGAAGCGGTTGTCCGGCGTCCGCCGGCGGCGCGGGAACTCGCCCTCGCGGTCCCAGAGGTAGTACACCGGCGGCTCGCCGAGCAATTGCCGGAACGCCCGCGCCAACTCCGCCGCTTGCGCGCGGCGCAACCGACGTCGACCGCTCCCGCTCGTGGCCCGCATCCAGTCGGCGATCGTCGCTTCGACCAGTCGCCGTACGCGCGGGCTGCGCCGGATTTGCTCCGGCAATCCATCGCTGATCGGGTCGATCCCGGCCTTCCGCAGGCGTTGCAGCAGTTGCCATCGTCCTCGTGGAATCGCCGCGCGGCCGATGCGGTGCATCCCCGCGCGCTCCAGGACCGGATTGATCGAGCCCATCGCCGCGAGGCACTCGACGAAGCGCGTCCCGGCCAGCGGCAGAATCCGCCGCACGAACCAGTGCCCCAGCCCGCAGCCGCGCGCGTCGGGATGAATCACGAGCCGACGCAGGATACGCATCTCGCGGTTGAGCCGCCGCGGATTGCAGCAGAATCGCCGCCCCGTGGCCGCGTTCCGCACGGCCGATTCGATCGGCGGCATTGCGAACACCGCGATGCCGAGCGGCTGCTCGTCGCGGCCGTCGCGCAGCACAAAGACGCGATCGACGAAGCCCAGTCCGTCGCCCTGCCGGTAGTGCATCGCCGCGAAGCGGGCGTATTCGGCGACCGATCCCGGCTCGACGCGGACGCGCCGCCGCAGGCTGACGGGCCGCGGACGCGGCGTCCGCTCGATGATCCGACCGGCGTGCCCGTCGAGGCGAATGAGCAGGTCGGGTTGGAGGTCGGCGAGGACGTCGTCGTGCGCCGTGGCGACGACGAGCGTCAGCCCGGCACGCGAGACAAGCCGCCGCAGGTTGTAGGCGATCGCACGAGCCGCCCGGCGATGCAGCAAGGCGCTGAACTCATCGCACAGCAGAACGGGCGGCGCGGGACGATTGATCGCCGCGCCGATCGCCCGCGCCAGCGCCGCGCGGAACCGCTCGCCGTCCGACAGGCAGCGCGCGCGTCGGACCCACAACCGCGGCTCGCCGAGTCCGCAACCCGTCAGGATCGCCAGCGCGCTTCGCAGCGGCCGGCGCGGCGCGACGAGGTCGACAACCGCGCGATCCGACGGGAGCGCGCCCGGCCGCACATGGATGCAACGCGGGTACCGCGCCGCGAGCGCCCCGAGCAGCGCCGTCTTTCCCGCGCCCGACGGCCCGACGACCGCGATGATCCGCCGCGGGTCGAGCCGCACCGTCAGGTCGCGCACGAGTTCCAGCGGCGCCTCGCGCCCGTCGAGGCCGAATTCGCTGCGGACCTGTCGCAGGCGCGGCGTCGGGCGCGGCGGGACGGGCCGGCGGACGATCGTCAGTCGTTCGAGGGCGGTGTGCATGGCGATGCTCCAGAGATGCCGGTACGCCAATACCGAACACTATCCGAACATCGACCAGCATAGCGACCGTATTGCGCAAAGTCAATACAGAGCAATAAGCAAAGCTAACCTGCTTAGAATGAGTGAGTTAGGATTAGCGCGTCAGATCATCACCCGCCGGTTGTAGATCCACCACTCGACCACGAGCACCAACAGGCACAGCCCGACCGCGTATGGCCAGAGCGCCTGGTTGATCCGCTCAAGACCCGAGACCTCTGCCACCTCCTGCGAGCCGATGGACAGCCGCTCGGCCGGCGCGACGCGGCTCTCAACGCGATCGAGCAGGTTGACGCCGTACTGCGCCGTGAAACGCTGCGGATCATCGAACCGAACGCGATAGACCCCCACCTCGTGCGTCCGCCCGTACGTCAGAACGATCTGCTCCCCGACGCGGACCCGATCGGACCGGCCATCCGGCCGCAGGATCGTCGCCTCGCTCGCCTCGCGCGGCACCGGACAAGTGAGCGTCTCCCCCGGCCGCAGCATCCGCGCCAGGTCTCCGCCACCGGCCGGCAGCGTCCGCAGGACGTTTTGCATGAATACGACGAACGGCAGCCGGATCGGAAAGTTGCTATCGAGCAGGTCAAACGCGAGCAGCAGCGATTGTCGCCCCGGTTCAGCGAGCAATGCCACGATCGGCGACGTCTCGCCCTCGACGAGGCGCGTCGACTGCCGCGGCAGGTTCAACGTGCGCCACTTCGCGATGTGCACGCCGTCGAGCAGGACGTAACGCATCAGCGGATGTGTCTCGTCCCAATAGACGACGTTTTCCTGATCCGTCTCGCCCGACGCCGAAACGCCCTCGATCTTCGGCACGCCGCCGAAAAACACGTAGTTTCCCGACGGCAGACGCGCCGTGTCGTGCCGGTCCAGCAGCACCAGGTCGAACTTCGACCGACCGCCGTCCGTCAGCTTCGACTCCGGCGCCGACTCATACTCGGCTGGCGTCATCCACGTCAGCGATGTCCCCGCCACGCCGCGCACGGCCCGCTCGAGGAACCACCGTACCGGGTCGCGATCGCTCACGCCGAGGACGCTCAGCGGTCGAGGCGGTGCAATCGGCACGTACGCGACGTTGTCGGCCGCGAGCGCATCGTCCCGGACGATCCGCAGCTCGATCAATCCGGCCGCCTCGTGCGTCAGTTCGAAGGCCAGGCTCTGCGACGCCGGCGTCGACGTCGGCTGCGCGGCCTGCGTCGCCGCGGGCTTTTCAGGCGCGGCCGCATCGAGCGTGATCTCCTTCACCGACAGCGTCCGCCCGTCCAGCTTCAGCTCCACGTCGCTCGTGACCGCCGCCGGCCCGAAGTTCTCCATCCGCGCGAAGACCGAAAGCTGTCCTGGATTTTCGTAATTCCGGCGCACGTCGATCGCGACGATGCCGACGTTGTCGGCCGCGCGCCCGGCCGGGTAGAACCGCAATTGCCCGCGCTGCACGACCTGCTCCTCGGCGTCGGCGAGCCGGCCGTCGGAGAACAGCTCGATGTTCGCCGTCGGCGCGGCGGCCAGCGGCGTCGTCGCGCCGGGCACATCGACGATCTTGCTGCTGTAAGCGACGGCCAGTTGCAGGGCCTCGCCGATCCGCGAGGGCGAGTCGGTCGCCTCGATCGCGTCGAGCTGCCGCAGGAGCTGCCGCCGGTCCGACGTGAACGGGCAGACGACGCTGGCCCGCCCGGCGAAGGTGATGATCATTGCGCGATCGCTGTCGGCCATGTTGCGGACAAACGTCCCGGCCTGCCGGCGGACGTCGTCGAGGCGCGTGCCGTCGGCCTCGCGGCTCTTCATCGACGCCGATTGATCGACGAGCAGCACGAGCGTGCGGTCGCGCCGCGCAAAGAAGCGCGAGACCGGCTCGCCGAGCGCGAACGCGGCGCTGCACAGCACGATGAGTTGCAGAAACAGCAGCAGGTTCCGCCGCAGCCGCTGGAACGGCGCGTTGACCTGAAGGTCCTGCACCGCCCGCCGCCACAACAGCGTCGATGAGATGATCCGCTCCTGCCGTCGGAGCTTGAGGAAGTAGAGCAGCAGCAGCGCCGGAATCGACAGCGCCGCGGCGAGGATCAGGGTTGGCAGCGACAGAAACGTCATGCGCGGCCCGTGCCGGTCGGGGGATTCGCCGCGTTCGCCGCGGAGCCGACGCGAAGCTCATCCAGTGTATACGCCCGGCCGCACTCCGGGCAGCGCCCGCTCGTGTTGCCGACCAGGCTGTACATGCACCCCGGGCAGAGCGTTCCATCCTGAAAGACGATCTGCGCCGACCAGCGCTGAAGCGCCCAGCCGATCGGCAAGGACGCGAGGCCGAACGCCACCATGGCCGCTTCGGCAGCCAGCGCCGCGAGCGTAACTGCGGAAGACTCCTCAGGTCCGCCGGTGAACAATGGAATGAGGATGGTCCACGGCGTCAGGCTGGCACCCAACCCAAAGAACAGTCCGGCGATGAATCGCCGCTTCTTCCTAACGAGTTGCGGGCGGTGGCAACTCAACATGAATGCGCAGCCAAACAGCTCGAGCAAGAACAATACAGTCAAGACCAGCGGGATGTTGGCAAGCGGCAGGCATGTGTCCAAGAGGGTGCCCGTGAATAGCGCCACGAAGGTCGAGCAAATCCCGCCGAGGTATGACATGAGGCACACGCCCGGCATGTCGCGCATCCGGTCGGGGTGAACGACGCGAACGCGCCTCATGGGCCGGTCCCCTCCGCGGCCGCAGTCCCCGCGTCGACCGGAACCGCCTTCGCCGTTCGTCGCCGGAACTCCGCTTCCGTCGTGCCCAGCTCCTGAAAGCTGAACGCCCGGCCGCACTCCGGGCAGCGCCCGCTCGTGTTGCCGACCAGGCTGTACGCGCAGCCGGGACAGAGCGTCCCATCCTGCATCACTAGTTCGGCTCCGACGCGGCGCATATAGCGTCCGAACAGCACTCCGAGCATTCCGCCGCCCAGCATGAGGCCCGCGCACACCGCCTGCCACAATCCGACGTCTCGCCAGTCGATCGGCTCGTCCGTCAGCATCCCAAGCGTCAGAAGAGGATAGAGCGAGGCACCCGCGATGTAGGCGCATCCGGCGGCGAAGCATCGCCACTTGGTCATGAAGTGTTTCTTCCGCCGGACCGCCAGCGCAAGCGGGGCGACGTATCCGGCCAGCGCGAGCGGCGGCAGGATCGCGTTCCCGACGGCCGGCCCCCAGGGTCCGTCCTCGGCGTGCGTGATCAGTACGATCGCCAGCGTCGTCGCCGCCGTGCCATAGGCGAGCGCCGCAAGCACGAGCCGCGCGGGCTCGCACGGTTCATGGGCGCGAACCACTTCCACGATCCGCATGCATGTGTGCCCCGATCATGCCCGCCCGCCCGTACTCTATCGCAGCAGCCCGCGGCGGCGCAAGTAGTTCACGATCAACTGGTCGAACGGCACCTGCGTCGTCGCGAACAGGTAGTTCATCCCGCGCTGCACGCAGAAGCCCCGCACGAACTTGCAGTACGCCTCGAGGTTCGCCTTGTAGCGGTTCAGCAGCGGCCGCGAGATCGTCACCTCCGCCACCTCCGAATCCTCGCAATCGACCAGCTTCAGATCGCCCGTCAGGTCCGGATCGACCTCCTGCGGCGCGAGGATCTGCAGCACGTACGCATCGACCCGCCGGCCGAGCACGTAGCGCAGCCCCTCCTCAAAGCCGCGCTTGTCGAAGAAATCGCTGACGATCAGCACAATGCCCTTCTGCGTGTGGCGGATGGCGAACTGCCGCGCCGCGCTCGAAAAATCGCCCGCGCCCTCGACCGGCAGGTCGGTCAGGTACTTCACCACGCGCTGCATCATCCGCCGCCCGCGCAGCCCCGTCAGCGGCGCGAGCAGCCGGTCGTTGAACGCGTAGAGGTTGACTCGGTCGTAGTTGACCAGCCCAATGTAGGCCACCGCCGCCGCGATCCGCTTGGCGTAAACGGCCTTCGACGGCCGGCCGTAGTCCATGCTGCGGCTGACATCGATCAGGACGGTGACGTTGAGGTCTTCCTCTTCGAGAAAGAGCCGCAGGAAGAGCTGATCGAGCCGCGCGTAGATGTTCCAGTCGAGGAAGCGCAGGTCATCGCCGACGACGTAGTTGCGATAGTCGGCGAACTCGACGGATTCGCCCTTGCGCGTGCTGCGTCGCTCGCCCTTGGTCTTTCCGGCGAAGATCTTCCGCGAGACGATCTCGAGCTGCTCGAGCCGGTGCATGAACTGCGGATCGAGCAGCACGTCGTCGGCCGGCTCGCGGGCGGCCGGGGTCGAACTCGGCGGGCGTGTCGGCGTCGGCGGCATCTCGGACCTCGCGTGCCTCCGACCGGGCAATCTATCACGCGAAAGCGGGCCGGCCCACGGGTCGCACGCGGACGGACGCCGAAGTTGCGGTCCGAGCACCTTCAGCAGGCCGACCTTGGCGATGACCTCCACGTTGGCGGCACCGTCCAATCCGGAGACCACGCATCGAAGACGTGGTTCGTCTGGACCTTCCACCCACGTGCTCGTATGGCCTCTGGGCTATGTCGATGCAACCGCCGAACTCGCGACAGCATGCCGCACCGCACGTACGCGGGCTGCGGGTTCACGAATCGGCCGGACGACAAACGGATTCGGGGCCCCTGGAACGGGGGATCCGGCAAGTCCACGATGCGGCCGGCGACTATTCCACCGTCACCGACTTCGCCAGGTTCCGCGGCTTGTCGACGTTGCAGCCCCGAAGCACGGCCGCATGGTACGCCAGCAGTTGCAGCGGCACGACTGACAGAAGCGGTTGAAGCGGCTCGGGCGTGTCCGGCACGTAGAACACCCGCTCGGCGTAGTCGCGGATCTGCGCATCGCCCTCCGTCGCGACCGCGATCACGCGCCCGCCGCGGGCCCGGACCTCCTCGATGTTCGAAATCACCTTCTCGTACTGGCTGTTCCGCGTCGCGATGAACACGACCGGCATCCCCTCGTTGATCAGCGCGATCGGCCCGTGCTTCATCTCCGCCGCCGGCATGCCCTCGGCGTGAATATACGAAATCTCCTTCAACTTCAGCGCACCCTCCAGCGCCGTCGGATAGTTGTAGCCGCGGCCGAGGTACAGCCAGTTCTCGGCCGACTTGAACTCGTTGGCCACCTCGCGGATCTGGTCGCTTTGCGCCGTGATCCGACGCACCTTCTCCGGAATCGCCGACAGCTCGCGCAGATACTCCATCGTCTCGGTCTGCGACAGCAGCTTCCGCCGGCCGAGGAACAGCGCCATCATCGTCAGCACCGTCACCTGCCCGACGTACGCCTTCGTGCTCGCCACGCCGATCTCCGGCCCGACGTGCAGATAGACCCCCGCGTCGGTCTCCCGTGCGATCGTCGACCCGACCACGTTCACGATGCCGAGAACCAGCGCGCCCTTCTCCTTCGCCTCGCGCGCCGCCGCCAGCGTGTCCGCCGTCTCGCCAGACTGGCTGACCACGATGACGACCGTCCCCTCGTCCAGTACCGGGTTGCGATAGCGGAACTCGCTGGCGTACTCGACCTCGGTCGGCACGCGGGCCAGGTCCTCGAACAGATACTCGCCCACCAGCGCCGCGTGCCACGCCGTGCCGCAGCCCGTGATGATCAGCCGCCGCGCGTGCACCAGCTCACGCGCAAACCGTGCGATCCCGCCGAGCACCACGCGCCCTTCGTTCATGTCCAGCCGTCCGCGCAGGCAGTTCGTCAGCGCATCCGGCTGCTCGAAGATTTCCTTCGACATGAAGTGTTCGTGGCCGGCGAGCTCGATTTCCTCGAGCGTGAACTCCAGCTCGCTGACCGACTTGGCGACGGGGACGTTGTCGAACGTCGTCGTGCGGAAACCGTCGCTCCAGACCGTCACCATCTCGCCGTCGTTCAAATGAAATACTTGCGTCGTATGCTGGATGATCGCCGCCGCGTCGGACGCGACGATGAACTCTCCGTCGCCGACGCCGACGATCAGCGGACTGCCCTTGCGCGCCGCGACGATCTTGTCCGGCTCCTCCGACGACATGACCGCGATGCCGAACGTCCCGCGGACGTCGGCCAGCGCTTTGCGAACCGCCTCCTCGATGTTGCCCTTGTAGAAGTGCCCGATGAGCTGCGCGAGGACCTCGGTGTCCGTTTCCGAACGGAACGTGACGCCCTTCTGTTCCAGGTATTTTTTCAGCGAGCGGTAGTTCTCGATGATGCCGTTGTGCACCACTGCGATCCGGCCGCTTCCGTCCAGGTGCGGATGCGCGTTGACCATGTTCGGCGCGCCGTGCGTCGCCCAGCGCGTGTGCGCCAGTCCGCACGTCCCGGCCGCCGTTTCGTCATCGAGCAGGCTCTCCAGCGCGCTGATGCGACCGGGCGACTTGCGGACGACCAGCCCGTTGCGGTGGAAGACGACGACGCCGGCGGAGTCGTAGCCGCGGTACTCGAGCCGCTTCAGGCCCTCGATCAGGATCGGCTGGGCCTTCCGATAACCGACGTACGCGACGATGCCACACATGCGCTCGCTCCTGTACACCCCGGCGGGGGGATCGTAGGACAAGTTCGGGCGACTGATTCTATCGACCGGCGGCGGGCAATGGAAAACGTCAAATCCCGTTCAAGACAGCAGTTCCCGCCGGATGGTACGCCCGCCGACCGCCCGGAGTTCGGCCCCGGTCCGCTTGACCGCGCCCCGCACGCCCGTTATCTAACCCCCGGCGTAGTCGCCGGTTCGGGCCGGGAGTCCGACCGCTCATGCCGGGAGGGTCACGCGCCGTGGAAGCATCGCAATCCAATCCCGCCACGCCGATCACGTGGTCGCGTTCGTACGCTGAGCTGTTCGCAGGTCGCTGGCACGGCGCGCGGCGCTGGGCCGTCGAGGCCTCGCTCATCATCGGCGGTAGTGCGCTGCTGGCGCTCTCGGCGCAGATCGCGCTGCCCATCGGACCGGTCCCGGTCACGCTCCAGACGCTCGCCGTCTTGATCATCGGCGCGACGTTCGGCGCGCGGCGCGCGGTTGCGTGCGTCCTGCTCTATCTGTGCGAAGGCGCGCTCGGACTGCCGGTCTTCGCCGCCGGCGGCGCGGGCGTCGCGCGATTGCTCGGTCCGACGGCCGGATACCTGTGGGCGTTTCCCGTCGCCGCGGCGCTCGTCGGCTTCCTCGTGCAGCGCGGCTGGGATCGTCGCAGGGGCACGGCGCTGGCAGCGCTGCTCGCGGCCGACCTGATCATCCTCGGTTGTGGCGTCGCGTGGTTGTCGCCAACGCTCGGTTGGAGCGCGGCGCTCAAGGCCGGGTTCCTTCCCTTCGTCTGGTGGAACGGGATGAAGCTGCTGCTGGCCGCCGCCACCCTCCCCGCGGCGCGCCGGCTGGTCGATGAACTCGTCGCATCGGGCGGCTAATCACGGTGCGCGACGGCGTGCTCGTTCGCGCGCCGCAGCCGTTCCGGCAATCCGGCGAACCACGACTCGGCCAGCTTCCGATCCTGCGCGAACGCCTCTTTGCGGTGCTGTCGCGCTCGGTACGGCCGATCGTTCTTGATCTTCGGCAAGTCGTTCTTTCCTTGAAGCGCGCGAAGTTGCGCGGCGATTTCGTCGGTCGTGAACTCCCGTTCAGCGCGGGCCCGCATCGCGTGCCGGATGCACTCCATCGCCGCCGCGTTCGCGACCAGCGATTCGACCGGCGTCTCGGTCTCGCGGTAGAGCTGCCGCAGGCACTCGCGCTCCCGCTCGCACCACCCGTCGGAGTCCCGACGGTTCCGACGCTCCGCCGTCCGCATCGCCGACTTCAGTCGATCGCGGGCCGCGACCGCGTACTTCCCGCTGGACTCGATCCCGATCCCGATGCGTCCCCACTTCACGGCCGTTGCAGGCGTCGTCCCGCTGCCGGCGAACGGATCGAGCACGACGTCGCCGGGGTCGGAACTGGCGCGGACGATCCGCGTGAGCAGGGCCTCGGGCATCTGGCACCCGTGCCAGCCCTGCCGCTCCTTGAACGTCCCGCAGACGCGCGGAAACTCGTTCCACACATCGTCGGGCAGGCGGCCGGCCGGGTTGGCCCGACGGTCGCCGTACTCGGTATGCCGCGCGCTCGGAAAGCGCAGCACGTCGTCATGAAAGACGTAGCGCTTCGGATCGCGCACGAAGTAGAGGATGTGCGTGTGCGCGCGGACGAACTTGTCGCGCGTGTTCTGCCCGAAGTGATAATGCCAGATGATCCAGTTCCGCAGCGTCAGGCCCAGCTCGCGTCCGATGACCCGCAGCTCTGCCGCGTACTCGTCGCCGATGGCGATGTAGAACGAACCGTCGGGCGAAAGCACGCGCGTGACGCTCTCCATCCAGCGCCGGCTCCAATCGACGTAGTCGCGATACGTGCGCGCGTCGTCGTAGTGGTCGTACTTGTAGCCGATGTTGAACGGTGGATCGGCGAACGCGAGCCGCGCCACGCCCGCCGGAGCCGTCGCGAGCAGCCTGAGGCAATCGCCGTGCAGGATCTCGCTCCGGGACCAGGTCGCCTCTTTCATGTCCGCATGATAACCGCTCGGCGGGTTCTCGGGCCTTGCAACGGCGCGACGTCCGCACGCAGCCTGTGAAATGTCCGCCGCGCGCCGTTCGCGGACGCGCTGCAGATTCCTAAGTTACGTCGAGTTCCGGGACCGCCGATAGGCGCCGCGCACGGAGACTCCGCGCAAATGCCCGAGCGCTGCGCCATCTACGACCTGCTTCGCCGAAGCCCGCTGAGCGCCGCGGACGATGCGCTGGCCGACGCGCTGCCGCTGTTGGACGAACCCTATCGGACGCGCGCCGCCGACGTGCTGCTCGCGCGGGCGTCGCAGACCGGTCTGCTGGCGCTCGTCTCGTCGTTCGACCAGTTCAGGGAAGCAACCCGGGACGAAATCGTCCGTCAGAACTCGAAGTTCTTCGCGGCGCTGCGCGTCGCTGTCCGCAGCGCCCGCCTCGAAACGCGCGAGAACGCCGTCACGATCATTCACCGCGCGGAAAACCAGCGCCTGGCCTACCTCCTGTCGGCCGCGGTCAACGACGCCTCCGCGCGGATTCGCCAGGCCGCGGCGACCGCGCTGCACGCCCTCGCCGAAGCGTACTACCGCACTGAGGAGGAGACGCTGTCGCTGCTGCGCGACGCGGCGACGGACGATGCCGAGGCCGCGTTGGTCGGCCTGCGCGTGATGCAGATCGTGCACGAGGAGCGAAAGTACCTCGTCCAGACGCTGACCGAGGCCCTCACCAACTACGGTGAGCATCATCACTTCGAAGTCGTCGAAGCCGCCATGATGTTCCCGCTCGAACTGAAGTCCAAGTTGTTCGAGCAGGCCGGCCAGCGGCGCGGAATGTTCACGCACGCGATGAACGAAGTCTTCGCACGCTCGGACAGCCCCCGGCTCGCGACGTTCGCCTATCTCGCGCTGACCCGGCCCGAAACGCGAAATACGGCGCTGAAGCGCATCGCCTCGCGCGAGGACCCCGCGTTCTTCGCGGCCATGATCGACCGCTCATGGCTGCTGAAAGACGCCGCGCTGGCCCGCGGCTGGGCGCACGTCCGGCAGCTCGCGTGGCTCGTCGACGGGGCGGAGGCGATCCAGGACCTTCCGGAAGCGACGCAGCGCCGCGCGCCCGCGTGGCTCATGGCCTCGGGGCTTCCGGCCGACCTGAAGCAGGAGGTCCTGACGCAATTGCTGTCGGCCCCGTGCCGCGAGACCGTGCGGGCGACCGTCTGGGCGCTGGTCGGTGCATCGGGGCAGGTGTCGAGCCTGGCGCTGGAGCGCGCTGCGCGGCACGAAGACCCGGAGGTGCGTCGCATCGCCGCCCGCGCGCTGCAGCGCCGCCGCACGCTGCACGGCGCCATCCGGCGACGGCACGCGTCGGAGCGCGGCGGCGCGCCGACCCGTCCGGAGCAGCAGTTCGACGATGTCTGGGAGTGCTTCGAGCAGCTCGACGCGGCCGACGCGGCGCTGCTTGGACAGCGCCTGCGCGCCGGACCGCGGAGTTTCCTGTCGCGCACGACGGCCATGCTGCTGTCGAAGAATTCGGATCAGCGCGGCCGGGCGCTGCGGATGATCAGCAGCCTGCGGATCGTCGACCTGTTCATCGGCGAGCTCGCGCAGTTGTCGACCGACGAGGATGGTTACGTCCGCTCGATGGTCATGACGGCGCTCGCTCAGGTCGCCACGGGCGGATCGCGCCGCATCCTCGAACGGGCGATGTTCGACTCGGATCCGCGCGTCATCGCAAACGCGATCGACGCGCTGGCGCGGCTCCGCGACGGCTTCCGCCCGAAGGTGATTACGCCGTTCCTCGATCACGGCGACAACCGCGTCCGCGCGAACGCCATCCGCGCGCTGCTCATGCACCGCGTGCCCAACGCCGCCGAGTCGCTGCATCGTATGCTCAACGATCCGCGGCGAGCGCATCGCGTCAGCGCCCTGTGGCTCGTCGATCGGCTCGGCATCCCGCAACTCGCGGCGCGCGCCGAGGAGATGAGCCGGTCCGACGCCGATTCGTCCGTGCGACGGCTGGCGAGCCAGGTCGCGCGGAAGCTCGCGTCGAAGGCGCCGAATTCGCCGGGCGAACGCGCCGCGTCGAAGGAGGCCGCGTCATGAACCCGACGACTTTCCTGCTCGCGCAGCGGCGCGAAGCGCCGATCGAAGAACTGGCCCGCGCGTTCCGCGAGGCGGCCGGCTCGGGCAGCGACATTCTTGAGAGCGTGGCGCTGCTGGCGCTGGTCTTCGCGGTCATCATTGCGTGCCTGTACCTCGCAGGCGTACTTCAGCAGCGCCGCGCTGCGCCGGTCGGACGTCAGCCGGGGCGCCTGTTCCGCGCAACGCTGCGGGAGCTGGATCTTGCCTGGTCCGATCGCATCGTGCTGATGTTCGTCGCGCGCTCCGCCGGGTTGCGGCATCCGACCGTGATGCTGCTCAGTCCGGTGCTGCTGGAGCGCTACGTCCGCGCGTGGTCGAAGCGCGTCTCAATCCCCGGCGTGCGGGTCGCCGCGTGGCGGCGAATGTCGAACGTCTCGGTGCGTGTGTTCGGCGAGGCCCTGCCGGCGCTCCGCTAGGCCCCGGACCGCGAACCGCCGCAAACGCACAAAAAGCCGTCGCAAGCCCGGGATTCCGGCCTCCGGATGCCGGCCCGCTGAACGGTCAACTCATTTATTCACAAGCGGTTCCACGGCCCGGCGTGTCCGTTCGGCGCACCCCGGCGCGGTTTGTGCATCGGCACGAGACGCGGGTATCATGAGCGGCGACTCGGCGGAGAACGGCGCGGTCCGCCGGTCCGTCTCGCGCCATGCCCCGGGGGCGAGCGGTCGTTGCGGCGACGCGCGGCATTCGCCGAACGTGAGGAATGCATGAAGCTCGTGGTACCGAAGGAGATTCGCGACGGCGAGACGCGCGTGGCGCTCGCGCCCGAATCATGCAAGAAAATGGTCAAGGCCGGCGTCCAGGTCGCGATCCAGCGCGGCGCGGGAGTATCGGCTTACTTCTCCGATGAGCAATTCATCGAGGCCGGTGCGACGGTCGAGGACGACCTCGCTGCGCTCTACGGCGCGGCCGATTTCGTGATGAAGGTCCAGCCGCCGGCCGAGCATCCGGCGCAGGGTCGGCACGAGGTCGATCTGCTCCGCGAGGGATGCACGCTGCTCACGACGCTGTATCCGACGCGAAACGTCGACGTCGTCCGCCGATTGGTCGATCGCAGAGTCACGACCTTCGCCACCGACTGCATTCCGCGCACCACGCGTGCGCAGGCGATGGACACGCTTTCCAGCATGGCCAACATCGCCGGCTACAAGGGCGTGCTGCTCGCGGCCTTGGAGCTGCCGAAGTACTTCCCGATGTTCATGACCGCGGCGGGAACGGTCTTTCCGGCGAAGGTCTTCGTGATCGGCGCGGGCGTCGCCGGACTTCAGGCGATCGCCACGGCGCGCCGCCTCGGGGCGACGGTCTTCGCCACCGACGTCCGCCCGGAGGTCAAGGAACAGATCGAAAGCGTCGGCGGCAAGTACGTCGGCATCGAGCTGAAGCAGGATGCGCGGGCCGGCGGCGGCTACGCGGCCGAACTGTCCGAGGACGACAAGAAGCGCCAGCGCGAGTTGCTCGTCGAGCAGTGCGGCATGGTGGACGCGATCATCACGACGGCGCTCATCGGCGGCGTCTTCGCGCCGAAGCTGATCACCGCCGACATGGTCGCGAGGATGCGGCCCGGTACGGTCATCGTCGATCTCGCGGCCGACGGCGGCGGAAACTGCGAACTCTCGCGTCCCGGACAGACGGCCGTCGAGCACGGCGTCAAGATCGTTGCGCCGCTGAATCTGCCCGCCACGATGCCGCATCATGCGAGCCTGCTCTACTCGCGAAACCTGACGAACTTCCTGCTCGCCTTCTGGAAGGACAATGCGTTTGCCCTGGACCTGACCGACGACATTCTCAAGGGCGCGGTCGTCACGCACGACGGCCAGGTGCTCCACGAACCCACTCGCAAGGCGCTCGACGGCGCCGGCGCTCGCTGACCGCGGGCGAGGAGGTATTCGCGCAATGGCTCTGGCAAACGGCTCCGCGACGGGCCTCATCCTGGCGGCCGAGGGCGGCCTCGACTACATGTCGATGCTCTTCGTCTTCATGCTCTCGACCTTCATCGGCGTGGGAGTGATCCGCCGCGTCTCGCGGCTCCTGCACACGCCGCTGATGTCGCTTACGAACGCGATCTCGGCGATCGCGGTCGTCGGTTCGCTCATCCTCGCCGGCGGCGAGCACTATCCCACCGGCATCCGCGTCATGGGCGCAATTGCCCTGTTCGCCTCGATGACGAACATCGTCAGCGGCTTCCTCATCACCGACCGCATGCTCAAGATGTTCAAGACGCGCGACGGGGGTAAGTCATGACCTACGCCATTCAGGTCGCCTACCTCCTGTCCACCGCGCTGTTCATCTTCTCGCTGCACTGGCTCAGCGATCCGAAGTCCGCCCGGCGCGGCGTCTTCGCCGGCGTCGCCGCCATGCTCGTCGCCGTCGCGGCCACGTGGGCCATGCCCGGTATCAGCCGCCATCTCTGGATCGTCATTCCGATCCTCCTCGCCGTCGGACCCGGCGTCTGGCTCTCGCTCGTTCCGCTCACGGCCGTGCCGCAGCGGACGGCCCTTTCGCACGCCTTCGGCGGTCTGGCCGCGGGACTGGTCGGAACGGCCAAGTACTTCTTCTGGTTCAACGAGCCGGGCTCGCCGAGCCTGACCTCGTTCCGTATGGTCGCCATCGTCGCCGAGATCATCCTCGGCTACCTCACCTTCACCGGCAGTCTCATCGCCGCGGGCAAGCTCCAGGAGATCAAGTGGATTCCGCAGCGCCCGTGGGTCTACAAGGGCCAGAACTTCGTCAACCTCGGCGCCTTCGCGCTGGCGATCGTTCTCGGCGTCCTGCTCATCCTCTCGCCCGCCGAACGCTGGTCGCCGCTCGTGTTCATCGTCATCATCATCCTCGCCCTCAACTTCGGCTGGATGCTCGTCATGCCCATCGGCGGCGCGGACATGCCCACGGTCATCTCGATTCTCAACTCCTACGCCGGTCTATCGGCCGTCGCGATGGGCTTCGTCCTCGACAACAAGCTCCTCATCACCGCCGGCGCGCTCGATGGCTCCTCGGGTCTGATCCTCTCGATCATCATGTGCCGCGCGATGAACCGCTCCTTCGTCAACGTGCTCTTCGGCGCCTTCGGACAGGTGCAGCAGACGGCCGCCGCGGGCTCCGACAAGGTCTACAAGCCCGAAACCGTCGAAGGCGCGGCGCAGATCATGGAACAGGCCAACCTGGTCGTGGTCGTTCCGGGCTACGGCATGGCCGTCGCGCAGGCGCAGCACAAGGTCCGCGAGTTGTACGACCAGCTCAAGAAACGCGGCATCACCGTGAAGTTCGCGATCCACCCGGTCGCCGGGCGCATGCCGGGTCACATGAACGTGCTGCTCGCTGAGGCTGAGATCCCCTACACCGACCTCGTGGAAATGGACGAGATCAACCCCGACATGCCGCAGGCCGACGTCTGCCTCGTCATCGGCGCGAACGACGTGGTCAACCCCGCCGCGCGCAGCGACAAGGGCAGCCCGATCTACGGCATGCCGATCATCGATGCCGACAGGGCGAAGACAGTCTTCGCCATCAAGCGCAGCAAGAACCCCGGCTTCGCCGGAATCGACAACGAACTGTACTTCTCCGACCGGACCTGGATGCTCTTCGGCGATGCGAAGAACGTGGTCGGCGAACTCGTAAAGCAGTTCTCCAGCGGCGGCGGAATCCACTGAGTCGCGCTATACGCGGATCGTCTTCCACCGCCCCGACCTCAGGCGCCACGTCATCAGGATTGCGCGCAGGATCAGGTCGGCGAACATGCCGAACCAGACCCCCAGCACGCCCATCCGCAGCACCATGCCGCCCCAGTACGCGATCGGCACGCGCAACAGGAACATCCCGAGCACCGTAAACGTCATCGGCACCAGCGTGTCACCCGCGCCGCGCAGCGCCCCGAGATACACGATCAGCGTCGCGACGAACGGCTGCACGAACGCCAGCGCCTGAAGCGCCGGCACGCCGCACTCCACCACACGCGGATCGTTCGACAGGAACCGGAAGCACGCCGCCGCGCCGAAATAGAAAATGCAGCCCGATCCGAGCAGCAGAAGCACCGCCTGCCGCCGGGCCTCGCGGGCGCACTCCAGCGCCCGCCGCGCGTTCGACGCGCCGAGGTTCTGCCCGACCAGCGTCGACGCCGCGATGCTCCACGCCCACGCCGGCAGGTATGACAGCGATTCGATGCGAATGCCCACGATGTGCGCCGCGTACAGCACGTCGCCGGAGTACTGGTACGGCGCGCGCGTCAGGATCGACATGAACGCGAAATGCCCCAGCCACATGAAACCGCCGTCGAGCGCGGCCGGCAGGCCGATGCGCAGGATCCGCGCCGACAGGTCGAACCGCAGTCGCAGCTCCGGCCGCGACAGCACGAGGTGCCCGCGCCCGCGCAACAGGATCATCGCCGTCAGCACCCCGCCGACGAGGCGGGCCGTCGCCGTGCCGGCCGCGATGCCCGCCGTCCCGAAACCGCCGAACGGCCCCACGCCGAACGTGAGGACCCACGAGGCGAGCGCGTTGACGATGTTGACGGTGCCGATCAGCTTGAGCGGCGTCCGCGTGTCACCCGCGCCGCGCAGGCACGCCGCGCCGATGAACGTCAGCGACTCGGGCACGTACGACAGCGCCTCAACGCGGATGAAACGCACCGCAACCGGCGCCGTCTCGGGGCTGAGGCCCAGCAGCCCCACGATCGGCGGCGCAGCGTACATCGTCAGCGCCGTCGCGATCAGCCCCAGCCCCAGCGACAGCAGCACCGCCTGGTTGCACGCCGCGTTCGCTTCGGCGAAACGCCGCTCGCCGAAGTGACGCGCCACGATCGCCGTCGCCCCGATCCCGATCAGACTGAAGAGCATGCTCACCAGCCAGCCGACGTACGCGCCGAAGCCGACCGCCGCCGTGGCCTGCGCGTCGATGTGCCCGGCCAGGAACGTGTCGTTCCACGCCACCATCGCCGAGAGCACCTGTTCTCCGAAGACCGGCAGGGCGAGCCAGAAGACGACCGGGCGGATGTTGCCGGCGAGCAGATCGTGGCGCGGACGAACGGCCGCGGACGCGGCCGCGCCCGCCGAGGCACGATCGTGTGATGCGCGCGCCGCCTCGGGCGCTGCCGATTCCAGCGCGCCCGAGGCGGCCTGCGATTCGACGCCGTCGCGATGATGCACGCCGATCAACCTCCCGCCGGCAGTCGCGCCCGGGCCGCTGCGAGCGTGATCCCCGCGACGCGCACGATCTTGCGCGCCTGCGTCTGTCCACGAACGATGACCATGTGTCGTCGCGCCACGCCGAGTTGCTCGCAGAGTAGGTCGAGAACCGCGTCGTTGGCCCGACCGCGCTCCGGGACCGCCGCAATCTGCACCTTCAGCGCACCGCCCAGCGCTCCGACGATCCGGCTGCGCGAGGCGCCCGGCACGACCTTGAGCGTCAATTCGATGCCGTCTTCGATCGCACGGATGAACGGAGCCTCGGGCATGCGATGCTTCCCCGTGCGTTCGGTGCGCGGCGCCTCACGACGCGCCGGCCGCGCGGCTCCGCCCCAGTTCCTGACCGCGCCGGAATGCGGCGAGCACGGCCTGCTTCACGCTGATCGCCACGTGCCCGATTGTCAGCACCTCCATCGCCGCCTCGGTCGTCCCGCCCGGCGATGTGACCGCCTCGCGGAGCTCGCGCGGCGACGCGCCCTTGTCCAGCAGCATCGCCCCCGCTCCCATGCACGCGTACGCCGCCAGCGTCTGCGCATCCACCGGCGCCAGACCCGCCCCGATGCCCGCGTCGATCATCGTCTCGACAAAGTAGTAGAAGTACGCCGGACCGGACCCGGCCACGGCCGTCACCGCGTCCATCAGCCGCTCATCGCTCAACTCGACCGTCGTCCCGCCCGCGTTGAACAGGTGGCGGACGCTCTCGATGTCCTCCTGCGATGCGTGCGCGCCCCGGCAGATGCCCGTCACCCCGTATCCCAGTCCGAACGGCAGGTTCGGCATGCACCGCACGACCCGCGCACGGATCGTCGGAAACGCCGCCGCGACGGTCTCGGTCGTCATGCCGGCCATCACCGAGATGAGCAGATGATCGGCCGTGACGACGTCGGCGATGCTGCGGGCCATCTCGGCGAAGCGCTGCGGAGTCACCGCAATGAGCAGCCGCCGCGCGCCGGTGGCGACCTCCCGATTGTCCGCCGCGATCTTGATGCCCGACGGCATTGCCCCGGCCTTCCGTGACGGCGCGGCGATGATGCGGTCCTGTGAGTAGTAGCCGGTCTGCGTCAGTCGCTTCACGATCACGGCGGCGATGTGACCGGTTCCGATGACACCGAGCGCATAGGAAGTCGGCATGGCGTTCGCTCCGGGGCGGCGATAGGACGAGCATAATCGAATTGGGCACGCGGGAGAATCGCGGCGACCGCGCCGCTCATTCGCGCGACCCCTCGTGCGTCGACGATCGCACGATCGCGAGGATCGCCGCCTGGAGCGACACGGGGAGCGTCGGCCAGGCGCGGATCACCTCGACGAGATCATGGTCCGCGTCCTCCGTTTCGTCCGGAATGGTGTATCCGCCCTCCGACCGCGCGCGCTCGATCTGCGCCCGGCGCCGACGCGTCCGCTCGATGCGGCGTTCGAGCCGGCCGATCGAGCGCAGCAGCGCTTCGCACGTCTGGTAGCGTTCGTCGGGGTCCGGCTGGAGGCAGCGCGCGATCAGCCGGTCGACCGCCCGCGTCGTACGCGGCACCAGCTCAGCGACTGGCTTGTACACCCCGTGCGGCAGTCGCCCCGTCAGCATCTGGTAGAAGATCACTCCGACCGCGAACAAATCGCTCCGCGCGTCGCAGCGACTCGGGTTTTCGATCTGCTCCGGACTCATGTACCCGGCCGTGCCGAGCCGGCCGTGGGTGCGGGTGTTGGCGTCGTCGGGCGTGTCGTGCGCCGGAACCTCGGCCGCCAGTCCGAAGTCGGCGATGCGCACGACGGCGTTGCGGTCGAGCAGGATGTTGCCCGGCTTGAGGTCGCGGTGATAGATGCCCTGCTTGTGCGCCGCCGACAGGCCCGTCACGATCTGCCGCAGGATGACCAGCGCCGTCCCGAGCCGCACGCGATGCTTGCGCAGCACTCGCTCAAGGCTCAACCCGTCGACATACTCCATGACGTAGTAGTGCCGGCCGTCGGCCACTCCGGCGTCGATGATGTCGACGATGTTCGGGTGCGTCAGGCGCGTCAGGAGCTGGATCTCGCGCGTGAACCGCGCGATGACGTCCTTCTCGCGCTCGAGTCGCGGCGACAGCAGCTTGATCGCCACCGGTCGCTGCAGCGACGTCTGCAGCGCCGCGTAGACCACGCCCATCCCGCCTTCGCCCAGCACGCGCAAAATCTGGTATCCCGGAATGTGCGGAAAGTACTCCGGCGCGGTCGACGCCCGCGGCGGACTCGGTCGGCTGGCCGCGTCGTGAATGAAGTGATACGCCTCGACCGCCGCGCGGATCTCCGCCGCGGCCTGCGGCGCTTCGGCCATGAGGACCTCGACCGGGACGGGCTCGCCCGCCAGCAGCGACTCGCGGTAGCGCGACAGCGCCCGCGCGGCGGCCTCGTCGTTCGCGCTGCGCGGCTCGTCTTCGTGCGCGAGATAGACGCGCTCGAAGGCGTTGTTCGCGGCTGAATCATCGGCCGTCGGCATGGTTCGCTCGCGGCGAGGCCGTCAATAGCGCGAGGCGCTGAGTCCGCGCTCGGTCAGCAGCGTCGAAAGTCGAACCAGCGCGCGGTGGTACAGCACGTCGACCGCACCGGGCGAACGGCGAAGCCGCTCGGCGATGGCCGCCGCGGGCTGGCCCTCGAAATCGCGCAGCAGGATCACTTCCTTGTAGTCACGCGGCAGGGCCTCGAGCACTTCGGCGAGGATGCCCGCGCTTTCGAGGCGTCCGACGAAGCTGCTCGGCGTGCCGCCCGGCGACTTCGGAAAATGCGACGCCGATTCGACGTGCCGCTCGAGCACGACGTCGCGCTTCTGCGTGCCGGCGTTCCGTTCGAACGCCCGCTTCAGCTCGCGCAGCGCGATGTGCACGATCCAGCGCCGAAAGACCTCCGGCGTCACGTCCGGAATCCGCCGGAAACGCTGGAACGCCCGGACGTACGTCTCCTGCATGATGTCCTCGACATCGACCCGCGCCCGCAGCACGCGCGGAAGCCGCGCCCGCAGCAGCACCTCCAGTCGACCCGCCTGCGACCCGAACAGGCGATCGAACGCCTCGCGGTCCTGGTCGACCAGCGCGCGCTGAAGCAGTTCGGCGAGTTCGGAATCGGGCGTCTGCCAGCTCATTTATCAGACCTGCCCCGCCCGGCGGTCGCGCGACGTGCGGCGACCGCTGCGTACGTCAATCATACGCCGATCGCGCGCCCGGTTCCAAGCCGATTCGATCGCCCGACGCCCCCGATTCACGACGCCCGCGCGTCACAACCGCTCGCAGATGCTCTTGCCCTGCATGAACAACGGCAAATAGTCCCGCCCCCCGGCCTTGCTGTTCGTCCCCGACATGTTGAACCCCCCGAACGGCTGCACGTCCACCAGCGCGCCCGTGCATTTGCGATTCAGGTACAGGTTCCCCACGTGAAACTCCTGCCGCGCACGCTCCAGTCGACCGCGGTCGTTCGAGAACAGCGCCCCGGTCAGCCCGTACACCGTCCCGTTCGCAATCGCCAGGCCCTCGTCGAAGTCCCGCGCCCGAATCACCGCCAGCAACGGACCGAAGATCTCCTCCTGCGCAATCCGCGCATCCGGCCGTACCTCCGCGATGATCGTCGGCGGTATGAAATAGCCCCCATCCGGCACCTTCCCGTCCGCCAGCACCGCGCGACCCTCGCGCTTTCCGATCGCGATGTACTCGCTGATCTTTCGCTGCGCCGACTCGTCGATCACCGCCCCCATGTCGTAATAGCTCGGTCCGGCCGGGTTGCCGATCGTCAACCCGCGGGCCAGCTCCACCACCCGCGAGAGCACGCGGTCATATTGCCGATCATGCAGGATCAGCCGCGAGCACGCCGAGCACTTCTGCCCCTGAAAGCCGAACGCCGACGCCACGATCGACTGCGCCGCGAATTCCACGTCCTCGTACGTCTCGTCCACGAGGATCGCGTCCTTGCCGCCCATCTCCAGCACGGTCCGCTTAAGCCAGATCTGCCCAGGCTGCACCCGCGCCGCCTTCTCGAAGATGCCCAGTCCCACGTCGCGCGATCCCGTGAACGCGATGAACCGCGTCTTCGGATGCAGCACCAGCGCGTCCCCGACCTCGCCGCCCGAGCCGGGACAGAAATTCAGCACGCCCGGCGGAAGCCCGACCTCGTTCATCAGCTCGACGAACTTCGCCGCGATCACCGGCGACGCCGACGCCGGCTTGAGCACCACCGTGTTCCCCGTCACGATCGCCGCCGTCGTCATCCCCACGCAGATCGCCAGCGGAAAATTCCACGGCGGAATCACGACCCCCACGCCCAGCGGAACGTAGCGATACTCATTCTCCTCGCCCGGATACGGCGTCACCGGCTGACCATGCGACAACCGCACCATCTCGCGCGCGTAGAACTCCATGAAGTCCACCGCCTCGCACGCATCCGCATACGCCTCCGGCCAGGTCTTGCTCTCCTCGAAGCACATCCACGCCGAAAACTCGAGCAGCCGCCGCCGCAGCAGCGCCGCCGCCCGAACGAGATACCGCGCCCGCGCCTCGGCCGGCACCCGCGACCAGCACGGGAACATCTCCGCCGCCGCGACGATCGCCTGTTCCGCATGCGCCGGCGTCGCCTTCGCGACCAGTCCGACCGTCTCAGACGACTTCGCCGGGTTGATCGACCGGATCGTCGCGCCGGTCTCGATTCGCTTGTCGCCGATCTGAAGCGGATAGGTCCGCCCGAGCTTGGCGCGGACCGACTCGATCGCCTCGAGCATCTGCTGCCGCGGTCCGGGCGACGTGAAATCCACGTACGGTTCGTTCGAGAACGGGGTGAACATGCAGAATCGCTCCGTCTAACGGGGCAACGGACGTACGTCGTATTGTATCGGCCAGGATTGGCCGCTTCATCGCCCCCCGGCGGGCCGATTCGCGCCGCGAATGCTGCGCGGTCCGGCGTGTGCCGCATCCGGACGCGCCGCGCGTCAGCGGTGCTTCGAGGACCACTCCAGCAGCCGCCGACCGGCCGCCTGGATCGTCTCATCCTTCTTGCAGAACGCAAAGCGGATCTGGTGATGCCCGAGCGTCGGCGGATCGTAGAAGCTGCTGCCCGGAACGGTCGCGACCCCCGCCTCCTTCACCAGCCGCAGCGCGAATTCCGTATCGTCCTCGTCCTCGCGCGCAAACGGCGAGATGTCCGCGAGGATGTAATAGCTCCCCTCCGGCTGCGTGCACGGAAAGCCCGTCTCCTGCAGCGCCGTGTGAAGCAGCTCCCGCCGCCGCGCATAGTCCCGCGCGAGCTGCTCGTAATACGCCGCCGGCATCCGAAGCGCCGCCGCTCCGGCCTCCTGGAACGGATGCGGCGCGCCGACCGTCAGAAAATCGTGCACCTTGCGGATCGCCCCGGTGATCTCCGGCGACGCCACCGCCCAGGCCACGCGCCAGCCTGTCACGCTGTACGTCTTCGACAGCCCGCTGATCGTGATCGTCCGCGACGCCATCCCCGGCAGCGTCGCGATGCTCACGTGCTCCCGCCCGTCGTACAGGATGTGCTCGTAGATCTCGTCCGTGATCGCCAGCGCATCGTACCGCCGGCACAACTCCGCGATCAGCGTCATGTCGTCGCGCGTGAAGACCTTCCCCGCCGGGTTGTGCGGCGTGTTGACGATGATCGCACGCGTCCGCTCGTTGAACGCGTCCGCCAGTTCGTCCGGGTCCAGCTCGAACCCGCCCTCCGGCGTCGGCCGCAGATGCACGTACCGCGGCCGCGCCCCGCACAGGATCGCGTCCGCCCCGTAGTTCTCGTAGAACGGCGAAAAGACGATCACCTCGTCGCCCGGGTTCACCGTCGCCAGCAGCGCCGCGATCATCGCCTCCGTCGTCCCGCACGTGACCGTCACCTGCGTGTTCGGATCGATCTCGATGCGGTTGAACTCGCGCAGCTTCTCGGCCAGCGCCGCAACCAGGTTTGGTGTACCCCACGTCCGCGCGTACTGGTTGTGCCCGTCGCGGATCGCGCGGATGGCCGCGTCGGCGATCTCCGGCGGCGTGCCGAAGTCCGGAAAGCCCTGCGCCAGGTTGATGCCCTGGTGTTGCAGGCAGATCTGCGTCATCTTGCGGATGACCGATTCCTCGAATCGCCGCGCCTTGTCCGAGATCGCCATGCGACCACTATACCGCTCCGCCCTCCCCCGCGCCCTTCACGCTCGCCGTTCCCGCGGCCACGTTCGTCATTTCCGCGCACCCCCCCGCCCGCCAACCCCGCGGAGATCTTCGATCGTCATTCCGGCGAAAGCAGAAATCCAGTACGCCCCGCCTCAGAAGTCGCGCACGCCGTTTCGAGGAGAATCGCCTTTCCCGCCGTTAAGTCCGTACCGGAAGCCGTGGGTTGACGCCACTCAATCCCCATGCTATATTAGGTTTTAGTTAGGTAGACAAGGCTCTTCGAGTGGCGCTGTCGTGAGCAACGGAATCCGAGTACGCGATCCGGTTCACAACTTCATCGTTCTTCGTGCCGATGAAGTGAAGTTGGTTGACACGCCGATTTTCCAGCGCCTGCGAGGCATCCGCCAGCTCGCTATGGCAAACCTGGTCTACCCAGGCGCCTTGCATACCCGCTTCGACCACAGTCTCGGAGTTTGCCACGTTGCGGGCCTGTTGGCCGAGCAGCTTCGTCTTTCCAATGACGAAGTCGAGTTGGTACGACTCGCCGCCCTGCTTCACGACCTCGGACATGGTCCGTTCAGCCATGTTTCAGAGCACATGCTTGATTGGTACGCCGACAGCGCGAAGCTTGGCGCGGACCAGAAGACCGAAAAGATCCACGAGCGCATCACCGCCCATCTGATCGAAAACGACGCCGACATTCAACGAATCATCGGGCGCGACAAGTGCGAGAAAATCACCAGGCTGCTCGATGATGGCTTCGGACAACCTGCCCTTCGCGCGATCGTCTCGGGGCCATTGGATGCCGACAAGCAGGACTACCTGCTACGCGACAGCCACTTTTGCGGGGTCGCATATGGGCTCTTCGACATTCACCAGTTTCATCGGTCCTTGGTTCTCGAAGGACCACCGGACGAAAAGGAACTGATGATCGACCCTGACGGCGTCCATGCGGTTGAGCAATATGTGCTTGCAAAATACTACCTGACCACCAACGTTTACCGCCATCGGGTTCGCCTGATCACTGACCAGATGATCATCCGAGCGATCCGCCTGGGAATTGACGTAGATGGGGTCGAAAACCTCAAGAGACTCTTTTCATTCGATGGGTCCGCAACGTTCTATGAGAATTACCCCAAATGGGATGATTCTGCTTTTCTGGCTGAGTTCGCGAGCAACCAATCGCGCGGACCGCTGAGTTGCGAGCTTTTGCAACGGCTCCAGCGACGACGCCTTTTGAAACGCGTGTTTTCATGTCCGCTGCAGGAATTCAAGAACACGGAGACCCGGACCCTTCTCACCAAGATCGGCGAACGGGAAAACGACGCGAGACGCGCCAAACTCGAGGCAGAGATCGCTGCAGTCTTGCCACGACAGGGCGATCAGGCGGTCGAGCCTCGGTTCGTCATCGTACACCCCTACACGATCCGCTCCGTTCGGGTTTCATCCCGCAATGACGGCGCAGGAATGATGGTTGCACGTGGGCCCACTCCTCGTCCGTTCGAGCAGGATTCGGCCCTGTTCGCTTCGATCGATGAGGGTTACAACGAGGGCTATGTCGAGGTATACGCGCCCATTTTCTGGGATTCAGAAACAGACAAGCGCCGCATTCGCCGGGAACTTGAAAAGCCGATTCGTGATATCTTGGAAGCCTTGCACGAGGAAAAGAAAGAAGGGAAGCCGTCATGAAACCGATTGACTTCGTCCATCTGACGCTGCTCGCGTTGGGCGGCAAGATCAGCGGAAAAACCAATCTCCAGAAAAAGGTGTACTTTCTCGGCCTACTGACCGGCAAACTGGAAGAACTCGGCTATCGGCCGCATTACTACGGTCCTTATTCCGAGAGTGTCGCAACCGCCGTCGAAGACCTCAAGACCGTCGGCTTTGTTGATCAAAACGTCACGTCCACATTCGGCATCGACGACATGGGATTCGAGCGCCGTCGCTACGACTATACGCTGACGCCGGACGGTCTCCAACTGGCCAAAGCGAAGAAGAACGAACTCCCCGAGGATTGGAACAAGCTGGAAGAGGCCGTACGCGTCCTGAACAGGGCCGGCGAACGCGATTACATGAAGCTCTCGATCGCCGCAAAGACCTACTTCCTTCTGGGGCAGGAGAAGAAAGCCACCACACAAGACGAACTGGCTAGGCTGGCTCCACGCTTCGGCTGGCGCGTGTCACGCGAAGAGATAGTGCAAGCAGCCGAATATCTCAAGGCACTAGGCCTGATTGTGACAGAACGCAATTGACACGAATGGCACGTCCGAGCTACAGCGATTCAGGTTTACATGCCATCGAATCGAACCCGCGATCATCGGCAGGCACCGGGCTTTCTCACGATTGCGCGTATCCGAGTTTTCGGGCACGGCGCTCTTTCAGCACCGCGTTTCGTCGGGCCTTCGTGTCCCGAACGCCTAGCGCGATCGGCGATCGCACCTGGCACGGAATGGCTCGCGGCGCGGGGAGGAACGCCCTCGCCCGCGCCGCGGCCGAACGAACCCCTGCCGAAATGCCTCTACCGCTTGATCGACTCCGTCATCGCGCCCGTCTCCAATCGCCGTTCGCCGATCCGCAATCGTCACTGGCCAATCCGCAATCTCCCGCTCGCCGCCCGACTCCTCCCCTTCCCAAGTGGAAGCCGGGTGGTCTCTTCGGTCATCCCTTCAAGACTCGCCTTCGACCCCACGCTCGCGCGAATCCGCCTGTACGCCTCCGGCGGATCCGCAACCCGCCGGAACACCATCCCCGCCGCCGCATCCTGCGATGAAGTCGCTTCCGCCCCCGCCTTCCTCACCGCCATCACCATCCGAAACCGATCCGCGCCCTCGAAGATCGTCTCGATGTGGTACCGCGTCGTCCGCCCGGACGCGCTCGATACGATCCAATCCCACTCCACGCGATCGGACGCAACCCGCCGCGCCTCGCCCGTCGATAGCCCGCCGCGCTGATCGACCGATGTGAACCGCGTCCGGCCGGTCGAAGGATCGCGCCAGATCAGCGTCCCTTCCGCGTACACCAGCCCGCGCTCGTCGCCCTGATAGTTCCGCGCATAGATCGACCGCCCATCCGGGCCGTACTCGTACACGTTCTTGATCAGGTGCTTGCGGCCCTCCTTGCCCGCGACCTCGGTGATCCACTCGCCGCCGATCAACGTCGACATCACCGCCAGCGCATCGCCCGAACGCTCCGCAGCGCTCGTCGTCGCGGCCGCGTCCGCCTCGGCCGATGCATCCGGTGCGGCGTCCGCGTCGCCCTTCGCGAACATCCGCCGAAGCCGATCGAGCGTCCCGCGGTTGCCCTTGTCGAAAAACTCCCGCGCCGCATCCCATTCGGCCCCCGTCCCCCACCCGCACGAGCTGAGCGTCACGCGCGTCCGCCGCTCGTCGATCGGATCGAGCCGCACGACGCCCCAGGATTGCTCGGCGATCTTTGCCTGCGGCGCGTTGGCCGGCGCGGAGACCTTTGCCGCCAGCATCCGCATCGGCTCGTACGCCAGGATGTGCTGCGTGATCCAACCTGCGTCATCCGGGCGGGCCGTCGCGTTGTAGTTGCTGCGAATCGTCCCGCCGATCCGCAGATCGACCTCGACCTGCGGCGCGACCCACGATTGCAGACCCTCCTTCGTCGTGAAGACGGCCCACACGTCCGCGAGCGGCGCACTCAGCTCGGCCTCCCAGCGCAGGGTCTCGCCCGCGCCCGTCGGATCGGCGAAGTACTTGCGCAGCTCCTCGAGCACCATCGCGTTGCCCTTGCGGAAGAACTCGTACGCCGCGTCCCACTCCTCGCCCTCTTGCCAGCCGAGCGCCGAGACGTGCACGCGCGTCTGCCGCTCCGAGATCGGATCGAATCGGATCACGGCCCACGTCTTGTCGGAGTTCCGCACCGTCGGGAACTGCGGCGGCGCGCTCGTTCGGTACGCGAGCATCCGCTGCGGCTCGTACGCGAGGATCTCCAGCGCCGCGGTCGTCGGCGCTTCCTCACCCGGCCTGGCCCTTCGCGGGAAGCGAATCGCGCCGCCGACCCGCAGGTCGATCTCCGCGTTCGGCGCGAGCCAGCGTCGGATGCCGCGCGTCGTCGTCCACGCATCCCACACGTCCGCCACCGGCGCATCGACGACGATCTGGTGGTCAAGGGTCCGCTCCGCCGGCGGCCTTGGCGTGAAGCGCTTGACAAGTTGTTCCAGGCTCCAGGCGTTGCCCTTCTTGAAATGTGCGTAGGCCACGTCCCACTTCTCGCCCTCGCCGAAGCCGTACATCGTCTCCACGACGCGCGTGTGCGACGCGTCGATCGGCTCGAACCGCGTCACCGTCCATGTCGACTCGGCGATCTTCGCGAACGGCGCCGTCTCCGGCGCGGTGAAGCGCATGGCGAACATCCGCTCCGGCTCGTACGCGAGGATGTGCTGGATGATCGTGCCCGGATCGCCGATCTTCGCCTCCGGGTTGTAATTCGTCTTGATCGTCCCGCCGACGCGAAAGTCCAGCTCCGCCACCGGGACCATCCACGACTCGACGCCGGCTCGCGTGGAGAAGGCGTCCCACACCTCCGCGACCGGCGCGGGAACGACGACCTCTGTCTCGATCGTCCGCCCAGTGCCCGGTTCGCGCTTCGATGCGCCGGCCGGCCCGTCCGCCCGCAACGCCGCGCTCATGAGACCAACCATCAGTCCGATCGCCGCCAGTCCGCCGCTCCGCACGATTCGTGTCATCGCACCCTTCTCCCTTCGCATGCCGTGTGGGTTCGTCATTGCCAGCCCCCCAGGATCGCGCCGATCCCGACGAGGTAGATCAACTGAAAGCTCGAGTCGATCGCGAGCACGCCGATCGGCCGGTCGCCCGAGAGGTGGTCCGTCATCCGAATCGCGGCGGCCGGCCCGATCCAGAGCAGCAGTCCGGCCAGCGCGCCGCGCGCGGCGCTCGTCACGCCGGCGGCCTGAAAGAGCAGCGCGATCGCGAGGCTGAGCACGAGGTAGCTCGCCAGCATTCCGCCGAAGAACAGCGGCGGCGGGCGGCGCTTCTGAAGTTCCGCGACCTGTGCATCGGTGATCCCCTGCAGCTCGCGCCATCGCTTTCCGAACAGCGCCGTGTACCACAACCCGCCGAGAAAGAAGGTCGCGCCGGCCGCCACGATCGCGGCGATCCAGTTCACGCCCGCGATGTCGATGGAGTTCATGGTTCGGTCTCCTCGCGGTTCGTTCGTTCGGATTCCTGCGCATCGGCGGGGCGCAGCGCGCCGTCGATCGGCCGCGCAGCGCGCTCGGTCAAACGCGCGATGTAGTCGCGAAGCATCGCGACGGCCGCGTCGTAGGCGTCGAGCGATCGGCTCGCCCGCGCGAGCATCACCGAGCCTTCCATCACCGTGAGGATGAAGGTCGCGAGCTTGTCGCGGTCCACGTCGCCCGGCAAGCGCGGCCCCGCGTCGATCAGGCACCGCCGCACGGCCAGCCGCCAGTTCTCGAAGTTCCGCGCGATCAGCTCGCGGACCGGCTCCGACTTCTCGCTCATCTCCAGCGCGAGGTTGCCGATCGGGCAGCCCTGCCGGCACTCCGTCATCGTCAGCAACACGCGGTAGCCGAGCAGGATGGCGAAGATGCGCTCGAGAGGATCGGCCGTCGCTTCGAACGCCGGCCGGAGGACTTCCGGTTCGAGCAGCTCGATGTAGTTCTCGAGGACAGCGAGGAGCAGCTCTTCCTTGGTCTTGAAGTAGTAGTAGAGGCTGCCGGCGTTGACCTTCGCCCGTTCGAGGATCTCCGCGACCGCGGTCGCCTCGTAGCCGTGGAGCCAGAACAGCTCGCGGGCGGCGTCGACGAGTCGCTTCCGCGAGGAGGGTTTGGGCTTCGCAGTTTTTGCAGTCGCTGTCATTAAGTTGAACGCTCAACTAATACATTACCACGATGACATCGCCCCGTCAACGCCGAATCCGTTTTCGATATAAAGCTCTGTATTTTATTGCGTTACGATTCTGATGCTACGCCGCGGATTCGGAGTTCTGTTCGGCAAGATGGGGCACGTACGCGATTCGACCTCCCGGGCCGCGGCGGACAAACCGGGGTAGCGCGATGATCAGATCGCGAAGCGCGGGTCGGCGAAGAGAACGGATCGCGTCGGATTGTGAAAACCAGCGGCGGCGGCGGAAGACCTGCTCGGGGTAGTCGTCGTGGATGTCGACCACGCGGAGCAGGTAGACGTGGACGAGCAGTCGGTGTTCGTATTTCTCGTAAACGTATGCGCCGACGGGTGACTGCGAGAGTTCCCCAGCGACGCCGGCCTCCTCGTAGGCCTCGGCCAGCGCCGCGTCGGCCGCAGTCTGGTCGGGTTCAACGAGGCCCTTGGGAATGTTCCATTTTCGCCGGCTGGCGCGGCGTATGAGCAGGACGTCGAACTCGCCGCGCTGGTCGAGTCGGAACGGGATCGCGCCGGCCTGGAGGATCGGATTCGTGACCTTTCCCATCGCCCATTCTATCGACCAAACTCTAAAAGGGCGATGATCTGAAGCCTGATCGTCGGCCGATCGCGGCGCGGTCGGGCTTGTGCGGCTCGGGGGGTTTCTCTACGGTACCGACGTGGCGAAAGAGGCGAGCTCCAGTCCCGATGTGCCGGCGTCGAGGGCGGCGGGCGAGACCGATCTCGCGAAGACGCCGGCGATGCGGCAGTACCTCGAGCAGAAAGCGTCGGTGCGCGACGCGATCCTCCTGTTTCGCATGGGGGACTTCTACGAGACCTTCTACGACGACGCGAAGACGATCGCGCGGGTGCTCGGGCTGACGCTGACGGCCCGGAATCGCAACGACCCCAATCCCATCCCGCTGGCAGGCGTCCCGCATCACGCCGTCGACAGCTACGTGGCGAAGCTCGTCCGCGCCGGGTTCAAGGTGGCGATCAGCGAGCAGGTCGAGGATCCGAAGACGGCCAAGAGCGTCGTGCGACGCGAGGTCGTGCGGATCATCACGCCCGGAACGCTGACGGACGAGTCGCTCCTCGAACAGCACAGCGCGAATTGGCTCGCGGCCGTGTGCGTCGATGCCCCACCGCGGACGCGACGCGGCGACGGGTCCGCCGCGGGCGACGATGCCCCGGGCGGGGCGCGTCGCGGGCAGTCGCACGAGCGCGTCGGCCTGGCGTGCGTCGAGCTGTCGAGCGGGCGGTTCTTCGCGCAGATGCTCACGGCGTCGGAACTGCTCGACGAGCTGGCGCGGGTGCGGCCGGCGGAGGTCCTGATGGCCGAGGCGCCGATCGACCGGCCCGACCGGCTGGCCGAGGCGATCCGCGAGATGTCCGGCGCCGTGGTGACGACGCGCGGGGCGCACGCGTTCGAGGCGGTTTCGGCGGAGCGGACGCTCTGCCGGCAGTTCGGCGTCGCACGGATGGACGGCTTCGGGTTTGAGCGGTTCGACGCGTCGCTGCGCGCGGCCGGCGCGATGGTCGACTACCTGCTGGAGACTCAGAAGGGCGCGCTGTCGCACGTGGTGCGGATCGAGGCGCGGGTGCGCGACGAGTTCCTCGTGATCGATCCGGCGACGCTGCGCTCGCTGGAGATCGAGCGGACGATCCGCGATGGGTCGCGGCACGGGTCGCTCGTGGCGGCGGTCGATCGCACGGTCAACCCGATGGGCGCGCGGCGGCTGCGCGACTGGCTGTGCTTCCCGCTGCGCGACGCGAGCGCGATCGGCCGGCGGCAGGCGGCCATCGGCGACCTGCTCTCCGAACGGGCGCGGCTCGCGCGCGTTCGAACGATCCTGCGAGAGATCGGCGACCTGGAGCGGATCGCGGGGCGAGTCGGCGTGCGACGGGCCGGTCCGCGCGATCTGGCGGGCCTGGCGAAGTCGTTCGAGCGCTTCGCGGCGCTGGACGCGGAGATCGGCGAGGCGCGCGCGGCATCGACGTCGGACGCCGCGGACCTGCTGAGCGGATTGCGCTCGCGGCTGACGGGATTCGAGCCGCTGGCCGACACGCTCCGCGGCGCGCTGCGCGACGATGCGCCGCCGACGACGCGGGACGGCGGGTTCATCGCGGCGGGCTTCGACGCCGAGCTGGATCGCCTGCGGGCGATCGGGACGGAGGGCCAGCGCTGGCTGGCGGAGTACCAGGCGGAGCAGGCGGCGCGGACCGGCATCCCGTCGCTGAAGGTCGGCTACAACCAGGTCTTCGGCTACTACATCGAGGTGACGAACGCGCACGGCGACAAGGTCCCGCCGGACTACGTGCGCAAGCAGACCGTCCGCAACGCCGAGCGCTACATCACCGACGCGCTCAAGCAGTTCGAGAACGAGGCGGTGTCCGCGAGCGAGCGGGGCCTGGCGCGCGAGCTGGAGCTGTTCGAGCGCCTGCTCGACGCGACGACGCCGCACCTGCCCGCGCTGACGCAGGCGGCGTCGGCGCTGGCCGATCTCGATGTGCTCTGCGGACTGGCGTCGCTGGCGATCGAGCGCGACTACTGCCGGCCGGAGGTCGTCGAGACGTCGCGCGAGCCCGCCGGTCCCGCGACGAAGCGAGGCGCCTGGTCGCTGGAGATCGACGACGGGCGTCATCCGGTGCTGGAGCAGACGCTGTCGGAGCGGTTCGTGCCGAACGACTGCCGGCTTTCTGCGGGAGGCGACCGGCTGCTGATCATCACGGGGCCGAACATGGCGGGGAAGTCGACCTACATCCGGCAGGTGGCGCTGCTGGTGCTGCTGGCGCAGACGGGGTCGTACGTGCCGGCGCGGTCGATGCGTTTTTCGCCGGCGGACCGGCTGTTTGCGCGCGTCGGGGCGAGCGACGAGCTGGCGCGGGGGCAGTCGACGTTCATGGTCGAGATGGTGGAGACGGCGCGGATCCTGCACAACGCGACGTCGGCGTCGCTGGTGATCCTCGATGAGATCGGGCGCGGCACGAGCACGTTCGACGGGCTGGCGCTGGCGTGGGCCATCACGGAGCATCTGGCGCGGCGGGTTGGGTGCCGCACGCTGTTCGCGACGCATTACCACGAGTTGACGGAGCTGGCGGCGACGTGCCGCGGCGTGGCGAACTACAACGTGGCGGTGCGCGAGCGGCGCGGGGATGAGCCGGGCGAGGAGGTCGTGTTCCTGCACCGCATCGTGCCGGGCGGGACGGACAAGAGCTACGGCATCCACGTGGCACGGATGGCGGGCGTGCCGCCGACGGTGGTGGCGCGGGCGCGCGAGGTGCTGGGGGAGCTGGAGCAGAGCTTCGCGACCGAGTCGCGGCGCGTGGCCGGGACGACGGATGCGGCAGACGATTCGCGGCTGTTTCCGGAGGTACCGCCGCCGCCGGCGTGGTGGGAGGCGCTGTCGGAGGAGGTATCGCGGCTGGATCTGGATCGGACGGCGCCGATCGATGCGCTGCGGGTGTTGCAGGAGGTCCAACAACGGCTTCGGGAGGGACGGGGGGTCAAGGGGCGCGAAGCGTAGTGGCCGTGTAAAGCGGACGGACCTGCATCGAAGGGCGCGGCTCCGGCCGAGCCGTTTTCAAGCGAACCACGCTCCCGCCAAACCACTCGTTTACGCGGCACCTTCGGCGTCCAGCTCATCGAGCAGCGCGACGGCGCGGCGCAGGTGGGGGATGACGATCGAGCCGCCCACGATCAGGCCGACGTTGAGGACCTCGAGGATCTGCGCGTTCGTCGCTCCCAGCTCCTTGCAGCGGATGACGTGATACGCGATGCAGTCATCGCAGCGCAGGACGCACGACGCCGCCAGCCCGGCGAACTCCTTCGTCCGCGCATCGAGCGCCCCGTCGTCGTAAGCGTTGCCGTCGAGCGTAAAGAACCGCTTGATGTTGAGGTTGCCCAGCTCGACGATGCGCTGGTTCATCCGTTCGCGGAACTCCCGAAATTCCTTCAATCGCTGTGCCATGGTGATCGGCTCCACGTTCGCGGGCCGAGCCGCCCGCAGGTCGCGGGTCGTCGGTTTGACGCACGTGCGCCGACGGCCCTACAGTGCGGAGCATGCCGGATAACGCGGTCCTCGCCAACCAGTATCGCCTCGTGACCGACGGGGCGGGTCTGATCGTGCGCGAGGATCGGGGGCTGCTGGTCGTCACGGGCCGGGACCGCGCGGAATGGCTGAACAACCTCGTGACGAACGTCGTGAAGACGCTCCAGCCGGGCGAGGGGAATTACGCGTTTGCGGTCAACGTGAAAGGGCGCGTGGTCTTCGATCTCAACCTGCTGGTGCTCGAGGACCGGCTCTGGCTCGACATCGATCGGCGGTGGATCGACGCCGCGCGGAAGCACCTGGAGCGCTACACCATCACCGAGGACGTGCATCTGACGGAGATCACGAAGGAGTTCGAACGGCTGGGCATCATCGGTCCGGCGGCGGCGGAGGTGGTGCAACGGCTCGGCTTCGCCAACGTGACGCCGATGGGGCAGCTTCAGCACGCCGCGTTTTCGTGGGAGGGCAGCGCCGGCCGACTCGTTCGGCATGATTTCGCGGGCCTGCCGGGCGTGGAGTTGTTCGTGCCGCCGGCCGGCACGGCGGCGCTGGTATCGTCGCTGCTGGATGCGGGCCGGCCGTCGGGGTTGGCGCGGGTGGATCGCGAGATTCGGGAGGTCCTGCGGATCGAGGCGGGGATTCCGGCGAGCGTGACGGACATTGACGAGGACGTGATCCCGCCGGAGACGGGTCAGATCGAGCGGGGCATCAGCTATCACAAGGGGTGCTATCTCGGGCAGGAAGTGATCGAGCGGATGCGCTCGCACGGCGCGCTGGCGCGGCGGCTGGTCGGGTTGCGGCTCGAGTGCGCGGACGTGCCGGCGGCGCCGGCGGCGATTCGGGTCGGGGAGTCGGAGGTCGGGCGGCTGACGAGCGCGTGCTGGTCGTTCGCGCTGGGGGCAGTGGCGGGGCTGGGCTACGTGAAGACGGCGTCGGCGCAGGTGGGGCAGCGCGTGATGGTCGATGGGCCCGGCGGGGGGTTCGAGGGGGAGGTCGTCGCGCTGCCGATGCGCGGCGCGGCGGGGCCGGACGAGGCCGAGTAGTCCGTAACTTGTTTTGCAGAAACGTGTTGCGGCGAGCGAAGCGGCGTCGTCGATCGGGCGTGAGGCGCGCGGCGGCTCAAAAATCTGCGTGGATTGTGACGGGGGTTGTTTTCTACTATGTCCATAGTAACATTCCGATGTATGTAGTACTTCGGAGCGACGCATGACGAAGGAACTGCCGCACATCACGAGCGCTGAGCTGAACGTGCTGAAGGTCCTGTGGCGGATCGGCGCCGGGACCGTCCGCGACGTGAAGGACGCGCTCTCTGCCTCGGCGGACGATGCGCCGGCCTACACGACGGTGATGACGCTGATGAACCAACTGGCGACCAAGGGTGTGCTGGACGTGGACCGCAGCCGGCAGCCGTTCGTGTACCGGGCGCGGATTCGGCGTGAGCGTGTGCTGGGCGAGCGGTTGCAGCAGTTCGTGCAGCAGGTGTTCGACGGGCAGGCGGGGGAACTCGTGATGCGGCTGGTCGAGGAGGCGGAGTTGTCGAGCGATGATCTGAAGCGGATCGAGGCGCGGATCGAGGAACTGGAGCGCGAGGGTCCGTCGCGCGGCGCGACTCCGCGGAGGAAGAAGTCATGAACGAGTTGCTCGGCGCGGCGGAGATGGTGACTCGGATCGTGCTGGCGTGGCTCGGTCCGGCGCTGGCCTACGGTTCGGCGCTGGCGGCTCTGACGTGGGTGGGCCTGGCGCTCGTCGGGCGTCGGATCCGTGCGGCGCTGCACGGGGCACTGTGGCTGGTGGTGCTGATCAAGTTCCTCGTGCCGGTCGGGCCATCGTGGTCGTACTCGATTGCGAGCCTGCTGGTGCGGATCGGGGCGCCGGCCGCGGCGCCGACGGGCGGCGGTGTCGAGCGGGTGACGGTGGAGTCGCTGTCGTGGATGGATGCGGGATCATCGGGCGGGATCGCGTCGACGAGTTCCCGCGCGGCGAGTCGTCCGACGTTGTGGACGCTCGTCGCGGCCGTCTACGTGCTGGGCGTGGTCTACCTGGCGGTTTCGCGGATGGCGGCGTACGCCGCGTTTGCGCGGGGCGCGCGGCGGCTTCCGGGCGCGGGCGAGTCGATCCGAGTCATCGTTCTCGACGTGTGCCGACGACTGGGCGTGCGGCGCGTGCCGGCGGTTCGGATCAGCCCCGATGCGCCCGCGCCGTTCGTCTTCGGTGTGTTTCGTCCGACGCTGATTCTCTCGGCGCGACAGCTCGTTCGGCCGGACGAGCTGGAGGCCGTGGTGTTGCACGAGGTCGCGCATCTCCGGCGGGGCGACCTGATCGTGCGTTACGTGCAGTGGATCGCCGGAACGCTCCTGTTTTTCTGGCCGGTGGTGGCTTGGGTGAACCGGCGGATCGATCTGGCGCGGGAGCTGGCGTGTGACGACTGGGCCCTGCGTCACAGCCGGCTGTCGGCGGGCGAGTATGCCCGGTGCCTGTTGCGAGCCGTGCACCCGGTAATGAGCCGTCGGGCGATGTACCGCCCGGCCGCCATGGCGGCGAACGTGACGACGGTTGAAAGGAGAATTGAGATGATCTTGAACGGAAGGAACTCGATGGCGCGATTCGGCTCGCTCGGTCTGCCGGCGCTGGTTCTGGTGCTGGCGTGGTCGGTCTTCGCGCTGTCCGGCGCGGCGACTGCGGGCGAAGGTCCGCCGGTGTGCGCGGCTGGCGGCGAGGATCAGGTTCGCGTCGAGGTGCAGGTGGCCGGCGACGGTGCGGAGCCGCGGGACGAGGACGTGCAGTTGTGGGTGAAGAAGCTCGACGGACCGGCGGGCGACCGGTTGTTCGAGCTTAAACTGCCGACGCGGGAGGAGCTGGCGCAGTTCCTGACGGCGCATCCGACGGCCGATGCGGACGGCAACGGCACGCTGAGCCGGGCGGAGTACAACGCGTACTTCGCCGCGCGGGCGCTGTCGAATCCGGCGGCGGTGCTTCAACAGTATCCGGATGCGGACGCGGATCATGACGGGGTGCTGTCGGCGAACGAGGCGGCGCACTTCGTCGGCGGCGGGATGATCATCATGGAGGCGACCGAGTGCGTCGAAGGCGCCGAGGGCGCGTCGGAGAAGACCGTCCAGAAGCGCGTGGCCGTCTTCAAGATGCGGATGCACGAGGATGGCGCCGCGCCGGCCGAGCTGCCGCCGCCACCGCCGGACACGGCGGCGATTCGCGATTGGATCCTGCAAAACATCGCGGCGGAGCCGACGGCGGCGGACGTTGCGGCGCAGGTCCGGGTGCTGGAGGAACTGCCGAACGCGATGATGCTCAAGCACCATCCCGAGGCGGACACCGACGGCGACGGGCGCCTGTCGCGCGAGGAGCGGCGGGCGATGATGCGGGTTGATCGGCTGAACGCGCGGTCGATGCTGCTGAAGCACTTCCCGAACGCCGACGCCAACGGCGACGGGCAGTTGAGCGATGGGGAGATGGACGCGCTGGCGAAGAACCACAACGGCGTGTTCGTCCGCCGGCTCAAGAAGGGCGATCAGGATTGCGAGTTCCGCGTCGAGGGTTCGACCGAGTCGGGCAAGAAGATCGTGATCGTCGAGGAGAAGAAGACGACCGAGTCGGGCACGGCGGACTCGGGCAATCAGTAGGGCGGACGGCCGGCGCGGAGGCGCCAGCGGTTCATACAAATAGTGACCGGCCTCGCGCGACCGTGTCGTTGCGCGGGGCCGGTTTTTTTCCGGTTGTCGGCGCGCGGACTCCACGCTCGGCCACGGGCCACTCCAAGGAAACCGATGCGACGGGGGCTATCTCGAGCATCGCGACCGCACGCGACGCAATCTCATCAACGTTGCGCCGAAGAGAACTACCATCGCGCTCGTCTGTTCCGGCGTGCGAAGTTCATACGCGAGCTGGGTTCCCTGAAACACTTCCCACGGTGCATCGGGCGGAAAGCGCACGGCGAGTTCGCCGCCGCTGGATGTTTCCCATCGGAATGCGATCGCTTCGCCGACTTGAGAGATCGCAAGCCAGTAGGCCGTGTTCGCCGCAACCGGGAACCCGGCCGACAGCGTCACGTCGTAGCGGTATTCCTTGCGGGTAGGTAGTCCGGAGACTTGAAACCCCGTATACACCCGCGGCGGGTTCAGGAACTCCTCCTCGTAGCGCAGCTCGCCCGGCAGGCCGCCGGCATCGGCGTAAAACTGCAACCGCATCGTTTCCGAACTGGGAGGCGCTGGGTCAAGCCATTCGAACGAGCGTCCGTAGAAGCCGTGCCAGACTACGCGCCAGGCCGTCGCTGATTGCGCGAGGAGGAATCGATCAGCGACGAGGGAGGCCGCGGGCAGACCAAAGTCATCCAAGTAGTACGTGTCGGCGTACACGCCATTGAGCCGATTCGGCGCCTGGCGATGCAGGAGCACGTCCTGCGCGGACGCGGGTTGCGCGGCGACAAGACCGGCAAGCCAGACCGCGGCCGTCATCGAGAACGCGAATGCGGATCGGCGCGCAAGAGCAACCATACCTCCTCCCGTTCGGGCCGTCGCGGGGCTGAGATCGGGCCTATCTCAACAGATCACGAATCTCTCGACCGCGCCGGCGGCGCCGTGTGCGTCGCGCGACAATCATCCAAGCCAAGACGCCGAGGGCACCCGTAGCAGGCTCGGGCGTCCACAACTCATAGGCCATCTGGTTAAACCCTGTCATGAGTATCCACGGCACACCGATGGGATTCTGCACTGCGAATTCGCCGCCGTTGGATTTCTCCCAGCGAAACGTGCTGAACGGATCGCCGACCTGCGAGACCTCGAG
>JAKLKO010000022.1 GCA_023150615.1 Phycisphaerae bacterium
GTGTGAACCGCCGGATGCCGAACGGCACGTCCGGTGGTGTGGGAGGCCGGGGCCGCAAGGCCCCCGCCTACCCGATTTGATTCGGGTCTTCGTGATTCCGTCCTGCGCGAGTGCGAGGCCTCCGGCTGGAAGCCCGTCGGACGGGGCCAGGCGGTCCGCCCGACATCGGAATCCAGATCTTCGCAGCCGATCGAAGTCGAGGGCGAACACTCGTGGGCATGGCGATCTGCGGCGATTTGCGGCTGGCTACGGCCCCTGCTCGCGGTACGGCCGGCCGGCCTGATAGGATTCCAGCCGCTTGCGGAAATCGGCGATTCGGCCGGTCTGGCCGGTCCTCTCGGCGACGCTGATGGCGAGCTGGGCGGTCTCGACGGCCTTGGCCATGTCGCCGGCCTCTGCGTAGGCGGCGGCAAGCGAATCGAGGAACTCGGCGTTGTTTCGCTGGGTCGCGTCGCAGGCCTTGGTGGCGAGGCGGACGGCCTCCGGCCCGTTGCGATAGACGTCCTCGGGGCAGGTGGCGAGGAAGTAGGCGAGGGCATTGTTGAGGTCGGGCGAATCGGGGGCATGGCGGACCCCGGTTCGGAGCAGTTTTTCCAACTGCGTCCAATCACGATCCTGGTAGAGCAGCACGAAGAGGCTCATGTAGCCATCCACGAATGGCGGATCGACCGTAATGGCCTGTTCGAGCCGCTGCCGGGCCGCGACACGGTTCTGGTTGACCTCGAGCTGAAGCAGTCCGAGCAGGTAATGGACGCGCGGGTTCGTCGGGGCAAGCTCGGCCGCGCGCTCGAGCGGCGGGAAGGCTTCCTTTCCGCGACCGTTCTTCGCGAGGGCCTGGCCGTAGAAGAACTGGACCGCGGCGTCTTCGGGGCGTCGTTTGGCGAGGGTCTCGGTCAGTTGCAGCGCTTCGTTGGCGCGGCCCCGCATGATCATGATTCCGAAGCAGCGTTCGAGCGCGACGAGATCGCCGGGGTTGACGTCGAGGACCTCGCGCAGCAGTTTCTCCGCCTCGTCGAGTTCGCGGGCCTGCAAGAGCGCGAACGCGAGGTTGGCCTTCGCGATGGGCGAGGTCGGCATCTCCTCGAGGATTTCCCGGAAGAGCGTTACGGCCTTGTCGTTCTTGCCCGTCATGGCGTAGAGCGTGGCCAGCTTCGTGCGGATGACCGTGCCGGTGTCCTTGGAGAGCGTCCCCTCGAGCAGCTTGATGGCCTCCTCGTAGTCCTTCCGATCGATGAGTCTCGTCGCCCGCGTGATGACGTCGGTCGCGCTCGCCATGCGGACCGCGAGGGCCTGCATGAGCGGGTCCTGCTCCGAGGAAGCGGGGTCTCCGACCTGCGCGAGCTGGAGGTGCTGGGCCGCCTCGGCGTCCTTCCCAACTGTCTTAAGTGCTTGCGCCAGCGCGTAATGCGCATCGGCGTAGCGCGGTTCAAGCTCGATCGCCTTGAGGAACGCGGAGATCGCCTCCTCGTTCTTTCCGCTCGCCTTGAGGCAGTTGCCGAGGCCGACGTAGGCGCGGGCGTAGCGCGGGTTTTGTTCCAGCGCGCGTTCGAAGAGACGCTTGGCGCGGTTGACGCTGCGCTCGCGTGTCATTTCCGCGAGTCGGACGAGGACCGGCGCGTTCTTCGAGTCGATCATCATCGCCGCTTCGTAGGCCTTGGCCGCCCCGCTCGTGTTGTCCAGCTTTTCCATCGCCAGGCCGAGGTAGTAGTGCCAGCGAAGTTCGTTGGGGGCGCGGCTTGCGGCGGTCGTGAAGCATTGCGCCGCATCCGACGGCAGGTCGTTCGCGAAGTAGATCATCCCCAGTTCGCCGGCGGCCGACGCGTCGGTGGGTGACGACTCGATCTTCGACAATGCCGTGCGGATCTGTTCCTGCACAGACGGCGGCAGGGAGATCATCTGGGCATCGTTGAGCGCCAGCTCGATCCGCGCGGCGGGTCGAGTCGTTGTCGTCCCGGCCGCGGGCGACGCGGAATCGACGGCCGCAGGCCGGGTCGGGGTCGGCGATTCGGATTTGCACCCCCCGGTCAGCAGCGTCGTCGCGCCGGCCGTCAGGGTGATGCTCAGGGCGAGGCGGGGAAGCGCGATGCGCATGGCGTCGGTCCTCCAGGTCGAGGAGACACGGTACGCGCGTCGCCGGACCCGTGTCGTCATGTTACATCGCGCCGGGCGGGTAGTGCCAGCGGCGGTGCGAACGGCGGTCGTCTATCCCGACGCGGGGCGGGTGGTGGGGACGGGCGAAATGCCGGTCCGGCGGAGCAGTCGTTCGTAGGTCTCCGGCCGCATGCGCTTGCCCATTTCGCGGACGACGAACTCGAACATCTCCTCGAACTTCGGCAGTCGCCCGCGGTCGTGGACCTGCTCCTTTTCGTATCGCGTCCAGAGCCGGCGGGCGTACGCCAGGCTCGACGCGCCCTGCTCGTACTCTCCGTAGGCGATCAGTTGGGCGGCGCGGCCCATCAGGACCAGGAGCCGGGCCTGCGCGTTCTGGAATTGCATCAGTTCCTGGTCTTCGAGCCACATGCGCTGGATGAAGGCCTCGTAGCCGCCGCGGTAGATCGGGTCCGGGTTGTTCTTGACGAGCCAGTCGTAGTACTCGCGGGATTTTTCGATCTGGCCGGCCTCGTTGAAGCGCAGGGCCGCGACGCGCATGAAGTTGAAGAGCACGGATTGGAAGTTGGCCGAGATTTCGCCGTCGGCGGGCTGCTTCGGGTAGTTTTTCGAGACGGCGATGCACGCTTCGCGGAGCTTGTCGGCGAATCGCACGTCGGGAAGGAGCATGGGGGGTTCGCCCTGCCGCGCCGACGGCGACATGATGAGTCGCCCGCGGCGGAAGAAGTTCTGGAGGCAATAAAGCTCGATCCGGTCGGCGTTGAGTCGGTCGATGTCGTACGCGGCTCGCTTGTCGGTGCCGATCTCGGTGCCCAGCGAGGCCCAGTAGAGGGCGTGCGACTCGGCGAGCCGCAGATCGAACGGGCCGTAGACCTTCTGGAGTTCGACGACGCGGGCGGGGTCGATCTTCATTTCGTCTCGCAGGCGCTTCGTCCGCCAGAACAGATCGATCTTCCGCCGCACGTCGGCGAAGCCTGCGTCGGTCATGAGGGCCGCCACGTTGTCGGGCAGGTTTTTCTGCGAGAGCAGGCTGATGAAGGCGCCGGGTTTCGAGCAATCGTGCCCGAGCGCGGAAAGCGTTTTGGCGAACGCCGCGACCTGCTCGTCCTTCGCGAGCGCCTCCCAGGTGTGCGGCAGCGCCGCCATGGCGGCATAGTCGTGGTCCGCGCCGGGGCCGAGGATGTCCTCGACCATCAGGGCGAACTGGAGCTTGTAGTACCAGTGCTGGTCGTCGAGGAAGTCGCCGACCTTGTGGAAGAGGATCCACGCGAGTTCGCGATAGAGCTGCGTGTTGCGTGGGTTGCGCGGAATGCCGTGATCGCGGAGCAACTCGAAGCCGTTGCGGACCCAGCGCCAGCGTTCTTCGGGCGACTTGAGCGTGACCGAGATGTTGTACGCCATGTTCCAGGCGTTGAACGCCCAGACGCTGCCGAAGCGCGGCTGGAGCTTGCAGATCGTCTCGGCAAGCTGGTACGCGTCGAAGTACCGGCCTTCCTCCTTCAGCTTCGTGGCGCGGAGCCACAGATAGTCGACGACCGGCGCGCGACCGATGGCCAGCAGCGGCCCGACCATCATGCCCGGCTGCGCCGCCTCGGGGATGGCCGCCGCGACGAGTCCCGCCGAGACGCGCTGCCGGTTCAGCGACGGCACCCAAGTCGCGGCGCCGGCCAATCCGGCCAGTCCGGCCACGGCGAACAGCATGGCTCTCGCATCGGGTCGCATACGAACTCGCGCTGCATTCTATGGTGAGGGACGACGGCTTTCCGTCGTCGCCTCGCCGGCCGTCAGACGATGACCGCCGCCAGTTCCCGCCTTCGAAAGACGAGCACCGCGCTGCCCATCGCGAGCAGTCCGCGCCAGCCGACGACGCCGCCGGCGAGTTCTCCGATCTCGTCCCATCTGATCACGCGGCCGTTGATGATGCGGTCGGTGACGCTGAGCCGCCCGAGCGAGATGACGGAGAACATCGCGTCGGTGGCGGCCTTTCGGATTTCGTCACGGGTGGACAGGACGACGGGTCGCAGTTCATCGGTCAGGGAGAGCGATTCCGCGATGAACGACTGGCTGCACGCGATGGCGTAGAAGACGAGGCTGACGAGCGCCGCGACGGGAAACGTGCAGAACGTCGACATCATCAATCCGAACGCGGCGAGGAACATGAGCGGGATGAGCATCGTCAGCGCGCCCGCGATCAGGTTTCGCTCGAACGATCCGACGCGGTAGAGCACTTCGACTCCATCCTCGACGGGCACGACGACGTCGACCTGGCGCGGGTCGCGGTTCTCGAGCGTCAGGACGATCTTCCCGTCCGGCTCGACGCTGTGCGTGGGAACCTCGAATTCGTGGAAGGTCCGCGTCACCTCCGGCGTCGGCTCGGGCGGCCAGTAGTAGTAGTTCGGCCCGGTCGGATCGCCGACCACCCACAGAGCGAGAAAGGTGTTTTCCGGGAGCGTCCGGCCATCGTCCAGGACCTGCGTTGTCGTGTAGATGCTGGTGGAAAGCTTGTAGCGGACGCTGAGGAGGAACTTCGGGTCATCTTTCGGCGGCGGCGGACCCATCAGCACCCACTGCCGCGCCGTCATCGGCGGCACCGTCGTGAATTCCGTCAGCAGTTGCAGCCGAACCTGTTCGCGGATCCGCGCCGGCGTCCACTCCGGCGAGTTCGGCAGCCGGCCCTGCTTGCGTAGCTCATCGATCGTCCGTTCGATGGCCGTGCTCAGGTCGGGCGGCTGTGGCTTGACCGAGGCGCGGGCGACCAAGACCTGCCGGCGGAGCTCGTCGAGTCGCCGCAGATCGACGCGCGTCTCTTCCGGCAGGGTTTGGAGCAGTTCGATGACGCGATCGTTCGACCAGCCCAGCGCGCCGGCCATGGCCGGGATGATGGGACTGGAGACGCCCTTGCCGCCGGGTCCGCGGATCGCCTCGATCGCGTCGATGCAGGCCTGCGCCTGCGGCGCGGTCAGTCCGCCCCGGAGGATGAGCTGGTTCGAGAGTCCGGCGTGGAACCGATAGAGCAGCCAACGGGTTCCGCTATATGTCGCGGCGGTTGCGAACAGCACGAGAAGGAGATTCAGGACGACGATGCCGGCCCACTTGCCGGCGAGGATCTGCCATCGCGGAATGGGCTTGGTCGCCAGGCCGTAGATCTGGTGCGTGGCGATCTCCGCGGCGAGCGTTCGCGAGGAGAAGAAGATCGTCAGCAATGCCAGGTAGAACGCCGTCAGGCCGAGCGAGTAGCCGAGGAACATCTGGACGCGGCCCTGAATCGTCCCGTCGCCCTTCGCCGTGAGGCAGAGCAGCGGCAGGCTGATGATGAGCAGCACGATGAAGACGATCGCGATCTTCATCCGCAGCCCTTCGGCCAGCGTGACGCGCGCCACGGCGCGGATCCGCCGCCAGGCGCCGGCGATTTCCCAACCGCCGACTTCGCCACTGCGGCGCGAGAACGCGGAGCGGAGAATGGCCGCCAGCGTTACCAGCAGCATGAGCGTGACCGCCAGCATCATGATGTCGTAGAAGGCTTCCATCGGATGTGGGGATCCGCTCGCGCCGCCGGCACGGCAAGGCTAGGACGGACTCGCGTTCGGCGGTGAGTCCTCGGCATCTTTCGACGCCAGTTTTTCGAGGATGTCGCGCCGCGCCGCCGGACGCGTCGGTTCCAGTCGGACTTCGCGCGGTTCGGACGGTTCCGCTTCGGGCTCGGTCGCGGGCGGTTGCACGAGCTCCTCCAGTTTTTCGAACTTCGGCACGGGCCGCGCAGGTTCGGCTGGCGCGGCTTCGGCACCGATCGACTCGGACTCCACCGCCGCAGCGGGTTGGACGAGCTGCGCCAGCAGTTCGCGCGTCTGGGCGCGACGGTCTGGCGCGCCCGGCGCGGCGGCGAGGAATTCGGAGACGCCGCGGGTCGCTTCCGCGCCGCTCGTGGCGAGCTTGTCGCGCTCCGCGCGCTCGACGACGCGCAGGAACAACTCCTCGAGCCGGTCGGTCGGATGGTCCACCGAGAGGATTCTCTGGCCGCGGTCGCGCTCGATCATCGCCCGCACCGCCGAGACGGTCGCGTCGTCCAGTCTTGTCGCGGTGATCTGCGTGACGTCCTTGCGGCTGAGCAGGTCCCCGACGCGGCCGATCGTCCGGCAGCGACCGCCATACATGATCGCGATGCGGTCGCAGATATCCTCGACGTCGGCGAGCAGGTGGCTGCACAGCAGCACCGTCTTGCCGCGCTTGGCCAGCTCCAGAATCACGTCCTTGATCTGCCGCGAGCCGATCGGGTCGAGGCCGGTCGTCGGTTCATCGAGAATCAGGAGGTCCGGATCGTTGATCAGCGCCTGCGCCAGGCCGATCCGCCGCGCCATGCCCTTGGAATACTCGCCGACCGGCCGGTGCGCCGCGGCCTTAAGTCCGACCATCTCGATCAACTGGCCAATCCGTCGGCGGCGCTCGGTGCGGTCGAGCTTGAACAGGCGGCCGTAGTAGTCGAGCGTCTCGACCGCGTTGAGGAACCGATACATGTACGATTCCTCGGGCATGAAGCCGATTCGGCTCTTGACGACGGTGTCGGTCGGGAGCCGCCCGAACACGCGGGCGCGTCCTCGGGTGGGGTAGAGCAGCCCGAGCAGCATCTTGATCGTCGTCGTCTTGCCCGAACCGTTCGGTCCGAGCAGTCCGAAGACCTCGCCGGGATAGATGGCGAGTTCGAGTTGATCAACCGCCAGGACGCGTCCGCGACCCCAGAAATCCTGGAAGACCTTGGTGAGGGAGTTGCATTCGATCACGGGCGGCGGAGAGTCGGGCGGCATGAGGCAGAGATTCCGAGACGCTAGCGTGCGCCGGGCGTCAGGTTGCGATTGATGAACCCCTCGGGCGGCGTCCGGTCCTTTTTCTTCTCCTTCTCGTCGAGTTCCGCGACGGACGGACCGGTGTCCCGCGGGACTTGGAGCCAGTACTCCTTGGCCGATTGTGGAACGACCTTCTTTTCAATCTCCGGGTTGGTCAGGATCTCCTGGATCGTCTCGGTCTGGAGCCGCGCCATCAGGAACGCGCCGTTGCGCCGGTACTCGCCGAGCATTTGCTTCAACTGCTCGTGATCGGCCACCGCCTCGTTGACGACCCGATCCCGGTCGGTCCGCGCCTCGCTGATGATCCGCTGCACCTCGCCCGTCGCGGATTCCAGCAGCGCATCGACGGCGGCCATGCGCCCGGCGAGCGCTGCGGCCGCTTTTGCGCCCGCCTCGGCCGATCCATCGCGATCGGCCTGTAACGATGCGAGAAGCGCTTCAAACTCCGCATCGATCGCCGCCGACACCGCCGCGTGGTCCGGACCAGCGGTGCGGTTGAGCAGCTCGCTCGCCTTGCCGTCTGCCTCGCTGATGGCCTTGATCTTCTGCTGCTCGGCGGAAAGGACGTTGTCAAACTCCTGCTGCACCTGTCGCGGCGGGAGAATGGCCTCGAGGCCTGACTCCTGTCCCGCGATCACGGCGATCAGTTCGATTCCCAGCGATTGTCCGGCGCGGTCGAGATCGGCCAGCGTCCGTCGTGCGTTCTCTGCCACGAGATTGAGGAAGTCGCGCTGCCCGGCGCCGTAGATGTCGTTAACACCCAGTCCGGCGGCCGTGCGGATCGCGGCGTGCTGGAGGATGTCGCTCATGATCTCGAACTCGGGCGGGTACTCGTCGCCCGGCGCGGCGTCGTGCACGTGCGCGATGTACGCGACGGGGTCGGCGACGCGATAGCGGCCGACGATCTTGGCGTGCAGGATGTTCACGTCGCCGGTGATCAGGTAGTTGTCACGGAGCGGGCTGAGCGGGGCCTGGAACGCCCGCCGGATGCCGCGGATCTTGTCCTCCTCCGTGATCTGAAACATGAACGACGCGGGGACCAGCCGCTCCCGTTGCGTCGCGACCGTCAGCACCTGGTCAATCGGATAGGGAAACGACCAGTGCCAGCCGGGCGACAGCAGCGTCGCGGCGCGATCGCCGACCACGCGTCCCATGCGGACCACGAATCCGACTTCGCCCGGCTGGACGCGAAACCAGCCGCTGAGCGCATAGGCGATCACCATCACCAGCATCAGGGCCTTGAGCACGGCAAAGCTTTTGCGCAGCGCTTCGGCCAGCGACTGGTTCGCCGGATCGAGCGCATCCGGATCGCGGACGGGGAGATTGCCGAAATTCGGTCGCGTGCTCATGGTTGCGTTCCGGTGCGTTCGGCGGTCGGTCTCGGCGCGACGGTCTGCTGCAAAACGCCGAACGGAACGAACCGCTCGGCGTCGAGAATGATCGTGGTCTGGCCGGATTGCAGGATCTGCTTCGCCGCGTCGAGCTGCTTGAGGAAGGAGCTGAGCTCCTCGGCCTTTGCGAATTCACCGTAGTACTGCGCCGCGCGGGCGTCTCCCTCGGCCCGCAGCTTCTTGGCGTACGCCTCGGCCCGCGCGACGATCTTGTTCGCCATCGCCTTCGCGTTGCTTCGGAGCTGCGTTGCCTTGGCGTCGCCTTCGGATGCCAACTGGTTGACCTGACGCATGCGGTCGGCCTTCATCCGCTCGAAGACCTCGCGCGTGTTCGACTCGGGCAGGCCCAGGCGCTTGATCCCGATGCGCTCGACGGCGACGCCGTAGGTCTTCATGGCCTCGGGCGCCACCGAGGCGAGGATGTCGCGCTCGACGTCGTCGAACTTCAGCTTCTGCGGATCGACGTTGACCAGGTCCGACAACGGGTGTCGCCGCAGGACGTTGCTGACCTGGTTGCGCACGAGGTCGCCGATCTTCTCGGCCGCCGCCTCCTCACGGCCGACGGCCCGCAGATAGGTTTCGGCGTCGCCGATCCGCCAGGTGGCGAACGCGGTGACGGTGATCGTCTTCAGGTCCTCGGTGCTTAACTGCGTGAACTCGGTTTCGTAGGTCCGCAGGCGAGCGTCGAATTTCCGCACGCGGTCGATGGGCCACGGTGCGGTGAAGATCAGCCCCGCCTCCCCCGTCGGGATGACGCGGACGACGCGATCGAATCGCGTCACCACCGCCGTTTCAGTGAACCGCACCTGGTGCGCCGTCATCGTCAGCACGAGGATCGCGATCACCAGCAGCGCTGCGAGTTTCGTCCACACGCTCGTACTCATCGAATCAACTCCCGCCGGTTTGTGCGCCTCATCTGCCGCCGCCTTCCTGGAATGACTTGAGTTCCTGCGACAGCGTCTCCATCGGCAGCGGCGGCCGCAGGTCCATCTGGTACAGGACGCGCTTTGGGTCCTTCACCGCGACGACGTACTTCTTCAGCGACTTGAGGCTGTCGATCGTCATTCGCAGATACGCGCGCAGCATGTAGACCCGCGGCGCGGACTCGAACGCCGCACGCTGCACGCGGAACAGGTCCGCCGCCGCGCGCTCCAGCGTCACGCGCCGATACAGAAACTCCTCCGAATCAGCGCAGACGCTCCGCGCCTGGCCGGCCGCAATCTCTCGAAGCAGGCGCTCGACGTCCGCCGACTTCGCGGCCGCGTCGGTCGAGCCGGCGGCCAGTGCCTGCTCTTCCGCGAGGATTGCCGCGTAGAGTTGCTCGAAGGCCGGTCCGGCCGATTCCATCTTGGTCTTGATGGCGTCCGATTCGCCCTGCTTGATCTTCGTATCGCGTTGTTCGAGCGCGTTGATCTGGTTTTCGTATTCGCCGGCGACCTCCGTGGGCGGGTGGACGCTGCCGAGTCCGACGTGAACGATTTCAACGCCGAGGCTCTGCCCGCCAACGCCCGCGCGATCGCACGAGGCCTGAATCGATTGCTTCAATTCTGCCGCCGCCCGGATTCCGCCTTCGCCCATCAACTCGAGCAGGTCGGCGTGCGCGGCGTACCGCGTGAGTTCCCGATACGCAATCGCCTCGATCAACTTCTCGACGTCGGCGGCCTGGCGATGGAAATCGAGCACTTCGCTCCGTTTCACGCGCCACTGCAGCGGCATTGACACGCTCAGCAGGTTGACGGGCACCTTCGCGTCCGCCGAGGCGCTGCGATCCGCGACCAGCAGCTTGTACTCGTTCGCACGATGCCGGGACGCCCACAGGACCGGGCCGCTTTGCTTGCCGGCCTCCTGCTCTTCCCTGGAATGCTCGTAGCCGAGCTCCATCCGCTGGATGCGATCCACGGGGATGAGCGTCGTCCGCGCGAACGGCCACGGCCACGTGATGCCGATGCCCGCGTCGGCGACCCAGCGCTGCCGCTGCGAGAGTCCGAGGCGCTCGACGACGGCTTGCTGGCCCTGCGGTACGACGACGAAGCAGGTCAGCCCGTACAGCACCGCGCCCTGGAAGAGCATCAGTGGCACGACCGCGCGGCCGAGGAGCTGGTAGAACCACGTCTCGCTGACCTTGAAGCCGAACTGGTAGTCCACGGCGTGCGCGGCCGATCGGATGAAGCCTTCCGGTTCGCTGAAGAGTCCGAGGAACCGGCTCTGGTAGAACACCCACTGTGGACCGCCGGCGACGCGCGGCCGGTATAGATCAAGCACGAAGTTGACGACGATCTCGACGGCCAGCAGCAGGAGAAGCGCGGCGATGACGGTGGTCAGCGTCGCATGCGGCCATTCGTATCCGTTGTGGGCGAGCACGAGCGTGACCGCCAGCGCCAGGTTGACGACGGCGACGCCGAAGAAATAGACGCCGCCGGCGCGGAGGACGCCCCAGGCCGGCGAGGTGCGAATGCGGCTCATCCCCAGCGCGTAGCGCGACAGTGCGAACGTGATGAACGACACCGCGCCGGCGAAGAATGCCAGCATCGACGCGTTGTGGAGCGGCCGGTTCCGGGCGTCGACCACCCACTGGAACGGCCAGACGTCGGGCAGCAGACGCAGGGCGGTGATTGCCAGGTATGCCGCGACGGTGAACGCGAAGATGGGGACAAACCAGCGTTCGAGCGACCGCAGCCGCCGCGCCATCGCGAGCGCGTCCATGTGCTCGGTATCTTCTTCCTTGAAGATCGTGCCCGCGCCGCCGAGGCGCTCGCGCCGTTCGCGTTCCAGCTCGGCCAGCTCGAACTTCTCCTGCTCGACGAGGCGGACCTGGTGAAGCTGGACGAGAATCAGAATCCAGATGCCCGCGCCGCCGAGCAGTTGGAGCGCCGCCGCGAAGGTCGCGACGCTGCCGTGGGCGATTCCGAGCAGGGCCGTGACGGCGAATCCGCCCACGCCCACCAGGGCTCCCAACGCTGCGACGGCTTCTCCACGGCGATCCATATCGCGTGTCGATCTCGATACAAACTGTGACCCGGCGAACCCGTGCCGCCCGCCGTCCCCGAACGCACTTCCACGCGCTCGTCCGCGCCCGGCGCCTCCGACGAACGCTCGATTGTACGCCGCGCGTCGGTCAACGCCTAGTGTGCGGGCCGGCGCCCCGCAGCTCGCCGCCCGGCTCGCCTTGACCCCCGGGAGATCGCGCTCTTAGATTCCCCGGCGGCCGGGCGGGTGCATTTCCGGCCGATCCACCGTCGATCCGCTCTCCGAACCGAGGACCGGTCCCGCGCATCCGTCATGAACAAGCTCGCGGCCATCATCGCGAATACGTTTTTGCAGACCGTTCGACAGCCGATCTTCGCGATTCTCGTGCTCGCGACGCTCGGCTCGTTCGTCATCGCGCCACCCCTGACCGCCTGGACGCTCGACGACGACAACAAGATGCTCCGTGACCTCGGCCTGTCGACGCTGCTGATTCAGGGGTTGTTCCTCGCTGCGTTCTCGGCCGCCGGTGTGATCAGCATTGAGATTGAGCAGAAGACCGTGATGACGGTCGTTTCGAAGCCGCTGCCGCGCGTGCTGTTCGTCTTTGGAAAGTTCATCGGCGTCTTCGCGGCCGTCACCGTCGCTCACTATGTCGCCACGATCGCGTTCCTGATGTGCATGCGGCACGGCGTCATCCAGCGGGCCAGCGAATCGCCCGATCCAACGGTCATCCTTCTCGGCCCGGGCCTCGTGCTGCTGATGCTGCTGGCCGCCTCAATCGCAAACTACCTGTTCGACTGGAAGTTCCTTCCCACGGCCGTTGCGTTCATCGTTCCGGCGCTGACCGCCGCCATCTGCGTGCTGGCGTTCATCGACCGCGATTGGAAGCTGAAGTCGTCCGAGACGACGCAGGAGCTCGACGCCCTTCCGGCCGAGATCACGTCGAAAGAGATGTTGAAGGACATCGTCGAGTTCCGCCCGGCGGAGGGAAAGCGGTGGCTGCCCGGGGCGAACGGAACGCTCGTGCGAGAGAACTGGAAAGGCCCCATCAACGACGCGGACCGCGCCTATCTGCTGGGCCTCAGCACGAATTACAAGTACCGGCTTCAGGTCGATTTTCTCGTCTCCGAGACGCGAAAGCTCACGACGCCCGATCTGCTCAAGGCCGCGTTCCTCATCCTGCTGGCGCTCGGCGTGCTCTGCGCAATCGCGATCGCTGCGTCGACGCGGCTCGGGACCGTCTGGACGCTCCTCGTCTGCGTCATCGCACTGTGCGTCGGACTGGTCACCGATCACTACCTCGAACCGCTCGATGCGCAAGGCGTGCGCTGGGCCGAGGTGCTCTATCGCGCCCTGCCCAACTTCCAGATGTACTGGATGATCGACGCGCTGTCGGACGATCGCGTGATCCCGTGGTCGTACGTTGCGGGCGTCGCCGGGTATTCGGCCGTGTTCTGCGGGGCGATTCTGCTGATTGCGGCCGCGCTGTTCGAGACGCGCGAAGTGGGGTAGATCGGTCGCGCGGGCTGCGCGCCGCCGCGCGGGTCGCTAGGGTCCGATCAGGGCATCGATGAACAGTTGCAGGTCCGCGCCATCCACGCCGCCCGTGCCGTTCATGTTCGCCATGCACACGTGATCGGGATCGTTGTCGAGTCCGAGCAGCACGTTGGCCATGATGGCGGCGTCGTCCGTGTTCAGGCCGCGATTGCCGTCGAGGTCTCCGAATAGCGCGACGTTGACGGCGCCGGTGCTCGCCATCGCGATCGGCGCGCCCTTGCCCGCGGCGACCCACAGGTCGTATAGCTCCGTGCCGCGGTTCGGCGGCGCATTGGGGTTCTGATCGCGCAGGAACTCGATGTATTCGCGGCTTGACGTCTGATAGAGAAGCTCGACCTCGGCGTACACCGCATACGCCGGAATCGTGAACAACGTCTCGTCCCAGTACTGTCCATCCGCGTAGCTGTAGTCGACCGGCGCCGCTTGCGCCGCCGCAAAGGCCGCGTTGGTGAAGCCGCGCGGCGGGATGCGATTGTCCTTCAGAATGACGTTGTTCAGGGTGAAGAAGAACGAGTGTCCGACCGGCAGGCCCGTCGCCGACGCGACCGCGCTGTCCACGCCGCTCTCGATCTCGTAGACCTTCGTGTCGGTCGTCGTCAGCGTGGCCGTCAGTCCGTCGTACGCGCCGTGCTCGGCGATGACGGCGTTGTTGCAATCGCGGAACTTGACGTTGATCCAGATGCGCCGGCCCTCCGGGTAGCCGCTCGGCAGCTTGTGACCGGTTTCGTTCGTGACCCGGACGCGAAGCTGAGAGTTGTTCGGCTCCATGATTGCGGAGAGTGTCGCCGCGCGCTGGAGCATGTCGACGTTGCGGACCTTGGCATCCAGGATGGCCTGACGCTGGCCGGTCGTCAGCTCGTTGCTGCCGGGCGGGAGACCGTATTTTGCCAGGATCGCATCGAGGACCCAGTTGGCCGCGCCGTGCAGCATGTGCTGCGGCATGTCGGGGCGGACCGGACCGGCCTGCGTGCAGCCGACCGAGCTGGTGTCGGGCATGTGGCAATCCTGGCAGATGCCGATGTACGGCTGTCCCGGCTTGCCGAACCGATCGCCGACGTTGGGGACGCCGGGCGGCGCCGCGTACGCGCTGTTAAGCCACTCGCTGTAGGTACGCTCTACCGGGCGCATGTCGCGCTTGTCGGCGGTGGAATGGCGCTGCTGCAGTGGTCCGAGTGCGTACGTGCCGTCGATCTGCCGCTCGAACGCGGGATTGCTCACGTCGTGACAGGTTCCGCAGATCGCCGCCTTCTGAAAGAACGGCGAGACGTCGAACGCGTGATAGGTCCCGCACTGCACGTCGCTGAACGGTCCGCGACGCTTGTCGGTCGGATCGACGACGTAGCTGCCGTCGCCGTGCGAGAGCGGCGCGCCATCGATGAGTGCGTTGATGATGGCCGTGTCGCCCGCCGGCTCGCCCGGAGGGTTCAGCGGATCGACCAGCCGATGGCAGAAGTTGCACGTGATTCCGTCGCGATCGCCAGCGAGCAGCGCCGAGCCGTTGGTCGGCGTCGATCGCCCCTCGAGCCACGCCTTGGGCGCGTGGCAGCGGATGCAGAGGTCGCCCGATCCGGGCGTGACGTGCTCGGCAATGTCGAGGCAGGCGTAGAAGAGCGGATCGCGCGCCGCCTGCGCCATGATGTTGCCCTGCCAGTGCTGCGTGATGTTCGTCGTGCCCGCGTGGCAGTTCGAGCACATGTTGTGAGTCACGATGTTGTTCGTCAGGCTGTTCGGCTGCGTTCCACGGAGGAAGAAATCCTGGATGTTGGTCCCGAGCGGCGTCTGCGCGCGGACCGGGCCTGCGATGACCAGCGCCGCCAGCCCGAGCACGACAGAGTTGCAGATTCCCCGAGAACCGAGAGCTGCTCCCATCCGGACCCTCCAGCCCTTCATCGTATGCGGCGCCGGACGCTCGATTCAAGCCGACCGATAATTCGCGGGCGCGGTCCCGACGCGGCCAGTTTCGTTGCGTGGCCCGGACGGCTCGGCTAAATCTCGCAACGTGGAAGCCGGCAGGGTCGACAGCAGCGAGCGCAGCTTGAACGCCCGCGCGGCCGTTCGCTGGGTTGTCGCTCTCATCGCGGTCGCCGCGGCGTTGGCTCGCCCGCCGGAGGGTCCGGCATGGCTTCCGGCCTGGGTGGAGGTCGTGCTCCAGGCGCCGCTCATCGTCCTCTGGCTCGCGAGCATCGCCGATTCCTTCGGACCGCCCCCTTTCGCTTCGCCGGGCGTTCCGCGCCGGACCGCCTTCTTCGACGCGTTTCTTGCGATCCTCGTCGTCGCCGCTGCGCTGGTCGTGGTCCGGTTGACGAACCGCTGGACGCTGATCGCCGCCGTGCCGACGTGCTACATCGTCGGCACGCGGTTGCTCGAGGCGGTCGTGCGCTGGGCGGGGGCGATCGAACGCGCCGAGCTGACGCTGCGCAATCTCTCGCGGCTCGCGAGCGCGTATTGGCTAACGGCGGCGCTCGTCGGGACGATCCTGCTCTCGCTGCCCGTCGCGACCATCTCGGCCGTGCCGGACTATCGCCACAATTTCTGGCGTCACGTCGTGCAGGCCGGCCACACCGCGACCAGCGCGGTATGCCTGGTTGGCAGCGGTCCGTTCAGTCTCGCGACCGACTTTACCGCGTTCGGCCGATTCGTCGTGTACGCGCTGATGCACGTCGGCGCGTTTGGATCGCTCGTCCTCGGCATGCGCGCCTTGCGGTTGTTCCTGCCGACGGCGGTCACGGTTCCGCGCGTGGCGATCCTCGCGCTGCTCGTCGAGATCGCCGGGGCCGCCGCGCTGCTCGACGTCTGGCGCGCGGCGGACGCGCCGACCATCACCGCGCGGATCGGTTGGAGTCTGTTCCACGCCTCGGCGGCGCTCTACTCGTGCGGCATGTCGCTCCGCGCCGACGGCTTGGCGACCTATCTTGGCAACGGCCGGCTCTTCTCCGTCGTCACCGGACTGATGATCGTCGGGTCGATCGGGCTTCCGGCGATGCTCGCAATCGTGCTCCCGCGGTCGCGCTGGCGTGACACGGGCGCATCCCGATCGGGCAACGCGACCATCGCCGCCTTGCGCGGGCTGATTAACGTTGAGTTCGCCGTCGCGTTCTGGCTGCTGATCGTGGGCGCGGCCGTGCTGTTTCTGTGTGAGACGCCCGGCGCGGTCCCGATGATGTCGCGCGGCGAGCGTCCGCTCGACGTCGGCGCCAATCTCGTGCCGCTCAGCGAGATGCCGGCCGGGACGCGCTGGCGCGCCGCGGTCCTGATGTCGGCCAATTCGCGCTCCGGCGGAATGCCCGGGATTCCGGTCGTCGAGGGGACGGTGTCATGGGCCGGTCGGATCGTGCTTTGCCTCTGGATGTTCATCGGCGGCGCCGTCGGTTCGTTCGCGGGCGGAGTGCGCACGACGACGCTCGCGGCGCTCGCGCGACTGTGGCTCTATCCCGGCGCCGATTTCGATGTCGCGCTGCGACGCGGCACGCTCCGGGGTCTGCTCCGAGTTGCATTGATCATGGTTCTGCTGACCGGCGTTTCGGTCGCCGCGTTGTGGTCCTTCCAGGACGCCTCCGCATGGGAACGGATCCTCGACGGCATTGCCGGCACCGCGGGCAGCGGCTGGTCGACGGGACTCGCGCCGCATTTGACTTGGGCCGCGCGCTGTTCAATGATCGTCGTCATGCTCGCGGGCCGCTGGATCCCGCTGGTCGGCTGGTGTGTGATCGCCGGCCGGCTGGAACGCGCCGCCTGAGTCGACTCACGACAATGAAATCGTCCTCGATCTCATTCCGTTCGCGCGGTGTCGACCGCCGTCCATGGCGCGGGAACCCGGCGGCGGTACTTGTCGCGACCGGCCTGCTGGTCGGTTACGCCGCGGGCTGCGCGCCGCGTGAGGAGGAGATCGTCGAACGGCCGAAGATCGGACAGGTCCGCGAGAAGGAGACCGTTCGGCTCACCGGCCTCGCCCCGCTGCGCGGATGGGGCGAGCATCGCGATTGTTCGCTCATGCACTGTCTGGAGGTCACGATCGAGGCCCTCGGCCGGGCGATCGACTACGACGAGCTGATGGGTCTGAGCGGCATGGCGTTCCGTGCGCAGTTCCGTACGGACGTGTGGGACACCGGCAACCCTGATCCGCTCGTCGGCGAGGAGTGCCTGAGCGGTCTGATGGCCGCGATCGGATTCGAATACGCGCTTTACACGCCCGATCGCAGCGATCCGCGCTCGATGGCCCAGGTCCGTGGCGCAATCGTCGCGTCGATCGACTATTCGTTTCCCGTTCTGGCGACCAATCTGATCCCGCCCGAAAACTGGGGCATCATCACCGGCTACCGCGACAAGGGTCAGAAGCTCTGGTGCCGCACGTATGATTACAGTTCGCAAAACCTGGACCAGCTTGCGAAGGAATGGCCGTCCGCCGTGCTCGTTCTCACGCGGAAGCTGAGCCTGCCGGACCGGACCGCGGCACGGCGCAGCTCGTTGCAGCGGGCGGTAGCGCTCATCTCGAAGACGCGCACGGGCGAGTATGCCCAGGGCAGGAACGCGATCGAGACGTGGTGCCGGATGCTCGAGAAGGCGGCGGATCGCGACTATCTTCAGGCCAACGCCTGGACCTACGTGAGTCTCATCGACGCGCGCAGCGCGGCAGCGCGATACCTCCGTCGCCTCAGCAGTGCGCCGGACTTCGCCGCGGACCGCGTGCATCTCACGCGCGCCGCCAATGCCTACGAGCGCGAGCGGCAGGTGCTCATCGGGGCGATCGACTACGTCAAGTTTCCGGCGGACGTCCGACCTGGAACGCTGCCGAGCGCCTCCACCCGGCAGCAGCAGGTCAAGGCGCTGCGCCAGGCGGCGCTCTGCGAGGAAGAGGCCGTGACCGCGCTGCGGCGCATCCGCCGCTGATTCCGCGGTCGACACCGGCCGGCACGGAGCCTCACCACGATCGCACCTCGTTCCGACGGCTCGGAGGGCACCCGTACGCTGATCGCAGCGTTCGTCGGCGTCGCCGCGACGGCAACGCTCGGATTGCTGAGCGACGGCGTGCACCATGACGACGATCTTGCGCACTTCCTGATGGCCCGGTGGTCGCGGGTCTTTCCGGAATACCTGCTGCACTTCTGGGCGCGGCCGGGCTTCACCGTTCCGTACGCCGCCGTCGCAAACATCGGGTCGGCCGATACGGCGTGGCACCTCTGCCGGCTGCTGTCGGCGGTCCTGACCGGCGCCTCGGCGGTTCTGACGGCGCAGGTCGCGGCGCGCTGGGGCGTTCGACCCGGCTGGGCCGTCGTCGTCGCGTACTACGCGTTGCCCATGACCGCGCTGCTCGCGTGCACGACGCTCACCGAGACGACGGCCGCGTTCTATCTCGCCGCCGCGCTCTGGCTCGGATCGCACGGGCGCGTTCATCTCGCCGCCGTCGTGTTCTCCATCGCGCTCGTGACGCGTTACGACCTCGCGGTGCTCGTGCCGGCATGGTGGCTCTGGGGGACCGTTCGCGCAACAACTCGGGCCGGGAACGCCTTCTTTGAGTCGCGCTCGTCGCCCGCCGGCGCGCGCAGCATCCCCGCCATCGTCCTGACGCTGTGGGCGCCGCTGGCGTACGTCGTGCTCCTCTGGGCCTTCTTCGGCACTGGTCCGTGGAAACTGCTTTCCCATCCGACCGGATCGAGCGAATACCTTCCCGGCGGATTGCTCGCCTACGTTCCGCAGGCGCTCCTGGCCATCCCGCCGCTGATCTTCGCGCTTTCGTGCGTCGGCGCGGGCCGCCTGATATGCCGAAACGTCTGGCTTCCGGCCGCGTTGGCCGGGTTGTACCTCGGCGCGCACGTCGTGCTTCGCGCCGCCGGGTGGTACGCAAGCGCGGGGTACGCCCGCTTTCTGGTCGCGATCAGCCCCGTCTGGGCGGTCCTTGCCATTGCCGGGTTTGCACGGCCGGTCTCGCACGGTCTGCGACTGCGGCAATCGCGTGGCATCTGGTGGGCGCTTGCGGGTATATGGATGCTGGGGACGGTCGCCGTTGCGGTCGAGTGTCGTGGGGGGCGTCTCCGGCTCTCGACGGATGTGCGCAACGTGGTCCTGTGCGTCGGCGCGGCGATGTCGCTTGTGTCCCTTCTGGCATGTACGGCCTGGCCGGTGATGGTCCGGCGGGCGATGGCTGGCGTGGGCGCGGTGGCCGCGGTCATGACGTTTCTGGTCCAGTGGAGTCTGATCGTGCGGCCACTGCGCGTTCCGCCGCACGGCAGATTGGCGCATGCGGCGTGCGACTGGATCGCCGCGGCCGGGTTGGACGACCGCCCACTCCTCGCGGCCACCCCCTGGGTGGCGTATCGACGCGGCTTTGTCGAGTCTCCGCGTATTCACAAGGGGCCGAGGCTGGCGGCGTCGATGCCGATCGGCTCGCTCGCGCTCTGGGACGCGATCTACTCGCCGAGCGACTATCACGCGCTGCCGCTCTCGCATTTCGCGGCCAACCCCGCGTATCGGGAGCGGCATCGCTGGCCGGGCGACGGCGATTCCGCACCGGCGATGGTGTTATTCGAGAAGATTTCGGCGACAATGCAGCCGGACGCGGATCCGCCGATCTACCCACCACACGTGATGCCGCAGTCGGATCCGCAGGGTTGGTACTACGTGCGCGAGGACGGGGCAGCGCGGGTGAGCCGCCCGCCGGGTTGACGCGGCCTGATCGTCTGCCGCGACCGAAGGCACACTCGGGCGCATTGATGCGATTGGAACACCACTGTCCTTGCGGATTCGCGGCAGAGTTGCAACTCGAGGCCCTGAGGTCGGGTTTCACGTGCCCCCGCTGCGGCCGCACGGTGCGCTATGTGAGCGACGGCGAGCCGGCGACGGCAACGCAGTGGCTGCTAATCGCTGCCGCGCATGCGCCGCCACATGCCGCCGTGCCGATACCGATCGGCGCACCGCTGGTGCTCGGCCGTGGGAACGGCGCGTGGCTGAAGCTCGACGATCCCGCGCTGATCGACAAGCACGCGGAGCTCGTGCTGCGGCCGGATCGCGTCCTGACGGTCCGGAGCTTCGACAGTCCTGCGGGAACGTGGATCAATCGCGCGAAGGTCCTGACCGGCGTGCTGGGGCCTTCCGACACGCTTCGCATCGGACCGTTCCGGATCAATCTGCAAACGACGGGCGAACTGACCGCGACGGCAGGTGCGCCACGCGCGGCCCGCGCGCCGGTCGAGACGGAGGAGGAAGACGTCGTGGAGCTCGAGCCTGCCCACGACGAGGATCTTGTCCTTGGTCGCGAGACGACTGACTACACATGGCGCGATCGCTGGGCCGAGCTGGACGTCGGACCGCGCGTCTGGCTCATGGTGTGCGTGCTCGTCCTGGGGTTCGGGGTCTACGGAATCGCACGGTTCGTGCTGACGCGCTTCGGGACGTCCGGCGACATGCCCTCCGAAACGGAATATCGATGTCCCGTCGATGGAACGCAGTTCCGCGCGGCGTGGTCCGAGGAGCCGGCGCGGTGCCCGCAGTGCGGCGCGGCATGCTACGGATTGCTCGAAGTCAAGGTCGAGCCGACTTCCGCGACGCAGCCCGCCCCGCGCCCCGCGCCGACGACCACGATGACCCGGCCGATCGGGGAGGGAGGTCCATGATCGACTCGGCACACGGATCGACTCGACGACGCCGACGCCCGCGCGCCGCACCGAACCGCGTTCGCCTGTCGCGCCGCTGCGCGTTCACGCTGATCGAGCTGCTGACCGTCATATCGATCATCACGCTTCTGATCTCCCTGCTGCTTCCATCGCTCGTCAACGCGCGGAAGCGCGGCCGGATCACCAAGTGCCAGTCCAACCTCCGCGAGCTTGCGCGGGCGACGCTCACCTACACCCAGCAGAACCGAGACTTCTTTCCGCTCGTCAAGGATTGCGTCGGGAACACCTGTCTGTTCTGGAACGGCCACCAGTACTTCGGATGGGACGGGCAGATTCAGAACTCGCACGGCCGCCCGTGGGTGCGGGCCGTCAACAGCGAACTCGCGCTGCCGCTGACCGGCGGCGAGCCCGGGTCGGCGAAGATCGCGCAGTGTCCCGACGACGAGGGCGCCGTCGGGCAGGTCGGTCGGTCCGGGGCGCTTTACGAGCTTCTCGGCACGAGCTACCCGATCAATCCGATCCTGGTGCAGGGCGCCTACGCTGAATGGAAGTACCGCTCCGCCGACCTGACGCTGAGCCAGGTGCTCCAGGCCGCACGGACGGTTCTCGTTTTCGATCATCCCGCCTTCGGCCTGACCTACGACGGAATCTGGACCGGCATCCGGCCGGGCTGGCACGATCAACGCCAGCCCGCCGCGGCCGTGGCGTTCATCGACGGCCACGCCGACTACCTCACCGGGCGCTGCACGCTGCACGAATCGCAGTGGTACGCCGAGGCGACGGGCCCCGAGTTCGTGCGCCAGTTGCGGCAGAAAGTGAACTGGAGCGTGCTGCCCGGCTGCGAATGACCCGTTCCTGCGTTTCGCCGCGATTTGTTCCGCGATCCGAGCCGAAGTTATATTCGCCACAGCGCGCGGGACATTTGCCGCCGCGTCGCGCAGGAGGGCCTTCATGCACTACGTGGTCTTCGGAGTCGGTCGACAGGGCGCCGCGGCGATCTTCGATCTGCTCGATAAGTGCGGCGCGACGCGCGTGACCGCCATCGACGTCGATCCGCACGTCCGCGAGCGGATCGCCGAGGTGCTCGGCGATCGCACGGGGCAGGTCGAGCTTCATGCCCTTGATCCGCGACGTCCGGAGCACCAGGACGAGATCGTCGAACGGATCCGCGGATGTGCGTGCGCGATCAGCGCCCTGCCCTACGCGCTCAATCCCATCGCGACGACGCTCTGCCACCGCGCGGGCGCCGTCCTGGCCGATCTCGGCGGCAATCCGGACGTGATCGCCGAGCAGGTCCGCCTCTGCGATGGCTCGACGCTCATCATGCCCGACTGCGGACTGTCTCCCGGGCTGAACAACATCATGACCGTCTATCTCCGCCGCCGCTTCGACGTAATTGCGGCGAAGGCCTATTGCGGCGGCATCCCGGCGACGCGCGAGCGGCGCAATCCGCTCGACTACAAGCTCCTGTTCAGTCCGTGGGGCCTCATCAGCGAATATTCCGGCCGATGCGCCGTGCTGCGCGACGGATGCGTCGAGCACGTCGAGGCGCTGACGGGGCACGAGGAACTCGACGGCGATCGCGAGGCGTTCTACACCAGCAACAACTCGCCGCTCACCTTTGAGTACCTGCGGTCGATCGGTTTGCGGAACTACGAGTACAAGACGGTGCGCTGGCGCGGACACCTCGAACGGATACTGCTCCTCAAGCAGGTCGGGTTCTTCCGCGGCGACGAGGATCTTGATGCGGCGCTGGCGCTGGGGCTGTCGAAGCAGGACTGGCTTCGCTTCGATCGGCAGCGCGACGTCGACGAGGTCGTGCTGCGCGTCGAGGGCTGGACGGAGGATCGCCGCGCCACCGCGGTGGGGATCACGGTCCGGGGGACGCCGATGTTCAGCGCGATGGAATTGACGACGAGCTGGGGCGTGACGATCCCGGCCGCGTGGGTCGCCTTCGGCGCGACGCAAAGCCGGGCCGCGCTGCCGAAGGGCTGCCGGCCGCCGGAGCAGGTCGTCGATCCGGCCTGGGCGCTGGCGGAACTGGAACGGCGCTGTCGCGTCGTTCGCGAGGAGTAATCGGGACGTGAGTCAGGACGGAACGACGAACGTCCCATCGCTGGCGGTGCGATAGTCCGCAGCCCGGAGTCGCCGCCCGGTCACACCCTTCGACGCATCCGCGACGAGCCAGTTAAAAAGATGCATGCCCGGGTCGCCGGCGCGGATGGTGGCGTTTCGCGCATCCGTTCGGGCGGGGCTGGGATCGACGATGTTGACCCGAATGCCGATCGCCTTCAGCTCGTTGGCGAGCATCAGCGAGAACCCTTCGAGAGCACACTTGCTGGCGAGGAACGCGCCCAGGTCACGCCGGCCGGTCGCCGCGATGCCGTGGGTGATGTTGATGATTGAGCCATCACCGCGCCGGGTCATCGCCGGGATCGCCTCGCGGCAGACGATGAATGCCCCGGTCAGGTTGGTTTCGACGACCTCGCGCCATGCATCGAGCGGGTATTCCTCGATCGGCACGCGCGGACCGTAGATTGTGGCGTTGTTGATTACCCCGTCGATGGCCCCGAAGCGGCGCTCGACGCGGTGGATCATGCGGATAACGTCCGCCTCGGCGCGAACGTCGCATGGGACGGCCATCGCCGCCCGGCCGGCGCCGGTCAGTTCTTCCTCGATGGGTTGGAGGTTCTGATAGCGCCGCGCGCAAAACGCGACTGCGGCACCCGCCGAGGCCAGTTGATAGACCAGGTCGCGACCCAGGCCGCGCGATGCACCGGTGATCAGGACGACCTTGTCGCGCAGCGTCACATCTTCCATCCAGGGACGCACGGTTCGGCTCTCCGGATCGCGAGGCCGGCTAATTCATCATACACGCGGCGGCGCAATTCGCAAAACCGCATCTTCCGAATACACTGGCGCACCCGCACGGAGGAGCGCAACCATGTCGCACGCCGCTCTGGCGCAGTCCGATCTGGCCGTCTTGCTCGTAATCGACATGCAGGAGCGCATGATGGCCGCGCTGTCCGACGCGTCGGAGGTCACGGCGGCGGCGGTGCGCATGATCCGGGCCGCCGCAATCTTGGGCATTCCGGTGTTCCATACCGAGCAGAACCCGAACGGACTGGGTCGGACGATTGACGCCGTGCGGGAGGCGCTGCCGGCCGGGCTTTCGCCGATCGAGAAGGTGACCTGTTCGTGCTGGGGCGATCGCGGCGTCCGCGATCGGCTGGGGGAACTCGGGCGCGAGCACGTCCTGCTCGTCGGCGTCGAGTCGCACGTCTGCGTTCAGCAGACCGCGATCGATTTGCTGCGGGTCGACTACGAACCGTTCGTGCTGGCCGACGCCGCCGGCAGCCGCCGGCGGGAAGAAAAGGAGCTGGCGCTCGCGCGGCTGCGGGCGGCCGGCGCGACCGTGACCAGCGTCGAGGCGATGATCTTCGAACTGGTGGCGCGATGCGACGCGTCGACGTTCCGCGACGTACTGGCGCTCGTGAAGTGATCGCATGTGGCGCGACGCCGACAATGACAATCCTCTGACCGAGGATGAATGGCCTGACGGAGACGGCGGCGACGGTGACGACTCGATCGAAGTCGAGCCGTGTCCGGAATGCGGGAAGTTGATCGCCGAGGGCACGCCGCAGTGCCCGCATTGCAAGACGTGGGTCCGCGCGGTGACGCAGGCCGAGCTCCGCTTGCGTACCTGGCATTGGCCGCTGCTGGCGGCGGGAGTCGTCGGCATGATCCTGTTCGTCTGGCATGGGCTGCGCTGTTGATGGCGGCGAGTGGTCGCGCCCGAGGAGTCGGCGGTGGATCGGTTGCCCTTCGAGGTGCTCGCGTTCGGCCGCTTTCCGCCCGGCCGCGTTCGGGTCGACTTCGACGCTGCGCCGCGTGCGAGCACGCCGGAGATCGACCGGCTCATCGACGCGGAATGGCGCGAGCGGACCGCACAGGCGTCGCGCGCCGGCCAGCACCTGTTCAACGGCGAGTTGTTCCGCTATATTTCGCACGCGTGCGACGGCGCCGAGTTCGCGCTGACCGTCGGACCGACCTGCTACCGCGATTTCGTCGGCACCAATCTCTTCAATCATCACCGCGTGCACGAACTCGGCTGGCACCGGTTCGCCAACCCGCTCGGCACGACGGCCACGCTCCTGACGGGCGACGGCTTCGTCGTCTTCGGCCGCCGGAGCCATCGCGTCGCGTACCACGGCGGATACGTGCACACCATCGGCGGGACGCTCGAAGTGGTTGACCGCCGCGCCGACGGAGTCATCGACGTGTTCGATTCGGTGCGGCGCGAACTTCAGGAGGAACTCGGATTCTCCGCGGACCAGCTCCGCGACCTCGCGTGCGTCGGGTTGATCCGCGACCTCGAGATCCTCCAGCCGGAACTGCTGTTCGAGGCGACGCTGGACGCGACGCTCGCCGACATCCTGACGCGCTTCGACCTCGCCGTGGCCCGAAACGAGCACGCCGGCCTGGTCGCAATCCAGGCCGAGCCGTCGCTCTGGTCCCCGTATTTCAACACCGAACCGCACATCGCCCCTGTGGCCGTCGGCGCGATGTTCCTGTTCGGCCGGGCGCGATGGGGCGACGCGTGGTACGGGCGGACTTCGGCGTCGTTTCCCGCGGCTTGACGATCGTTTCGTCGCCGTCCCAGAATAGGCCGCGAGGACGCGTGACGGACCGCGGTCGAATCCACCTCCGCCGGTTCGATCGGGCGGCTGCGATTGCGGCGTCCGCCATCGGTACGCATCGTGGAGTTCCGCGCGGAACGGAAGTTGCGAAGGCTCGTCCCGGGCCGACCGATGAGGGTGTTTCAAGCGGGTCGTCCGGACGATCGGCGATCGAGCGGGAACGGTACGGCGTGGCGATGCGAGTCTTGATGCTGGGCTGGGAGTTTCCGCCGTTCATCAGCGGCGGACTGGGCACGGCGTGCTACGGACTGACGCGCGCGCTCAACGAGATCGGCACGAAGGTCCTGTTCATCCTGCCGCGGCCGGTCGGCGGACGGCGTCCGCAGCACGTGACGTTGCTGGCGCCGCGCGCGGAGGCCGTGCCATCGGACGCGGCGACGCGCAGCGCGACGGAGTCCATCGTCGCCGTCTGGGAGCACGTCACGCTGCGGACGGTTGATGCGAAGTTGTCGCCCTACGCAACGCCGGAACAATATCGAAAGTCCGCTACGGCGACGGGCGTCGCGGCCATCACCGATTACGACGTGATCGCGCCGGAGTCGGAGGCGGACGGCGTCGCGCCGATCGCCGCGCCGCCGACGGGATCGATCTACTCCGGCGACCTGTTCACGGAAGCGGAGCGCTACGCCTCGCTGTGCGTCGCCATCGCGCGCAAGGAGGCCTTCGACGTTGTGCACGCCCACGACTGGATGACCTTTCCGGCCGGGATCGCCGTCTCGAACGTGACCGGCAAGCCGCTGATCGTCCATGTGCATGCGACCGAGTTCGATCGCTCCGGCGAGCACGTCAACCAGCGGATCTACGACGTCGAGCGCCAGGGCATGCACGCCGCGGCGCGGGTCATTGCCGTCAGTCACCTGACCAAGAACATCATCACCGCGCGCTACGGCGTGCCGGCCGACAAAGTCGAGGTCGTGTACAACGCCATCAGCGACAACGGCCCGGGCGCGGTGGACATGCCGCCGATCCGGCGCGACGAGAAAATCGTGCTCTTCCTCGGGCGCGTGACGATGCAGAAGGGCCCGGAGTATTTCATCGCCGCGGCCCGCAAGGTGCTCTCGGTGATGGAAAACGTCCGCTTCGTGATGGCCGGCACGGGCGACATGATCCACCGCACGATCGAGCTGGCGGCCGAGATGGGCATCGGCCACAAGGTGCTGTTCACGGGGTTCCTGCGCGGCGATGACGTGGCGCGGGTCTTCAAGATGGCCAACCTGTACGTCATGCCTTCCGTCAGCGAGCCGTTCGGCATCGCGCCGCTCGAGGCGCTCTCGCACGGCGTTCCGGTGATCATCAGCAAGCAGAGCGGCGTCGCCGAGGTGCTGACGCACGCGCTGAAGGTCGACTTCTGGGACATCGACGAGATGGCCAACAAGATCATCTCGGTCCTGCGGCATCCGCCGCTGCATGCAGCGCTGCGCGATCACGGCAGCTTCGAAATTCGCAAGCTGAAATGGCGCGACTCGGCCGAACGCTGCGTGCAGCTCTATGAGGAAGCGCGCGCACGGCACGCGACGACGCGTCGATGAGCCTCTGGAAGACCACGCGTACCTGGGGAGAGATGATCAAGTTCTCGCACTCGATCTTCGCGCTGCCCTTCGCGCTCATCGCGCTGATGTGGGCCGGCGCGACGCTGCCCGCGGGCCGGCCGGCGGTCGGTCAGATCGCGCTCGTCATCACGTGCATGGTCGCAGCCCGAAGCTTCGCGATGACCTTCAATCGCATTGTCGACGCGGCGATCGACGCGCGCAATCCGCGGACCGCCGGCCGTGCGCTGCCCGCCGAGCGGATCTCGCGCGGCCAGGCGTGGGCCTTCCTGATCGCCTGCGGCGCGGCGTTCCTGACCGGCTGCGGCGGGTTTCTCGCGTACGAGAACCCGTGGCCGATGCGGCTCGGCGGGCCTGTGCTCGCGGCGCTGGCCGGATACTCGTACACGAAGCGCTTCACGTCGCTTTCGCATTTCGTCCTTGGCGGTGCGATCGCGCTGGCGCCGACGGCAACGTGGATTGCCATCAACCCCGCGACGCTCGGCTGGCCCGTCGTCATGCTTACCGGCGCGGTCGCGCTCTGGATCGCGGGCTTCGACATCCTCTACGCCTGTCAGGACATCGAGTTTGACCGGCGCGAGGGGTTGTTCAGCCTGCCGGCGCGGATCGGACCGGCCGCAGCGCTGTGGTGCTCGCGAGCCAGTCACGCCGGGACCATCGCGCTGCTGGTGGCGGTCGGCCGTTGGATGGACCGGGGACCGGCCTATTGGGTAGGGACCGGGATCGTCGCGCTGCTTCTGATCTTCGAACAGCGGCTCGTTCGGCCGAACGATTTCTCAAAGATCACCCTGGCGTTCTTCACGGTGAACGGCGTCGTCAGCGTCGTGTTCGCATTGGCGGTGTTCGCCGATCTGTGGCTCGCGCAGCGGTGAACGCCGCGGGGGCAAATCATCAACCGTAGCAGCACCACGCGGACGTGGGTCGTACCTCGTTCGCGCGTTATGAGACGTTCGCCCGCTGGATCGTGCGTTCTGGCAGCCATTTGTCCCAACATCGTCTGTGAGAATTGATCGGCCCAAGACCCGCCGGTATAGTCACTCGCATGACTTCCGGCGGACAGGTCCGAATCTGGCGATGTGCGGCGTACGCGGTCGTGGTCGGCCTGATGGCGTCGTTTGCATCCACCGCCGCTTCCGCACGCGCCGCCAACCGCGCCGACGAAGTCGGCAATGGCCGCTCGGCGGTTCCGTCGATACCCTCGAAGCCGCAGCCGCCGTGCGGCGGGGAATCGGGATCGAAAGACAAGTCTCCGGCATCGCGTTCGACGCCTGCGCCGAGCGGCGCGGTGCTCGCGGCGCCGTCGGTTACCGGTGGACAGAAGGGCCTGGGAGCGCCGGATGGCGCAGCGGACGCCCTGATTTCATCTCACGGACAATTGCGGCCTGCGGGCGGCGCGGCCCGCGGTATCGTGTGCGATCCGGCCGATCCCATTCGGCCGCGTCTGCATCGTCCAGCTCATTTCGCACACGCGCCGCCGGCGTGCTGATCCGTTCGTTCTGGCGATCGGGCTGCTACGCCTCCGGGCGCTGCGGCGCGGCGTGTTGAACCGGCAGCGGCGTTTTCTCTTGGACAGTGCGAAACTGAATTCGGCAAGCGGCGGCGGCCGTTCTTCGGCGCCGTTGGATCGACGTTGATAAACACACAGGTGCGGTAATGAACGAACGTGACATGTGGTGGAAGGTCGGCGTGGTCGGCGTGGTGGCGGCGATCGGGTACTTCGTCTGCTTCCCGCTCGAAGAGAAGCTGAAGTTCGGCATCGACCTCTACGGCGGCTACAGCCTGCTCTACGAGATCGACGACGTCGGCCTCGACGCCGAGCAGAAGCGCGATCTGGCGGAGCGCGTGATGAAGGTGCTTCAGGAGCGCGTCGATCCGGACGGCGTGATGAACCTGGTCTGGCGGCCGGTCGGAACGAACCGACTCGAGATCCAGATGCCGCGCCCGTCGGAAGTCGTGATCCAGTACCGCAAGGAATACGACCAGATCCAGGGCGAGCTGAAGGCGGCCAACCTGAAGCGCAGCGAGCTGCTGCTGGCGCTGGCCCGGCCGGCGTCGGAGCGTGCCGCGGCGCTCTCGGCGTTGGAGCGGGGCATCTCGTCGCGAAAGAAGCTGCTCGAGGAGTTGACGGCGATCCAGGTGCAGATCGACGAGGCCCGCACGGCGAAGGACAACGACCGGCTCAGCACGGCCGAGGATGAGCTGGAACAGAAGATCAACGCGCTGATGGCGACGAACGTGGAATTCGGCCGGCTGCAGGTGGCGCTGGAATCCGCGCCGGGGTCGAAGTTCCGGCGCGAGGAGCTTGAGCAGATCAAGAAGGCGGTGCCGGAGCAGGCCGATCGCATCACGCGCCTCGTCGACGCGCACGACCGCTGGCGACAGAAGCGCGGCCGCGGCGGCACGCTCGACGATCCGGCCGACTTGCAGCGACTGCTGCGCGGCGCGGGCGTGCTCGACTTCCGCATCCTCGCGGAGAACGATCCGGCCGAACCGAACAAGTTCGACACATATCGCGCGAACCTCAAGCAGTACGGACCGCGTCCGCGACCGGGCGAGGAGACGTTCGAGTGGTTCGAGATCGAGAAGCCGCGAGAGTTCTTCAAGCTCGAAAAGGACTTCGAGAAGCACTTCGAGCGAATCAAGGCCACGCAGCGCTTCGTCACGGAGCAGTACGGCGAGAGGTACTACGTGCTCGCCTACCTGACGTCCAACAAGACGCTGACCCATCGACCGGGCGAGCAGGACTGGCAGCTCAAGCGCGCCGGCGCGACCCGCGATGAGCAGGGCAGTCCGGCCGTGTCGTTCGAATTGGACGAACGCGGCGGGGCGAAGTTCGACTCGCTGACGCGGCAGAACAAAGGCAAGCTGCTGTGCATCTTCCTTGATGACAAGGCCGTGTCGGCGGCGACGATTCAGGACGTGATCCGCACGCGCGGCATCATTCACGGCAGCTTCACGCAGCAGGAAGTGCTCGAGCTGGTGAAGAAGCTGAACGCGGGCAGTCTGCCGAGCAAGCTGAAGGATCCGCCGATCAGCGTCCGCGCCGTCGGTCCGAGCCTCGGGCAGGCGAATCGCGAGGCGGGGATGCGGTCGGCGATCTACGGCTCGATCGCGGTCGTCGCGTTCTCGGTCATCTACTACCTTTACGTGGGAATCATCGCGGTCATCGCGCTGGCGATGAACATGCTTCTGACGCTTGCTGTGCTCGCGGCGCTTGGCGCGACGCTGACGCTGCCCGGCGTGGCGGGCCTGGTGCTGTCGGTCGGGATGGCCGTCGACGCGAACATCCTCATCAACGAACGCATCCGCGAAGAGCTGGGCAAAGGCACGGGCCTGCGAATGGCGATCCGGCTCGGCTACGCACGGGCATTTGCGGCGATTCTCGACTCGAACCTGACGACGTTCATCACAAGCGTCATCCTCTACCTCATTGCAAGCGAGGAGATTCGCGGATTCGGTCTGACGCTGGCGGCCGGCGTGGCGATCAACCTGCTCACGGCCGTGTTCATGACGCGGCTGTTCTTCGAGTTCATGTCCCTGCCGCGCGTTCCGCGGGAGCTGGCGTCGTACCCGATGCTCGCGGCAATCGGCTCCGCCGCGGTGGGCGGCGCGTGGTGGGCGGTGGCGCATCAGTTCGTCGCGCCGGAGAACCGCCCGCACTCGGGCGCCATCGGGTTCGGGCAACTGCTCGTGGGCATCGGCGCGTTCGTCGCCGGCGTCTGCGTGTTGATGTGGATCGCCCGCGCGATCCACCGTGCGTTCCAGGGCGGGAGCACCGGACGCCTGCCGATGATGAAGATCGTCGGCGTGCCGAGTATCGACTGGTACGGCATTCGAAGGGTCTTCTACGTCGTGTCGGCCGTGCTGACGATCGGCGGACTGGCGCTGTTCATGTCGCGCGAGCCGCAGAAGCTGTACGACATCGAGTTCCTCGGCGGAACGGCGGCGCAGATCGACCTCAAGGTGCCGGGATCGGTTGACGAGGCGGGGATTTCGCAGCGTCTGGGCAGGAGTGCCGACGAATTGCGGAAGATGGCGGACGCCATCGCCGGCCGATCGACCATCGTCGCGAAGGACAACGAATGCACCGTGACCGTACCCGACGTACCGGCGGACCGGATGCGGGAATTCGTCCAGGCGGCCATCGGCAACTGGCTCGCGCCGCGCGGCGTGCGAGAGTCCGGCCCCGATCAACTCGTCCTGACCGGACACCCGGATCTGCAAGTGGGTCTCGAACCGAATGCGACCGCGGAATCGACGGCCGGAAAGCGCGGGATTCGGCGCGGCATCCAGGAAGACGTCGCGGCCTACGTGCGTCTGGCGGCCGATGCGCTGGCCGATGCCCAGATTCAGGCCGTGGAGTCGCTCGACGCTGCAGCGCCGAAGGGCGGGTCGTACGAGATCGTCAGCCGCGTAACGAGCAAGGAGATCGTGGTGTCGGCGATCCTGTCGAGCATGAGCGATCTGGTGAACATCGCGCCCGCGCTGACGTTCGAGTTCATGAAGAACGGGCGGATGAACAACGCCGAGTACTTCCCCGTGACGGACGCGAACCTCGCGAGCGTGGTCGGCGATCCATCGCTCGTGGCCGACCTGTCCGCGTGGCGCGGCGGCGTGGTGATGGTGCTGAACGACGTAAGTCCGCCGCAATCGCCGGAGGGCATGCACCGGCGGCTGAAGGACATGCGCTTGCAGCCGGGCTACGAGCAGTTCGGCTGGCGCGATTCGGCCGTGATCGGCCTGACGCGCGCGGCGTCGGGCGGCGACGTGTACACGCGCGTGGCCGTCGTGGCGTTGGATGAGAACTTCCCGTACGACGAGGCGGCGCCGGACGCGTGGCGCTCGCGCCTCGCCGAACCGGAGGTGAAGCTGACGCGCGATGCGCTCGAGCGCCAGACGTCGCTCAGCAAGATCACGCAGTTCGCGCCGCAGGTCGCGCAGGAAGCGAAGACGAAGGCATACATCGCGCTGGTCGTGTCGTGGCTCGCGATCATCCTCTACGTCTGGTTCCGGTTCGGCAGCGTAAGCTGGGGCACGGCCGCGGTCGCGGGTCTGATTCACGACGTGCTCGTCGCGCTCGGGGCCGTGGCGGCGTCGTTCTACATCGCGAAGTGGCCGATCGGCCAGTGGCTGCTCATCGAGGGATTCCGCATTGACCTGGCCCTCGTCGCGGCGATGCTGACAGTCGTCGGCTACTCGGTCAACGATTCGATTGTCGTCTTCGACCGCATCCGCGAGAACCGCGGGAAACTGAAGGAGATCACGCCGCGGCTGGTGACCGACAGCATCAACCAGACGCTGTCACGAACGATCCTGACGTCGTTGACCGTCATTGCGGTCATCATTATCATGTACGTGTTCGGCGGGCGCGGCATTCACGGGTTCATGTACGCGATGCTCGTCGGTATCCTGATCGGTTCGTACAGCTCGGTCTTTGTCGCAACCCCGCTGCTCGTGGCTATGCAACGCTGGCTGACCAGCGAGGCGCGTCCGGCGTCCTGAGTGGCGGGTCAGCCCGCTCGGCCACGGAGGGTCTGATGCGGACGGAAACGAAAATCGGGATCGTCGTCGGCTTGGCCGTCGTCGTCGTGGCGAGCGTCTATTTCTTTCGCTCGCCGGACGACGATTCGGACCTCATTGTTCAGCTCACGCCCGCTGTGACGTCGGAGAAACTGGCGATCCCCTCGCCGATCGACGGCGCCGCGGGTGCGAAGTCCGCGCAGCGCGCCGATCGATCCGCCACCGAACGCACCGCCGGCGGCGCAGCGCCCGGCACGCCGTCGCCCGCCGTGCCGCGACCGTACCTCACGTCGCCGCGGCCGACGCCCGCGCCGATTACCCGAACGCCCTCCCGGCCGGGTTCAACGCCGGCTCTGGCCTCGACCGAGCGCACCACTCCGTCGGGTGCTTCATCCCCGAATGGGCGCGTTGCGTTGCCGCCGGCCGTGACTGGGCAGTTGCCCGGCACGCCGCTGCGGACCAGCGCGTCCGACGCCCTGCGGGATGCGACCCGGCCGGAGCCGACACCGGGTGATTCGCCGCCGACCTTGTCGCGGACAGCCGGCCCGGCGATCGGCGCGCTGACGCCGCCCGACGCGGTGACGACGATCACTCGCGGCGCTCTTTCGCCCGCAGGAGATTCCGGCGTCGCATCGGGCACGCCAGGCGCGTCGTGGCCGCGAACGTATGTCGTACGCTCGGGAGACACGCTGTATCGCATTGCGAGCGAAGCATACGGCGACGCCGCAAAGATCGAGCTGATCCGCCGCGCAAACACGGCGCTGAGTGATCCGCGTCGCATGCGCGTCGGGATGAAGCTGACGCTGCCGGATCCGTCGGACGCATCGGCCGGTCGCACTACGGCCGTCTCGCCGCCGGCTGCTCCGTCGCCGCGCGGTGTCGTCGCCGATGGCGGCGGATCGAACCGCACCTACATCGTGCGCTCGGGTGATTCGCTTTCATCCATCGCCGACGCGCAGCTCGGACAATCCGGCCGCTGGCGCGAGCTCCTGCAACTGAACCGCCGCCTGCTTCAGAACGATCCGCGACGACTTCAGCCCGGAATGACGCTCATTCTGCCGTCCGGGCCGTAACTGCGCCGCGATCCAGTCGACGGGGTGGTTTGTGCGAGGCGGCACATCGACGCGTCGGCCCGAGGCGTGATCCGCATCGGACATTCCGGCTGGAGCTACCCGGACTGGACCGGAATCGTCTATCCGCGCGCGGCGCGGGCGCGCTTGGATGCCTTGTCGTACCTGTCGCGCTACTTCAACGCGCTGGAGATCAACACGTCGCACTACCAGCCGCTCGCGCCGCAGACGGCGGAGCGCTGGCTGCGTCGCGTGGCCGACGCGCCGGATTTTCGATTTACCGCCAAGCTCTGGCGGCAGTTCACGCACGCCGATCCGAAGGCGATCACGCCGGCGGATTGGAAGCTGCATGTGCAGCTCGTGCGGCAGGGGATGAACGTGCTCGCGTCCGGCGGTCGACTCGCCTGCCTTCTGATGCAGTTTCCGTGGTCGTTCCGGCAGGGGCCGCCGGGATGGGAGCGCATCGCGCGGCTCGCGGAGTCATTCCGCGATTATCCGCTCGCGATCGAGCTCCGGCACGCAAGCTGGGATGACGCGGAGGCGCGATCGAGACTGAAGGCCCTGGGCATCGCGCTGTGCAACATCGACCAGCCGCCACTGCACGAGTGCCTGCGCCCCGCCGACCACGTCACCGCGCCGATCGGGTACGTCCGCCTCCACGGGCGACGGGTCGATACGTGGTTTGCGCCGAACGTCCCCGTCTACATGCGCTACGACTACCTCTACTCGCCGGTGGAGTTGAGCGAGTGGGTCCCGCGGATCCGCGCGATAGCCGAACGCGCGGAATCGGTCTTCGTCTTCGCGAACAACCACTATCGCGGGCAGGGCCCGGCGAACGCGTTCCAGTTGCAGGCAATGTTGTCGGGCTCGAAGGTCCGCGTCCCGCCGCGGCTCCTGTCGATTTATCCATCGCTGCGAGAGTATGCCGACGCCGAACCGGAACCGGATGGACAGGGCCGGCTATTCGATGACCAGTGAGTCTTCGGCCGCCGCGCGCGGGCGCCACCACGGCTCGGATAGCGACACCGCGAGCACGACCAGAAGCGCGATCGAGCACCAGACGCCGACAGGCTGCCCGGCGATCGAGGCCCTCAGCGCGCGGGCGAACGCCTCGCCCATCGAATCGGCCGGCCCGCCGTAGACCCACGCGGCATTGAGAAACGCAGCGGCGCCCACGATCAGCCAGCCGATCCATCCGCACACGTCGCGCGTCAGCGTGAGCATCCAGAGCGCAATGGCCGGATAGAGATAGCGTTCGTGGATCTGCGTCGGCAGGGCGAAGAATGCCAGCGGCAGCACGCGGACGCCCCACTCCCACGAGTCATCGCGCCCGCGGCGGCGGAGGATCGTCACGCACACGACTGCGACGACAGCCGCGAGCGCGGCCAGTCCGATGCGCCGCGGCGTGATGCGGAGTACGCCGGACGCATCATCGCGCCGATATCGCTCTCGGAGATGCTCGAGATCAGATTCGGTCAGCGGGTTCACAAGAAACCACGCACTGAATCCGTTGAGGTGCACGTACGGGTAGTAGCCGACCGCGCCGCCATAGGCATCGATGATCCCGGGCACGCCGCGCGATCCGAACGGCGCGACGATGATCAGCGTCGCCGCGGCAAAGCCGCCCAGCGCGCGGTGGATGCGTCGCATCAGGTGATCGAGATTGTCGCGGACCGGCCGTGCGGCGATTGCGAGGAAAAACCACGGCAGCAGGATCAGCGATTGCGCCTTCGTCAGCAGCGCGCACGCCGCCGCCGCGCCCATCGCGACATGTCGTCCGCGCATCCCCGCGACAACGCCCGCGACGAGGAAAAACGTCTGGATCGAATCCGACTGCCCCCACACCGCGCTGTCATGGATGATCGCGGGATGCAGCACGTAGAGCAGCGCCAGCGCGCCCGCCGCAACGTCGCCCCAGCGTCGGCCCAACACCATCGCCAGCAACACGCCGGTCGCCAGATCGGCCAGCACGCCCGGCAGTTTGAGCCACGCGGCGACGTGGCGCGTCGCAGCCGTTCGCTCTCCGCGGGCCAGCGCGCCGACCACATCCGGACCGATCGGCGCCTCCCCGGTCGCGTCGGACAGCATGCCCGCGGCCGTCAGCAGCAGGACGAAAATCGGCGGATGATTGCACCATCGCCGCACCCGGCCCTCGCGTTCGTACTCGTCGTACACATGCGACAGGCCGAGATCGGCCGCGCGGTCCGCCCAGTATGCGAACAGCGACTGGTCGGCCGGAAACCCCACCTCCGCCAGCAGTGGCCAGCGAACGAGCATCGCCACGACCACGACGACGATCGGCGTGATCCATCGCCTCGGTGCGGCCTTGCCGGGTCGATCGTTGCTCGCTGCGGCGGGTGACTGGCTGCGCATGGCAGGCAGTGTAGTGCCGCCGTCGCGCGCGTCACAACGAACGTCAGGTCCGGCCGCGGTTGACCGCACCGCCGCCGACTCGCAGAATTGCCGTCTGGCGCCGTCGCAGGAACGGGGAAGGAGTGAGACCGCCATGTCGCTTCTCGTCACGGGCAGCATCGGCATCGACACCGTCGAGACGCCGTTCGGCAAGGTCGAAAACGTCCTCGGCGGTTCGGCGGTCTATTTCTCGCTGGCCGCGTCGAACTTCTCGCCGGTGCGGCTGGTTGGCGTCGTGGGCGAGGACTTCCCGCCCGTCTTTCGCGACGTCTTCGGCGAGCGGCCGATCGACCTCGCCGGGCTGGAGCTGCGCCGCGGGTCGAAGACCTTCCGCTGGCAGGGTCGCTACGTCGGCGACATGAACGAGGCACAGACGCTGCGGACCGACCTGAACGTCCTGGCCGAGGCCGCGCCGAAAATCCCGCTCGCCTTCCGCGACAGCGACGTGGTCTTCCTCGCCAACACGCACCCGCTGTTGCAGCGCGAGTTGCTCGCGAGCGTCTCGAAACCGAAGCTCGTCGTCTGCGACACGATGAACCTGTGGATCGACACGGCCCGCACCGAGCTGGCGCGGACGCTGGCGATGGTCCACGGCGTCGTGCTGAACGATCACGAAGGTCGCATGCTGACGAGCGCGAACAACCTCGTCGAGGTCGCGCGGCGCGTACTCGGAATGGGACCGCGCTTTGTCGTCATCAAAAAGGGTGAGCACGGCAGCATGCTGGCAACGGGCGACGAGTTCTTCGCACTGCCGGCCTTTCCCACGACGAAGGTCGTCGACCCGACGGGCGCGGGCGACAGCTTCGCCGGCGGAATGCTCGGCTACCTCGCGTCGGTCGGCCGCTTCGAGCCGGCCGATCTGCTCGCGGCCCTGGCGCGCGGGACCGTCACCGCGTCGTTCACGATCGAGGGCTTCTCGGTCGAGGCCATCCGCCGCGTCACCAAGGCCGCCATCGACCAGCGGCTCACCGCCCTGAGGCGCATGGTGCAGTTCGAATGATGCGATCGGCCGCCGGCATCGACGGCGGCGATGCGGACCACGAATGCGACTGTTCGCGGCGATTGAGCTTGACCCCGCCATCCGGCGGAAGCTGACGCGGCTTCAGACCGAACTTGCCCTGCACGGCCGCGGCATCCGTTGGGTCGGCGATGACCAGATGCACCTGACCGTCAAGTTCCTTGGCGAAGTGCCGGACGCCGACGTGCCGGCCGTGTGCGAGATGTTGCGCGAGATCGCGCAAGCCACGTCGCCCTTCGAGTTCAGCGTCGAAGGCGTCGGGTGCTTTCCGCCCGCCGGATCGGTCCGCGTGATCTGGGCCGGCCTGTCCGAGCCGTCCGGGCGGCTGGCCGCCTGCCGTGACGCGTGCGAGGCGCGCTATGCCGATCTTGGATTCAAGCTTGAGCGACGCGGCTTCACGCCGCACCTGACGCTCGCGCGTGTCAAGCAGGCGTCGCTGTCGAGCGCGATCCGCGCGGCCGTGACCCGGCGGCCCGACTTCTCCGCCGGGCGGCAGTGCGTGCACGAACTGGTAATGTTCGAATCGCAATTGAGGCGCGAGGGCGCGGAGTACGTGCCCGTCTGCCGCTGCGAGCTGGGCGGCGGCGAACCCGGAGTCGACTGATTCCCGGCGGCGCGGCCTTCGGCGAACGTGGCCGATCGACGCCCCCGCCATCCAATTGAACCCGACGGAGATTGCACGCCGTGATGACTTCGAGCGAAGCGTTGCCGCGATCGGCCCGGCCGGCCGATCCGCGCCTGGCCATCCGTGGTTTCCTGCTGATCGACCTTTCCGCGCGCCTGTTCATCTGGTCGACGGCCTTCGCGCTGGCCTGCGGTTTGTTCACGCGCTGGAACGCCTGGCCGGAGTGCGGGCCGATCGGCGCGGACATGTCGACCGCCTGGCAGTGGGGCCGCGCGCTGACGAACTGGACGCTGCTCTACAACTTGATCTACGTCGTGTTGCTGCTGCTGCTGCGGTTGCCCGTGCCGACTCCGCGCGAGGGCCGCTACTCGACTCAGGCCGGCCAGCCGCTCGACCGGCAGCTCGTCTGGTCGGCGTTGCAGGCCGTGCTGACCAAGGCGCGGCTGGAAGCGCCGTTTCCGGCGTTCCTTGTCTTTCACGTCTGCAACCTGCCGCCGATGTGCTGGATCGTCGGCCGAATCTTCGGGCCGCGGACGAAATCCTGCCCGATCGCCGAGCCGCAGGTGCTCGACCCGGCGATGGTGACGATCGGCCGAAACGTCGTGATCGGCTTCGGGGCAACGCTGACGGGCCACGTGCAGGAGCGCGACGCGGTGACGCTCCGCCGCACCGTGATCGAGGACGATGTGCTGGTCGGCGGTCACTCGGTGATCCCCGGCGGCGTGCACGTCCGCCGCGGGGCGATGATCGGCGCGGGGGCGATCGTCATGCCCGACACGGTCATCGGCGAAAACGAGTTCTGGGCCGGCATCCCGGCGAAGAAGCTCCGCGACCTCCCGCCGGTGGCGTAAACGGTCTTTGCGCGTCGTGCAAGCGGCTCACTTGTGCGGCGACCGCGAGGAGACAACGCCACTCAACACGACGCGGCGGGTGGCATGCTCTCGCTGTACTCAAGGTGAGCATGCGTTCGCCCTGACGGCGAAGGCATGCCACCGGACGCATCGTGTCGAATCAGCGGGGATCACAGTGCAGGCATTTGGTGTAGTTATCGGCCCGCTCAGCGATGAGCCAGCCACACGCCGCTCGAAACGTCACGAAGCAGAGCTTCTGTCCGCTGGTTCGTACGGTCATGGCATTCCGGTCGCGTCGTGAATGAGGCCGCACGCCCCGCCCAGCGCCCATTCCTGGTTGCCGATCCGCACGGCCGACGCTACTTCTTCACCTCAAACTCCGCATCGATCACGTCGTCGTCCTTCTTCGCCCCGCCGGGAGGCTCGGACGCGGCCGGACCGGCCGTCGCCTTTGCGCCCGCCGCCTTGCGCGTCGCCTCCTCGTAGATCAGCCGGCCGATCGTCTGCGACGCGGTCATCACGGTCTCCATGGCCTTCTTGATCGCGTCGGCGTCGTCGCGCTTCACGACGTCCTTGAGGTTGTTGATCGCGCCTTCGAGCTTGCTCCGCTCGTCCGAGGGCACCTTGTCGCCGTGCTCCTTGAGTGTCTTTTCCGTCTGGTAGATCGTGTTGTCCGCCTGGTTGCGCAGGTCGACCAGCTCGCGCCGCTTGAGGTCGTCGGCCGCGTACTGCTCGGCGTCGCGGCGCATCCGCTCGACCTCCTCCTTGCTCAAGCCCGAGCTGCCCTTGATCTCGATCTTCTGCTCCTTGCCCGTGCCCAGGTCCTTCGCGCTGACGTTCAGGATGCCGTTCGCGTCGATGTCGAACGTCACCTCGATCTGCGGCACGCCTCGCGGCGCGGGCGGAATGCCCGTGAGGTTGAACCGCCCGAGCGTGCGGTTATCCGCCGCCATCGGCCGCTCGCCCTGCAGGACGTGGATCGTCACCTCGGTCTGGCCGTCGGCCGCGGTGGAGTAGGTCTCCTTCTTGCTGGTCGGAATGGTCGTGTTCCGCGGGATCATGACGGTCATCACGCCGCCGAGCGTCTCGACGCCCAGCGACAGCGGCGTCACGTCCAGCACGAGGATCTCCTTCATCTCGCCCGAGATGATCCCCGCCTGCACGGCCGCGCCGATCGCCACGGCCTCGTCCGGGTTGACGCTCCGGTTTGGCTCCTTGCCGAAAATCTCGCGGCAGAGCCGCTGCACGGCCGGCATGCGCGTGCTGCCGCCGACGAGGATGACTTCGGTGACGTCGCCGGGCGTGAGCTTGGCGTCCTCGAGGGCCTTGAGGCACGGCCGGCGGCAGCGCTCGGTCAGGTGCTCGGTGAGCTGCTCGAACTTGGCGCGGGTGATGGTCTCGGTCAGGTGCTTCGGCCCGCTGGCGTCGGCGGTGATGTACGGCAGGTTGATGGTGGTCTCCATGCTGCCGGACAGTTCGCACTTGGCCTTTTCGCAGGCCTCCTTAAGGCGCTGCAACGCCATGGCATCCTTGCGCAGGTCGATGCCGCTCTGCTTACGGAAGTTCTCGGCGACGAAGTCGATGAGGACCTGGTCGTAGTCGTCACCGCCGAGGTGCGTGTCGCCGTTGATCGAGAGCGTCTCGAAGACGCCGTCGCCGACGTCGAGGATGCTGATGTCGAACGTCCCGCCGCCGAGGTCGAACACGGCGATCTTGCCGCCCTTCTTCTGCTCCAAGCCGTAGGCCAGCGCGGCGGCCGTCGGCTCGGGCAGGACGCGCTTGACCTCGAAGCCGGCGATCTCGCCCGCCTCCTTCGTCGCCTTCCGCTGCGCATCGTTGAAGTACGCCGGGACGGTGATGACGGCGGCCGTGACCTTTTCGCCGAGGTAGTCTTCGGCGGTCTTCTTGAGGTCGCCGAGGACCATCGCGGAAATCTCCGGCGGCGTGTAGAGCTTGCCGCGGACGCTGACCTTGACCAGCTCCTCCGGGCCGCCGACGACCTCGTAGGGGACGAGCTTCTCCTCGGCGCCGACCTCACTGTGCCGCCGACCCATGAAGCGCTTAATCGAGAAGACGGTGTTCTTGGGGTTGGTCACCTGCTGGTGCTTGGCGATCTGCCCGACGAGTCGTTCGCCCTTCTCGGTGAATCCGACGACCGACGGCGTCAGCCGCGAGCCCTGGGCGTTGGTCAGTACCTTCGGCTGGCCGCCCTCCATGATGGCGACCACCGAGTTGGTCGTTCCAAGGTCGATTCCAATGATCTTCGACATGGCTGCTGTACTCCTGACGGGACGACGCGCGCGCTCCGGGCGCACCGCGACCGTCGTTGTCGTCGATGTTCCGAAAGCGGTACCTGCAAGCGCGGTACCACGTCGCCGACCGGATGCCACTCGGGCGTAAGTTGATTAGGAGCAGATGATTGCGCTGATCACCGGGTCCGGCCGATCGGCCGCGGGCCTGCCAGTCTGACATCGCCCCGCGTCAAGTGGCAGTCGATCCGGCCGACTGGATCGAATCGATCGCGACCCGAACCTCCGCTTCGGTCACGTCGTCCAGCCAGCGGAGCGCGCCCGGCCGCTGAACCATGATGAACCGAAGTCGGCCGGCGCGCGATTTCTTGTCCTGCGCTGCGAACTTCACCACGTCGGCCGGATCGACGCGCTGGTCGAGACGGATCGGGAGGCCGATCGCCTCGAGTGTGGAGCGAACGTGGTCGAGCAATCCGGCGGCGACGATGCCGCGTGCATCGCCGATCCACAGTGCCGCGATCATGCCCAGGGCGACGCACTCGCCGTGCCGCAGGCCGAATTGCGTGCATGCCTCGAGTGCGTGGCCGATCGTGTGCCCGAAGTTGAGGGCCGCGCGGCCGATCCCGTCGCGGCCGCCGAGTTCGCGCTCGTCGGCCTCGACGACGCGTGCCTTGATTTCGCAATTGCGGCGCACGAGTTCGATCCATGCAGCGTTGTCGGACATGGAGAGTTGTGTGGCGCGCTGTGCGTGCCAGTCAAGGAAGGCATCGCCGTCGATAAGTGCGTGCTTGACGCTCTCGGCCAGTCCCGCGTGGCGGTCGCGGGCGTCGAGCGTGGAGAACGTGCCGACGTCGATGATCACGGCCGCGGGCTGATGGAACGTCCCGACGAGGTTCTTTCCGGCGGCCATGTTCAGTCCGGTCTTGCCGCCCACGCTCGCGTCGACCGCCGCCTCGACCGTGGTCGGGCACTGCACCAATGGAAGTCCGCGGAGCCAGGTGCTCGCGACGAAGCCGGCCAAGTCGCCGACGACGCCGCCCCCGAGCGCGACGAGGACGGCGTCGCGGCCGATCCGTCGCGCGGCGAACTCGTCGTAGAGAGTTGTGGCCCGTTCGAGCGACTTGGACGCCTCGCCTGCCGGTACGGTGATGGTGTCGGTTCCGCGGGCGATGCGGACGAGGGATGCGGCGAGACGCGTCGCGTACAGCGAGCCGACCTGCGAATCCGTGATGATCACGGCGCGGCGGCCGCCAAGTTCGGCCGGCCAGAAGTCGGCGGTCCGGTCGAGAAGGCCGGCCCCGATGGAGACCCGATAACCGCGCCCGGGAGTGGCGACGTTGACGGTCGCGACCGTGGATTGGGGCATCATCGGGTCACTCCCGCTCGAAATAAGCGGAACGAGTCGCGATCCGGCGCCCGAGGTGCGGATGTTTCCGAACCTTCGTGCCCACCGAAGCGTTTAACAAGATAGGATCGGCGCTCGCAGCGCCCTACGCAACGGCCTGGCGACACGACTGGCGGAATTCCCAACATTGCGCAAAGTTGTTCGGCTTTCAATCGCTCCAACGATCGATCCGCACGCCAGCGTGATCGGCGGTTGTTCGCCTGTGAGAATCTGCCAGTTTGACAATATTGCCCACTTGTGGGAAATCCGCAAAGAAAGACGCAACATATTGTCATCAAAGTTCTTAAGCGTTGTTCACGTCGCAAAACGGTGCACCGAATCCCGCTCGTTTCTTGACCGTGATTCGACATGGAGGTAACATTCCGCCCTATGGCTCGATCTGCCACATTGTCACGACGCCGTGTCAGCCCCTCGAAGGGCCCCTCGGGCGTCATTCGTACCTACCGGAACGCGGTGTCCTACATCGAGTCCATGACGGACTTCGAGAAGGCGCCGCCCGGCCCGTCCAGCGGTCGCACCTATAGTCTGCGCCGAATGCTCCGGCTGCTCGACGATCTCGGCAATCCGCACAAGCAGTTCAAATCCGTCCAAATCGCCGGGACCAAGGGAAAGGGCTCGACGGCCGCCATGCTCTACAGCATGTTGCGCGGCAACAAGCTTCACGTTGGCCTGTATACGTCGCCGCACCTGCTCGATCTCCGCGAACGAATCGTCGTCAACGACCGGATGATCCCGGAGTCGGATTTCGCCCGGCTGACCGCCAAGGTCGCCAACGTGGCGCGGCGGATGAAGAACGACCCGCCGACCTTCTTCGAGGTCCTGACGGCGGTGGCGTTCCTGTACTTTGCGTCCCGCAAGCTCGACCTGGCCGTCGTCGAGACCGGCCTCGGCGGGCGGCTCGACGCCACGTCGGTCCTGCGGCCGGAGGCGTGCGCGATCACGAGCATCAGCTTCGACCACATGCAGCAACTCGGCCACACGCTGGCCGAGATCGCCGAGGAGAAGGCCGGCATCTTCAAGCCCGGCGTCCCGGCGGTCAGCGCGCCGCAGGTGGCCGAGGTCAAGCGAACGCTGAAGCGGATGGCGGCGAAGGTCGGCTGTCCGCTGCTGTTCGCGGGCGAGGACATCGACTACAGCTCGCGCTTCGAGTCATCGCGCGGCGCCGGTCCGCATACGCGGATCTGCGTGACGACGCCGCGGAGCCACTACGAGCACCTGACCGTTCCGTTGCTCGGCGAGCATCAGGCGGTCAACTGCGCGATCGCCCTCGGCCTGCTCGATCAGCTCAAGGCCAAGGGCCTGGCGATCGCCGACGAGGACGCGATCAGCGGGCTGGCGAACGTGAGCCTGCCGGGTCGGATGGAACTCGTGCATCCGATGCCGCGCGTGCTCGTCGATGGCGCCCACAACGCGTCCAGCGTCGGCGCGGTCATGCGGGCGATCGGCCAGAACGTCCCGTACGACTCGATGGTCGTCATTTTCGGCTGCAACGCCGACAAGGACGTCGAGGGCATGCTGAAGCTGCTCGCCCTCGGCGCCGACAAGCTCATCTTCACGCGCAGCACGCATCCGCGCGCCGCCGATCCAGCCGAGCTTGCCCTTCGCTACAAAGAGCTGACCGGCCGGGCCGAGCAGTACTCGCAGACGTTGACCGGCGCGCTGGCGATCGCTGAGAAGGCCGTTACGCGCGAAGACCTGATCTGCATCACCGGCTCGTTCTACCTCGTGGCCGACGTGAAGCGGCTGGCCGCCAAGCACCTGCTCTTCCCGCAGCCTGCGCTGGCGTAGTTCTACTCGACGATCACGGACGTTTCGCGCCGAACGTCATCGGTCCGCGCGCGGAGGTTCGCGCAGGTCCGACGGCATCTCGCGGTCGGTGACGCGGTCCAGCCGCAGGTCGGGCGGCGCAACTCCGAGGTCGTCCGGCGGCGGGCAGCGGCGGAGCTCGTCGGCGCTCACCAGGCCCAGGACGAAGCAGACACACCACAGCAGCGCCATCAATGCGGCGAGGAGACATCGTCCCCACGCGAACTCCGCGGCGAGCGTCCACGCGCCGCACGCAAGCCAGAAGATCGCGCCGGCCGCCGCGACGATGGTCGCAATCCGCCCGGCGCGGGGGCGTTCCGCCTGAAGTCCGAGCCCGCACGCGGCGAGAGCCAGTCCGCCGACGAACGTGACGCACACGCCGCCCATGGCCCAGATCGGTTCCGCGCCGCCGGCGCGCCAGACGTCGACGATCGTGCGGGCTGCCTCGATCGGTTGCTTCGACTGCGCGATCCCGGAAAACGACCAGAAGCAGCACCCACCGAGCGTCAGTACGACGCCGACGACCTGGAAGATGAGGCCGGTCGCGCGCGTCAGCGCGCGGGGCTCGGCGTCTGCCTTGGGCCGTGCGTCGGTCGAATCGCGTTGCGAGGACACCGGTCCGCCGCCCTCGAATGGGTGAGAGTCAGCGCCGCGCCGGCCGGCTGCGAATCTGCTTCGATTCGTCGGCCATCTTCTGGAGGCGGTCGAGCCAGCCGAACGACCTTCGCCCGCGGCCGTTGTCTGAGGGCGGCTGGAACTTCTTTCGTTCCTCGTCGCGCTGCATGTGCGTTCGGATGCGCTTCTGCTCGATCATGCCGAACAGGTTGCTGGTGAGGATGTAGAGACTCAGGCCGCTCGGGAAGTTGTAGAACATCAGCGCGAAGAAGATCGTCATGAAGTTCATCATCTTCTGCTGCATCGCGATCTGGTCCGCCGGACTCGGGCGGCCCGGCTCAGAGGTCGGCGGCGGCGTCGGCGGCGCGTTCGCGCGCGTGAGCTTCTGCGTGTACTTCTGCTGAAGGTACATGGTGAGGCCCATGAAGATGGGCAGGATGTTGATCGAGGAGATCGGCCCCATCAGTGCGTCCAGCAGCGGAACATGAATGGCGCGGCCAAACGCGTAGATCGCGTCCGGCGCGGACAGGTCGCGGATCCACAGCACGAAGGGTTCGTGCCGAAGCTCGAACGTGGTGTTCAGCGTCGACCACAGCGCGACCCAGACGGGCATTTGCAGCATCAGCGGCAGGCAGCTCATCAGGTTTCCGGCCGGGTTGACGCCCTCCTCGCGATAGAGCTGGAGCGTCGCCTGGTTGAGCGCCTGCCGGTCGTTCGCGTACTTGCGCTTTAACTCCTCCAGCTTCGGCTGGATGCCCGCCATGCCCTTCTGCATCCGGGCCATGTTGATTTGCGCCTTCTTGGTGACCGGATGCAGGATGGTGCGCACGATCAGCACAAGAACGATGATCGCCCAGCCGTAGTTGTGCGTGCCCGGCAAAACTCGGTGCAGCAGCGAGAACAGGCGCTGCATGAGTCGGGCCAGCCAGGTGAACGTGCAGCTCGATTGATCGGCCTGGCTGATCAGCTCGAAGTGGTGCGCCGCGGCGGCCGGCTCCGCGAGGATCACGGATTCGCTTCGCGGACCGAGATAGATGTCGAAGGCGCACTCGAACGATCCGCGCGGGGCGAGCGGCGCTGCGGGCGAGACGGCCCATTCGACCGTCAAGTCGCCGGCGTCCGCGGCACTCGTCGCCAGCAGCGTCCGCGTCGTAACTTTCTTGATGAAGTCACTCGACGGCGAGGCGTCGCGACGAGCCGGCGCCATCATGCAGGCGAAGTACTTGTTTCCGATCGCGGCCCAGCCGATCGGGTTGCCCTCGGGGAGAAACGACTTCTGATGGTCTTCTTCCGCGAAGACCTTGTGGCGCGCCAGCGGGGTCTCGATGCGGTCGCCGCGCTGGACGTAGGCGTAGCGATCGTCGGCGCGGAGCTCCTCCACGCGCAGTCCAAGCGGTCCGCCCTGCGTCAGCACGACCGTCCGCGCCGCGTCCGACAGGTTGTCGATGGCGGTGGTGAGCCGGATCATGCGCGAATCGTGCGCAAGCTCGAAGCGTTTTCGCAGCCGGAGGATCGGCAGCCCGTCGCGCGTAATGGTCGTCTGGAACGTCGCCGACTCGCCCTTCTCGCGCGGCTCGCGCTCGACCTGCCAGGTGACGTTGTCCAGCCGGATCTCCGCATTCTCCTCCACGAGCAGAACGCGCTCGCTCGCCATTGCGCGGAATGTCCGGCCGCTCGCCGGATCGAGGATCGGTCGCATCAGGTCGTAGGTGTCCGGGGGCGAATCTTTCCGCGGCGGGTGATTCCGGGCATCGGTCAGATCAGCCGCCTCGATCGCGGCGCCAATGGGCGACAGTTGCAAGGCGATGACGTACGGATTGACGTTCGCGCCGCGCGGTGCATCGATGCCGAGGGGAATCGGCTCGGTCACACGGGCGCTCGTCGCGGCGAACTCGGCCGGACTCGTTGGTGCGCGGCCCGCCGATGCGGGCGCGGCGGCGGCGCTGGCGGGCGATGGGGCCGGTTGGACCGTCGGCGCGACCGCGGTCTGGATCGTCGGCGCTGCGGGCGCCGGGGGCGGAGGCGGGTACAGCCGGCGCTGCAGCTCGGTCCAGCCGATCAGCAGGATCAGGCAAAGGGCCGTAAACAGGAGCATTCGCCGGGCGTCGGAGCTCATGATGGGAAGGGTCGCCTGCGGAATCGGGGCCCGCGCCGTGCCCCTACTTTCCCTCGAACAAGCGCGCGCCGAGAAAATCGTCGAGGCACTCGCTGGACCGGATCTTGTTCGCGGCCGCTTCGATGTCGTACTCGAGCCGGATGAACTCCACCCGGTCGTCGTCGACGACGACATAGGCCGCGCGCGGATCGCGATCGCGCGGCTGCCCGACGCTGCCGACGTTGATGATGGTCTTCTCCTCGCCGATCGTGTAGACGCCGTGGTCCATTTCGTAAGGCGGCTCGAAGTACGGATCGTCGACGAACACGCCGGGCACATGCGTGTGCCCGACGAAGCAGGTCATCTTGTCCATGCGTTCGAAGTTCGCCAGGAGCTTGTGCGGGTTGGTGTAGACGTCGTCGGGGAAAAGGTACTCGTTGATCGGTTTGCGCGGCGAGCCGTGTACGAACAGCATGTCTTCGATTTCGTAGCGGACCGGGAGCTGTCCGAGGAACCTCCAGCGCCGGTTCCGCGCCGAGACGTCCGGTTCTTCCTCGAGTACCTGCCGCGTCCAGTAGCAAGCCTTCTCGGCCGCGGCGTTGAAGTTCGCGGGCTCGTAGAACACGGCGTGGTCGTGATTGCCGCACAGGCTGACGACCGTGCGCTGCATGACGAGGTCGAGGCACTCGCGCGGACTGGCGCCGTAGCCGACGACGTCGCCGAGACAGACGATCCGCTCGAGCCCGCGGCGATCGATGTCCGCCAGCACGGCCGTGAGCGCCTCGGCGTTCGAGTGAATGTCGGAGATGATCGCGAATTTCATCGCTGCGAGCCTGCGACTCCGCGGCCGGGGCCGATCCGGTCATGCCGTCGGCGACGGTGCGGGGGATTCCGCCTCGTCAATCAACATGATCGGAATGCCCTCGCGGATCGGGTACCGGAGGCCGCACGCCGACGAGGTGCACACCAGCCGGGGTTCTCGCCCTCCGTCCGAGTCGACGTCCTTCAACTCCACCTTCGATCGGCATTTCGGGCAGACCAGGATCTCCAGCAGCATCGGATCCACCGTCATGACCGCGTCTCACGCCCCGGACGAAGTTCGGTCGTCGAGTTCCCGAACGGCGTATGCTAGGGAGCGCGTGCGGGGCTGTCAATTCGGGGCGCCGCCGCGGCGGCGCTTGACGCGGGCGGCCGATCGGCCACAATGAGTCGTTTGGATCGGGGGCGATTCGCGCGACGAGGTGATCATGATCAAGGCGGTGGAGATGCGCAAGGGGATGGTGGTCGAGCACGAGGGGCAGCTCTGGACCGTGCATGATTTCCAGATCGTCGCGAAGGGCAACTGGCGCAGCTACATCGCGGCCAAGCTTAAGAATTTCAAGAGTGGAAACGTCGTTGACGCGCGCTTCAGCACGGACGACAAGATCGAGACCCCGCGCGTCGAGGGCAAGGAGCACGAATTTCTCTATCGCGAGGGCGACAACTACGTCTTCATGGACGTCGAGTCCTTCGACCAGGTCAGCGTCCCGGCTGATCTCGTGCCCGATGGCCAGCACTATCTCAAGGGCAACGAGCGCTGCAAGTGCCTGATCATGGACGGCCAGGTGCTCGGCGTGGAGCTGCCGAACGTCGTCGAGCTGCGCGTCGCGGACACGGCGCCGATGATCCGCGGAGCGACGGCCACGAACCAGAGCAAGGAAGCAGTCCTCGAGACGGGACTGAAGATCCGCGTTCCCCCGTTCATTGAAACCGGCGAGACGATCCGACTGGACACGCGCACCGGTGAGTACATCGAGCGCGCCAAGTAGCGCCGCCGCACGGCGCGAGCGTCCGACGCCGCCGGCGCTTGCGATGCGCGGCTTCGCCCGGCTCGTCGCGATCATCAGCGCCGTTCTCGATCCCATCCTCGGGCTGATGAGCACCCTGCCCGGCACCGTCTTCGGTCCCGGTCCGACGCAGCGCTGGGACTCGCCGCGCCGCCGGCGCCGCGGCCTCGTCATCATCGTCGGTGGCATCGAAGGCCCGAGTCTCTACGCCCGGGCCATGGCGATCGGCCTGCTGCGATACGGATGGCGCGGGGCGATCGTCGTGTCGCGCTGGAACGCCGGCGTGCCGTGGCTCCGCGCGTTCGTGAACCTGATGAGTTCGGCGCACCACACTCGCTGCGCCCACGCGCTCGCCGCACAGATCGCCGAATATCGCCGCGGACATCCCGACGGATACATCGCGATCATCGCGCAATCCGGCGGCTGCTGGATCACGATTCGCGCGCTGGAGCGGATGGAGGACTCCATTCGCGTTGATCGCGCCGTGCTCCTCGCGCCGGCCGTGTCCTCCGGCTATGACGTGGCACGCGCGGCGCAGCGCTGCCGCGGCGGACTCATGTCGGTCGGCGGGCCGGGAGATTTATTCTATCTCGGGTTGGGGACGCTCGCGCTCGGCACGTCTGATCGCCGGTTCCGTCCGGCGGCCGGCCTGCTCGGCTGGCAGCATCATCCGCCGGGGTTCGTCGATGCGCGCTGGCGGCCGGAGTGGCTGCGCCACGGCTACCTCGGCAGTCACATTACGGTTTGCTATCCGCGCTTCATTCGGGCGGTCATCGCGCCGTGGCTGGTCGGCGACGCCGCGAGAACGTGAGAAGTCCCGCCGTGGCGAGAAAAGCGCCTGTCGCGGGCTCCGGCAGGATCGTGGTCGACTCGGACTCGCAGCGCGCGGCCGGCGGGTCATCGATGAGCGCGCTGATGTCGTCGAGGGCGCGCTGCGAACGCGGCTCGCAGGTCGACGCGAAGATTTGTCCGCGATTTGCGAAGAGCGGCGCGTTCGGGTCGTCCGCGCGGAACAATGCGGCCGTTGCATCCACGGATGTGGCGCGCGGCGCCTCAACTGCGGCGGCGCGGACGATCGAAGGGAAACCGATCGCGAGGCCGGTGACAGCAGCGATGACGAGGCGGGTCATGTGAGCCCCCCAGCGGCGCGACCCGCGGCAGCGAACAGCGCGGCGATCGCGTCGACTCAAAGATACGATTCATCGCCGCGCCGGCGAAACCAGACGGACGACATTGAGGAATGCGAGTGGCGGCGACCGAAAAAAGCCCGGAGCTCTGGCGATTCCCGACGTCTCCGGTGCGTCGCCGCTGACCGGTGCGCGAGTGTCCGCGGCCCGATAAGCGGTCAGCGACCGCGCGGGTCGGCTTGACCGCTGCGGTGGGGTTCCGTATTCTCCGTCGCATCTGGCGCGGTGGATCGGGTTGCTGGGACGGGGTTTTTCGAGTCTGCCATCCCCCTGCGCCGCGACCGACGCGCTGCCGACGGCGCGAACGGGTAACAGCATGGATTTCGAACAGATACGCAAACTCACCGACCTGATGGTCGAGAACAACCTGACCGAGGTGATGGTCCGCAGCGGCGACGACCGCATCGTGATTCGCCGCGCCGTTCCCGGCGCGGCCGCATCGATCCCGATCGGCGCGTCGCCGCCGGTCGTCGTCCATCCGCCGCCGGCGGCGAACGTTCCATCGGCCGTGCCGCTGCCGAGCCCGGCCGCGTCGACCGATGACTCGCTGCTGACGATCCGCTCACCGATGGTCGGCACGTTCTACTCGGCGTCGGATCCCGATTCACCCCCGTTCGTGCAGGTCGGCAGCCGCGTGATGCCCGACACGGTCGTCTGCATCATTGAGGCGATGAAGGTCTTCAACGAGATCAAGGCCGAGGTCTCCGGCGTGATCGAGGCGGTCGTCGTCAACAACGCGCAGCCCGTCGAGTTCGGCCAGGTCCTCTTCAAGGTGACGCCGAAATAGGAACCGCCGGCCGGCACGGCGCGGACGAGCGACGTCGGCCGCGCGGACCGCACCGCGGCAAGCAGCGATGTATCAACGAATCCTGATCGCCAATCGAGGAGAGATCGCGCTGCGCATCATCCGCGCCTGCCGCGAGCTGGGCGTGGAATCGGTCGTCGTGCACTCCGAAGCCGATCGCGACGCGGCCTACCTGAAGCTGGCCGACCGCGCGATCTGCATCGGGCCGGCGCCGAGTCGCGAGAGCTACCTGATGGCCGACCGCATCATCGCCGCTGCCGAAGTTGCGAACGTGGACGCGATTCATCCGGGCTACGGCTTTCTGGCCGAGAGTGCGGCGTTTGCGGAGCAGTGCCGGGCCTCCAAGATCGACTTCGTGGGCCCGAGCGCCGAATCCATCCGGCTGCTGGGGGACAAGGCGTCGGCCAAGCGTCTGGCCCGCAAGTGCCGCGTGCCGTGCGTGCCGGGCAGCGGCGATGTCGTCGAGGAGGACGACGAGGCGGCGCGGATCGCGGCGGAGATCGGCTATCCGGTGATGATCAAGGCGTCGGCCGGCGGCGGCGGTCGCGGCATGCGGATCGCGCATAACGAGGCGAACCTGCGCACGCAGCTCCGCAACGCGCGGGCCGAGGCGCTCAGCGCGTTCAAGGACGGGCGGGTCTATCTGGAGAAGGTGATCGAGCAGCCGCGGCACGTCGAGGTGCAGATCCTCGGCGACCGTCACGGCAACTACGTACATCTGTGGGAGCGCGATTGCTCGATGCAGCGCCGGCATCAGAAAATCATCGAGGAGTCGCCGTCGCCGGCCATCGGCGATCGCGTTCGCGAGGAGTTGTGCAAGGCGGCCGTGCGCCTGGCGAAGGCGGCCAACTACTACTCGGCCGCGACGGTCGAGTTCCTCGTCGATCGCAAGGAGAACTTCTACTTCATCGAGGTCAATACGCGCATCCAGGTGGAGCATCCGGTGACCGAGCTGGTCACCGGCACCGATCTGATCAAGTGGCAGATCCGCATCGCCGCCAATCAGAAGCTGTCGCTGCGGCAGCGCGACATCGTCCAGCAGGGGTGCGCCATCGAGGCGCGCATCAATGCCGAGGACCCGGAGAACGGGTTCCGCCCCTGCCCGGGGCGGATCGAGACCTTTCGCGCGCCGGGCGGTCCGGGTGTGCGCTGGGATTCGCACGTGCACGCAGGCTACGTGATCCCGCCGTACTACGACTCTCTGATCGGCAAGCTGATCGTGCATCAGCCGACGCGCGACGAGGCGATCGCCTGCATGCGCCGCGCGCTAGCCGAGTTCGAGATCGGTCCGATCAAAACCACGATCCCGCTGCACCGCGAGATCTTCGGCCACAACGCCTTCATCAGCGGACAGATTGACACGTCGTTCATCGAGCGAACGTGGTGACCGCGCAGCGGGCGGCGCCGACGCGGATCATTCACCGTCGAACGTGACGCGATTCCGGCCGTCCGACTTGCTGCGATAGAGGAGCGCGTCGACGCGGCTGAAGAGCGTGCGCGCATCGTCGTCGGGACGGGCCAGGGACGCCCCTGCCGAGATCGTGACCCGCAGCAGCTTTCCGCCGCGCTCCATCCAGGAGTGCTCGACCATGAGGCGGAAGCGCTCGGCCGCGCTGCGCAGCTTGGCCGGATCTCCCTCGCCGACGAGCACGGCGAACTCCTCGCCGCCCCAGCGGCCCGCCAGGTCGTACGCGCGGCACGCGTTCTTGAGCGTCCGCGCCACCATCTTGAGAACCTCGTCGCCGGTCACGTGTCCGTGCTCGTCGTTGAAGCGCTTGAAGTGATCCACGTCGCACATCACCAGGCCGACGCCGAGGTTTTCGCGGCGGAGTTCGGCCAGGCGGCTTTCGACGGCGCGTTCGAGGAATCGTCGATTGGCGATCTGTGTCAACGGGTCGACGTAGGCGTCAATCTCGAGCGCGCGGATGCGTTCCATCGCGGCGTTGACTTCCGTGGCGTCGCTGAAGGTCTCAAACGCACCGACGATGCCGCCTGCCTGATCCCGCAGCGCCAGGGCAAAGACGTGCACGGGAACGCGATGACCGTCCTTGTGGTGCAGAAAGAGGTCCTCCGAACGCGGCAGCCCGTCGCTCATCACGGCCGCGAGCGGGCAGCCGTGCGTGCAGCGGCAGACGCCGTTCCGGTCTACGTGACGGAGGATGTTGTCCGCGCAGCACCGCCCGAGCACCTCCGCGGCGGCGTAGCCGCTGATCTTCTCGGCGCCCTTTGACCAGTAGCGGATGCGACGTTGCGTGTCGGTGATGTACGCACCCTCCTCGAGGCTGTCGAGGAGCGTCCAATGGAAGCCGATCCGCGCGTCTTCGAGGAAGTCTTCGAGCTGCGCCAGCTCCTGCGCCAGGCGTACCGACACGGGCAGGTCGTCGCTTGCAGTCGGATTGAGAAGCGTATCTATGTCCATGTCGGCACGTCCCCCAAGGGCGGCTCGGTCGTGACGCCGCCGCGGCTCGGCGCGATTGAGGTCGCGTTCATTCAGGATCATCGGTCAGGCGTCATTCGTACTTCGGAGTCGACTGTCGGATGGAAACAGAGTCGCGCTCGCCCTGAGTCGTTCGGCCTGTTCGCGCTTGCGTCCGAGAATCGAAGGTTGGATATTCGAATCGAGTGCGACGCGCACCCGCGGCGTGACGGGGGCGGGCGATTACGCCGCGGCGCGCGACTTCGTCGGAACGGCGTCGGGTGCTACGCCAGCGTCTGGGCCTCGACGCTCAACACGGCCGGCAGGTCGCGAACGATCGGCGACCAGGTATCGCCGCCGTCCGCCGAGGCGTAGACCTGGCCGCCCGTCGTGCCGACATACACGCCGCATGGGTCGAGTCGGTCCGTCGACATCGCGCTGCGCAGGACGTTGACGTAGCAATCGCTCTGCGGCAGGCCGCGGGTCAGCGGCTCCCACTCGTTTCCGCCGACGCGGCTGCGATAGACCCGCAGCTTTCCCTCGGGCGGATAGTGCAGCGAGTCGCTCAGGATCGGCACGACGAAGATCGTCTCCGGCTCGTGTGCGTGGACCGCGATCGGAAAGCCGAAGTCGCTCGGCAGGTTGCCGCTGACCTTGCGCCACGACTCGCCGGCGTCGTCGCTGCGCATCACGTTCCAATGGAGCTGCATGAAGAGCGTGTTGGGCCGCGATGGGTGCATCGCGATGCGGTGCACGCAATGCCCAACCTCCGGCGTCGGCTCCGGCAGGTACGTCGAAACCAGTCCACGGTTGATCGGCCGCCACGATGCGCCGCCATCGTCGGTGCGGAAGCAGCCGGCCGCCGAGATGGCGACGAACATCCGCCCGGCGTTTTTCGGGTCGAGCAGGATCGTGTGCAGACCCATGCCGCCCGCGCCGGGCTGCCATTTCGGTCCCGACTCGTGCCCGCGCAGTCCCGGCTGTTCGTGCCATGTCCTTGCGCCATCGGTCGTGCGGAAGATCGCCGCGTCCTCGACGCCTGCGTACGCAACGTCCGGGTCGCTGAGCGAGGGTTCGATGTGCCAGACGCGCTTGAATTCCCACGGATGCTGCGTGCCATCGAAGAGCTGGTGCGTCGTCAACGGCCGTCCGGTGCCCGGCGAGGTGTCGTAGACGAACTTGTTGCTCTCACCCTTCGGAAACCCCTCCGGCGTCGTGGTCGGCTCGCCGGGAGGCGTGCCCGGTTGCTCCCACGACTTCCCGCCATCGTTCGAGCGCTGGATGATCTGACCGAACCAGCCGCTCGTCTGCGACGCATAGATCCGATTCGGGTCCGCCGGAGAGCCCTTCATGTGGTAGATCTCCCAGCCGGCGAAGTGCGGCCCGCTGACCTGCCACTTCTGGCGACGACCGTCCGAGGAGAGGATGAACGCCCCCTTCTTCGTGCCGACCAATACGCGAACGCTGCTCATGTCTCGCGCCTCCGGTTCCGACGGCCCGCCGGCCACACGATTCCATCGCCGCGATCGACCGGCCCGACCGATCCGCGGAGTTCAACGGTGGGAACGGTGCAACGGCCGAGCATGATGACGTGAAGCGGCTGTCGGCACAATGGGCGGCGGCGGATCGTTGCGGGGTACCTGGAACAATGGACCCATCCGTCCGCTCTGTTCGCGGCCTAGCGCGATTCGCGCCGTCGATCGGAGGATCAGACGACCGCGTGCCGTTTTTCAGGCGGCTTGCGAGAGGGGGGCTCGGGCTTCCGCAGCGCGGGCACGGTCGGGCCGCGCATCGAGCCGGTCGATCAGGAGTCGCCCGAGGCGCTGGCCGGGTTGCTCAATGACGTGATAGGTGAACGTGGACACGAGCGCGGTGCAGACGAGGACGAGATAGAGCGCGAGGAGGTATTGAGCGGGTCCGGGGCCTTCGAGCGAGGCGCTGCGGAACAGGCCCTGCATGACGCGGATCACGAAGAAGTGCATCAGGTAGGCGCTGTAACTGACCTTCCCGAAATAGCAGGTGAGCGGGTTAACCAGCCAGCGCACCGGCCAACGCGACAGCGCGTACGCCATTGCGACGAACGTCGCGCCAAACAGCACGTGCGGCGGCAGAAGGTTCCGGTCGGGAAACGTCAGCGCCAGCATCACGTAGAGAGCGGCGGCGAGGTAGATAATCGATCCGCGGTCGCGGACGCCGGCGTCGATGGCGGGCGCGTGCGGCGCCCGCGCGGAGTGGATGAGGAAGTAGAGAATGAAGCCCATCATGAAGAGCGGAATCTGCGACGGCAGCCACATGAACGAAAAGTAGCGCACGAGGTGGTAGTGGTCTGGAGCGAACAGCGCCGGGCCAACGTGATTGAGACCTTTCGTCAGCATGCGGCCGGCGACCAGCGCAACCAGCGTCGCCGCCACCGCGCCGCGCAGCGTGCGAATTCGCCGGAAGCAATACGGCAGGAGCAGGTAGAAGCTCATCTCGATGCCGATGGACCATCCGCCCTCCACGACGGAGTTGATCGTGTGCGGGTGCCAGCCGTGCAGGAAGGCGAACGTGGCGACGACGTGCTGCGCCGAAACGCCGTACGGCGCGTGATAGCGCGGTCCCCAGCCCCAGATGACGAGACAGATCACGGCCGCGACGTAGAACAGCGGCGCGATTCGGAAGAATCGGCGGAGGAAGTAGTTGAGCACCGGCCGTCGCTCGTTGCGGCTGCGCGCGGACATCGAGGCGAACAGCGTGAACGCGCTGATGACGTAGAAGAGCTGCACGCCGCGGGCGCCCTGCGTGAGGACCGACTGCACGCGTGGCGACGGCGAGGCGATGAACGCGGTGTGCCCGGCGATCACGGCCAGGATGGCCACGCCGCGCAGGGCATCGATGAACTCGTAGCGTTTCGGTTCGGTCGGCATCGCGCGTTGCGGCGGCGTCGCCGCGAGATCGGACCGCGGCTCGGCGAGGACAGTCCGGGCCTTGCAGGATGAAATCGGCAGTGAATCGTGTGGGGTGGACCGAAAACGAATTCGCGGGCGGCGGCGCCGCATCGTCCGAGAACTGTCAGCTTCCTTCGGCTGTCATCGAGTGCGAACCGGTTTCGTCCAGCTTTTTGATGAGTCGTTTCGGCGCGACGTTGAGCCACGCCGTGAAGAGCGCGCTCCGCAGCGTCGCCGCGTTGATCCCCGCGAGCCGGACCTGCGTCGCGCCGCCGCGGCCCCATCCGCCGGCGATCGGTTGAAAGTGCGCCGGATCGGACTGGATGAGGCGACGCTGCTGGTCCGGCCGCAGCTTGACCATGCCCCACGTCATGCCTTCGCGGCGAAGCAGCGTCGCGAAGATCTTGCCGCCCACGCGGAAGTCGGGATGCCCCATGTGGGATGACTCGACCGCCTCGGGCATGCTCAACGCCGTTCGCCGAAACCGTGCCACGGACATGCCGTGCCCTCCGACCGCAGCTTGACGCGATCGCGCATCGTTCGGAGCGACGAGGACGGCATCGCGCGGCAAACGCGGCCCGTCGATGCTCCGTCGCGTCCCGGTCCCGTCAAGGCGCAGAATCGCTATTGCCCCAGGTAGGTGTAGCCCTTCATGCCGCGCTCGTAGCGCTGCAGGAAGGCGGCCGATTCCTCGAGCGAGATGCGCTTCTCGCGCACGCTTGTCTCCAGCGTCCGCCTCAGCCGCGCGATGAGGTCCTCGGCCGTGTACTGCACGTAGCGCAGCACCTCCTCGACCGTGTCGCCCGCGACAACATGTTCCATTCGGTAACCGCCGTCGTCATCGACCACGACGTGCACCGCGTTCGTGTCGCCGAAGAGGTTGTGCATGTCCCCCAGGATCTCCTGGTACGCGCCGACCATGAACACGCCCACCAAGTACGGCTCGCCGCGATGCGTGTGCAGTTCCAGCACTTCCTTCACGTCGCGCAGGTCGATGAACTTGTCCACCTTCCCGTCCGAGTCGCACGTGATGTCCGCCAGGATCGCCCGTCGCGTCGGCTCCTCATTCAGCCGGTGAATCGGCACGATCGGGAAGAGCTGCTGCACGGCCCAGAAGTCCGGCATCGACTGAAACGCCGAGAAGTTGCAGAAGTACGTGTCGGCCATGATGGCCTCGAGACCTTCCAGCTCGTCGGGGATATAGTCCTGGTCCTTGTCGCGCAGGATGCGGAGGATCTTCTGGCAGATGGCCCAGAAGATCGTCTCGCACACGCTTCGTTGTTCGAGCGACAGGAATCCGAGGTTGAAGAGGCTGATCGACTCCTCGCGCAGGTGGACGGCGTCGTGGTAGGCCTCCTGGAAGTTCTTCCTCGTGACGGAGTTGTGCACCTCGAGCAGGTTCCGAAGCGTGTCCGGGGCGTCCTCCGAGATCTTCTTCGGGACCGGGCCGGGCGTCATGTCCGCCGCGCCGATGACGTTGAAAACCAGGACCGAGTGATGCGCCGTGATGGCCCGCCCGCACTCGGTGACGATGTTCGGGTGCTCGACCTCGGCCTTTTCGCACGCCTCGTAAAGCATGGCGACGATGTCGGAGGCGTACTCCTGCATGGTGTAGTTGGCGCTCGATGGAAAGTTCGACGAGCTGCCGTCGTAATCGACCGCCATGCCGCCGCCGACGTCGAGGTATTGCAGCGCCGCGCCGGACTTGACGACCTCGACATACATGCGGCACGCCTCGGCCATTGCCTCCTTGATCGAACGGATGTTGGAGATCTGGCTGCCGATGTGGAAGTGGATCAGCTCGAGGCAGTCGAGCATTCCGTGCGACCGCAGGAACTCGATCGCCGTGACGATCTCCGTCACCGTCAGGCCGAACTTTGAGCGGTCGCCCGCCGACTCCTGCCAGCGGCCGGCCCCGCGAGCCGACAACTTCAGCCGCACGCCGATGTGCGGGCGGACGCCGAGCGCCTTGGCCCGCCGCGCGATCAGCTCAAGCTCCGAGAACTTCTCCACGACCGGAATGATGGTCTTGCCGAGCTTGGTCGCCAGCAGGACCATGTCGATGTATTCCTCGTCCTTGTATCCGTTGCAGATCACCAGCGGCGCGTTCGACTCCTGCAAGCCGAGTACGGCCAGCAGCTCCGGCTTCGAGCCGGCCTCCAGGCCATAGCGGTACGGCGTGCCGAAGTGCACGATCTCCTCGACGACGTGCCGCTGCTGATTGACCTTGATCGGATAGACGCCCATGTACTGGCCGCGGTAGTTGTGCTCTTCGATCGCCTTCGCGAATGCCGAGTTGATCTGCTCGATCCGCGCGCGGAGGATGTCCGAGAAGCGGATCAGGATCGGCAGCAGGATGCCGCGCTGCTGTAGCTGGTCCACCAGTTCCTTCAGATCGATGCTCGGTCCGAGCGGGCCGCGCGGCGACACGGCGATGTGCCCGCGCTCGTTGATCCCGAAGAACCCCATCCCCCAGCGAGGCAGGTTGTACATCTCCGCCGAATCCTGAATCGTCCAGGCGCGCAACGCCTCGGACGGCGTGACCTGCCGCGTCAAAACCTTTCCCATCTAGGTGATTCCTCGCAAGCGAAGCGCCGTCGTAATCGCACCGGTGGGCCGACGGCACGGCCGGCCGACGACTCATCACACTTCATCATTTTCGCCCCCGGGTGTCAAGGAAAAACAGCGCCCACGGCGGACCGCGCACGCCGCCTCCGGGCCGTCGGGACGTCAGGGAGAGCCGTCGAGCGCCGCCCGCATGCGGCGCGTCCAGTCGGGCGTCAGCAGTCGGCGCAGGTCGGACGGCGACTCAAACACCTCCAGCAGGAAAACGCCCTTGTACCGCGTGTTCCGTAGCGCCGTTCCGAACGCGGGCCAGTCGATCGTCCCGGTCAGCGGCAGACGGTGCGTGTCGTTTTTGCCGTCGTTGTCATGAACGTGCGTGTAGGCGATCGCCGGACCCGCCGCGCGGACGGCCGCGGCCAGGTCGCCCGTCATGTGCGCGTGCCCGGTGTCGATCAGGAAGACGATCTGCTCGCACGACGCCGCCTGAACCTCGCGCGCCAGTCGCTCCACGTCATGCCCCAGCGGGTGATACGGCGGCATGTTCTCGAAGGCGAAGCGCACGCCCTGACGCTCTCCGACGCGGGCCAGTTCGTCGAACGTCCGCCGGAGCTGGCCGTACTTCCGCTCCAGGTCGCGGACCTCGACGTTTGCCGGGCACGGGTGCACGACCACGAGGCTGCCGCCGAGCTCCCGGCAGAACTCCGCCTCGCGCGCGTAGAGATCGATCGTCGATCGGCGCGCCGACTCATCCTCGCTCGATGGATCGATGTCGTCGCCGAAGATGCCGTGGAGCGAATCCACCCGCACGGGCAGGTCCGCCAGCGTCGCGAGGATGTCCCGGGCCGAGAGCCGTTTCGCGGGATTGCGATACGCCTGCACGACCTCGAATCCCGCGGCCGCGTACAGGCCGACCACCTCCGGTTGCGGAAAGTCGTCGAAGCCGAACGCGCCGGTGGTGCCGTAGATCATCATCGGGTGTTTTACCCGTTCCGGGCGGTCGGGTGTAGCGTTGCGCGGCGTCACCGCGTCAACCCATTTGGCGCGAGGAATCTGTCAGGCCGGCCGACGATCGGACAAGCGCTTGCGGATGAACTCGGCCCGCGCGGCGCTGCGCTGCTCGCCTGTCAGCCGATGTCCGAGCATCTTCTGGAGATGGGCCGGCTGCGTCATGAGAAACAGCTCGTTGATGGTCTGAAGATCGACGGCGTTCATCCGCTCCAGGTGGATGCCGAGCCGCAGTAGCGACAGATGCGCGAGCGTCTCCTCGCTGCTGATCGTCCGGGCATTCCGGAGCATGCCGTAGGATCGCCAGATCTTGTCGTCGAGCACGAGGGCCCGATCGCGGATCAGGGCCTGCCGCGCCTGCCGCTCGTACTCGATCACCCGCGGCAGGACCTGCGTCTTGAACTCGTTGACGATGTCCTCCTCCGATCGCCCCAGCGTGCACTGGTTGCTGACCTGGAAGAAATCGCCGCTCGCTTCGGTTCCCTCACCGAACAACCCGCGGACCGCCAGCCGCAGCTCCCGCGCGGCGCGGAAGACGCGCTCGATCTCGTTCGTCAGCTTCAGCCCGGGCAGGTGCAGCATGACCGAAACGCGGATGCCCGTGCCGACGTTGGTCGGACACGCGGTCAGGTAGCCGTACCGCGGGTGAAACGCGTACTCGAGCCGGTCCTCCAGCAGGTCATCGATGCCGTTGATCTCCTGCCAGACCTCGTCGAGCCGCAGCCCGCTGCGGATCGACTGCATCCGCAGGTGATCCTCCTCGTTGACCATCAGCGCCACGGTCTCGGTCGGCGAGAAGGCCACGCCGCGGCAACCGTCGCCGTCGGCATGCTGCCGGCTGATCAGGTGCCGCTCGACGAGCACCTGCCGGTCCAGCTCGTCCAGCGGGGACAGGTCCACGTAGGACCACTCGCGGTCCTTCGACGCCGACTTGATCGATGCGCGCAGGAGTTCGCACAACTCGTCGCGCGTTTCGGGGTCGGCCTTCGACACGAACGGATAAGTGCGGATGTTGCGTGCGAGCCGTACGCGCGAACTGATGACCACGTCGGACATCGGTCCGGTGCCGCGCAGCCATTCGCCGGGATGGGTCGTCAGTTCGTCGAGGATCATTTCGTCTCAATCGCGTTGATTTCGTCGCGAAGCCGGGCCGCCGCCTCGTAGTCCTCGTCCTCGATCGCCCGCGCCAGGTGCCGCCGCAGACGGATCAGGTCATCCTGGAAATCGCGCTTGTGGCCGAGGCGCCGCGGCGACTTGCCCACGTGCCGACTCTGTCCTTCGTGCGCCCGTTCGATCAGCGGAAGCAAGGCCCGCTCGAACACGTCGTAGTCGTTCGGGCAACCCAGCAAGCCGGTGTTGCGGAACTCTACGAACGACGTCTGGCACTCCGGACAGGTCAATTGCGCCAGCTCGTGTGCCGACGGTTGGGCCATGACGAAATGGGTGAAGAGCTCGTTGTAGTGAACGTGCTGGGGCTTGATCGTGACGCCCTCCTCCTGCGCACACCGCTCGCAGAGATGCTTCTCGCGCTTCTCGTGCTTGGTGATATCGGTCAGGTGAACGGTCGCGATCGCCTTCTTGCAACGCTGGCAATTCATCCCAGCCACGCTCCGGGGGCGTTCACGCCCGGTAAATATTAGCTCTTTCAGGGTTTATCGTCAATACGCCGGCGCAGGATGAGCCCCGTTCAGGCCCGCGCCGCGCCGACGTCCTGCATCGCCGACGACACCAACCATCGCCGAGACGCGCCCTTACGGCGAGTACGAGGCCGCGCAGCCGGCCGCCTCCCACACGCGCACGCGGCGGAGCCGTACGGTGCTCGCCAGTCCGACTGCGATGCGTTCGTAGAGGTGCCGCGCCACGTTCTCCGTTGAGGGGTTCACGCCGGCAAACGGCGCCAGGTCGTTCAGGTACGTGTCGTGCAACTCGCCGACGGCACGCAGCACGCGATCCCGAAGCAGCGTGAAGTCCGCCGCGACGCCGATCTCGTCCAGTCGATCCGCCTCGAAGTAGCATTCCACCTTCCAGTTGTGGCCGTGAAGCGGCTCGTACGCCCCGTCGTACATCCGCAGCCGGTGCGCCGCGGAGAACTCCGACTCGATCGTCAGCTCATACGTCGCCATGCAGCGAACTCCCGGACCCGATCGGCCGTCGCCGCCGTGCGATGATCGCCCCCAGCGCCAGAATGGCGGCGGGCGCGATCTGGAGGAAGCAGCGGCTCGGCGTCTGGTCGTTTTGCGCGAAGCGGGCGTTGTCGCTCAACACGAAGATCGCGGCCGTGTACGCGATCAGCAGGCACACGAAGACGACCAAGCCGGCGCCACAGCGACTCGAACCACTGTTCGTTGTGCGCCGTCGAGATGCCGCAATCAACCCCACCGGAACCAGCCACCATAACACGCCGAACGACGCCCACGAAAACAGGTGTCTAGCGAGGATCCGCGGCACGTCGCCGTGCAGGCCCAACCCGTTCAGTGTATCGCCGATGAACGACCATGGAAGCGTGCAGCCGAGCGCGATCGCCATGAGCGGGACCGCCGCCGCAGTAACGATCCACGTGCCGCGCGAGCGTCGATGCATCACCAGCCCCGGAAGGACTGCGCACACCAGCAGCGCGAGCGCGGCAAACACACCCTCGCGCTTCACGCACGCCGTCGCGAGTAACAACAGTAGTGCGAGCGCGAGATCGGGCGCGGCGCCGTGGCGGCGCCATGCCATCGCCTGCGCCAGCGTCGCCACGAGAAACCCGGCCAGCAGCAGATCGACGTACCCTGGCCGCAGCGCATGCACGAATGCCAGCGGCAGCGACGCAACGAGGTACCCGGCGAGCAGCGCTCGCGTGGGTCGGATGCGTGCCACCAGGGTCGCCGCGATGAGCAGCGCGACGTTGAGCCAGCACAACGGCCAGGTCCAGGCAACGTGGGGTTCGCTCCAGCCGCCTGACAGGATCGCCGTCCAGGCCGGCAGGAGCGATGGGAAGATCGGGTAGTCAAGGTGTGTTCCGCCCATGTAGAGCGGATCGCCGGCGTCGAGCGGCATCCGCTGCAGCTCGGCGATCACCTTCGCCCGGCCGAGCCAGATCACGATTGCATCATCGTGCCGGACCGGGACCCAGCCGGTCGCCGCGACGAGCATGTTGACCTTCGCGAGCAGCGACACGCCGATCAGCAGTGTCGCAATCCGGACGCCCGGAGATGCGAGCCATGCGGCCCGAAGCGGCTTCCACGGCCACGGCCGGCAATCGAGATTGCGGCGTCGGGCGACGACAACCGCCGCAATCGCCAGCACGGCGATCGGCGCGCCGGCGCGCATCGCCGTGACTTGCATGCCCGACATGTACATCGCGTACAGCGTCGTCATGACCGCCGCCTGCCCGATGAACCAGCCGAGCGCAACGTGCTCCAGGCGATTTCGCCCGGCCGAAATCGCGCGCGACAACGCCGCGCCGAAGATCCACGGCATCGCGATGCTCAGCAGCAGTCCGAGCGTCGTCATTCGCGCGTCCGCTCCACGACGTACACCTCTGCCGACCGTCGCCCGTTCACGTGACCCGCGATCGAATGCCGATCATCAATCCACAAGCGACCGGACGATTCGTCGAACCGCGCGGCGCCGCGGTGATACACGACGATGTACGCGGCGCGATCAATCTGTTCAGGGGGTACGCAGATCCGAACCGGCGTCAGTTGATAGTCCAGTCGATGCCGCGGATAAAAATCATCATCGCTGAGCACGGTGTACGTTGCCCCCGGCGGAACGGTCGCCCGCACCAGCTCGCGGCACCGCGCCAGTTCCTCGCCGAACATCACGGCCGCCGGATCGTCGGTCGCCGAATACACGCGGACGTCGTCGATCACCTGCCGCGCGATGTCCGCCGTCACGATCGCGTCCGCCGCCAACCACACCGCAAACGTAACGGCCAGCGACGATCGCCCCGGCCCGACGCGGCGGCGGACCGCCCGGCTCCGCTCCAGCAGCGACGCGGCGACCACTGCAAACATCATCAGGAAGTAGTTCAGCCCGCTCCCGAGCACGGTCGGACCGGTCAAATAGTTGATGCTTGTGTTGTCGAGCGGCCGCCGCGCAAGGACTTGCCGCACTGCCAGCGCTGCGCGCTCTCGTCGCGGGAGCGGCACGAGTCGAACGCTGCGAATGACTGCCTCGTTGTCTACGCCGGGCCACTGCACCCCGATCCGGCCGATTGTCCCACGCCACATCGCCTCGCGCGTCAGGTCGAACCGGGCAATGGTCGGCCGCGACGCCAGTGCGACCGGCCGTTGCGTGAATCGATAGGTCGTCGCGCCCGGTGGTTGCCAGAAGAACGTCAACGGCACTTCGCACGATGCGGTCGCTGCAGTCTCAATCTCGACCGCCGCGCACGCGCCCGCGGCAAACTTCGGCACGTCGAGAATGATCCCGGCCGGCCGACCCGCCGCGCGGATGTACACTCCGTCGGGCGCGTGGCGGAGAATCCCGCGGATCGTCACGCCCACCGTCGCGTTCGCGCCGTCGAATCGCCACTCCCACGCCGTCGCCGGCCGCAGAAACGGCCATGCGATCGCTGCGGCGCCGACCAGTGCCAGCAGCGCGAGCACATTGCGCCGCGTGTGGTCCGTTGGATCGGTTCGGGCGTTTCGCATCGCGGTCGATCCAGCGCGGTTGAACGGGTGCGGGCCGCGACGGTATGACACCCACGACGCGCCCTCGGGGCGTGGATGGTCGAGGGAGACCCGTGCGATGTCCAGCATTCGGCCGACGCCGGCGGAACTTCGGCGGGCCGGCGTCCGCGATGGTACGGTGCCGCTTTGCTGCACGCTGCTCGGCGATGCCCTGACGCCCGTGACGGCCTTCGAGCGCCTCGCGCGCGGCGCGCGTCACGCCTTTCTGCTTGAAAGCGTCGTGGGCGGTGAGAAGATCGCCCGCTACAGTTTCGTCGGCGCGAATCCCTCACGAATCTTCCAGGCCCACGATCGACTCGTGCGGATCCACGATGGCGGCGGCCGGGCGATCGAATCCTGCGAATCTCTCGACCCGCTGGCCAGCCTGGAACGGACGATCGCCGAGTTCGGATCACCGCGGGTTCACCGCGCCGAGACGGGGCTCGCGCGGTTGCCGCGGTTCACCGGGGGCGCGGTCGGATACGCGGCCTACGACGCCGTTCGGTACGTCGAACGCCTGGCCCGGCCGCCTCACGATGATCGCCGTCTGCCCGACCTCGAGTTCGGCCTCTACGACACGATGGCGGTCTTCGATCACGTCAACAAGACCGTGCTGGTCATCAGCCACGCCCACGTCGGTCGCGAGGGACTGGTTCGCGCTCACGCCGCAGCCAGCCGTCGGATCGAGTCGGTCATCGCGGCGCTCGGTCGGGCGCGCAGCGATCCGCCGATCCTCCTCGATGACCGGTACGACGAGCGCGGGCGCTTCACCGGCACGATGTCGCGCGGACGTTTCGAAGACGCCGTCCGCCGCGCGAAGGAATACATCCTCGCGGGCGACGTCTTCCAGGTCGTCCTCTCGCAGCGGCTCCGCGCCGCGACCGACGCGGATCCCTTCGCCATCTACCGCGCCCTGCGCGTCGTCAATCCCTCGCCCTTCATGTTCTTCCTCCGCGGACCGAGCTGCACCCTCATCGGCGCCAGTCCCGAGATCCTCTGCCGGGTCGAGGACGGCGTCGTCACCAGCCGACCGCTCGCCGGCACGCGCCGGCGCGGCCGTACGGAGGCCGAGGACGCCGCGCTCGAGCGCGAGCTGCGGGCCGATCCGAAGGACCGCGCCGAGCACATCATGCTCGTCGATCTCGCGAGGAACGACGTCGGCCGGGTCGCGGAACCCGGCAGCATCACGCTGTCCGATCTCATGAGCGTCGAGCGCTACAGCCATGTGATGCACCTGTGCTCCAACGTTCAGGGCCGGCTCGCGGCCGGACGAACGCCCATCGACGCCCTCCGCGCCGCGCTGCCCGTGGGCACGGTGAGCGGCGCGCCAAAGGTCCGGGCGATGGAGATCATCGACGGACTCGAACCCGTCCGCCGCGGACCCTACGGCGGCGCGGTCGGATACATCGACTTCAGCGGGAACATGGATACGTGCATCGCCCTGAGGACCATGGTCGTCACGCGGGCGTCATCGTCGCAGCGCCGTTCCGGCCGCCGGCCAAAGACGGTGCGCTGGTTCATCGACATCCAGGCGGGAGCGGGCATCGTCGCCGACAGTCAGCCCGCGGCCGAGTACGAGGAGTCCATGAACAAGGCCCGGGCCTTGCTCGCCGCCGTGCGACTGGCCGAGCGGAGCGGCGCCGCACGCCGATCAAGAAAACGACGCTGACAAGGCCGGCGATGTGCTAGAATCAACCGGCTGGGGAGGTGGAGTCCGTCATGAAGCCGTTGCGAGCGCGCGTGGAGGACCGCATCCGGGAGACGATCTGCCGGGCGTGCATCTACGAGAAATCGGACGGTGGTTGCAGCCTCAAGGACCCGAACGACTGCCCCATCATCTCCCGCATCGACAAGATCATCGACGTCGTGCGGACCATTCGCAGCGACAAGATTGACCCTTACGTCGAGCGACTCCGCGAAGTCATCTGCAGCGAATGCCGCATGCAGGACGAGAACGGCCAATGCACGATGCGCGACCATGCCGACTGCGCGCTCGACGACTACTTTGTGCTGATCGTCGACCTTGTCGAGTCGGAGCTCGTCGCCGAGGCGCGGCAGTCCGCCGCGTCCTGAACCGGACCAACTTGATGACCATCCTGATCTCCGGCGGACCGATGGGGGCGCTACCGTGAACCGCCCAGGTGCGGTCGTCCGTCCGTATGCGGATATCCTGGCCGCCGTCCGGCCCGCGGCGTCGCGCGACGCGGCCATGCAATCCCTGGTCGATCTTCTGTGGGAGCGCCTGCATCCGACCGGCGTGTCGTGGGTAGGATTCTACGTCCATCAGTTCGGCGACGAACTGATCCTCGGGCCGCGCCGCGACAAGCCCGCCTGCTCGCCGATCGGCATGCATGGCGCCTGCGGGCGGGCTTGGCGCGAAAAAAGCCCGTTGATCGTCCGTGACGTCGCCGCACTCGGCGAGAACTACATCGCGTGCGATCCGCGCGACCGCTCCGAGCTGGTCCTGCCGCTGATCGAGCCGGACGGTCGTTGCTGGGGCGTCCTCGATCTTGACAGCCACGAGGCCGGCGCGTTCAGCGACGACGACGCCGTGCAACTGGGGACGATCCTCCGCCGCGCGGGATTGACCGCCTGACCCGCGCCGAATCCGCGCCCGCCCGCGCGCTTGTGGCGCGGGAGAGGCGTCCGTATACTTCGCCCCGACCTACGGTTTCAGGCTTCGGCCGCTCGAGGAGGCCTCGCATGTCCCGATTCTGCAAGTGCGTCGCGTCGCTGGTGACCATCGCCCTGTTGAGCGGTTGCCAGTTGGGCGCTCGCGTCGTCGGATTCGGCACCGCCGTCCACGTCGGCAGTTCCCGACTCGGCAGCATTTCGCTATTGCCCGCCGAGTTCTACGCGCTGCATCCCGAACTCGAGAAACTCTTCGGACAACCCGTCGTGTTCGACACCGTCCTGAGCGGTCGCACGATGGGCAAGCAGCTCGCCGCAGGCCACCTTCACTACGCGTTCCTCACGGCCGCTGAATACGCCGAACTGCCGAGCGACGCCGCGCCCGAGCTGCTGGCCGCGGCCGTCAACAAGAAGGGCGAGACGAAGCGCAACGCGATCATCGTCGCCAACGCCCGCTCGAACGTGAAAGCGCTTGCTGATCTCAAGGGCCAGCGCTTCGCCTTCGGACCCGCGAAGGACATGCTCCTCGATCGCGCCGCCGTCGCGGTGCTCCAGAAGGCCGGCGTCACGCTCGCCGACATTAAGAAAGAAATCCCGCCGTTCAGCCTTTCGGGCCGGCTTAACGTCGGCGGCGGAAGTCCCGAGATCGCCAAGATCGTCGCCTTCGACGCGGGCGTGCCCGGCGGGGTCATCGACGAGATCACGTACAATGATCTGCCGGCGAGCGGCGGGTCGCTGCTCGGCGGACCGTCGCGCGACATGTTCCGCGTCCTCGGTGAGACCGAGCCGATGCCCGAGATGGTCGTCGCGGCCAGTCCCAAGGCCGACCCGGTCAAGGTCGCGATGCTCAAGAACTATCTGATTTCAAACGTGAAGAACAAGCCGGACATCTGCAAGCAGCTCGGCGTCACGGGGTTTGCGGAGCCGGACGCCGCCGCATTCGAGGCCGTGCGCCGGCTTGCCGCACCGTAGCGACTTGACCGGACCGCGCCCGCGCACTAACGTCTTGCACGATTCGACCACGCGCCCGTAGCTCAATTGGACAGAGTGGCTGGCTTCGAACCAGTAGGTTGCAGGTTCGAGTCCTGCCGGGCGCGCTGACGGCCTTCGCGAGAAACCATCGCGAAGGCCGTTCGCCTTTGAATGCCGCCGTCGCATGTCCGCCGTCCTGCGCCATACGTTGATGCCGCAGCTCGCCGCGCTCCGCGAGTGCCGCGACGCGAAGTCGCTTCGCGCGTCGCCGCGGTTCCGACAGATCGAGCCGGACGTCCGCCGCCTGCTCGACGCGGTCGTTACGTACGAACCCCCGTTGCCTGCATCCATGCCAGTCCGCCGGCACCTTCGCGCCGTCGCGTGGAACATCGAGCGCGGCGCGCGCCTCGACGACGTGGTCGCGGCGCTCACGACGCATCCCGATCTGCGCGACGCCGACCTCTACCTGCTTACCGAGCTGGATTTCGGCATGGCCCGCAGCGGCAATCGCGACGTGCCGGGCGAGATCGCGCGCCGCCTGAATCTCCGCGGCGCGTTCGCGCCCTGCTACCTTAACCTCGACAAGGGCAGCGGGCTTGAAAGGAGCATCGCCGCCGAAAACGAGTTCGGTCTGCACGGCAACGCGCTATTCTCGCGCGGACCCATCGAAGCCATCGAGACGATCCGGCTGCCGAACGGCAGGGACAAGCTCCTCGGCCGTGAACGGCGCATCGGCTCGCAGCGCGTCGTGGTTGCGACCCTCCAGACGCCGATCGGTCCGGTCCGCGCGGCGTCGATTCATCTCGATGCGCATTCGTCGCGCGGACATCGCCGCCGTCAGATGCGCTGCATCCTCGACCGGCTCGACGCCGTACCCGCGCTGCCGACGCTTATCGGCGGCGACTGGAACACGAGCACTCACAACACGCAGCGCGCCTGCTGGTCGATCATCGGCTTCTGGGCCCGCGTCGCCATCGGAGTGCGGTATTGCCTTCGCGCGCACTATCCTCACCCCGATCGCTTCTTCGAGCGTCGCCTGTTTCGCATGCTCGAACGGCGCGGCTACGACTATCGGCGGCTCAACGAACCCGGCGGCTGCACGCTGCATCATTGTATCCTCGCCGAGGCCGACCGCTCCAACCTCCGCGACTGGCTGCCGGAGTGGTGCCTGGCGTACGTTGAATGGGCGTTGCGGCCGTTTGGCGGCATCTGCTCGCTCAAACTCGACTGGGTCGCCGCGCGCGGATTGCGGGCCGTGACCGATGGCCCGCTCGGTCCGCCGCGCGTCGTTCAGGGACTGCGGCGCGCATCGAGCGACGGCGATGCGCGTTCCCGCATCTCGGATCACGATCCGATCGTGGTCGAACTGGCGATGTGACAGCGACGATGCGCCTGTCGCGCAATGGTTCGCGGGCGCTGTCTTGCGATCGGCGCGCTTGACGGCATTGCGATCGTCCGGCTGGAAGCCGCGGAACGCGGCGCAGTAGAATTCCGCACATGGTCCGTGTCGTGCTGCCGTTTCATCTCTGCACGCTCGCTCGCGTCTCCGGAGAGGCGACGCTGGATGTTCCGCCGCCGGTGACGATCGGCGCGGTGCTCGACGCGCTCGAGGCCCGCTATCCCATGCTTCGCGGCACGATCCGCGACCACGGCACATCGCGGCGTCGACCGTTTATCCGCTTCTTTGCCTGCCAGCAGGACCGGTCGCACGACCCGGCCGAAGCGCTGCTGCCCGACGCGATCGCTTCGGGCGCAGAGCCATTCCACGTCGTCGGCGCGATCGCCGGCGGCTGAGCAGCCGCCCGGGGCGGCGGTCGAGTTACTCGTTTTCCCACGATCATGCGCCGGCGTTCGAGTCGCCACCGCAGAATCTCGCCCGTCGTCCGGGTGCGTGAACCGAGGCATGCCGACGAGCAGGCCGTTCCAGCCGGCCCGGGGTTCTCCGCGAGACGGCAGCCGAATCCGTTGATTTGATTTATTAAAGATATCTTTACAAGTTTCTCTGAATCGGGTATGCTCTTCGGCCGGTGGGTGCCCGCGCAGGAGGTGCACTCATGAACGCAATGCGACCGGGAGCCGCCCTCTGGGGGGTGTCGCTTGCGCTGCTGGCGTGGCCGGGCTGGAGCGCGGCCGACGTCCAACACATCGAATGGACCGGCTTCATCAGCAGCAGCTGGAGTGACGCCGACAACTGGAACCCCCCGCAAGTCCCCGACACCCTTAACGAGCAGGCCCGCGTCGGGGAACAGATGGTCTCTCCCATCGTCAACCTCGACATCTCCCCGACGATCAACGAGCTGTTTATCGAAAACACCGCCGGCGTTCTGGAGTTGAACGACCGCACCCTGACGACGTCGGAGGGTGTCACCAACGCAGGCGTGATCAAGGCGTACAACGGCACGGCGACGATCAACGGCGGATTGGCGAACCTCAGCACCGGCCACATCCGCCTTCGTGGCTATTCGGCCAATCTCGACCTCGGCGGGCCGGCCGTGGTCAACGAGGGTCAGATCGTCGTGAACTACGAGGCGGCGTGGAGCGCGATCCTGACCTGCACGGGTAACCTGTCGCTGTCCGGCGGCGGCGCGGTGGTCCTGAACCAACGCGCGTCGGACGCACAACTGAATACCGCGCCGGGCGTAACGCTGACTCAGGCCGCCGGGCACACAATTCGCGGACGGGGACAGATCAACGCGACCCTCATCAACGACGGTCAGATCCTGGCCGACGTTCCCGGCGACGCCGACGCGCTTCGTCTGGAGACCAATCCCAAGACCAACAACGGCGTGATGAAGGC
>JAKLKO010000023.1 GCA_023150615.1 Phycisphaerae bacterium
TGTTTTCAGTTCTGAAAAACATAGGTTTACGAGCGTTTTCAGCATCAGATGTTCAACTCCGAAATGGGTCGTGATTCAGTGGGCTTTCGTCGCCAAGCCGGTTGACCGGCGGGGCGTGTTGACACAATTCGTTTTTTGCTAGGGATTCTTTGAATTCTGTCAACGTCAACGCCGCGTCGTGCGTCTGCGAGATCAGGCGTTTTACGCCTCGGCCAGTAGTCGGCGGACGGCTTCAGCCCGTTCGGCGTCGCTCAACGGGAGCCGACCGATTAGCGTGAGGGCGTCGGCGAGCTTGCGAGCGTCGGACGGCCCGCGGCGATCGGTCCCCAGCCCATCGGTACAAGATTCGATACAAGATTCGGACGTGGCGTCTGTAACATGCTGTGAATGCGATACTTCCGTGGACGGCTTGCGGTTTCCTAAACCGCAGGTCGGAGGTTCGAATCCCCCCGGGCGCGATTCACTGCCTCCCCGTCGGCGCGATCGTCGCCACGATTCAGACCGATGTGCCCGTCGTTACGGCAACAGGCAATCCACAAATTCCTGGATGTCGGCCCCATTGGCGGCGCCGTTGCCGTCGCGGTCGGCCCAGGCGCATTCCGGATCGCTCGAGGCAGCGCCCAGCAGGCAATCGAAGAAGAACACCAGGTCGGCTGGACCCGTGAAGCCGTCGCGGTTCAGATCGACCAGGCAGTTCGTCGAGGCGATCAATCGCGAACGATCCGGATCGCGACGGACGGTCACGCCGGGGATCGTCACCAGCCCATCCACTCCGGCGACGACGATGCCGGATTGCAGAATCTCGTCGGTCGCCTCGTCAAGCAGCCACCAGGTCACGCACGTGCCATCCGCAGGATTGAACTGCTGCGTCCGCCGCAGCGAGGCATCCGCCGTCAGCGACGCGACGAGGGCGTTGTCAATCGTGACGGCCGACAGTCCGCGCAGATAGATCGTGCACTCCCAGAGTTCCGGCTGGTCGACGATCGTGAGCGCGTCCCAGTCGCAGAACCCGCCCCACGTGCCCCAGACATCGAAGCCCGCGGCGCACGGATCGCCCGCGCCGGGATCGGGCTGTCGACCAGGCATGAGCGGGTCCTCGTCGACGTTGAAGAAGCCGGGGTACGACACGTCGGAGCGATGCGCATCGACGAGGTACTGCGCGCTGTGGCGTTCGGTGCGGGCCGGCGCGATCCATTGCCCGGCGTCCGGCCAGGGGTCGCAGTGCGCCGGGTCGTCGGTGGCATCGTTGGAATCGAGGTGCCACTGCTCGATCGCGTGCTCTCGCTCGTCCCACAGAACCATGTGGCCCATTCCCGAGTCGTTGATCGCGTCGAGCACCGCGCGTTGCGCCGCGTTCCAGCGGGCCGAGCCCTGTTCATCCCGCACGCCGACGTAGAATCGCGTCAGCGGCACGTCGCGGGTCGACGACAGCACGGTCGTCGGCGTAACCACGTCGGCGATGCCGAGGACGCCGCCGCCGGGCGACTCGATGTTCGTGGCGAGGTTTTGCGTCCACTGCCCACGGAGCGGGTTGGTCTGTCCGGGCTGTGGCGGTTGCGTCAGATCGTTCGGAGGGCAATGGCAGACGGCGGCGCAGAACAGGTCGGGGCGGCTGCGCGTCAGGTGCGACGTGCCGCGCGCTCCCCGGCTGTGGCCGATCATCGCGACGCGCGCGGGGTCGATGGAGTGCGGCGAACTCGGTCCGAGCAGCCACTCGATGAGCCAGTGAATCCGCCGCTGCGTGTAATTGACGATCACCGCGTCGGCCGGGGGATCGGTGCGAACGCCGCCAAAGAACGGATCAAGCGCTTCGTGGTAGCCGAACCAGTCCGTCCCGAAGTCCATGAGCGTGCCCCCGTAGTTCACGAAGCACGCGTCGTCAGGCGACACGACAATGCCGTCGTCGAGGTGTAGCGACATGTTGGCCCGCTCGGGCTGTCCGGGGCGGAAGCGCGTGTACAGATCGTCGCCGCCGTGCATCACGAAGACGCACGAGAGGTCGATGGGCGGCAGGGGAATGGTGGGGCGCGTGATCGCGAAGACGTGCGGCACCCCGTTCTTCGCGCGGTTGGCCAGCACCGGAATGTCCGGACGATCGTTGTTGTAGTCGTCCTGGCCATCCACCCACAGGACGTATCCATCCGACGGATTGCCGCCGGGCGTAAAGTCCGTCAACTGCCAGTGCGGTCGGACCGGGTCGTTCACCGGGTCGTAGAGGAACGCCGTCGCGGCGCTGTTCTGCGGCACGACGACCGTGCTGCCCGAATCCACGACGGCAAAAAATAGATTGCCCGCCTGGTGCGGCGTATAGACGAAGACGCCCTCGTCCACGGCGAGCCGGTACGTCCCGCCCCCGGGCGTCGGAATGAGGAGCCGCGCGCCGGGCAGCATCAGTGAGAGCCGGCCGCCCGTGTATTCCGGAAAGAACATCCGGCCCTCGAGCGTCATGTTCAGCGTGCTCGCCTGCGGACCCGCGGATGAGTAGATCTCAACCGTGTCGGTGGGCACCGCGGGCGGCGCCGGAAACTGCCACACCACGAACACCTGGCCGGCCGCGTACCAAGCGCGGACGTTGAACGGCTGGGCCAGGGCGGCCGACGGAATCGAGAGCATCGCGACTATTCCGGAAACCCACCGGGACATGTTCCACTCCTTCATTGAGGGATTCGGGCGAAGCGCCTCCTTTCCACGAGATTGCGCTGTGTTGGGTCGTCTTGCGAACGAGACACGCGCTTGGCGAGAAATCCAGCCTCGACTTTCATTCTGCCGTGATGGGGCCGCGACTCGTCGGCCCGGCGACTTGCGCGCGGTACCTCGTTGGACGCAAGATCGACCATCGACCAATGGAGCGAACCACGTGTCGGGCGCGACATCGTACGGATCGTCACGGTCAGCGGTGACGCTCTTCCGAGATTTTCGATATGGGCGGCGGCGGCATTCCGGCCCATCGCCAGCCGCTTACCACGATCAATCAACATTATCGCCTGCGGGCGCGGCGGGTCAAGAATTCCGCGCGCCATCGCGCGCCGGGGTCGGCCTCGATGCGGCGCGAGGGCGAGCGCCGTGTGCACGTCGTTGACGCAGCCGTAACGCCGAGCGACGAGCCGCGTGTAAAAAGCGGAAGGGGGCCGCCCCTTTCGGGACGACCCCCGCGGAACGGTGCGATGCGAGGTTTCAATACCTGATGCGCCGACGTCGAAGGGTCGTCAGGCCGCCGATGGCCAGCAGGGCCAGCGTCGCCGGTTCGGGGATCGGCCGAACGCTCAGTTCGGCGAAGTCGAATGCGGTGTAGGGCTCGCCCGGCGCATCGAAGTCCACTTCGAGGTAGCCGCGATACCCCAGACCCTTTGGCGCGAACACGTCGGCGAACGTAAGCTGCGCGAACGCTGCCTGCACCAGCCCGTCCTCGCCCGGCGGCTGGACGATCAGCGCCACGCTGAATTCCGTCAGGTCCGCACGCCGCAGCACGAGCATCGCCGGCTGCACGTCGTAATCGCCGAACACGACGTTGATGAACACCGGCGTCATCGGGTCGACCGCGTTGGCCAGCACGAAGAAGTCGAAGATGAAGCCTGGCTGGTTCGGCAGCGTGAACGAAGGCGGACTCGGAAAGTCGTTCGGCGGCGGAAACGTGGTGTCGAAGCTCGTCGACAGCGAGATGTCCGTGAATTGCGATCCGGTCGTGTTGGCAAAGTCGCTGAAGCCGTTGCCCTCGACGTACAGGCCCGTCTTCTCAATCATGGATCGATTGTCGAAGTCGTCGCCCTGGCCCGTCTGCGTGAAACCGTTCATGTTCAGGTCGGGCAGCAGGTCGCCGTCATTCAGCACGCCGACGCCATCGCGGTTGGCGGGTTGGCCGTTGGCGCCGACGAGTCCCGGCGCAGCGCCATATCCGAAGCCGTCGACGTCTCCGAGCCGGATGTAATCGAAGATCTGTGCGTTGGCGGTCGCCGCCATGGCCGATACGACGAGCGCGATGACCATGCCGGCGCGCACCGTGGAGTCATGTCGTGTCATGATTCGCCCTTTCCGAAACCAGTCGCCCTGCGTGTCCCGAGGGAATCCCCGTCCTCCGTCCCCCGATGGTGGCCGAGCGACCGGCGGCGCCGGAATCGTCCGGGCCGCCGGTGCTCGTTTCTCTCCCCTCCTACGACCGCTCTTGCGGCTTCGCCCCGAATTTGTGATGCCGCCGATGGAGCAACGTGCGTGCCGCGGTCACGAACGGCGGCCGCTCGCGGGCCCGGATCGATAAGGTCACCGTTCGCAGGCCGCGTTCGAGGGGACGAGGTCGCGGAGGTCGGCGCGTGCGTGTCGTCGCGATTGCGCGGGCCGATGCATCGATGCAACACGGCGCTCTACGCGCGGCAACGTCGACGGTTCATGATTCGCGCCGTGCCCGGCCGCGATCGCGGAAACGCGAGATTATGGGCAGTCGCCGCGGACGCACCGCCCGTGCGTGTGATGCAAGAGAGCGACGTACCAACGATCGTCCGTCGCAGCGGGACATCAACTCCGCGCGGGGAGAGAGGAGTCGACCGGCGGCGTCTCGTCATGCGCGGGCCCGACTCGCGGAAGGAACGGCGGAAGCGGACAGCCGATCGCGATGGCGACGGCGCGGAGCAGTTCGGCCTCGCGGACCGTCGCGACGCGGTCGGCCAGGACGCAGTGGGCGCAGGCGTCCAGGATCGCCTCGCGCACCTGCGGCACCGCCGCGGCGATCTTGTCCAGCGCCGCCCGTACGTCGAGATACGCGCAGCGCTTCGGATCGTGCTGCTCAAGCTGCCGACCGCGCGGCAGGCGGACCCGCGCAGCGCCGATGCGGAATGCCGCCTCGCGGTTCGAGCCGCTGGCGCCGGCCAGCAGCGAAAGAACGAGCGAGACCTCGTCCTCGAGCGCGGTGATCGAGTAGTACTGCACGGCGCGGTGCCGCGCACCGGTCAGGACATGGGCCAGCCGCCGCCGGACAATGACGCGCAGGCAGAATTCGAACACGGATTGCTGCTCGTCGGCGTCGGCGAGCCGATCGATGATCTCCAGCAAACGCTCGCACTGCGCAGGCGACGTGCCGCGCAGCGCGGAGACGGCCAGCTCCACGACCGGCAATCGCATGCGCGGATCGAGCCGGCGCGCCGCGGCGAACAGCCGCACCATTTCCTGCCGCACCGGGCGGTCGACCTGCTCGCGCACGAGCTGCTTCTGCCGCGCGCGGGCGTCCGGCTCGGCGTTCATGAGCATGCAGTAGACGATCGCCGTCGCCGAGAGCGGTTGCGCCGCCGCATCGCGGATCTCGAGCGGGATGGCGGCGAGCAGCTCCTCGCCGTACAGCAGGTCCGAGGGTTGCGTGTCGCCCACGCGGGCGACGATCGCCTCCGGCGGCAAGCCCTCCGGCGGTCGCGGACGGGGCGCGGTCGTCGGAGCGAACGGCGCCGTGCGCGCAGCCATCGCGGCAAGCTCCGCCGTCGTCGGACGGCTCGGAAACTTGCCGTCAAAGCTCGGGTCCAGCCGGCGGATGCGGAGTTCGAGCGGCGGGTGCGTGGACAGCAGGCTGGTGAGCGAGAACCGTCGTCGCAGTCCATCGCTGAAGAGCAGGTGGCTGATCTCGTCCGTACCGGGGGCGAGCAGCACCGAGCCGTACCGCGTCGCGCCGATCTTCTTCAGCGCGCCGGCCAATCCGTCCGGATGGCGCGTGAACTGCACCGCCGACGCATCGGCGAGGTACTCGCGCTGCCGCGACACGGCGCACTGAAGCAGCCGGCCGAAGAATACGCCGAGCGATCCGAGTACCGACAGCACCGCGCCGACGACCAGCCCGATGAGGATCGGGGCCGTGTTCTTGGCCCGGCGAGCATGGCGAGCCGTTTCCAGCGATCCGCGAACGATGGCATTCCCGACCAGCGCGATGGCCATCATCCCGTGCAGGACGCTGATGAGGCGGATGTTGAGCCGCATGTCGCCGTTGAGGATGTGGCTGAACTCGTGCGCGACGACGCCCTGCAACTCGTCGCGCTCGAGCCGCTCGATGCAACCGCGCGTCACGCCGATGATCGCGTCATTTGCGTCGTAGCCCGCCGCGAAAGCATTGATGCCGCGTTCCTCGTCGAGGACGTAGACCGGCGGGACGGGCGTGCCTGATGCGATCGCCATTTCTTCGACGACGTTCAGCAGTCGCCGTTCGGTAGAGGTCGCGCCCCCCGGCAGCAGCGGCCGCCCACCGAGCGCCAGCGCGACCGTCGCGCCCCCTTCGCGCAGCGCGAGGAACTTGTTCAGGCCGCCCATCAGAACCGCGCCGCCGACGATCACCGCGACCATGGCCACGAGCCGCGGGTTCCACGGATCGAATCCCTCGCCAAGACGCGGCCCAAGCTCGAAGAACTTGAGAAGGGTCGCCAGCGCCACCTGGACGGAAAGGATCAGCGCGACAACGCACAGCGCGAAGATGACGATGAGCAGACCGGTCCGCCGTCGCGCCGCGTCCTGTTGTCGGAAAAAGTTCATCTATCGCGTGCGGTCGCCCGATCCGTCGATCGCCGGCCGCCGCAGGATGGCCCTGCCGCCGGCCGTCCCGCGCTACAACGCCACGCGCGGCACGCTGCGCTCCTGCGCCGCCTCGATCTCGAACAATTCGGCCGGCTGGAATCCGGTCAGCCCCGCCACGATCACCGTCGGGAACGATTCGCGCGTCGCATTGTATTCCATCACCGCGTCGTTGTAGGCCTGACGCGCGAACGCCACGCGGTTCTCCGTTGAGGCGAGCTCTTCCATCAGATTGCCGATGGTCTGGTCGGCCTTCAGGTTCGGGTAGCTCTCCGCCACGGCCAGCAGACGACCGAGCGGACCGGCCAGCGCCTGCTCAGCACCGATCAGCGACCGGATCGCGCCGGCATCGCTCGGTGCGGCCGCGGCCGCCTGCGCAGCCTTGAGCGCCTCGTTCCGCGCGGCGATGACGGCTTCGAGCGTTTCGCGCTCGTGCTTGAGATACGCGCGGACGGACTCGACGAGGTTGGGGATCAGGTCGTAGCGTCGCTTGAGCTGCACGTCGATCTGCGCGAAGGCGTTGCGTACGCGGTGGCGCAGCCGGACGAGACCGTTGTAGATGCCGATCGCGCCGAAAACGAGCAGCAGCGCGACGCCGATCAGTGCGTAGAATGCAATTCTCATGGTACCCGCGAATGATACCGCGCCGGTGGTGGGCGTTCGCCATTCGAAAACGGCGGAATCTTTGTAACCGCCGGACGGGGTCTCCTTCGAGCGACTCGACGACTACACGCTCCCATCGCCCCTTTCGCGCGCGAAGCTCCTCGTCGACAAAGAAGAACCGGGTCCAGCTCTCTCAAGGCCGGAACGGCGATTTCCTGCGGAAGGAACGGCTTGAGATAGCCTGCGATCGCCGCCCGTGTTGTTTGATTCAAGCGCGCCTCGTACGTGTCAACGTTGCGAATATCGAGGTCGCGCTCTATCGCCCGACCAGCGAGGTTGCAGCATGCCAGGAGGGGTCTCAGGATCAGCGGATGCGTGAATAGCGCCGCAGCCGGGCCGATGGCGGTCATCGACGAGAAGTTGATCGTCTCAACTTCGCATCGCTCGATGAACCGCTCGAAGGCTTGGAGAAGGTCGTTCCGAACCGAAGCCGTGCGCGTTGCGGCGTCCGCCTGCACCCACGCCATGTAGCCCGCGCGCGAGTCGTGTCCCTCGGGCAATCGCGCCTCCTGTCTGGATCGTCCCGGTGTAATTGCCGGGCCGCGGGTTAACATCGTCCCGAATCTGCACGCGCGTTTCGCGTTCGGCGGCCGGGGTGCGGTGAATTCGGCACAAGGCGTTGTTGTGCGCGGCGACGCGGCCTATCATCCGCTCCGCATCGACGTCGGCGCGCCGGGCGCGGAAGAGCAGGAACATCCAATGCGTGAAAAAGTTATCATCATCGGTTCCGGACCCGCCGGGCTGACCGCGGCCATCTACGCCGGCCGCGCGGCGCTGCGGCCGCTGGTCTTCGAGGGCTTCTCGGCCGGAGGCCTGATTCCCGGCGGGCAACTCATGTTCACGACGGACGTGGAAAACTACCCCGGGTTCCCGACAGGCGTGCTCGGCCCGGACCTCATGAAGAACTTCCGCGATCAGGCCGAGCGCTGCGGAGCACGGCTCATCACGCAGGACGTCAGCGAGGTGGACTTCCGCCGGCGGCCGTTTGTCGTCCGGAGCGACGACCACACGGTCGAAGCCCACGCCGTAATCATCGCCACCGGCGCGCGTGCCAACTGGCTCAACCTCCCGAACGAGCAGCGCCTCGCGAAGTCCGGCGGCGGCGTGTCGGCGTGCGCAGTCTGCGATGGCGCGCTGCCGACGTTCCGCCAGCAGGAGCTGGTCGTCGTCGGCGGCGGAGACTCGGCGATCGAGGAGGGCAGCTACCTGACGAAGTTCGCGAAGAAGGTCCATCTCGTGCACCGCCGCGACCGGCTCCGCGCAAGCAAGGCGATGCAGGAGCGCTTCTTCAAGCTCGTCGAGGCGGGGAAGATGTCGCCCGTCTGGGACACGCAGGTGATCGACGTGCTCGGCGACTCCATGATCACCGGCGTGCGGCTGAAGAACGTGAAGACCGGCGCGGAGAGCGAGCTGCCGTGCAAGGGCCTGTTCCTCGCCATCGGGCATACGCCCAACACGGAGGTTTTCCGCGGCCAGATCGAGTGCGACGAGAAGGGGTACATCCGCCTGCCGCGGCCAGGGAGCACCTGCACGAACGTCGAGGGCGTCTTCGCGGCGGGCGACGTGGCGGACCACGTCTATCGACAGGCCGTGACGGCGGCCGGGACGGGATGCATGGCAGCGCTGGACGCCGAGCGCTGGCTGGCGGCACAGGGAATCGAGTGAAGCGTGCGGCAGTCGCGGGCGGGCTTGTCACGCCCCGACGATCGCGCACACCGCCCGGGCCGGATTGCGGATGACGCAGAACTTCTGTGTCCCGGCGATGCGCGGCCCGTCGAGGACCTTGCCGCCGAGTTCGACGCAGCGGCGCACGCCGCGATCAAGGTCGTCGGCCTGTACATGAACTAGTCACTGCGGCGAAATCTTCGCGTTCACGCCGCGGGCATGACACACGCCCGCCACCGTCTCGCCAGAGCTGGGCAAGTTCATGCGGAAATCGGCGTCGTCAACCATCTTGACGGGCGACGACGTCCAGCCGATCACCTCGCAGCGGAAGCGACGCGGGTCGTCCGCGTTGGGCACGGTCAGGCGATGCCAGCCCATCGAGCCGACGGCGGGCGACTTGCTCTCCGGCATCAGTGAGCGCCCGTGCGCTGCGATTCGATCGCCTTGCGCAGGTCTTCCATGTCCTGCTCGATGCACTTCTTCACCGACTTGGCGAAGAGGCCGGCCAGCGGCGACATCAACTTCGCGAAGAAGGAGATCGCCTCGCAACGCAGGTCCAGCGAGACGCGCGTGCCGGCGGAGTCCGGGTGAAACTCGAACCGGCTCGTCCAGCGCGCGCCGCACGAATCGCAGACGACGGTATAGGATCGGCCGGGCTGAAAATCCGCAATCTCCATCTCCTCGGTCGCCTCGCGGTTGAACATCACGCGCGTTTCGCGGAAGCGCGTGCCCTTGCGGATCGGGCCGTCGGTCAGGACTTCCAGCTTCTTGATCCCGCTGACCCGCTGATCTGCTGTTCGAAGATCAGTGAATAGCGAGAATGTCGTCGCCGGGTCGGCACGATACTGCTTTTCGTACTGGTACGAAATCACGGTCTGGTCTCTCCGCGCCTGGTCGCGCCCTCGCGCGATGAACCCGTCGGCTGCGTCGTGGGGCGGTTGGCGCCCTGCTCAATCGCCCGCTCGCACTCGCGAATCCACTCCTGCGATGGATGCGTCCAGCTCGGGTCATCCTTCGCCAGGTCGTGGCAGCGCCGAAACGCCTCCAGCGCCTCATTGAGCTGTCCGGCGGATTGAAGCGCAAGGCCGAGTCGACCATACCCGATCGCCAGCACCGGGTCGATCCGGACTGCGGCACGATACGCGTCGACGGCGTCGCGCGTCGAGTTCCGTTTTTCCAGCGCCAGGCCGAGGTCGACGTACGTCGGCGCGTGAGCGGGCTGAAGCTCGATCGAGTGCCGCAGCGCGTCGATGGCCGCGTCGACCTCGCCCTTCTCACGCAGCGCGATCCCCAGCGCCCGCCACACGCCGCCGGTCTGCGGCCGCAGCGCAATCGCACGATGGTAGCAGCGAATCGCCTCCTCCCATCGCTTCTGCGGAACTTGCGTGTAGGCCGCGTCGAACGCCAGCATGAAATCATCGGGATGAAGCCGCAGGGCGCGTTGGTACACCGCCGTGGATCGTTCGCCGTCGCCGGCCATGGCGTAGGCCGTTCCGAGCCACGACAGCGTCCGCGGAAGGAGCTTGTCGAAGTCTCCCTCTGCTTCGAGCTTTCGCAGCGCGTCGAGGTCGAGCTTGCCGGAGTAGATCAGCTTGCGGAGTTTCGTCCGGAAGGGATCGGGATCGGCCGCGTACAGAATCTCGATCTTCTGTTGGAGCTGGGGCATCGTGAATCGTCGGACGCCGAATTGCATCAGGTGCCCCTCGGTCGCAATCCACAGCTCCACACCGTCCGCGAGCTGCGTCGCGAGCGGACTGGATCGGATCTTCGCCACGATCTGGTTGGCCGGAAGGGATTCGAGATCGAGGCCGTACTCGCGATACGCGGCACGAAGCTGCTCGCTCATCCACTCCCAGCTCGCGCGGTCGTCGTGCGTTGCCCCGACAATCACCACCTCCTCGATCCGCTCCGTCAGACGCCGGTCCGCGTCGGTCCGCCGGATCTCGGCCAACAGCGTCTCCGCCCGACGTCGGACGGTCGCATCCAGCTCCGGTGCGCCGACCATCTGCTCGATCTGACGCGCCAGCGCGAGCACGTCGTTCCACTCCGCCGGCCGTCCGGGCCGTACGGTCTTCGCCTCGCCGAAGCGCATGAGCGCCTGCTGCATGACGTCTTCGAGCAGCTCGACGTTGTGCTGAGTGCGAAGCGATCGCTGGTGCTCCATCCAGCCCGCGCCGCCGACCGCGACAAGGACCGCCGCACAGATCGCCGTCGCCAGCGCGACGGTCAGCCGCCGCGCGCGACGCTCGCCCCGCGCGGTGGCAGCCGCCTCCGCGGCCTCGACCTCCAGCCGATGCGCCCGTCGCTCGAGCGCATCGAGATAGCGCTCCACCACGCCCGCGACGACGCCGGCATCGTGCGGCCGGTCGCACGGTTCCGGCGACAGGCATGCGCGGACCAGCGCGATCAGCTCCTCGTCCGCGCCGCAGCGGTCGAGTCGCTCATGCGCCGCAACGAGATCGCCGCCGGCCGCGCGGCGCAGCACGTCCGATGGCTCGCCGACGTACGGAGGCCGGCCCGTCAGGACCTCGCACAGCATCGCGCCGAGCGCGAACACGTCGGTTCGCTCGTCGATCCGCGCGACCTCGCCGCGCGCCTGCTCGGGCGCCATGTAGGCCGGTGTGCCCATGACCGATCCGGCGAGCGATTCGAAACCCTCGGACTCCGTGCGGACCGTCGCCACGACGCTCTCATCCGTGCGCGTGTGATCTTCCGTCCGATCCGGCCGCGCGACCTTCGCCAGTCCCCAGTCGACGACCTGAACTTCGCCGAACGCGCCGACCATCACGTTCGACGGTTTCAGATCGCGATGGATGACGCCCTTGGCGTGCGCAAACGCGATCGTCTGGCACACCTGGTGAAAGATCGTCAAATAGCGCTGCCGCTCGGTGGAAACATCGGGGCGGTGGTGCAGCAACTCGGCCAGCGTCTGGCCGCGGACCAGCCGCATGGTGAAATACGGTGTGCGGTCGTCGTGCAGCCCGAGCTCATAGACCGGCAGGATGCCCGGGTGCTGTAACTGGCCGGCGATCTGCGCCTCTTCGACGAAGCGCTGGATCATCGTCGGATTCTTGCGGTGATGATCGCGGAGGACCTTCATGGCGACGTCGCGGCCGAGATCGACGTCGCGGATCTTGTAAATCGCGCCGATGCCGCCGCGCGCGATCTCGCCCACGACCTGATAGCGTGCCGCGCGGCCCATGACGCCGGCCGGAAGGCGCTCGTCCGGGCGGACAATCGGCGCAGGCGACTCGGGAACATCGCGCAGGCAGATGTGCGGCGCGACGCCGATCGACTGCACCAGCGTCGCGAGCACGCCGTCGGACCGCGATCCAACGCCGGAGTCATCCGCCCCGAACGCGGCCCGCAGGCCCGCATCGAGCCACGAGTCTCTCGCCGCACCCATCGAATCAGCGTTCTGTTCATCCATCAGGCTCATCATTCATCGCTCCCCGACCCGGCCCGATCGCCGGTCGTATCATCTATTCGCGTGTTGTTGCACTTTCGCGCGGAGAATCTGCCCGACTTCCGAAATTGCGTCGGGCGCGTTCGACCGGAACCGCTAGTCAAGCATTGCCAGCAGGTTGCGGCACTCCTGCTCCAGCCGGGCGCCCGGCGCCGGGTCGTAGGAGGCCAGCACGTCCAGCAGCGCCCGGCGGAATTCCGCCCGCGCCTTGGCGTGCTCGCGGTGCACCTGCGCCGCGTCCGACCGCCAGCGGGCCGCAATCTCGCGGATCGGCAGGTTCTCGCCGAAGCGCAGCCTCAGCAGCTCCACTCGCCGGCGCGCATCGTCCGTGTCGGCCAGCTCGGCCTGCCGGGCGGCCGCCTGGCGCATGATCGACTGCGCCCATGCGCGATCGAACACCGCCGACAGGGCGGTCTCGTCGTGCGGCACCTGATTCAGCGCATCGGCGTCCGCCGGCGGCGACTCGCGGGCCCGTGCGCGGCGGGCCTCGATTCGCAGGGCCACGTTTCGCACCACGCCATGCAGGAATGCGCGGAATCCGCCCGGCCGGTCGGGCTGGACGTTGGACAGTGCGCCCGACTCGCGGAAGAACTCGACGAAGACCTCCTGAACCGCATCGTCAAGTTCGTGTTGAAGCGGTCCGTTTCCCCAGCGCGCCCGCAGATAGCGGCGGATCACCGGCTCATAGCGCCGCGCCACCGTCTCGCGCGCCGACGCGTCGCCACCGGCCGCGCCGCGGATCAGCGTCCAGCACGTGGATTCGTTCGAGTTCATCGGCTCAACATCGCGTTCCCCGCCCACGTGCCGGAGGCAATTCGGGATGCGGTTCTCATAACGCGCGCAACCTCCACGGTTTTCCCGGTGCAACGGCCCGACGTGTCGCCCGAGAACCAACCGCGATACCGTATCCAGTTTACGCGCTCATTGCAGAAGTGCCGCGCCCGTTCGACCGAAGAGCATTGATAATCCGGGGCGTCGAATGGCTCGACGCGGGCATCGGCCCGCCCCGACACGACGCGGCCGATTCTCGGCCGCAGGGAGCGCGTTCTCCGTCCACGGGCCCGCGATCCGGGCTTGCACGAGCCGCCGAAATGAACCCGCAGCACACTGGCTCAAACCGCCTTTCACCGCGTGGCCGGATCGCGATCGACCGCGACGCCGCGCGATTGATGCATCGATCGACCGCCTCATTGCAGTCCGATCGATCCTCGACCCTCAGCGCGGTCGCCATGTGCTCCTGCGTCGACTCCGGCGTGGAGTCCGCTTTCATCGCGACGCTCACGCAACTGTGCGCCGATGGAATGTCGTTCCAACATTCCTCGCTGCTGCCGGCCGGGACGCCATGTCAACTGAAGATCGTCCTCTGGGACGGGCGGCGCTTCGAAGTCGCCGGCCGGGTTACGCACTCCGCGTATGGTCGCGGCACGGACATTGAGATCCGCGTGCGTTTCGACCGGCTGATTCCGCTGCAACCGAACGGAATCGCGTCGTTTCGATCCGGCAGCGTCGCTCAGTGCACGCCCGGGTTTCCATCGTCCGCGTCGCAAACCTCGCCGAACCCGTCGCCGTCGCCGTCGAGCTGATTCGGATTGGAATCCGTCGGACAATTGTCGCACAGGTTTCCGACGCCGTCGTTGTCGGTGTCCGCCTGATTCGCGTTTGCGGTCGTCGGACAGTTGTCGCACGCATCGCCGACGCCGTCGGCATCCGTGTCGGCCTGCGTCGGGTTGGAGTCGTTCGGACAGTTGTCCGTGCTGTTCCCGACGCCGTCGCCGTCGCGGTCGATGAAGAACGGCACGAAGAACGGGCACCCGGCCAGTGCGATCGGCGTGACCGCCAGCGAGATCGCGAATGCCGCACGGAGCGAAAGTCGCCTGCGAGACATGGTTGCTTCCTCCAGCATGAGGACGAGGATCTGAACCCGCACAGTGTAACCCCCGTCCGGCCCGCCGTATGCAGCACCTCGATCGGCGGGCCGCGAGGGCCTATTTCTCCTTCAATTCCAGCGCTCCGGTCCATTCATCGTCGGGCGCGAAGAGCTTCTTCTCCTGACAGGCGTCGATGTACGCGCTCGCGCCGGCGTCATCGACGCGCCGCGCGAGGATCCGCGTGAACGCCACGATGCACTCGTCCCACCGCCGCTGCTTGTACAGCTCTACGCCCGCCTCGAAGCGGCGGATGTACTCGGCCTGCTCCTCGTTCAGCTCACCCGTGCGGCAGACCAGCTCATAAACCGGCACGGTCAAGCGCTTTCCCTTGACCTGAAGCTCGGCCAGATAGCGCCAGACGTACTGATGCTCGACCACCGCCCGCGTCGGCCCGCTGACGAGCAGACGCGTGCCGAACACCTTGTTCGCCGGCTCGAGCCGCGCCGCGAGGTTCGCCACGTCGCCGATGACGGTGTAGTCCGCCTTGCGCTTCGAGCCGAATCGGCCCACGCCCGCGACGCCGGTCGCGATGCCGATCCGCATCTGAAGCCTGAGGAACAGCTCGTCCGAGGGTCCCAGCTCGCGCTTCAACCGTTCCAGCGCCGCGAAGGAATCGAGCGCCGCCTCGGTGGCGCGCTGCACGTGGTCCGGCTGCGGGTTCACGTTGGGATTGAAGAACGCCATGATGCCGTCGCCGAGGAACTTGTTCAGGAACGCCTCGTGGCGGAACAGCGCCTCGGACATGTAGTCGAGGTAGGTGTTGAGGACGCGCTGCACGCGATGCGAGTCGGCCTGCTCGGCGATGGTCGTGAAACCTTGCAGGTCGGAGAAAAAACACGTGACCTCGCGGTTCTCGACGCGCTGCAACGCCTCGGCCGTGGCCGGGTCCTCGGCGATCCGCCGAGCGAGCTTCGGATCCGTGAATTCCGCGAGCTGCGCCTGGACGTAGCGCTTCTGCCGCTCGGCCGTCAGTTGCCGGTACAGCGTCACCAGCACCCACGGCAGCGCGATGCTCGCCAGCGGACCGACGATCAGCACCCACATCCCCAGTCCGGCGAACAGCACGTAGAAGTTCAGCAGCGCGTAGCCGGCCATCGTCGCCAGCGTTACGCCGAGCGTCACGATCGGCCCGCGCGTCGCGGTCAGCAGCGTCGTCACCGTGCCCAGCAGCAGCATCAGCACGACGACGGTCGAGCGGTGTGGGCGCGACACAAAGCGGTCCACGAGGAATGCATTGAGCACGTTGCTGTGCGCGAGCACGCCCGGCAGGTTCGCATCGATCGGCGCGGCAACGATGTCGCCCAGCGCCGTCGCGGTGTAGCCGACGAAGACAATCTTGTCGCGGATCAGCGGTTCGAGCCGCGCGTGGGTCTCGGTGATGCGCTGTTCGATGGCGCGGTTGGCGGCCCGGAGCCGCGCGATCGGGCCGGTCAGCGTCGCGTGGGCGGTGCGGACCGCCTCGAATTCCGCGCGCTCATCGTCGCTCTCCGGCGTCAGGCCGCGGAGTTGCTCGTACGCCAGCTCCACCATCGACTCGCTGTTCCGCTGGTCGCGCTCGATCTCCTGCGTCAACGACTCGATCCGCCGCGCCCGCGCCGTCGCCTCGGCCGAGCCGGACTCGCCGCGCAGCGCCGCCTGGTGCTGCACTCGCGACAGCCGCACCAGCTCCTCGCAGCGCTCCACGTACGTCGCGGCGAATTCGCGCTTCGTCGCGCGAATCAGGTCCGCCATGCGAATGTTGATCCGCGTGCGATTCTCCGCCATCAGCCGCCGATCCGACGACAGCGCCAGCACGCCCGCCGCCGCCAGATGCGGAAAATCCGCGCCGCGACGCCACTGCGCGCCCGTGCGCGTCCACGGAACGATCATCCGCGCCTCGGCGTCGGCCGGCGCGCGACGCACGGCCGAACCTGCCGATGAGCGAAGCTCGACGTAGCGGTCCGGCGTAAAGGCGATGTCCTCGTCGCGGACCTCCAGCACGTCGCACGCCAGCGCCAGCCCGAGCTGCCGCAGGACCCGCCCCTCGTGCTCCGCCAGGAGCGGCATCTCGCGAAACTTCCCATCCTCGTCCTTGCGAAACACGACGAATCCGACGTCCCTCGCCGCCGCGCACAGCGACTCCAGCGGCGCGATGATCTCCTCCGCCGATCCAACCTGCCCGCGCCACGCGGCCGGCAGCGCCGTCGCCCGCGATCGCAGCACGCGAAGCGCCCGCTGGGTCCGAAGCGCCCGCGTCAGGTCCCTCGAATCGGCCGTCACCACGTCGCGCGCCTGGCCCGGCAGCGCGAGCGACATCAGGTCATCGATACCCGTGTCGGGATTCGCATCGAGCAGCCGCGCGGCCAGTCGCGCCGCCGCCTCGCGCTTCGACGCCGCGAATACGGCCGCCAAATCGCGCCGGGACAGCCCCAGTCGCTCGGTGAGCGCATCCTCGTTCAGACTGAATTCGCGCATCAGCGCGTGAACAACCCGCGCCCGACGCCACTCAGCCAGATTGACGTCCGACGGTATCAGCGTCGTCGCCTTGCCGGCCAGCGCGAGCGTCGTCGCGGGTCCCGACACGACCGGCGCGGCCTCCAGCCGGCGGATCAGTTCCGACCGGCGCTCGATCGAGCTGCCGCCCGTCTGAAGCTCGAAGTGCATGCTCAGGTAGACGTTGCCCGCGCGACGCACGGCGTCAGCCAGCTCGAGGTCCGGCCAGACGATGTTCTGCTCGTTCATCGCACCGAGAATCCGCTCCGCGCCGGGCGCATCGGCCGACGGCGTCGCGAGATTGACGCGGTACGGCTCCGGCTCATCGAACAGCAGATCGAGCGCGATCGCCGATGCGCCCAGCTCGTGCAGCGTCCGCACCAGGTCCGCGACGACGTCGCGCGGCCACGGCCAGCGCCCGATCCGTTCCAGCGAGCCGTCGTCGATGTCGACGTGGACGATCCGTGGATCGGCCGGCACGCGGTTCGCATAGCGGAATCGCAGATCGAGTGCGAGGCGTTCGAGCGGATCGAGCCGCGGCGTCAGCAGTCCGGCCGTGCCCAGCGTGATCGCCAGGCCCAACGCGATCCCCCAGTACTGGTGCCGCCGCGCAGTCATTCGCAGCCTATTAGACCCAAGACCGCGCAGCGCGGCGAGCGCGTCGCGCCGTGTGCCGGGATGCCGCACGGCGCGATCGACTCGGCGCGCGTTGCGAGCGGCGTCTGACGCGGCTAAATTCCAGCAGGTTCCGTCGGTCGCGCCGGATCGAGCGGTCGGTCCCTCGCGGCGGACGCGCGCTTCATCGAGAACTCCCGCTCATGGCGGTCCTGCCCGTGCCGCAACCCGTGCAACTCGAACCCGGCGAAGTGCTCGGCGATCGCTGGGTGCTGAACTTCGGCCCGCAGCATCCCGCGACGCACACGACGCTGCGCCTCGTGCTCGAGCTCGACGGCGAAACCGTCGTCTCCTGCGTCCCCCATATCGGCTACCTGCACAGCGGCTTCGAGAAGCTCGGCGAGCACCTCGACTACAACCAGTACGTGGTCGTCACCGACCGCATGAACTACGTCTCGCCGATGGCCAACAACATCGCCTGGCATCACGCCTGCGAAAAGCTCTTCGGCATCGAACTGACCCCGCGCTGCAAAGTCCTCCGCACCATCATCGCCGAGCTGGCCCGCATCCAGGACCACCTGCTCTGCATCGGCACCGCCGGGCTGGACCTCGGCGCGTTCACGGCGTTCCTCTACGGCTTCAACGAGCGCGAGTATATCTACGACCTCTTCGAGGAGATCTGCGGCGCGCGCTTCACGACCAGCTACACCCGCGTCGGCGGGCTGAGCCAGGACATGCCCGACGCCTGGCCCGGCCACGTCAAGGACTTCCTGCGGAGACTTCCGCAGGCGATGGGCGACCTGGAATCGCTCCTCACGCGAAACCGCATCTTCGTCGAGCGCACGCTCGGCATCGGCGTGCTCTCGCATGACGACGCGATCGCCTGGTCCTGGACCGGACCGCTTGCGCGCGCTTCGGGCGTACAGCGCGACCTGCGAAAGGATGAACCGTACCTCTGTTACGCCGACAACTGGGACGGCCGCGGCTCGTCCGGCGTCACGTTCAAGGTGCCGATCGCCCATGGCGGAGACGTGTACGCGCGCTACCTCGTGCGGCTCGAGGAGATGCGCCAGTCGATGGCGATCATCGAGCAGCTCATCGACAACATCCCGCCCGGTCCGATCAACGTGCTGCCCGACGACAAGAAGACCCTGCCCGACAAGCGCGAGGTCTATTTCTCGATCGAAGGACTCATCCACCACTTCGAGCAGATCATGTGGAATCGCGGCTTCACCCCGCCCGTCGGCGAATGCTACGCCGCGACCGAAACGGCCAACGGCGAACTGGGTTTCTACCTGGTCTCGGACGGCGGCAACCGGCCGTACCGCGCCCGCTGCCGCCCGCCGAGCTTCATCAACTACCAGGTCTTCCCGAAGCTCGTCATCGGTCACTCGGTCAGCGACGTCGTTGCCGTGCTGGGCAGCCTGAACATCATCGCGGCGGAACTGGATCGCTGACCGACGCGCCGCGACAACGGGAGGTCTCATTATGCCGGGTCGTTCCTACACACGACATTGGTTCGCACTGGCCATCGTGATCGCCGCGTCCTTCGCGGTCCTGGGCTTCTACGGTCGCGAGCTTTACCGACAGGCGCCGCCCATCCCGAAGCGCGTCGTCACGACCGACGGTCGCGTGCTCTTCACCGCCCAACAGATCCGCGACGGGCAGAACGTCTGGCAATCCATGGGCGGCCAGGAGGTCGGCACGGTCTGGGGGCATGGCGCCTACGTTGCGCCCGACTGGTCGGCGGATTGGCTGCACCACGAGGCGATGGGCCTGCTTGATCGCTGGGCGATGGCGGACCGCCAGCGCCCGTACGACGAACTGCCCTCCGATGCGCAGGCCGTGCTCAAGGCGCGGCTGCGCGACGAGTTGCGGACCAACACCTACGAGTCCGCCTCGGGCGACGTGACCATCTCGCCCGACCGGGCGGAGGTGATCCGCGCCGTCGGCGCACACTACGCCGCGCTATTCGGGAACGATCCCGCGCTCGCCGAACTCCGCGACGCCTACGCCATCCCGGCGAACGCGATCAAGGACCCGCAGCGGCAGGAATCGCTCAATGCCTTTTTCTTCTGGACGTCGTGGGCGTGCGTCACCAATCGACCCGGTTCGACCATCAGCTACACGAGCAACTGGCCGCCCGAGGAACTGGTCGGCAATCGTCCGACCGGCTCCGTCATCGTCTGGTCGGTGATCAGCTTCGTGCTGCTGCTCGCCGGCATCGGCGCGCTGGCGTGGTACTTCGCCGTGCAGCGCCACACCGAGGAGGAGCCCGAGGCAATTCCGGAGGACGATCCGCTGCTGGCCCTGCGGCCGACGCCGTCGATGCGCGCCACGCTGAAGTACTTCTGGATCGTCGCCGTGCTCATCGTCGCGCAGGTCGGGCTGGGCGCGGTCTCGGCGCACTACGGCGTCGAAGGTTCCGGCTTCTACGGCTTCCCGCTCGCCGACTACGCGCCTTACGCCGTCACGCGGACGTGGCACACCCAGCTCGGCATCTTCTGGATCGCCACCGCCTGGCTCGCCACCGGCCTGTTCATGGCGCCGGCTGTCTCCGGGTACGAGCCGCGCTTCCAGCGCCTCGCCGTCAACGTACTGTTCGTGTGCCTGCTCGTGATCGTGGGCGGCTCAATGGCCGGGCAGTGGCTCGGCGTGCAGCAGCGGCTCGGGCTGGAGACCAACTTCTGGTTCGGCCATCAAGGTTACGAGTACGTCGATCTGGGCCGCTTCTGGCAGATCTTCCTGTTCGTGGGGCTGTTCCTCTGGCTGTTCCTGATGGGCCGCGCCATGTGGCCGGCGCTGCGCCAAGCGTCCGAGCACCGGCACCTGCTGGGTCTGTTCATGATCGCATCGACCGCGATCGCGCTGTTCTACGGCGCGGGGCTGATGTGGGGTCGTCAGACCAATCTCGCCATCGCCGAGTACTGGCGCTGGTGGGTCGTGCACCTGTGGGTCGAGGGCTTCTTCGAGGTCTTCGCCACGGTCGTGATCGCATTTCTTTTCACGCGCATGGGACTGCTCCGCGTCGCCACCGCCACCGCCGCCGTGCTCTTCTCCACCACGATCTTCCTCAGCGGCGGAATTATCGGCACGTTCCATCACCTTTATTTCACCGGCACGCCGACCGCCATCCTCGCGCTGGGCGCGGTCTTCAGCGCGCTCGAGGTCGTCCCGCTCGTGCTCATCGGCTTCGAGGCCTACGAAAACCTCACGCTCAGCCGCGCCCGCGCCTGGGTCGCGGCCTACAAATGGCCGATCTACTTCTTCGTCGCCGTTGCCTTCTGGAACCTCGTCGGCGCGGGGCTTTTCGGCTTCCTCATCAATCCGCCGATCGCGCTCTACTACATGCAGGGTCTGAACACGACGCCCGTGCACGGCCATGCCGCGCTCTTCGGCGTCTATGGCATGCTCGGCATCGGGCTGATGCTGTTCTGCCTCAAGGGGCTGGCGACCCGCGCGGAATGGCGCACCGGCGCGCTGGCGTACGCCTTCTGGTCGATCAACATCGGCCTGGCGCTGATGGTGCTGATGAGCCTGCTGCCCGTCGGACTGCTCCAAACCTGGGCCAGCGTCGAACGCGGCATGTGGTACGCGCGGTCGGCCGAGTTCATGCAGACGCCGCTCATGGACACGCTGCGGTGGCTGCGCGTCATCGGAGACACGATCTTCGCCACCGGCGCGCTGGCCCTCGGCTGGTTCGTGCTCGGACTCAAGACCGGATGGTCGGTGCGGACCGGGCCGCGCGCGGAGCCCGCCGCGTCCCGGTCGGATGTCGGCGGCCGGCGCCGGACGCCCGAAGGCGTGGCCCCGGCGCATCGGGCCTGACGTGCCGTTGGCGATGCACCCGTCGCACGAGTGACGCACCGCACCGCTCGTGTGCCACGGCTCTTCGAGCCGCGTCATTCGATTCAACGGAACGTCCGCCACACTCATTGGCGCGTTTGCGCCCGGCGTCTCGTCGCCGCACGCACGGATCGGGAAATGTGCCCCTCCCGGCAGTGCGCCGCGCGCGATGCGACAGCGACCGGTCACCGCTCCGACTGCCGGATCACCCGCGCGCCGGTCACGCCGTAGCGCGTCCCCTCGCCCGTGATCCGCTGCGACTGCGGCAGCCGCGCTTCTTCCTCCAGGCTCGGATGCCGCAGCTTGTCCAGCTCGCGATCGACGAACTCGCGGAGAAAATCGGCCGCCTCCTCCACGTCGTCGGTGATCAGAAAGCGGGTGAGGTCCTCCGGCGAAATCGTCTCGTATCGTTCGAGCATCGTCTCGCGCATGAATTCCTTCAGCGGCGTCCAGTAGGCGCGGTCCATCAGCACGACCGGATACTCCGCGATCTTGCCCGTCTGGATCAGCGTCATCGATTCGAAGAACTCATCCATCGTGCCGAACCCGCCCGGAAAGCACACCAGCCCCAGCGCGTACTTCACGAACATCACCTTGCGGCAGAAAAAGTAACGGAACTCGAGCCGATGCGTCTGGAATCGATTGGCCTCCTGCTCCAGCGGCAGCGTGATGTTCAGCCCCACGCTCGTCCCGCCCGCCTCGAACGCTCCCTTGTTCGCCGCCTCCATGATGCCCGGTCCCCCGCCCGTGATGACGCCGAAGTTCCGCTCGACCAGCTTGCGGCCGAGGGCCTCGGCCTTCTGGTACAGCGGTGCGCCCGGAAGCGTCCGTGCCGAGCCGAAGACGCTCACCGCCTGGCCGATCGTGCTCAGCAGCTCGAAGCCTTCGACGAACTCCGCCATGATGCGGAAGATCCGCCACGTCTCGTCCGCGGGGTTGCGATACAACGATCCGGAATCCGACATTCAAATCCTCTCTAGCGTGCAATCGTGCATTGTAGTTCCAAGCTCCGATCGGCGCAAGCGGCCCGTGCAAACGCAACGGCGTCCGCGTAGGCTGTCGGCCGATGGAGCAGTGGTCCGTCCGTCCCAACCCGGCCGTGCCGTTCGAGGTCCGCTACGAGGACGGGGGCTTGCTGGTGGTTGAAAAGCCCGCCGGCGTCGTCACCCAGCCGGGCAAAGGCCATCAACGCGATAGCCTGCTGAACGGCCTGTTCGCGCGCTGGCCCGCACGGCTGCAGAACCTCGGCCTGAAGCGCGACTGGGGCCTGCTGCACCGTCTGGACCGCGATTGCAGCGGTCTGGTCATCGTCGCGCTGCGCAACCGCGTGTACGCGGCGCTGCGCGAGGCGTTCGAGTCGCAACGCGTCAAGAAGACGTATTGGGCCATCGTCCTCGGCACGCCGACGCCGCGGCAGGGCGTGATTCAGTCGCCGATCGCCGAAGTCGTCGGGGCGCGGAAGCTGGCGGCCATCCGCCGCGATGGACGCAAGGCGGTCACCGCGTATCGCGTGCTGGCGTCGGGCGAGGGCGTATCGCTCATCGAGGCCCGCCCGGCGACGGGCCGGCTGCATCAGATCCGCGTGCACCTCGCGTCGATCGGCTCGCCGATCCTCGGGGATTCAATCTACGGCGCGGCGGCGCAGTCGATCCGCGTGCCGCGGCTCTGCCTGCATGCGGCGCGGCTGGCGTTTGTGCATCCCGAATCCTCGAAGCGCCTGGCGGTCTCGACCGACTGGCCGCGCGATCTGGAGACGACGCGAAAGCGCTTCAGGCTGCCGGATCCTGCGCAAGAAAACGGGCCTCGCGGGAGCAACCCGCAAGGCCCGATCGTGGATGGAATCGACCCGGCCGATTAGGCGGCCAGGATGCTCTCTTCCAGACGCGCCTTGAGCTTGGCCAAAGCGCGGTTCTGGATCTGCCGCACGCGCTCCTTCGTGACGCCGATCAATTGACCGACTTCCTCGAGTGTCTTGGGCGCCGGCGGCGTCGGGCCGTCGGTCGGTACATCGAGGGCGAAGCGGGCGCGGATAACGGTCTGCTCCACTTCATTCAGCTCGGCCAGGTTGCGCGACATGATGGTCCGCAGCTCATCGACGCAGTCCGACTCCTCGCGCGCCCGGCACAGATCGAGGAAGTCGCTCTTCTCGAGCGATGGATCAAACTCGGTCGGGAACCGGCCGCGATAACGGCTGGCCCGCATCGCAACGCGCGAGAAGCTCTTGATGATCGCCCGGCAGGCGTACGTGCTGAACTTGTATCCGCGAGCGCAGTCGAACTTGTCGATGCTCCGCAGCAGGGCCATGTTGCCCTCGCTGATCAGCTCGGCGAAGTCGATGTTCCCCAGCCGCGTCCGCTTGGCCATCGCCAGCACGAGCGGCATGTTCGCGCGGACGAGGGCGGCGCGGAGCGCGTCGGCGCGCCGCGCCCACGTCAGCAGCTCCTCGGCGACGCGGCGCTTCAGCCGGTTGCCCTGCATCTCGGTGACGATCTGGCGCATGCGCCACCGCGCGTAGTTGAGGCGCAGAAAGCTGGCCTGCTCCTGTTGCGCCGTCAACGTCGTCGGCGCGGTGTCGTGAATCTGCTCGCTGTCCGGTGTGGCCGCGTTACACCACGGGTCCGTCCGCGCGGTCGCGGCGGCGCTCGACGTACCCCAGTAGCACGCCTCGGCCTCGGCCTGGACGAATGACGGGTGATGGATCAGGGGGATCGGCTCGCTGATCAGGCGTTCGACCTCGCGACGCTGATCCTCGCCCAATCCCCGGCACTGGACGCGGCGGACCTGCGCGAAACCGGCAGGGTCTCGCCGCCCTGGCTGCAACGCTCCACTCGACATGCCCTCGCTCCCGTGGCCTCCGTGAGGGCCACTCATGCAGGCTCGCCTGCGGCTCTCGTTCACGCGGTTTCCCGGTCGGTCCGCCGGACGCTTCGTCGTCCGCCGCGGACCACCGCGTGCTCGCTGTTCTCGCGACGCCGGCCCGGAGTAGACGGATAACCGCCGCTGCCGGGACTAACGTCCGAAAGACCGGTCGGGAGAGCCGAATCCTGCTGGAGGGAGACACCTACTGCCATCCTCAATATAACACCGAAATGCGAGTGGGCAAATTCCGGTATCGATAAAAGTTTTGTATGGATCGCCCTGTTACTATAACAGCGATATAAAACACTATGGGAAAGCAACTTGAGAATCGCAGCTCGCCATGAGAATTGTTTCACAAGAAAAAAAACGGACGATTCGTAAGCGGACTGATGCCGAAAAACCTGGCGTGGGGTAATTTCACCCACCGGTTTTCCACCGCCCCGAGGCCCCAATCTCGGCCGGAAACGCGGGTCCGCAATGCCTGCAAGCGCCAAAGGGACCATCCTTAGTTCGCACGCCGAGTGGATGCGGACCGGCGGACGCGCTCGAGGTGTTCCGCCACCTGCCGCGTCCGTGGATGATCGGCGCCGTAGAGGCGTTCGTAGCTCTCGCGCGTTGCCGTGAGCAGCGACCGCGCTTCGTCATGCTGCCCGAGGCGCTCCAGCACCAGCGCCCACTGCGTCGTGACCGTCGCGACGTGCGCGTGGTCCTCGCCGAAGACGCGGCGCAGCGGTTCCAGCGCCGTCCGGTACAGGCCGTCCGCCTCCGCGTACTTCCCTCGCTGCCGCTGGATCTGCGCGAGATTCACCATCGCGATCAGTGTATCCGGATGCTCCGGACCCAGAACGGAACGCATGCCCTCGACCGTCTCACGCTGCAGCGGCTCGGCATCGGCGTAGCGACGCTGGTCCTTCAACAGCCGCGCGAGGTTCGCCTCGGCGAACAGCGTCGACGGGTGCCGCTCGCCGACGGCCTTTCGCAGCCCGGCGATCGCGTGGACGAACGCCCGCTCGGCCGAGTCGAGCCGGCCGCGGGCCTGGTCGGCCGAGGCGAGGTTCACCATCGTGCTCAGCGTGTCGGCGTGCGCCTCGCCGATCGCGCGGCGCTGCCCCTCGAGCGCCGCCTCGCACAGCGCGGCGGCCTCGTCGTAGCGTCCCTGCGGGTGCAGCGCCATGGCGAGGTTGTTCATCGTCAGCAGCGTGTCCGGGTGCGCATCGCCGAGCTCGCGCTTCCGCGCGGCGAGCGTCTGGTTCAGCATCGACTCGGCGTCGGCGTAGCGCGTCTGCTTGATCCGCAGCAGTCCGAGGTTGTTCGCCGCGTCGAGCGTCTCGGGATCGTCATCACCCAGCCGCTCGCGACGGATGCGGTGCGCGGCCATCCATTGCCCTTCGGCGTCGTTCAGCAGCCCGAGGCTGTAGTAGATCGAGCCGAGTTCGTTCCGCCAGCGGGCCTCCAGCAGCGGCTCGCCGCGCGTCGACGCCTCGATCGTCGCGGCCGCGCGGCGGACCACGTCGGCTACGGGCACCTCGGGCCCGACGCGGTACGGATCGATCGCGGCGAAGATGCCGCGCAGGAAATCGCTCGTCGCCTCGGCACGCCGCGCCTCGCGCGCAGCGCGGACGGCCTGCCATGTCGACAGGATCGTGCCGGCCGTCATCGCCGCGAACGCAAGGCACAGTCCCGTCACGATCGCGCGGTTCCGTCGCACGAACTTGCGAAACTGATAGAGGTGGCTGGCAGGCCGCGCGTGGATCGGCCGGTCGGCAAGGTACCGGCGCAGGTCGGCCGCCATCTCGCCGACCGACTGGTACCGCCGCGTGCGGTCCTTCTCGATGGCCTTCGCAACGATCGTCTCGACGTCGCCGCGGCAGCGCGGGTCGATCGATCCGAGCGGCGGCGGATCGACCTCACGGACGATCCTTGCCGCGTCCGACAGCGAGCGGCTGGCGAGATTGTGCGCCGGGCGATCCGCCAGCAGCTCGTAGAGGATCAGCCCGAGCGCATACACGTCGCTGCGCGTATCCAGCCCGTCCGACTTGCCCTCGATCTGCTCGGGGCTCATGTACGGCAGCGTGCCGACCAGCTCGCCGGTCTGTGTCAGCAGCGTCCGCTGCGACTCGCCCTCGTCCGCCAGCCGCGCAATGCCGAAGTCGAGGACCTTCGGCTCACCAGCGGGCGTAACGAGAATGTTGCCCGGCTTGAGGTCGCGATGAATCACGCCGCGCTGGTGCGCGTGCTCCACGGCGTCGCAGACGCGCGACATCAGCTCGAGCCGCTCGCGGATCGGCCGCCGATGCTCCCGGACATCGACCGGCAGCGGCAGGCCGGCGACGTATTCCATGGCGATGAACGGCGGCGCGCGGTCGCCGCCCGGCAGGCGGGCGTCGTAGAGTTGCGCGATGCAAGGATGCGACAGGCGCGCCAGCGCCTCCGCCTCGTGTTCGAAGCGTCGGACGGCCCGCGAAGAGATCCCCGTCGAGCGGATGACCTTGAGCGCGACGCGGCGGCGCGGGTTCGACTGCTCGGCGAGATAAACGCGGCCCATGCCGCCTTCGCCGAGCCGTTCGAGGATGCGGTAGTCGCCGATGAACTCGGGCGGCTCGGCGCCCTCGTCGTCGTGCGCGGCGCGCCCGACGCGCGAGTCCGACGCGGCGCTTTCCGCCGCGCGGCGGTTCGACGAGCCGTCAATCCGCCCGGCGTTCAGGAACGGCGGCGTGGGCTGGTCGAATCGCAGCAGCGACTCGACCTCGGCCCGAAGCGCCGCGTCGGCGCCGCAGGCGCGATCGAGGTACTCGCCCCGCGCCTCGGCCGGCAGCCGCCGCGCCGCGAGGAACAGCTCCGACGCGCGGGCGTGATCGGCCGTGTTCATGTCGCGTTGCCGCCGGCCAGCGCGCGGTGGAGCCACGCGCGGGCCACGGCCCAGTCGTCCTTGACGGTCGTCTCGGAGACGCCGAGCACTGCCGCGGTCTCGGCGACGTGGAGCCCGCCGAAGAAGCGCAGCTCGACGATCTGCGCCTGCCGCGGCGAGCGGGCGGCGAGGCGGTCGAGGGCCTCGTGCAGCGCGAGGACGTCGATTTCGCTTTGCGCCTGCGGGATCATTGCCTCGTCGAGCGTCATCTTGTAGACGCCGCCGCCGCGCTTCTCGGCCAGTTTTTTCCGCGCGTGATCGACGAGGATACGGCGGATCTGCCCCGAGGCCAGCGCGAGAAACTGCGCCCGCCCGCGCCAGTCGACCGCGTCGGCGTCGGCCATGCGGAGCCAGACTTCGTGCACGAGGGCCGTGGGCTGGAGGGTGTGGTCCGGTCGTTCGCGGGCGAGGTGTTGGCGGGCCAGTTCGCGGAGTTCGTCGTAGATGAGGGGGATCAGCCCGGCGGCGTTTGCGGGCCCGTCGCGCGCGAGGTCGGCGATGAGGCGGTTTGTGCGATCGTGCGGGGGCATGCGGCCTCTTGTCGGCGCGCGGGCGTGCGATCCGGAATCGGTTGCCGTGGCCCGGTCCCGATGACGATGATATCGTCCCCGCCCAGGAGGAGTAAAGCGGAAAGCGGGAGCGGAGTGCAGCCATGCCGAACCGGTCTCTGAATCTCCAGAGCATCCTTGTTGTCGCGCTGGCAACGGGTTGTGCCGACGGGGGAACGCCGTCATCGACGGTGCAAGAGCCGACGCGAGCACACGACCGCGAGCTTCATGAAGAGGTGCGCAGTCAAGATCCTGGAATCGTCCAGGAGGCCCTGGACGCGATTGTCGCCGAACTCAGGCTGAGCGCGCGGTGCAACGGCGGCGAGTCGATCCAGGTCGCGATGCGACGTTCGCCAGACGAGCCCTCGACGATTGAGTTAGTCTATCGTGTTGGGGGAGAACTCCGGGTCTACCGGCTGGGGCATGTTCAACCGGATGGTGTGGTACTGCTCGCCGATGATCTCTCTTTTTCAGATTGGGAAACGCGTTATTCGATGAAGCCGATCGACGCCGATCGGGCGACTCGTGGATTGGGACCTGTACGCGCTCGACGTGCCGAGAGGGCATTCGAGCGGATCATCCCGCCGCCTTGCAATGCACCGTGGCGCGGATGATACTGTCGCGCGTCCGCCGGCCGTCGCGACGGGGTTGCATGGCGGCGCAGCGAGTCCACGGATGACGCCCCGACGCCCATTCCTGCTGATCGCGAGCGGCCTGCTGGCCGTCCTCGTCGCGCCGGGCCCGGCATACTCCGATCCGCGCGAGTCAAACGACACGAACCGCGAGGCCGATCGCAAGGCGATCATGGAGGCGGGCCGCGCAATTGCGGAGGCATTTGCGCGCGGCGACGCGCCGGCCGTTGCGGCCGGGTGGTGCGAGCAGTGCGAGTACTACGATGATGCCGGGGAGGTCCTCCACGGGCGTGCGAGCATCGAGCGCGCGTATGCTGAGTTGTTCAGGGAGCATCCCGGCTGCACGATCGAGGCCCACGTCAAGTCCATCCGCTTCCCATCGCGTGACAGCGCGATCGTGGAGGGTACGCTCATCATTCGCACGCCCGGAAACGCGGCCCCGCAGGCGAGTCGCTACAGCGTCCTGCGTGTCCGCGAGGACGGCGTGTGGCGAATCGCCGTCGCGCGGGAGTGGGGCGCTCACGAAGACCGGCTGGAGGACCTGGCGTGGCTCGTCGGCGAATGGGCATGCAGCTCGAAGGACCGCGACACGCGGATGAGCTTCGAGTGGAACGAAAAGAAGATGTTTCTCATGAGCCGCTTCTCGGTCCGCGAGGCCGGTAAGGTCACGCAGTCGGGCACGCACCAGATCGGACGCGACCCGCGGACCGGGCAGATCCGCTCGTGGGTGTACAACGATGACGGCGGAAACGGCGAGATGATCTGGACGCGCGACCGCAACCGCTGGGTCATCGATTCGAGCGGACTGACGCCCGACGGTGTTCCGACCTCGTCGGTCAACATCATCACGCGGCTCGGGGAAGATCGATTCACCTGGCAATCGATGCGGCGCGTGGTCGGCGCCGATGCCGTCCCGGACGCGCCGCCGGTCACGTTCGAGAAGTCGAAACCCGGCGGCTGAACCGCGCATCCGCCGCGCATCCCGCCGGCCGTGCGTCGATTCGGAGTGAACAGCACATGGTAGCCCGAACATCGCTTGCGGCATTCGCGGTCGCCGTGCTGCTGGTCTGCGACGCGACGGCCCTCGCGCAGGGGTTCGGGGGATTGCGGGTCGAACGCGGCGGCGGTCTGTCGGGTCCGTTCGCCTCCCGCGGGGCGTTCACGGTCGACGCGGGCCAGCGGTGGTTTCAAGGCCAGGCCGCCGGCAACTGGGGGACCGATTCGCGCGCGGCCGGCATGGTCGGCCCGTCCGGCCAGCGGTACCAGGCCATCGGCCGCATGGGATACGTCAGCACGCCGTGGGGGAGTGGATACGTCGGCGATGCGCGGGTCGGCATAGGCCCGACCGGCTTCGGCATGCCGGCTGGCGGCACGTCGACGGCGCGGCTGCCTACCGATTTGGGCCCGGTGACACAAGGCCTCGGCCAGACGTACCCCACGGCCGGATCGTCGTCCCTGTGGCTGGAACGCGACGTTCGCCACCGCGCGAATCGTGTCCGCACGGAGGCGGCGGAGCAGCCGCTCTTCTCACGCGAGTGGTTCGAAACGCACCCCGATGCGTGGCAACCGGACGTCTGGGCCGGCGGCGCCAAGGCCGACCCGGCCACGCCAGCAACCTGGGCGAATCTGTCCGCCTGGTGCGGGATCGCCGGCGCACCGGTGGTCCTCGACTATGGCAACACGGTCGTCTTCAGCGACAACGACGTGTTCATCCACGGAAAAAACGTCGGCCCGGCCGATCAGTATGCGACTCAGGCCGTCGCCGTTTCCGACGCGGGTCGCAATGCGCCGCTCTCCGCGGCCGATGAGTGGCTGCCGCTCGGGGTTTTCTGCGTGATTCAGAACCACGAATCGGCGTCCCGCGAGTTCCTTCAGTTGGCCGTGAACAAACGTGGCATACTGCGCGGCAACTACTACCAGAAGGGTGTGGAGACGGTCGCACCGGTGTTCGGGAAGCTGGACGCGGCGTCGCAGCGGGCCGTCTGGAGCATGGGCAAGAGCCGAGCAGTCGTGTTCGAGGCCGGGGCGTACAACCTGACGAAGGCGCACACGACCGTCCTGTTCCTCTTCGGCACGGAGCGGCGCGAGCCGTGGTTGCTCGTCGCGCTGACGCGACCGTAGCCTGCACGCAGCCGCTACTTCGCACTTTGTTCCCGCCGCTCGTAACGCGGCGACACGGCCACGTAGGGCCGGCCGAGCAGCCGCTTGACGAGGATCACCTCGCCCATGTCGTTGCCCTCGATGACGTGCCCCATCCATTGCAGGCCGTATCCCACGACAAGCAGCACGGTCGGCCGCCACCACAGGTCCCAGCGCCACTCGACGAGCTGCCACGCGGCCAGCGGGATGAAGGCGATCGTCAGCGGAATGCCGACGTAGTGCAGTCCGCGCGAAAGCGGGTGCTGATGCCGCTCGAACCAGTTGTCCAGCCACGCGGGCACGTCGTGGACGTCTCCTTCCGTCGCGCGGTTCAGCGCTGCCGGACCAGTTGTTCCAGCCGCACGCCGAGCCGCGGCAGCAGCGGTCGCACGTCGTTCACGAAACGCATGCCGTCCTGATAGTAGCCGGCCGTTGCGGCGACGCCGGGGGCGTGCGCGGCCCACCAGTCGTTGAACATCGACATGAACAGCTCGCGGACGTACTTGCTGAGGATGCTCGCGGCGGCGACGGGCAGGTGCTTCGCCTCGCCCTGCACGCAGAAGCGAAGCGTCCACGAGGCGCCGCTGCCGTGCAGCTCGTACACGCTCGATTCCTCCGACTCCTCGACGATGACGAGGCGGCGATCTTCGAACGAACGCAGGAGCATGCGCCCGTAGTGCCCGCGAGCGCCCTGCTTGTCGGCGACAAACCGGATCGGCCGGCCGGGCAGCGCCTCGGCGACCCGTTGCACGAGCCGGGTCGTGAGCCCGAAGAGCACGACGGCCTTGTTCCGCGTGTTGCCGACGAGCCGGTTGTAGTGCGCCTCGGGCAGCGGCTCGCAGAAGACGCCGGCGACGTGGACGTCGCAGGCCTCGGCGTCGCGGGCCAGCGTTGCGCCGGCAACACGCGTGCCGCCCGAGTCGGATTCGAGCGGCAGCCGCGGATCGGCGGAGCGGTACCACGGGTAGGCGTCGAGCGTCGGCAAGACGGCCGGCGCGATTCGGCGGAGCAGCTCGCGTGCGGTCGCGGGTACGTCCAATCGCGCGCCAACGAGCGCAAGCGCGGAGCGCTCGAGCTGCGCCAGGCCGTCCTTGCGCTGGTAGAGCTTCTTGCTGTCGATGATGGGCAATCGCCGGTCGCGCGGGCGGGGCGAGGTCGTGACGCAATTTCGCAGCACGGTCCAGAGCGACGCATCGACGAGCGATGCAGGCACGTCGAAGGCGACGGCGCTGACGACCAGCGGGCCGAGGACCGGGCCGTAACCCGCCTCGTCGATGCCGACCAGGACCGCGCGCTCGCTCATCGGCGGCATCTTGCGCGCGGCCGAGCGGCATTGCAATTCCGCCGCGCTCCGCACCACGCGCGCGGGGGATGATGCTCGTCGCGGCGCGGCTCAGCGCAGCCCGTCGTAGTCGTCGGGCGTGTTCACGTCGATCGGCGCCGCCGTCGGGATCGCCCGCTCGCGCACCGCGGCCGGATGTGCCGCCGCGATTTCGCTCAGCCGCCGGTCGGCGGGCCAGTCGGTAATGGCGCGGATGAACGGCCATGCGAAGACGGCCGGATGTCCGCGACGCCCTCCGTACGAGGCGATGACGATCGCGCCGGGCCGCGCGGCGTAGTCGGCAACGCAAGCGGCGATCGTCCCGGCGGTGACCTGCGGCTGATCACCGAGCAGGATGACGACGGCGTCCTCATCGCGCGGTCGATGCGCAGACTCGATTGCCCGGATCGCGAGCTGCGCGGAGGCGAACATCGGCGAGTTCGCATCGTCGTTGAGCACGACGCGAACCCGCGGCGGAAGTTGCGTCCCGAGCGCGGCCCGCACGGCCGAATTTGTCACGAGGATCACGTCTTCAAGCGGCGGCGCCGTCACGAGCGCCGATTCGATCACGGTCCCGAGCATCGTCGTCTGGCCGAACGGCAGGAGTTGCTTCGGCCGGCCCATCCGCCGGCTTTGGCCGGCCGCGAGGATGACGGCGAAGAGGCGCGGTCGGCTCATGGGGCGGCGGGAGCGGAATCGACGGCGAACGGTCCTTCGACGCGGGTCGGCGGGTTGACGCTGCGTCTGACCTGGATGAGTTCGGCCGCGATGCTGATTGCGATCTCAGGCACGGTGACGCTGCCGATCTGGAGTCCGATCGGAGAGTGCACGCGCTCCAGCCGCGCGGGATCGACGCCGAGGGCGACGAGGTCGTCGAAGATGAGCTTCACCTTGCGTTTGCTGCCGATCATGCCGAGGTAGAGCGCGGGCGAGTCAATCACGGCGTGCAGCGCCTGCTCGTCGTGATTGTGGCCGCGCGTGACGATGACGACGTAGGTGCCGGCGTCGATGGGCCATTCGCGCAGCGTGCGTTCGATGTCGCCCACGACGGGGCGAATGGGCGGCGGCAGTCGCTCGGCGTTGGCGAAGTCGCCGCGGTCATCGACCACGGCCACGTCAAAGTCCAGCCCGATGGCGAGCTTCGCCAGCGCCTGCCCGACGTGGCCCGCGCCGGCGATGAGCAGCCTGGCCGGCGGCTCGATGTGCAGGCGATACTCCTGCGTCTTGCCTTCGTGCCGAATGCGGATCGGGACGTGGGCCGGTTCGTTTCGCGCGAGGGAGTCGCGAACGGCGGCGAACGGCTCAACCGCCGCAAGCTCGACGATCGGCACGACGGCGATGAGCATGTTTCCGCCGCAAATCAGCCCGTCGTCCCAGCCGTAGTCGTTGTTGAGGCTGAACTTGAGCAGGCCGGAGTCGCCGCTCCGCAGCATTTCGAAGGCCCGCTGTCGGACCTCGGCCTCGACGCAGCCGCCGCCGAGCGTGCCTTCGGTGGACATGTTCTCGTGCAGCAGCAGCGTCGCGCCGGGGGACTGCGGCGTGGAGCCGCTGGCGCCGACGACGGTGCAGAGGGCGACGCGCCGGCGCTGCTCGACCTGCCGGATGAGGGAATCAAAGAGTGCGGCGAAGGAGTGCATGATGATCGATTATACGCTCGCCATCGGATCGCCGCGGCGGAACGGAAACGCAGGTTAGTGCTGACCGATGCCCGGAGCCGTCGGCACGGACTTGGTACCAAGGATCGCCTTCGCCGCCGGGCTGTCCTTCATCGGCAGCGCAAAACGGCGGATGCCGTCGTACCGATACAACGCGCTGGCCACGGCCGGGGCCGTCGGCACGAGTCCGATCTCGGCGATTCCCCGCGCGCCGTACGGGCATTCCGGGTCCGGCTCCTCGACGAGGATCAGTTCGAGCTCGGGCATGTGGTGCGCCCGGAGTATCCCGCACGACTTGATGTCGTCCGTCACGATCCGCCCGCCCTCGCGGACGAACTCCTCGGTGAGGGCGTAGCCGAGCCCCATGTGCAGCGACCCTTCGAGCTGACCCTCAAGCAGCGTCGGGTTGATCACGCGGCCGACGTCGTGCGCGGCGATCAGCTTCTTCACCGTGCCGTCGTCGTTCAGGATGCAGACCTGCGTCGCGAAGCCGTACGTCAGATGCGTCTTCGGGTCGGGCACGTCCGCGCCGAACTTGTCCGTCGGGTAGCAGCGCCACTCGCCGAGGTACTTTCGCCCGGCCAGCGAGCGCAGCGCCGCCGAAACCTCCGCCGCGTCCCGGCGATTGCGAACGCCGGCCATCAGCGGCTTCAACTCTTCATTGAACTTCCGGCACGCGTCGATGACCGCATGGCAGGTCAGCACCGTGCCGCGACTGCCGGTCGTCTGCCCCGCATCCAGCGGATCGCTCGTATCGCACGCCGCCGCGAACAGCTCCGGCGGCACGCCGGTCTCCTGCACCGCCGACTGGATCGCGACGGTAAACAGGCCCTGGCCCATCTCGGTATGGCCGGTGCGAAGCGTCACGCGTCCGTCGGATTCGATCGTCAGACTGGCGCGGCCGATCTCCGGCAGGCCGTTGCCGATGCCGACGTTCTTGATGCCGCACGCGATGCCGGCGTACTTCGCGCCGCGGTACGCATCGCGGACGGCCAGCAGCGTCTTTTCCAGCCCGAACGGCTTGGTCAGCCGCTGGCCGGTGCAGAAGCGGTCGCCCTGTCGCAGGATGTTCCGCCAGCGGATCTCCCAGCCATCGACGCCGACCTTCGCGGCAATCATGTCGAGCGCGCCCTCGATGGCGAAGGCCGCCTGGTTCGCGCCGAAGCCGCGCATCGCGCCGTTCGGCGGGTTGTTCGTATAGACCGCGAGCGACTCGATGTCGATGTTCTCGCACTTGTACGGGCCGATGACGTGGCCCGCGGCGCGCTCGAGCACCTTCGCGCCGACCGACGCGTACGCGCCCTTGTCGCCGACGATGCGTGCACGGACCGCCGTCAGGCATCCGTCGGCGTCCGCCCCGACCTCCAGCGTGATCCGCACGGGGTGCCGCTTCGGGTGCAGGCGCATGGATTGCTCGCGGGTCAGCATGCACTTGACCGGCCGTTGCAGCAACCACGCGCACAGGGCGGTCTGCGCTTGCACCGACATGTCTTCCTTGCCGCCGAACGCGCCGCCGTTCGAGACCAGTTCCGCGCGGATCCGCTCGGTGGGCCAGCCGAGCACGCCTGCAATCTGCCGTCGGTCGTCGAAGATGCCCTGGCCCTGCGTGAACACGCGCAGGCCGTCCCCCTCGGGTTGGGCGATGCACGCCTCGGGCTCGAGGAACATGTGCTCGATGCACTGCGTCTGCCACGTGCCCTTGACCACGTGCGCGGCGGCGGCGAAGGCCCGCTCCGGTTCGCCGCGGACCAGTGCGCTGCGCGAAAGCAGGTTCCCGCCAGGGTGGATCTTCGGTGCATCGGGCCGCAGGGCTTCGTCGGGCGACGTGATCGGCACGCGGACTTCGTAGTCGATCTCGATGGCGTCGGCCGCGCGACGCGCCGTCCGCATGTCCTCCGCCACGACGAACGCGAGCACGTCGCCCACGTAGCGCGTCTCCTCGCCCTCGGCGATGAACACGGGCCAGTCGGGCGTGATCAGGCCGACGTTGCGGTGGCCGGGCACGTCGGCCGCCGTGACGACGCGGAGCACGCCGTTCAGCTTCAGCGCTGGCCGCGGGTCGATCCTGCGGACCAGCGCGCGCGGGTGGTCGCTCAGCCGAGGCGCGGCGAAGACGACGCCGGGCGGATACATGTCGGCGATGAAGCAGCGTTGTCCGAGGACGGCGTCCGCGCCGGAGTATCGCGCCAGCCGGTCGCCGATCTTGCCCTCACACGCATCGAACGCGATGGACTCGCCGCGCCGCGCGCGGGCCAGCAGTTCGACCGCGTCGATGATCTTCGTGTACCCCGTGCAGCGGCAAAGATGCGCCCGCAGGTCGTTGGCGATCTCGCCGCGCGTCGGGTTGGGGTTTCGCTCGCAGAGGGCATGGGCGCGGACGGCGATGCCGGGGATGCAGAAGCCGCACTGCACGCCGCCCGATTGCACGAACGCCTGCGCGATCGTCCGCCGCTCGTCGTCGGAGAATCCCTCGAGCGTCGTGACCGTCTTCCCGGCGACGCTCCGCAGCGGCAGCGTGCAGCTCAACCGCGGCTTGCCATCGATCAGCACCGTGCAGCATCCGCACTGGCCCATCGGCTGGCAGCCGTCCTTCGGTGAAACGATGCCGAGATGATCGCGAAGCGCGTCGAGCAGCGAGGTGTCGGCCCCGGCGGCAACGGTGACTCGCCGACCGTTGAGCGTGAACGACGTCGCGCTGGACTGGGTCATCTCGAACACGCCGATACCTCGCAGGGCCGCTGAGGCCTCATTCGGAATTGTATCGAATCACCGCGCGGCGACCAACGGCAGGCGTCAGAAGTTGGCGTAGCGAACGGCGTCGGTGATCCGCCGATAACGCCAGAACCACCACGCGATCAGCGCTCCGTTGCCGAAAAGAACGAGCACTGGTTCGGGCGGCGCGCCGCCGAGGTTTCCGAAGAATTGCCGGACGAGCGCGGCTCGCGGCCAATTCGTGAAGAAAACGCTCGTCGCCAGCAGCCCGTCGTAGAGGCAGAAGACCCAGAGGTACGCTGCCTCGACGGCAACGATCTTGCGCGCCGCGCGGAACGCCGGCAGCGGCCGCGTCCAGGACCAGACCGTGACGACGATCGCGGCCGCGGCGAGATACGTCAGGTACGCCGCGGCGAGGACGGCCAGTGTCAAGATGCAGATGACCGCCAACTCGTCGTATGGACTGGATCTGAGTTCACCAATCATTACCATGCACGTGAAGATCCAGAGGAACGCGCCGACGGTGATGGCGAATAGGTGCGCGGCCGCGAAGCGCGTCATCCGCAGCGGCTCATCGAGCACCGTGAGTGATCGATAGAACTCTCCCGGTCGTACAAGGGCGCGCCAGCTCGTTGCGACAAGCGATGGCACGTCGCGCCGAGTTTCCCACCGACTGGGCCGGCGCGTACGTCCGGCCGTGAGCGACTCGTCCGCGTCGCGTGAACATTCCGGACAGCGCCGATCCTCCGGCACATGCGTGAGGTCGTAGCCGCAGCTCTCGCAGCGCGGTGTCAGCGAACTGAGCGCGGTCGCGGGCCGGAGCCGCGCCGCGGCGCATCGGGCGAGGCTCAGCCACAGGACGCTCCCGCCGAGCGTGAAGGTCAGTTCCACGTACGGCGGTCCCAGGAAGACTCGTCCGCCGGATTGCCCCGCGCGCCAGATTTCCATCTGTCGCGTCATGTAGGCCGCGTGAACGGCCACGATCGTCGTAAGCACAAGGACGACCGCCGAGCTGGTGACGACGGCCCGGAGGCTCCGCCGAAACGCCCGGCCGAACCCCTCGTCGGCGTGCGAATCGACCAGGCAGAGCCATGCTCCCGCGAATGCGAACCCGATGGCCGTTCCCCAGAGCGACAGGAACATCAACTCGGTCGCCCCGAACCAGGCGCCGGCGTTCCATTCCGCGCGGACCTCGAGGAGCGTCCGGTACGCGATCGGCTTCAGGCCTTCGGCCCGACTCGAATCGACGCGGATTGCATCGCCCCACAACGCGGAAGCGGCGATGATCCCGGCCCACAGCGCTGCCTGAAGCGCGATGCACACGGCCACGGCGCGCATCGACGCGAGGCCCATGATCCGCAGACCGACGCCCGGCCGGATCATCGCAAGCCACGGCGCGACGAGCGCCTTCCACCACGCCGGGCGCGGTTCGAGGCCGATGTCCCCGGACGAAGCGGTGATCGTGTGCGGTTCGGGACCGAGGCCGTTCACGCGATGACGATCGAGGCGCAGCGACGCATCAGAAGCTCTTCATCAGCGCCATGCCGCTCGATCCCGTGGCCGGATCGGCGTAGGGCAGGACCTTCCAGCCGAAGAGCTCCGGATCGCGCCCGCTGGCGACGCTGTGGCCGATCACCGTGCCCATGACCGCGCCGAAGAGCACGTCGCTCAGGTAGTGCTCGCCGCTGTTGAGTCGCTCGACGCCTACGAGGACGCCCAGCCCGTACATGGGGACGCCGACGAGCGGCCCGTAGGCCTCGTTCAGCACGGTCGCCACGCAGAACGTGCTGGACGTGTGCCCGCTGGGGAAGGTGCCCCATTCGCCGTTGGGCGCCTTGTCCGACGACGCGGCCTGGCCCACCATCGTCGAGAGTCCGTTGATGATCAGCGCGCTGAAGAGCGTCTTGCCGACCTCGTAGGTCTTGTCATCCTGCGACTGCTGACCGACCAGGTACATCAGTCCCGCCAGCGCGAAGTGCGTCCCCGGATTGCCCATTGCCCCGAACGCGTCGGCCCAGTCGTTGCTGTACGCGCGATGTCGGTCGTAGTGGCGCTCGACGGTGCCGTCCGGCCCGGTCTCCTGCACGGCCAGCGCGCCGCCGTACGCCGCGCCGAGCACGATCAGGTTGATCGGGTTGCCGTACACGCGCTTCGTGTCGCGCCACAGATCGCGGCCCATGTTCTGAACGTCGCGCTTGACCGTCTGGCCGAAGGAATCGAGCGGCGGTCGACGGGCGTAGATATCTTCCTTCCGTGCGGCGTCCGCGGCCGGATCGGGGGCGCCCTCGGTCGCGCCGGCCATGTCCATCAGCGCGTACGAATCGTCCGCGGGCTTCGCAGGTCCCGGCAAGCCGGATTCGGCCCGGCCGGCGATCGACATCGAGCGCGCCGCAGTCCGCGCCGCGATCGGGCGCTGCGGTCCGCGCGCGGCGAGCCGCTCGTGCTCGAGTTGCATCAACCGATCGGAGAATCCCGGCGGTGGGGGCGATGGTTCGTAAGTGAGCCGGCTGCATCCTCCGCCGACGATGGCCAGTGCGGCCGCCCAGCCCGCGCAATCGCGAAGACGCATGACGTGTCCTCCGTGCCGAAGATCGACCGGCGTCCGTGCGGTCCGGTCACGCGGATCATCGCGCCGGACGGCATTCGACGCAACACGTCGCGTTACGACACGTTCGGAGTGATGACCGCCTTGCCGGTCTGCCACGCCGCGACGGCCGCCAGGGCCTCGTTGACCTGCTCCAGCCGATACCGGTGCGTGATAAGCTCATGGAAGGGATATCGGTCGCGGCGGGTCCGCAGGAATTCGAGGGCGTAGACCCAGTGATGCGGCTCGCTGCCGTAGCTTCCGGTGATGGTCAACTCTCGCCGGGTGATCAAATGCGGGTTGAGCGGCGTCGGACCCGCGTTGCAGTACTGCCCGAGCACGAGGCACCGCCCACCGTCGCGGCAAAGCTCCCAGCTCTCGGCGACCGCCTCCGGAGCGCCGACGCACTCGACCACGACGTCTGCGCCCAGCCCGTGCGTCATGGCCCGCACCGCGTCGAGCCGCGACGCGGGGGTGGCGTACTTCGCGAGGTCAATCGTCTCGTCCGCGCCGAACCGCCGGCAGCGCTCCAGGCGTTCGGCCGGACCTCCGATCACGATCAGCGGCCGCGCGCCGGCCTCCTTTGCGAGCGCCACGGTGGCCAGCCCCACAGGCCCGGCCCCCTGCACCACGACCGCATCGCCGGCGAAGCACGGCATACGCTCCTGGCCGTGCACGGCGGTCACAAGCCCGCAGCCCGCACCGACGACGGCTTCGGCGGGCAGGTCGTCCGGCAGGCGGAACACCGCCGTCCCGGCGTGGAGCAGGTGAAACTCCGCGTAGCCGCCGAGCAGATGCGGCGGCGAATCGCACGGCGTATTCACCCCGTAGGCCTTGCGGTTCTGGCAGCGGCTCGGCAGCCGGTGCAGGCGGCAGTATCGACACGTCCCGCATGCGCGCCCGGCCGTCCATGCGACCCGGTCGCCGACGACCAGTGGCCGCCCGAGCCAGTCGCGGACCGCCCCGCCCATCGCCGCGACCCGTCCCACGGATTCGTGGCCCATGATGAGCGGCAAGGGCACCTCGAGCTGCCCCGCATGAAGATGCACGTCCGTCCCGCAGATGCCGGCCAACTCGATGCGGACGAGCACGTCACCGGGCTCGAGCGCCGTGGGGAGCGGGTATTCGCGCAGTTCGATCGGACGCCGGAATGCGGTCATGACGGCCGCGCGGGAGGTGGTTGCGTTCATGCGGGTCTTCTCGATCGCACTGCGGCGGCGATCGTCGAAATCGACGCGGGCGGTGCGACGCGATTATACAAGGATTGGCACGCAGCGCATCGCAGCGGGGCGGGCACGCTCAGTGCGTCTCGATGCGGTGCGGCGACGAGCGGCGATCGTCATGTCGGTCATAGCTGTCCGGCGCGCGCCGGTAGCGGAGGATCGGCCGCTCGATGCGTTCGCGGTGCAGGGCCGGGCGGGGTTCGCGCGCGGCATTCGTGAAAAGGAAAAACGCGGCCATGAAGAGCATGAAGAAGAGCCACAGGGCGACGGCGCAGCCGATCGGTCGGGCGCATCCGCCGGTGGTACAGCGCATCGGCGCGGCCGGAGCGGGCGCGGCGATCGGTGGCGGCTCCGGCACGGCGTGAACGAGGCCCGCGCCGCAGAGCCCGCAGTAACTCGCGGTGGGGCGGACAACTCGGCCGCAGCGCTGGCACGTCATGGATGACATCGTTCCCGGCTCGCGGAGGTTCGCCAGTTATTCTACGCACACCGGTTCGCGCAGACCATCGCATCGTTCGCGCGTACGATACGCGGCATGGATCCCGGCGTGGCCCGCATCCTGGACGCCAACTTCAACCGCGCTCGAGAAGCGCTCCGCACGCTCGAGGATTACGCGCGATTTTCGCTCGACGACGCAACGGCCGCCGAGACCGCCAAGTCGCTGCGGCACGACCTCGCGGCGGCGATGGCCGAGCTCCCGTCCGCCGCGCTGCTGGATGCGCGTGATGTCGCGGGCGACGTTGGTACGGCGATCCGCACCGCGCAGGAGGGATCGCGCGATCGGCCGGAGGTCGTCGCCCTGGCCGCCGCGCGTCGTGCCGGCGAGGCGCTGCGGGTCCTGGAAGAATACGGAAAGCTCGCCGGCGGCGGCGCATCGCCGTTTGAGCGGATTCGCTACGGACTGTATGAGCTGGAGCAGCGGGTCTCGCTCCTCAGCCCGCGACTGGCGCGGTTGAGTCGCGCGCGCCTGCACGTCCTTCTGACCGAAGCGCGGTGCGCGCGACCGTGGCTCGAGACGGCCGCAGCGGCGCTCGACGGCGGGGCGGACGTGCTGCAGTTCCGCGAGAAAGCGCTGCCGGATCGGGAGGTGCTGGCGCGGGCCGAGCGGCTGGTTGAACTGGCACGTCCGCGCGGGGCGCTCGTGATCGTGAACGACCGCGCCGACCTCGCACGGCTCTCGGACGCGGACGGGGTCCATCTCGGGCAGGATGACCTGCCAATCGCTGCGGCGCGTCGGATCATCGGCCGGACGCGCCTCGTCGGGTGCAGCACGCACTCGCTCGAGCAGGTTCGCGCCGCCGACGCCGATGCCCCGGATTATGTCGCGGTCGGACCGATGTTCGCATCGGCGACGAAGCCCGCCGAACAGATCCCCGGGCCATCGTTCGCCGCTCAGGCCGCGGCGCTGACACGGCGGCCGATGGTCGCCATCGGCGGAATCACGCCGGAGCGCATCGACGTGTTGGTCAGGGCGGGTGTGCGCTGCGTGGCCGTCTGCCAGGCGGTGATCGCCGCCGCCGATCCGGCCCGCGCATCCCGAGAGATTCTCGCATCGCTCCCGCCACCTCAGTCGAAGTGACGCGAGAGTCCCCCTCGGATCAGGCGTTCATGTCGGACCAGCGCTTGGCCATCTGGCCGTAGATGCCGAGCGCGACCGTGGCGATCAGTCCGATCGCGGCGAACGGAATCCAGACGTAGTAGCCGGGCGCGTAGGTATCCCACAGGAGTTGCGTGACCTCGGGCCCGCTCCGGTCGAGCACCTCCTGGAGCGTCGCAAACGCCCGCGTCCTCGGTATGCCCGTCACCTGCTCGAGCGATTGCACGCGGCCGTCCCAGACCTTTCCGCTGAGGAAATCGGTCTTCTCGGCCAGGTAACGGAGCGAGAGCGTGGCCTTCTCACCGAAGTACCCGTACACGACGCCGCCGAGCAACGATCCGAGGCCCTGGCCGATGCCGGTCGGGATGTTCACGTAGCCGAGGTAGAGTCCCTTCTTGCCGTGCGGTGCGATCAACCCGAGGTACTCGCTCTTCTTCGGACCGACGAGCATCTCGCCGATCGAAAAGCCGATGATGCCCGCGAGCAGCATCCACGCGCTTTGCGTCAGTCCGGCGACGAGCACGCCGGCCGTCGCACCGAGCATGCCGAAGAGCATCGCCGAAACGGTCCGCATCTTCCGCACGAGCCACGCCATCGGCACGACGCCGATGATGATCATCCACGAGTTGAGCGAGAGCAGCACCTGCTGCTCGATCCGCGGCCGACCGTCGGGGCCTGTCACGACCCACGCGGCCACGGGCGAGTGGCGCGTCAGCGGTTCGCTGCTGATCCAGTCCTCGATGAAATTGGGCTGAAGGTCCCAGAGCTGGTACATCATCATCCAGAAGCACGACATGATCAGCAGCCACGTCGCCAGTCGCGGCTCCGCGACGTTGACGATCGTGCGCTTCAAGACGCTCCAGACGCCCTCGGTCTGCGATGCGCCGCTGGGAATGTCGGGAAACTTGATCAGCGTGATCAGGTTCACGACCGTGCACGCGGCGCAGACCAGGAAGAGGTTCCGCCAGTCCCCGGCGGAATGGCCGGCGAGGATGAACGGCGAGATGTGATGCCCGATGAACGAGCCGACGTTCACCACCATGTAGAACCAGCCCCAGCCGACGGACGAGTTCTCTTTCGTCAGGATGTGCGCGAGCGTGCCCTGGAGGCCCGGCTTGAAGAACGCCGTGCCGAACGCCAGCACGACCACGCCGCTGAAAAAGCCGACGTGGCTGTGAAACGCGGCCATCAGCAGGTAGCCGATGGTGTTGACGGTCAGCGAGAAGGCGAGCGAGCGCCGATAACCGTATCGGTCAGCCAACCCGCCGGTGACCGTGGGAAGGATCGACTGCACGATCGCCCAGACCATGTAGATCACGCCCTTGTCGAACGGCGTGAGGTGCAGCCCGCCGGGATCGGTCGCCTGCATGATGTAGATCGGCGCAACGGCGCGGAGCGCGTAGTACGCCAGGCGCTCCCACATCTCGACGACGTTGCAGATCCAGTAGCGAAACCCGAGACCGACGGAATGCGGGGATTCTGGTGCGATCGATGTCACGCGCTGCTCCGGAAGCCTTTGGCCCGACGATCCGACGCATCCTACACGACGCGCGACGCGAGTCCACGCGCAACGGCCATCGACGCCCGATAATGGCGTGCCGACGATCGCTGCGCCCGCCGCGCTAAACCCGCCGTTCGCTTCGGCCGCTATACAATCATGGCCGCTCAGCACGCTCCCGCGCCAGGTTCGCCCGGCCGGGCTCGGTCGCGTTGAAGCGTCCCTCGCCGGAGGTGCTCGAATGAAGTCGTTGAAGCGCGTCCTGACATACGCCGGCCTCGTCGTGCTCGGCCTGACCCCGTGGGCCTCCGCACAACTCCCGCAGCCCACGCTCCCGGCCGTGTGCTACCCGTGGACGGCCTTCGCGAAGCCGACGCTGTTCAACGTGTTCTGGGGGATTCCACCGATCCGGTTCCCGTTCCAGTAATCTCGGGTTCGACCGTACCCATCGGCGAGACGTTCCAGAGATACTGCTGCGGCCGCATCATTACCTGCGCCTCCAGTTGCTGCATCGCGGCGGCCGTCGCGCGGATCGCGTCCGCATCGCGGACGGGCGTGCCCAGCCACAGCTCGAACTCGAAGTCGCCACCGCGGCGATGGCAGAGCGCCGGCACGATCGGCACATCGAACCACTGCTGGAGCCGCCCGGCCGTCGCGTGGTAGGGGCCGGGCTCCCCGAGGAACGTCCGTTCGACCCCGACGCCGCGCGGGCGTCGGTGCTCGACCATGAGCATGACCGACGCGCCGGACGAGAGGGCGTCCGGCAGCCGCTGCGACGCCTCCTGCACGCGGATGAGCCGCACGTACGGTACGCGGTACAGCTCCCGTTGCCACGCGCCGCCGGGCGATGAATCGATCAGATCGACGAGCACGTGAACCGGGCGGAGCAACTGCCCCAGCGCGGCGGCCGCGACTGCCGGATTGCCGTAGTAGCACGTCGCGAGGACCGCTCCGCGCGATCGGTCCGGCCGGCAAAGCCAGTCCGCCGCATCCGTGACCCGCACCCATCGTCGCCAGTTGGACGCGCAAAACCGTCGGCGGAGAAAAAGCGTCTCGACCCAGAATCGTCCGATGTGCTCGTAAGTCGAACGGATGATCGCGTCGCGCTGTGCATCGGAAAGGCCCGGTCCTGCGGCGCGCTGCAATCGCTCGTGCGCGTAGCGTCGTCCGGGCGTCGCCAGGTCGTGAACCCCGCGGCCGAGCGCTTCGGCGAGCCGACGGCTGCGGCGCAGTCCGATCGCGCCGAGCATCGTCGCGACGACGCGTCGCAGGTACCAGAATCGCAGCGATTCGAGGTTCATTCGCGGGATCGCCGAGTTCGAGCGCATCGCATCATCCGGCGTCGCGAGACACGCGCGGCGCGGGTCGGCGTGATTTGAATCGGCCGCCACGGCGGTGTCGACCATCCCATCGCGCGGGTCGCACTTTCGGTCCGCGCGGCGCGACGGTAATCTTGCGCGTGCCCCGAGTCCCGCGCGGAACACTCGCGATGCGTCGATTCACCCTCGTGGTTCTGGTCCTGGTCGTCGCGGTCGTCGCCGGCCTGTATGCATGGCAGAACCGTCCGACGCCCCTGGTCGTCTCGGGTTTCATCGAGGCCGATCTGATTCGCGTCGGATCGCGCATCGGCGGCCGCGTGGCCGAACTGCTCGTGCAGGAAGGGCAGCGCGTCCGGGCCGGCGATCCGCTCGTCCGCATCGATCCGTTCGATCTCCGCGAGCAACTCGCGCGGGCGAAGGCCGAACTGGCCGCGGCCCGCGCTGCGCAGGATCGCACCAAGTCGGGGTTCCGCCGGGAGGAAATCGAACAAGCGCAGGCGCAGCGCGACCGCGCCGCCGTCGTCCTCGAGAAGCTCGTCGCCGGCCCGCGTCCGCGCGAGATCGAGATCGGGCGGCAGAAGGTCAAGGCTGCGCAGGCCCGGCTTGAACTGGCAGAGTCCGAGCATGCGCGGTTGACTCGATTGCGCAAGGAAGCGCAGGCTGCGCAGACGGAGCTGGACAAGGCGGTGCGCGAGCTGAAATCCGCGCAGGCCGAGGCGTCGTCGGCCGACGAGGAGCTGGCGCTGCTGCTCGAAGGGACGCGCGCCGAGGAGATTGCCGAGGCCAGGGCCGCGCTCGCCGATGCCGACGCGCGGTTGAAGCTCCTGCAGCAGGGCTACCGCGCGGAGGACGTCGCCGAGGCCGCGGCCCGCGTGCAGGCGGCCGAGGCGGCCGTGGGCGTCATCGAAGCGCAGTTGCGGGAGCTGGTGGTCGCCGCGCCGTGCGAGGCGCTGGTCGAGACGGTCGATCTGCGGCCGGGCGACCTGCTCGCGCCGAACGCGCCGTCGATCGCGCTGCTCGACCCGTCGCGCCTCTGGGTCCGCGCGTACGTGCCCGAGGCGCGCCTGGCCGAGGTCCGCCTCGATCAGCGCGTTCCCGTCCGCGTCGACAGCGCCTCCGTCGGAACGCTCGTCGGTCGCGTGACCTACATTGCGTCCGAGGCCGAGTTCACGCCGCGAAACGTCCAGACGCCCGACGAGCGCAGCAAGCAGGTCTTCCGCATCAAGGTGACGCTCGAAACCGGCCGCGAGCGCGTCCGCGTCGGCATGTCGGCCGACGTCTATCTCGACGAGTCGCCACCGTGAACGCGCCCGTCATCACGACGCAGCGCCTCACCCGCCGTTTCGGCGACGTCGTCGCGGTCCGTGACGTGTCGATCGACGTGCCGCGCGCCGCCATCTTCGGACTGCTCGGCCCGAACGGCTCGGGAAAGTCCACTCTGATCCGGATGCTGTGCGGAGTGCTCCGGCCGTCCGAGGGCGACGGCCGCGTGCTCGGCGTAGACATCCGCCGCGATCCGGAGGCGATCAAGCGGCGCATCGGCTACATGTCGCAGCGGTTCAGCCTCTACGGCGACCTGACCGTGCGGGAAAACCTGCAATTCTACGGCCGCGTCTACGGACTCGACGATCGGCGGCAGCACGAGCGGCAGGACGCCGTCATCGAGCTGGCCGGTCTGTCGCCATACATCGATCGCCTGGCGAGCCGGCTCTCGGGTGGGTGGAAGCAGCGGCTGGCGCTGGCCTGCGCGCTGATCCACGAACCGGAGGTGATGTTCCTCGACGAGCCGACGGCGGGGATCGATCCGGTCGCGCGGCGCGAGTTGTGGGACCTGCTCTTTGCGCTCTCGCACCGCGGTGTGACGATGCTGGTCACGACGCACTACATGGATGAGGCGGAGCGCTGCACGCACGTCGGCTACTTGTACCTGTCGCGCCTGATCGCGGTGGGGCGGCCGGTCGATCTCAAGTCGGACCCCAGCGTCACGCCGCGCGGCACGCGACACGTCGAGGTCGAGTGCGCCGATCCGACCGCGGCACTGGCGCGGGCGCGCGCGCTGGACGGCGTGCGCGATGCGACGCTTGTCGGCAACGCGCTGCACATACTCCTTGAGGAAACGCGGGATGAGCCGTGGCTGCTCGCCGCCGTCGCCGCGGGGGATCGGTCGGCGGGCGTTCGGCCGATCGCGCCGACGCTCGAGGACGTCTTCGTGCTGCTGAGCCGCGCGCAACAGGCGCGGGAGGCGTCGTCATGAACGGCTTCCTCGCCATCCTGCTGAAGGAATTCGCCCACATCCGCCGCGATCGCGGCACGATCTTCTTCGCCTTCGTCGTGCCCGTGATGCAGCTGACCATCTTCGGCTATGCCATCAACGTCACGATCGACGACATCCCGATGGTCATACTCGATCTCGACGGTCGGCAGGACAGCCGCGCCCTCGTCGAAGCCCTGTGCAACACGCAAACCTTCCGTGTCGCTGAACGCGTCCATGATCACGACCGCTTCCGACGCGCGATCACCGCCGGCCGCGCCAAGGTCGGACTGCTTATCCCGCCGGACTACGCCGAACACCTGCTGCGGCGCGAGCAGGCCACGGTGCAGGTGCTGATCGACGGGAGCGACTCGCAGGTCGCGACCACGGCGATGAACACGGTCGCCCTGCTCGTGAATCGGCTGGCGGCCGGACGCGCCCGCGCGGTGGTCGAGGCCCTTCAGACCGGCCCGGCGCGCGACGAGGGCGGCGAGGTCGCGCCGCCGATCGAGGCCCGCGCGCGGCTGCTGTTCAATCCAGACCTCGAAAGCTCGCACTTCTTTGTCCCGGGCCTGATCGCAATCATCCTGCAGATCGTGCTGATCTTCCTGACGAGCTTCTCGATCGTCCGTGAGCGCGAGAACGGAACGCTCGAACAGCTCTTCGTCACGCCCGTCGGGCGCACCGGCCTGCTGCTCGGTAAGCTTGCCCCGTACGTCATCATGGCCTTCGGCGAGCTTCTGATCGTCCTCGTCGTCATGGTCGCCGTGTTCGGCGTGCCGATCCACGGCAGCCTCCTTTCGCTGATCGGCCTCTCATCGCTTTTTATCCTGACGGCGCTGGGCTTGGGTTTGCTCATCTCCACGCTCGCCGCAACGCAACTCCAGGCCACGCAGCTCGCCTACGTCATCATGCTCCCCTCGGTCCTCCTGTCCGGCTTCATGTTCCCGCGCTCCGAGATGCCGCTGGCGATCTACGCCCTGAGCTTCTTCCTCCCAGTGACCTACTACGTCGAGATTCTCCGCGGCGTGATCCTCCGCGGTGCGGACCTGATCGATCTCGCGCCCAACATCGCCGGATTGCTCGCGTGCTGCGCGGCAATCCTCGGCATCTCGCTCCTGCGATTCCGCAAGCAGTTGGATTAGGTGGAGTGCCGCGACGGTCGCGCGCCGTACGCTACGCGACCATCGCCGTGTCGCGCACGCCGTCATCGACCCGCCGCCCGGCCGCCACGTTCTCGTACAGCCGCGCGTAATTGTCGACAAAGCTGCGAGCGCCGAAGACCTCGAAGGCCTGGCTCCGGGCCGTGTCGACGAGCCGTTGGCGCAGCGCCTCGTCCTGCAACCCCCGCAACAGCAGCGACGCCAGCACCCGCGGTGCGGCCGACTTGGTGAGCAGCCCGTTGTGATGGTCGGCGATCAGTTCCGCAATGCTCCGCCGCGCCGGTCCGACGACGAGCACACGGGCGGCCATGGCCCACGCCAGCGGCTCGGTCGCCATCTCGTCGGACGGCGCAACGACCATCACGTCAGCGGCGGCGGCAAGCTCGGCCCACGTGAAGCGGTCGCGCGGCGCGACGAGCATCTGCGGCAGGCCGATGCCGCGCAACATGCGGCCGAGCCGGTCCGTCTCACGAGACTCGAACGGGAGGATGGCGCGGATGGAAGGGTACAACTGCTGGAGAATCGCGGCGGCCCAGATGACCGCTTGCTGTCCATCCTCGCGTCGCGCCGGACCGCTGGTGAGCAGAACCGGCCCCGCGTCACCGACGAGTTCGCGGCGGATGTCCCGACGCCGGGCGTCGTTGATCGCGCCGAAGTCGATCGGCCCGCGAATGACGACGATGCGCTCGGGCGCGACGCCGCGCGAGGCGAGCCCGTGCCGGACGATCTGGCTCGTCGCCGCCACCGCCGGTGGCCGCTCAACCTGCCGCCACCAGCGCGCCGTCTCAGCGACTGTCGCGGGATCGGTCTGCGTGACGATCAGACGCGCCGCGGGCGCGATGGCCGCGGCCGACGCCAGCGCCCGAGGCCCCCAGGCGTGCACGATGTTCACCGCGTCGCGGCGGCACAGCGCGTGAAGCCGGATCGACGCCACGACGCTCTGTCCGAATCGCGACTCGAGGCCGACGACGCGGCGCCCAAGTCGCGCGGCGAGTCGGCGGCGCGCCGACGGCTCGACGCACGCCACGCCGGCGCACGCGCCCGCCGCCGTCGAGCGATGGATCAACTCGGACAACGCGGCCAGCTCGTTTTCGACGCCGCGGCCGTCGACCACGTGCAGGATTCGCGTCAACTCTTTTCCTTGTGAGCGTAGAAGAGCTTGGCGACCTTGTCGGCCAGGTCGGCGGCCAGTTGCCGCGCGACGTCCTGCGGCGTCGTGTCGCCGTCGGCCGGTTCCGGGTGCGTCTCGCCGACGATCTCCTCGCCGCCTTCCTGCGTGGGCCAGAGCCGCACCTCGCGCTTGCGCTCGGTCGAGATGACCGAGACGCGCACGGCGAAGCGGCCGTTGAAGATCGGCGCGGCCGGCTCGCGCCGCAGCCGGAAGTCCGTCACGCGCAGATGGAGCACCTGGTCGGCGCCGAGCTTCTCGCCGATCTCGCGCACCGACAGCCCGTCGTACGTCGCGTCGCCCTGTTGGAGCTTTCGCCACTCCTCGAACGGGATGAGTTGCGTCTTGACGTCGTTGGCGATGAAGTTCTGCCGCAGCCGCTCCTGGAACTCGCGAAACGTCTGCGGAACCGTCACCAGCCCCTCGTAATCGTCGAACACGACGGCCACGCGCCCGGTCGTGAGCTTGAACTTCGCTTCGATCGTGTCGCCGCCAGTGGCATGGTAGGTCATGATCGCCAACTGCTGGCAGCCGCAGACCAGCGCCACAAGCCCCAGCGAGGTGATGATCGTCCGTCGCATCGAAACCGCCCCGACTCGCCGGACAGCGCAACCCATCGCGCCGCTTAGTACGAGACCTCGTGTTCGTAGAATTTCCGCGCCGTCGCCTCGCCGAAGACCCGCAACGCGCCGTTGAGGATGTCGACGTCGCCGACGCTCAGCACGTCGATCTTGCGCCCCTCGGGTGGATAGCTGCCCGTCACCTCGGTCGCGAAGACCGCGCGATCGCCGGCCGGCCGCCCGACGTCGTACACCGCAACGCTGGCGCGGACGCGGCCCTTTCGCACCGATTGCGCGTCCGGCGCCCGCGTCGTGTACTCCAGCAGGTCGATCCGCACCACGCGGTCAGCCTTGAACTTCCGCCCCAGCTCGACGTTACTCATGCCCTCCCAGTCGCTGCCGCTCTTCTCCTGAAAATCGGTGATGTCGCGGATGTCGACCAGGTCAACGTCCTTGATCCCCTCCTTCAGGTAGTAGCGGACGGCGTCGGCGACGCGGTAGCGCGCCGCGTAGTCCTCGTCGAGCGTCGCCTGATCCGCCCAGACGATGATTGCGACTCGCTTGCCGGCGAGCTTGTCGTACTCCGCCGCGACTTTCCGCTTCGGCTCCTTCGCCATCATGAAGTAGGGCAGTTGACACGCGGTAAGCGCGGTCGCGACGCACGCAAGCGCCGCGCTTGTCCACCGCCCGCGCAACCGCCCGCGCAACCGACCGCATCGTCTCGATCGTCCGCAGCTCATCACGGCGTCGCGCCCCGGTGCATCAGCACATCCACGATCTTCCATCCCCACGATCCGAAGAAGACCACCGCCAGCACGGCCAGGCCGGGCGGCGTCCCGAGCCACTCCCAGCGCACATTCGGTACGCGGCCGCACGCGAGCGTCATCAGACCGCCGACCACGCCCATCAAGGTCAGGATCGACAGGACCGCGCCGGCCGGTTGAGCACGAATCGCACCGAACACGTCGCCGTGCGCCATCCGCGCGAATGCCGTCGTCATGCCGCACGTCGGGCACGGCAGGCGCGTGTAGAGCAGAAACCCGCACGGCGGCAGACCGAGCGCTCGGTGCGTCTCCAATCCGGACGGATTCGGCGGAAGGCCCCTCGCCGTCACGAGGACCGCGCCGCCCGCCAGCGCGACCAGCCCGCCGCACAAGCGCAGCCGAAACGCCGACGCCGCGCGCGGGGGCCGACGCGCGCCGCCCTCCGCGTACGTCGGTACGATCACGGGCGGTGGTGTCGGAGAGTCCATTCGTTCCGGCGGCGGGAGATCGTCCGCGACGCCGCCGGATTCTAACCGCCCAACCGCTTCCGCGTCACGCCGCAACCGAGATGGGCGTGTGGAGATCGGACCGGCGCCGCGATACGCTGGTATCGGGGTGTCGATCTTCCCGCGAGCGGATGTTTCATGACCCGCCGGCCGTGCACGCCACCGGTTCTGCCCGCACGTCTCACGCGGCGTATGACGACTATCGTCGCTGTCGGCGTCATGCTCGCGCTGACGGCCGGTCGGTCGTCGCCGGCGGTGGACGGTTCGGGCGCATCCACCTCGCAACCCGCCACGCAGCCGTTCGCGGCCGGCGCGGATCGGCCCGCCGATCCCACCGCCAATCGGCGCGGCCCGGCCCGCAAGCAGGCCCTCGAGCGCTTCGGCGGTAACCCGGCCAGCGAGCGAGCCGTCGCCGACGGCCTCGCGTGGCTCGCGGCGCATCAGGATCCTGACGGCGTGTGGCGGCGCGCGGGGTATCAGCGGCGCTGTCCGGCCAATGATCTCTGCTCGTGCCCGGCCCTGACGCGGACCGACGCGAACATGGATGTCGGCGTGACCGCGCTGGCGGTGCTCGCGTTTCTCGGCGCGGGCCACACGCATCAGGGCGGTCCGTACGCCCAGAACATCGAGCGCGCGTTCGAGTTCATCCTCGCGCGGCAGCGACCGAGCGGGTCATTCGCGCCCGAATCGCCGATGCAGATGTACGACGACGCGATCGCGACGCTCGCCGTCGCCGAGGCGTCCGTCCTGACGAACGATCGGGTCTTTCGCTTGCCGCTCGAGCGCGGCGTGCGAAACCTCGAACGCGCGCAGCAGCACGACGGCGGGTGGGACTACACCGCCGACGTCCGCACCGCCCGCAACGACACCAGCATCACCGGCTGGGTGCTCATGGCGCTCAAGGCCGCCGCGGCCGCCAACGTCAGGCCGTCGGTCGAGACCCGCTGGCGAATCCTCGCGCATTTCGATCGCGCCACCGGGCCGGACGGCCGCGTCCGGTACTCGGACAAGGGCGTGGGCATGGAGGAAGACCCGCAATCGGGCCAGATCGGGCCGCGCTTTGGTCCGGCCATGACGGCCGTGGGACTCTATGCACGGACGGCGATCGGACTGCGCGGTGATTCGCCGGACGCTCGCCGGCAGATCGGCCTGCTGCTCGGCGAGTTGCCCAGCCTCGATGCGATGATGCACCGCGACGCAACCGGCCTGCACAACGAGTACTACTGGTACTACGGAACGCTGGCGCTGTTCCATGTCGGCGGCGAGTCGTGGAAGCAGTGGAACCGCGCGCTGCGGAACTCGGTCCTCGAGTATCAGGAACATCCGACGCGTCGCGACGGCAGCCGACGCCATTCGTACGGGAGTTGGCCCGCCTACGGGCCGGGATGGGGGAAGTGGGGCCGCGCGGGCGGGCGGGTCTACTCGACGGCGATCAACACGCTGACGCTGGAAGTCTACTACCGCTATGTCCCGGCGTTTCTCGCGCCGAGTGGATTGCTCGGCCCGATCGAGCTGCGCAGCCGTGTCGCGAGCCTGCGCACCGCTCCGCGCGAGGCGCTGGCGCTATGCCGCGCGTTTCATGCCGACGCGTCGGAACCGGTCCTTGTGGAATTCCTCGCCCACCGCGACGCGGCCATCCGGCGCGATGCCGCGCTGGCGCTGGCGGAACTCGGTTCGCCGCTCGGCGCGGACGAGCTTCGCGCCGCTCGACCGGCCGCCGACGCCGCGATGCGCCGCCGGATCGACGACGCGCTGCGCCGGATTGCCGCGCGCCCGCCGGCCGGTGAATTCGGTCCGGTGACGGCGGTCGACGCCGTCGCGAAGATGCTGCTCTTCGCGACCGGCGACGCATCGGTATATTACGGCCAGCGCGTCGCAGTCATGCGTGAAGGCAGGCCGATCGCCATCGCGCGCGTCGATCGGCGATTCACCGCCGAGCGGGCCGCGGCGGCGACGCTCGTTTCGGCGGATGCGGACGTGGCGGTCGGCGATCGCGTGCGGGCGGAGTCGTCGCCGTAATCGGGTACGGAGATCGGTCGATGTCGATGAACGAGGTCCGCGAGGCCCTGCGGACGCGATTCGAGGCGGACGCAATCCTGGGTGCAACGGCGTTGCCGATCGTCCCGCCGGACGCGGTGCCGCGATCGACCGGACCGACCGGTCCGGTCCGCGCATCCACGACGACCGACCCCGACGAGCTTCGCCGCCGCCTCGCGACGCTTCAGACTCTCGATGAAACGCAGGTCCGCGGCTGCCGCAAGTGCGGCCTCGCCGACGGCCGTACGCAGACGGTCTTCGGACAGGGCTCCGTCGCCGCGCGGATCGTCTTCGTCGGCGAAGCGCCGGGTTTCGAAGAGGACCGCACCGGCCAGCCGTTCGTCGGCCGCGCGGGGGAATTGCTGACGGCGATGATCGAACGCGGCATGGGCCTGCGCCGCGACGACGTGTACATCTGCAACGTCATCAAGTGCCGTCCGCCGAACAACCGCACGCCCGCGCCGGACGAGATCGCGGCCTGCTGCCCGTACCTGTTCGAGCAACTTCGGACGATCCAGCCGGAGGTGATCGTCGCCCTCGGCGCGCCGGCGGCGCAGACGCTGCTCAACACCCGCGAGTCGATCGGCAAGCTCCGCGGCCGGTTCCACGATTTCTACCCGTCCGGCTCGGCGCTGGTCGGAGATCCGGTCCCGCTGATGCCGACGTTTCACCCGGCGTACTTGCTGCGCTCGCCGTGGGAGAAGGCCAAGGCGTGGGAAGACCTGAAGCTCGTGCTGACTCGGCTCGAACTGCCGATCCCGCGCAAGACGTGATGAATCCGGGCCGTTCGATCGGCCGTACGGGGACTATTTGTTGAGTGCCGGCAGCGAGCGAAGCAACGACTCGACCGTGATGTCGCCGCGCTCCGCCAGCTCGTAGCGGATCCGCACCGTCGGCTTGTTCAGCTCGATCAGTCCCGCGAGGTCGATCGGCGTCCCGATCAGCACCACGTCGCCCGGCGTCGCGTTGATCGTCGCCGCCAGGTCCGCCATCTGCGATCGGCCGTATCCCATCGCGGGCACGATGTCCGTCAGATGCGCATATTTCTGATAGACGCCGCGCATCGAGCCGACGGCGTGCGGCCGCGGGTCGGAAATGGCCGCCGCGCCCAGTCGCTGCGCCGCGATCTTCGCCGCGCCGAGCGCCATCTCCCCGTGTGTCAGCGTCGGCCCGTCCTCCACGAGGATCACGCGCTTGCCGCGGATGGCCTCGGCCGGCTCGGCCGTCACGGTCGAGTCGGCGCGGACGATCTTCGCGCGCGGGTTGATCTCGGCGACATTGCGTTCGATCGTGGCGATGTCCTCGGCCCGGGCGGAATCGCACTTGTTGATGATGATCACGTCGGCAAGCCGGAAGTTCGTCTCGCCGGGGTAGTAGCGGCGCTCGTGCCCGGCGCGGTGCGGATCGGTCACGGTGAAATGCAGGTCGGGCTTGAAGAACGGCGTATCGTTGTTGCCGCCGTCCCAGAGAACGACGTCCGCCTCGGCCTCGACTGCCGCGAGGATCTTCGCGTAGTCGATGCCGGCGAACAGCACGTTGCCGCGGCGGATGTGCAGCTCGTACTCCTCGCGCTCCTCGATCGTGCACTCGTGCCGGTCGAGGTCGGCCAGCTCGCCGAATCGCTGGCACACCTGCCGCGTCAGGTCGCCGTAAGGCATCGGATGCCGCACGACCGCGACGCGCTTGCCCATCTGCTTGAGCACCTCGGCCACGCGGCGGCTCGTCTGGCTCTTGCCGCAGCCCGTGCGGACCGCGCACACCGCGATCACCGGCTTTCGCGACCGGAGCATCGTCCGCTCGGCCGCCGGCAGGACGAACGCCGCGCCGGCTGACTGCACCGCCGATCCGCGGTTCATCACGTACTCGTGGCTCACGTCGGAGTAGGCGAAGACGACCTGGTCGACCCGCAAGTCGCGGATCAGCGCGGCGAGGCGCTCCTCGGGATAGATCGGGATGCCGTCGGGGTATCCGCTTCCGCACAGGGCGGCGGGATAGGTCCGCTCCTCGATCCCGGGGATCTGCGTCGCGGTAAAGGCGACGACGCGCACGTCCGGGTTATCGCGATAGAGGACGTTGAAGTTGTGAAAGTCGCGCCCGGCAGCGCCCATGATGAGGATGCGAGTGGGGGACGGCATATCCGCTCCTTGCGACCGAGGAAAAGTCGTCGGATTCTAACTCGCCTCCTTCATCGGGTTAAGCCCGGGGGGACTTTTGCGAGGCGCGAGGTCCGATACCCTCAGTCGATCGAAAGCCGTCCGGCGAGCTGATCCGCAAGTCGGATGATCGCGTTCGTCGCGCGACCGAACTGACTCGTCAGGCCGCGCAGGTTCTCCATGTCGGCCTGCATCCGCGCCAGCACTTCGCTGAGCCGCTCGAGCTGCCGGCGCGCCAGCATGGTCTCGCGCAGCCACTCATCCTTGGTCGTGTACGCCTGCTGGATGCGATCGACGTTCCGCTCGACGGTGCGCAGGTCGGATTCGACCTGCTCCAGCCGCGTGCGGATGATCGAGAGCGTCGCCCGCTGCTCCTCGCGCAGCGAGCGGAGATAGAAGACGATCATCGTCAGCGGCACGCCGACCAGTGCGGCCAGCGCGCCGGAGACCGTCGCCAGCGACGTCCACCACGGACCGCCGGGCATGCGGTTCGCCCTCCCTGTGGCGCGTTACAGCGCCGGAATACGCTCCAAGATCCCGCCCAGCAGCCGCAGGAACTGGTTCGCCGTATCCACGCGGATCAGGCCGTCGATCAGCTCGCTGCGGAACTTCTGGATCACGCCGTGATCGCGCAGCGACTCGACGCGCGTGGTCCGCGGCGGATTGGCGCGGACGCGGTCGATGGCATCGCCCGCCTGCGGCGGCACGTCCGACGCGGCCGGCATCGCCACGCGATCGAGCAGTTCAACGATCTGGTCAAGGGTTGCGGTCGGGGCGCTCATGACGGGTCCTCCAGTGGAGTGACCGATTTGGCGTTTTCGCCAGTCGTCGGCGTCGACGCGGTCGCACTCGCGCGGCGCCGGGCCTCCAGCATCGAACCGAGATACCGGTGTGCTTCATCCTCGAGTCGCAGCGAATCGAGCGCCAGCCGGCGCAGTCCCGCGGCCGTCTCGCGGAGTACGCCCAGGTTGTCCACCGCGCGCTGGTAGCGAAGCTCGGTGGCGCGGCGATCGGCGCGAATGCGGGCGAGGGCTTCGGCAAACGCCGCGACGTGGGCGGACATTCGCTCGTCGTCGGAGTGATCGGCCCGCGTCCGGGCGACGAAGGCGAGCGTCAGGTCGTGTTCGCGCTGGGTGTCGTCGGCGTCGAGGTCGGCGCGGTACTCGTCCAGCGCGAGGGCGGTCTGCGACGCCACGGCCTCGAGCGCATCGGCCGCGGCCAGTTCGACCGAGGCATGGCCGGCGCACCCGACCGAGATGGCGACGAGCAGGAACAGCAAGACGACTGCTGGTCGGGAGATGGGCTTCATGGGCGCCTCCGACAAACCGGGCCGCGGGGGTCCGTTCAATCCGCCTGAAATCCAGTTCGCTGTTCCGCCCGTCGGGGTCCCGGGGGTGGGGAATCGGCCCGCGGCCTGGCCCCGGAGCGGGGCGCTCTTAGCTGTTTTCGCGGGTCGATCTTGCCGAAAACCGTGAAGTTCGATTGGAGAACGCTTGACTTGGGGCCTATAGACTTGCATTGTATGACGCCCGCCGCGGAGCGGCGGGGTGGGTCACACGCTTAATCAACGCAGTTACCTAGGGTTACGAGAGACGTCATGGCCACGCAACGAAAACCGGGTCCGCGGACGGCCGCGAAGATCCGACCGACGCCCAAGCCGAAGGTCGAAGAGAAACCGGTCGTAAAGAAACCCAAAGAGACGGCCACGGATCGCGAGTGGATGAACTCGATCCGCGAAGCCCTGCTTCAACGCCGTGCGGCGATCACCTCCGTCGTCAAGTCGAACCGTAATCAGCTCGCCGACAATCAGGGCGAATCGGCCGACATCGCCGACCGCGCATCGGATGGTTTCGAAGACGAACTCGCGGCGGGCCTGCTCTCAATTGAGACCGCGCAGCTCGAAGAGATCAACGCAGCGCTCGAACGGATCGACAAGGGCGCGTACGGCGTGTGCGTCAATTGTCAGAAGCCGATTCCGCGCAAGCGACTGGAAGTGCTTCCGTTCGCGAAGCGCTGTCTGAAGTGCGAGGGCATGAAGGAGCAGGCCGCGCGGATGGCCCCGCCGTCGACCGACGAGGACGAGTCCGAGCTCGACTGACGATCGAGTTCGCGCCGTCGAGTCGTCGGAGGACGAGCGTTCGATACGAACCGCGGAATCTCCAGTTTGAAACACGACCGGCCGCGCGATTCCGCGCGGCCGATTTCGTTCGGATTTCACACCCATTGCGGGTAGGCGTGCTGAACGTGCGCTCGACGCAGATTCCGCGATTCGGGCGTTGACGTCCGCTCGCGATCCGAATAACCTCCGTGAAATTGAGACTCAGTCTCAATTAGACGCCGGCGACTCCTGGAGCCGCGCGGCACCGCTGACGCTGAGGTTTCAACGTGCACGAGTCCGTGCCATCCCGACTAGACACCAGTTCGCGGCCGCCCGATTCGTACGGCCCCGACGCCGCGCCGGAGTCGAAGGTCGATGCGCCGGGGGGCGCGCGCCCGATTCGCGGCTGGCTGAGACGGGTCGGCGCGGTCGGGTTCCTGTTCTTTCTGGTGAAGGGACTGGCATGGCTGGCCGTTCCGCTCATCCTCGCGGAGAGCTGTACCGCCGGCTGAGTGAACGACCGGTCGCCGTTCGTGCAGAAACGCGGAATACCGGACGCGGCGCCGTTCGAGGCGGCCCTCGAATGACGCCGCATGACGTGGAGGAAGCAATGTCGAGCGACACGCGATCGATCATGCAGTGCCTGAAGGAGGAGACGCAGACTCTCCATACCGAGGCGGAGCGACAGCCGTTCCAGCAAGCGCTGCTCGCCGGGACGCTGCCGCGCGACACGTACGCCGATTCGCTCGAGCAGTTGTACCTCGTTCACCGCACGCTCGAGGCCGCGCTGCGGCGCCATGCCCCGACCGTGCCGGCGATTGCGGCCGTCGTTCGCGAATATCAGTTTCAGGAGATCGCGCTGCGGTCCGATCTCGCGTGCTTCGGTCGTGCGGTGGAGCCCGTCGAGGCCCTGCCGCCGGTCCGCGCGTTCCTCGATGAGATCGAAGCGACATCGGCGTCCAACCCGGTCGCGCTGCTCGGCTATCACTACGTCCTTGAGGGCAGCAAGAACGGACTGAAGTTCCTCGCCGATCGTGTGCGAAAGGCCTACCAGTTGGACGGCGCGGGGACGGCGTACCTCGATCCGTACGGATCCGAGATGCGCAGCCGCTGGGCACAGTTCCGCCAGGACATGGACGCCGTGGGCTTTGCTCCGGACGAATCGAGGCGGATCATCCGCGCCGCGTGCTCGGCCTTTGAGCACCTGACGGCGATGTACCGCACCCTCGGCGCGGGCGTGGCGGTCGCGTCGTAAACCCCCGCCGGTCCATCGCGGCAAGACCGTTGCCCGATCCGATTCGCGGCGAGTATGCTGTCGACCGCGGTGCACGCGATCGCACGGATCGCGTGTCGCAGGGCTCACCTCGTCGCACCGGAGGCCTCCGCATGTTTCGCACGGATGTTCAGCGACCGCTCGTCGTCGGGCGGGGTCTTCGCGTCACCGCGTGCCTGCTCCTGCTCGCGCTGCTGCCGGCCGGCGGGATGCTGTGCGGCAGTCCGTTCAACGTTCCGGTCGCCACCGATCCGACCGTCGCGGCATTGCTGGCGCCCGCGCCGCGCCTTCCGATGGGGTTTTACGACTACTTCGGCACGCTGAAGACGCCCGCCGAAGCGCGGCAACTGGTGATCGACGCGGGGCTGGATTCGTCGGTGCCGTCGAACTTCGAGCGGATCGGACTCGTGCTCATCGACGAGGCGCTGGTCCGCGAAGGACGCGATCACTTCTTCCGCGGCTTCCTCGGCGACCCGTTCACGCAGAACCACATCCTCGGACTGGCCCCGTTCGGCCGCACGGTGTTCGAGCTGGCGCTCGATTCCTTCAATCCCCTCGCCGATCCGAACGGCGTCGTCTCGTTCTTCCGCGACGCGATCATGACCGCGCTCCTGCGGCCGAAGCTCGCGACCACGAACTTCCAGGTGCTGCTCACACGCCCGCTGCGAATCGGGTCGAAGGAGTTCCCGGCCGGAACGATCATCGACACCGGCGCGGACGTCGCGGCGGGCGAGGCGGTCCCCGTCGGGTTCGAGAACGGCAACGTCAGTTGCGCGGTCTGTCACGCCGCGGTCGATCCGATGACCGGGCAGGTCGTGCCGGGCGCGCCGAATCTCGATCTGAACCTCGGCCTGATCATTGCGCTGTCGACGAACAGCGCCGGCGTGTTCCTCAAGCTCGACCAAACCGCGCTCGATCCGCTCGATCCGAAGTACCCGCCGACCGGCCGGCTCATCCTCGACAGCAAAGACAATCTGGTGCGCCTGCCCGATCCCGTCGCGTACGAGCGCTCGGTGGATGACTACCTGCTGACGATTCCGCGCGGCGGCTTCGACGCCGGTCCCGATGGCGCCACGTCGCTGACGAAGACGCCGGACTCGTTCGTCTTTGGCGAGGGCGGCATGGCGTGGGACGGCGGTTTTCGAATCGGCCCGTTCGCCGGCGTCGCGGCGTTCTCGAACGCCGTGCACTCCTTCGAGGTCAACCTGCTGAGTCCGTTCCGGTTCAGCGACATCACCGCCGGCGTCGATCCGGAAGTCTATCTCGGCGTCGTGCTGCAGAATGCGTCCGACCCGTCGATCCGCATCCCGGACGGCGTCAAGCCGTCGCAGTGGCTCGCGCAACAGGCCCCCGGTGCGGAGCGAGATCGACTGCTTGAACTGTCGAGCTTTCCGAGCGCCACGCTGTTCTCCCTCAACAGCCTCGTGTTCAGCGAACCGGGCAAGAAGTTCATGCGCACCGTCAACGCGGCGGCTGCGTTCCAATCGAGCTTGGCCGTGCCGCCGAACCGCACACCGGAGAATCAGGCCGCGCTCGCCAGCGGCGCCGTCATCCGCGGCGCAGAGGTCTTTCTCGCCGCCGGGTGCAACGGTTGCCATCCGCCGCCGTTCTTCACCAACGGCCAGATCGTGTCGAACGACGTCATTAAGGCGAACCCGGTCCGCGGAAAGGCGCGGCTCGCCGTCGGGCCGTTCCTGGTCGAGAGCGTCATCCCGAGCTTCGATCAGATGGTGCCGCTGCCGCCGATCCCGAATCAACTTACGATCCCGCCCGATCCGCTGACCGGCAGCAACCTCGTGCTGCCGCCCGGCCTCGATACGCCCGCGGGTGGATATAAGGTCACCGGCCTGCTCGGCACGTACCTGAAGGCGCCGTACCTGCACGACGGCGGCGTGGCCGTCGGGCCCGACGCGCTCCAGATCAACCCCGACGGTAGCTTCCAGATCGTGAATCTCGATGCGGTCGGCGTGGCCGGAACTCTGCGGCGGAATGGTCCGGTCAGCGCGGCAAACTCGCTCCGAGCGCTGCTCGATCGCGACCTGCGCGAGGCGGTCGTGACGCTGAACGGCTTCGATCCGAACCTCACGTCGCTTGGCATCGAGGGTAAAGGGCACGAGTTCTGGGTCGACCCGGGCGCGGGATTCACCTATCAGCAGCAGTCCGACCTGATCCGCTTCCTGCTCGCCCTGGATGACAACCCGGGCGCGTTCTGACCGCCCGTCGGCGCTGAATGACGCGCCGGCCCTCGCTTCGCCCCGGCTTGCGAGACGCAAGACGCGGCGTGACGGAACGCAGGAAAGCGCTATTTCGGCGTGCCGACCGCGCGCAGGGCCTCCTCGACCGATGGGTAAACCTCGAAGAACTTCTCGAGCCGCGTTGTTTCCAGAACGCCCGAGACGAAGGGAGAGACACTTGCGAGCACCGCGCGACCGTGCTGCGAATTCGCCCGTGCGGCGAGCTGCACCAGCGTTCCCAGCCCGGCCGACGTCAGGAATTGAAGTCGCGACAGCTCGAAGACGATCTGGATCGGCGCCTGCTCCATCAGCTTCGTCGCCGTCTTTTGGAGCTGTTCGACGTCGCCGGTTGCCAGTTCGCCGGCCAGGCGAACGATCGTCGCCGGTCCCTGCGCTTCCGTATGAATCGTCAGCATGGCCTCACATCCATCGCGGCCCGATCGGGGCCGACCCGCGTCGCTCGCGGCGCGCATTTTACCCGAAATTCCGTGTCCGTGGAGGAGTCGCTTCTCGATGGTTTGCCTCGGCCGGATGGATCGTACTGCTGGCGTGCGCGGGTTGCGGCGATGCACTCGGACGATCGCGCGCCGCCGCCGGCCCATTGCGCGACGACGATCGACCGTACTTCGCCTCAGAACGACTACCCTCCGCCGGCGCGCCGTACAATCACGCCGCGACGATCGTCGCGCGGCCCGATGGCGGGTGGATCGTCGCGTGGACGGCCGGCTCGCGCGAGCTGGCGGACGACACGCGGATCGTGGCGTCGTTTCTCGGTCCCGGCACGGCGGACGACTGGACGCCGCCAGCGGTCATCGTCGATCGCCCGGGCCGGGCCGATGCCAATCCCGTCCTCTTTTGCGATGCGCGCGGGCGGCTGAACCTGCTCCACGTCGCGGTGTTCGGCTCGACGTTTTGCCAGTCCTTCGTCGAGCAGCGCGTCAGCGTCGATCACGGCCGCCACTGGTCCGGATCGCGCCGCGCGCTGCCGGCCATCTGCACCCTCGTGCGGAACAGGCCGATTCGCCTGCGCGACGGACGCTGGCTCCTGCCCGCGTACGTCGAGGCCGTCTACGCCTCGTGTTTCTACGTCAGTGCCGACGACGGCGACACGTGGCGCCGCCTGTCGGATTCGCTGCTGACGCTGCCGCACAACAACCTCCAGCCCGGCGTCGTGCAACGCCGCGATGGATCGCTCTACGCGCTGATGCGGAGCGCCGCCGGCGCGGGGTTCACGTGGGAGGGTACGTCGGCCGACGGTGTCCGATGGTCTCTCGCGCCGTGCGACGAGCTTCCCAATCCCGGCAGCGGGCTGGACCTGCTCCGACTTTCGACCGGTGAGTTCGTCGCAGCGTTCAATTCGAGCCGTACCGAGCGCACGCCGCTGACCGTCTCCATCTCGCGTGATGAGGGTCGCCGCTGGTCGCCGCCGCGCGCGATCGCCGCCGGCCCGGGTCCGCTGGCGTATCCGAGTCTCGCCGAGGGGAGGGATGGCCGGATTCACTGCGTTTATTCGGATCGGCTCGAAGCGATCGGCCATGCGGTGTTCAACCTCGCGTGGCTGGAGCGGCCGGGCGCGGCGGCCGGGTTTTGACGGTCCGTGGGCCGGAGGGTATAAGTTCGCCCATGGCTGCGGAATCGATTCAATGCTCGGTGATCACGCCCGAGGCGCAGGTCTTTGACGCCGCCGCGAGTTCGGTGGTGTTTGCGGCGCACGATGGGCTGGTGGGCGTGCTGAAGGATCGCGCCCCGCTCGTCTGTGAATTGGGGATCGGCGTGCTCCGCGTGGACACGGTCGACAGCGGCCCGCACGAGTTCTTCATCGACGGGGGCTTCGCGCAGGTGCTCGAGAACCGGGTCGACGTCCTCACCGAGCGGGCCATCGCGGCCGAGGACCTCCTCCGGGCGGACGCCGAAAAGGAACGCGAGGCGGCCAGCCGGATGCCGATCAAGGACGATGCGTCGTTCCAGGCGCGGCAGGATGCCATCGCCCGCGCATCGGTCAAACTGCGACTGGCGCGGCAGTAGCTGCGCCGGCGTCTTTCATTCGAATCCGACGCAAACCGATCGGGGGGCAATCGACACGCCGCGTCCGCGCGTGTGTGCCGGCGGATTGAATCTCAACTACTTTCCCTGTGCGGCGTAGTCGCTCATCTGCCGTTCCGCGATCTCGCGATTTTTCCCGATGGCCTGGGCCGTCTCTTCCAGGACTTTCTGGCGCACCGTCACTCGTCCGGACGCGAGAAGTCGCTTCAGCCGACTTTCCGCGCGGTCGAGGTACGCCTCGGCGCGGCGGGCGTGATCAAATGACTTCTGCGAGAGGTGCCAGACGGCCAGCTTGTTTTCGGCGACGATGAGGCTGGTCACCTTCTCGACCGACTTGGGATCGGCGTCCGCGCGCCGCCGAAGGAGTGTGTACGCGGTCTCATAGCGTGCGAACGCCCGGTCGAACTGGCCGAGTTCCCTCAGGCACCACGCCTGTGATCCGAGCGCGTTCGTGTAATCCGAGAGCAATGCGTCGTTGTCGGGGAAGCGGCGGCGGAGTTGAAGGACGATCGCGCCAAAGCGCTCGAAGTGACGGAGTGCCGCCCCGAAATTCTCCTGGGTCTTCTCATACTCACCCCGTAGTCGCAGGGAAAGACCGAGGTCGCGCATGAATTGCGTATTCTCCGGTTCGGCCGCGTAAAGTGCCTCGCTGATTCGGGCGCACGAGTCAATGTGCGGTCTTGCGCGCTGGCAGTCCTTGGCATCGATGTAGAGAAAGGCGAGTCGGCGATGGGCGCGGGCAGTCGTCGTGTTGAAGAATCGATCGTCGGTCGAGATCGCATCGGCCATCTGGCAGGCGAGGTTCAGTTCGTCGATGGCGTGTTCGAGACGGCCCTCGTCGATCGCCATGTTCGCGAGAATCCCCTTGGCGTCGATGACGAGGGCCGCCTGCGCGACCGCCGCCACGCGAACGCTCTGCCGCCACAGCAGGGTCATGCCGATCAGCGCGCCGACAAGCACGGCGAACAGCGCGAGCGAGAATCCGACCGCCACGCGGTGCCGCTGCATCGATTTGCGCAACTGGTACCAGCGGCTGTCGCGCTTGGCTTCGACCGCGTGCCCGGCCAGGAATCGCTCCAGATCCTCCGCCAGCGCGTCGGCCGACTGGTAGCGGCGCGACTTCTCCTTTGCCAGCGCCTTCAGAACGACGTTTTCCAGATCGTCCGGAACGCGGCCCAACGCGCCGCCCCTCTCCGGCGCGGCGCGAGACCGCACGCGGGAGATCCGCTCCGGGACGGCCGTGCGGATGTTCGCGCGGGTCTCGTCGATCGAGCCATCGACGCGGTAGGGCAGCGCCCCCGAGAGCAACTCATACAGGATGACGCCGAGCGAGTAGACGTCGGAGCGCGGATCGATATCGTTCGGTCGGCCGTCGGCCTGCTCCGGGCTGGCGTAGGGCAGCGTACCGAACATCTGCCCGGTCATCGACAGCTTGACGTCGTCGGACGATGAATCGTCGATGTCCTTGGCGAGGCCGAAATCCAGGATGTGCGGCGCGCCGTCTAGATCGACGAGGATATTCGCGGGCTTCAGGTCGCGGTGGACGATGGACCGCTGATGCGCCTCGGCGACGGCGCGGCAGACGGGCACGAACAGGCGGACCACGTCGCGCACGCTCAGCCGCTTGTACGCGACGAATTCGTCGATCGCCGCGCCGCTGACGTGCTCCATGACGAAGTAATGGCAGCCGTTCGCCTCGCCGTCATGGTAGAGCGACACGATGTTCGGATGATGCAGCCGCGCGATGAGCTTGATCTCGCGCGCGAAGCGCTCCCGCTGACGCGGCGTCGCAAACGGACCGTCGCGCATGATCTTGATCGCGACGAGTCCTCCGGTCCGTTCGTCGACCGCCTCATAGACGACGCCCTGCCCTCCGTAGTCGATCTTCCGCAGGACCCGGTAATGGCAGAGCGCGTCCCCGAGGAATGCGAGCGGGTCCCCCCGCGACCCCTCCGAATCCTGAACCATCAGCGACGGCGGCTTCGACGGCTGACGCGCCGCCGCGCGGGCCGTGCGGATCGCGCGGGCGATCCGCAGTTGATCCAGCAGGTCCGGCAATAGCCCGGGATAACGCCGGCCGACTTCGGCGTCGTCGAGGGGCGCCCCGGACTCCTCGTGGCGGAGGACCTCGTCGATCGCGAGTTCCATCCTGGCCGCCGCATCGGCGTCGATGGATGTTCGGTCGTGCGAGTGCATCGTCTCGTTTGCCCTTCCGATCGGGCGAGGACCGCGGCGCGTCACATCGCCGCCGGGTCGAGTCAGTCCCCACGATCCCTCGCGCGTTCCGTCCGCGGAGGCGATGTCATGCCGTGCGCTTGCGCCGCAAGCGCTCGTGAAGCTGTCGCAACCCGCGAAACACGATCGCCCGCACCGAAGCAGACGTCTTGTTCATCATCGTCGCGACCGTCTCTGCCGGGTGCCCTTCGATGAAGCGCAGCCAGATGGCCTGTCGGGTCTCCTCGGGCAATTCGGCGAGGGCAATCTGCATCGCGCTCGTCGCTTCGAGCATCGCCACCTGGCTGCTGGGCGTCCGTTCGGGCGATGCCACGCGAACGAACAGGTCGACGAGCGACGACGTGCGGTCGCCGGCGTGCTGCGAAATGACATGCCCGCCGCCGCGCTTGAGCCGCCGCGCGGTTTTGATCGCGTTGACGAGTTTTCGCTGCGCCAGCGTCTTCAACCAGCGATCGAGCGCATCAGGCCCTCGGAGCTCCATTCCATCCAACGCGCGGAACGTATCGATCCACACTTCCTGCAGGATGTCTTCGACAGAGATGATCCGCCGCAGCGCCGGCGGAATCCGGGGCGCGATGTAATCGCGCAGCTCGGCCGCCCGCCGCTGAAGCAGCTTCGGAAGCGAGTCGGCGTCCAGCAATTGTGGCGCTGATTCCATGACGACGATACGATCCTGCATCCGCACGCCGCGTGTGTACTGGCTCCCCTTGCTCGTACATCATACTCTGACCTCGCCACAATCGGCGCGTCGATCGAAGTACCTGTCGCGTCGTCCATTGGACCCGCCGAGTAGCACATCGAGGCGACGGATCGACTCGATCGCGTTAATTCGAAGTGGCAACACGAATTAGGGCGAATCGCCAACCTGCGGTAAATCGGCGAGGCCACTCAATTCGGTGCGTCATCTACCTCAACGGGCTCGTCGGTTTCCTCATGATCCGGTTCCTCTTCCGGCGGCGCAAACCGGCTCGAAATGTAGGCCGTTCTCGCACCGTAGGGAGACTGCTCCGGCGGCGGAACCGGCGCGGACTTGCCGACCAGCTCGAACTCGAGGTCGTCCGCGCCCTGAGTGATGGCGCTCGCCGTGCCGGCCAGGGCGGGCGGCTCGGTAAACTCAGGCACCTGCGGATTCGCCGGGTTCGCGTGCTCGATCCACCAGAGACCGTCGGACGATCCGGTGTCAAGCCCGTTCGGCACACTCCATTCGATCCAGCCGCCCCCGACCGCCGGCGTGGCGAAGTACGCAGAGTCGATCTGCCAGCCGATTGAATTACCGTCCTGGTCGGCCGGTGACAGACTAAGCCGTACGACGTAAATGATGTCACTCGCTGGGTCGCCCGGGTCGCTGCGAAAGGTGAATTCCACTACGCGTGGGGCGGGCGGGTCGGCCCACGCCGTGGCCGCTGCCATGCTGCCGATGCAAGCGGCGATTGACGCGATCAGGAGCCTTGTTCGAAACACCAGAGCACCTCGCTTTCCTGCGCCGGGGCGTTGGCCCGGGCGATCGAGGCTCTGGCGCGCGACGAACCGGCGCGCGGACCACCCGGCGCATCAGCCGGCTGCGGCACGCGCGAGAGCCCTATCTACCGCTTAAGCCGCGGAGTCCTCGCGTCTCCCCCGCGAAACCCCTCCGCGATTGCGAAGACCCGAATCGGTGTTGCGCCCCCGGTTCAAGACATCGTGTCCCGCATTCAGGACTATCAACGTCGGTGCGAATCGCGCTCGCGCTTTCTGGCGAGTTTTTCTACGAGGCGTGGAGAAGAGTGAATTGGGGCTATCGGCGCGAACCGGTCGCCACGACGCTGCGCCGTTCCCTTCGATCGAGCTTGAAGAGATCGCGCCTGCGTACACGGCGCCGGGTGGCGCTCGATCGGGCGGCAGCCGCAAGCACGCTGCGAACCCTCGGCGACTGCATGGCTGCGAGCAGTTTGGAGAGTGATATCGCCAGCGCCTGCCGCTCGGCCGATCGGACCGGCGGTCGGGCGCGGATCGCCAGGAGCGTGAGCAGGGCGGTCGCTTCCTCCAACGTAAAGGAAACATTAACCGGCGGCGATGTCACAGGACCCCCCGCCGTCGGTTGGCGCCGCGTCGTGCGGACGACAAGCCCCAGCGATCGGAGGACACTCAGATCGCGGAACAGCGTCCGACGGCTCACGCCGAGAGAGTGCGCCAGCTCATTGGGTCGTAACAGAACCCCGGCGCAGACAAGGTCCCGCAGGTGCAGCACCCGGCGTATCCGCTTGCAGACGGATGGGTTGTCCATGACCGTCACCGGTCCCTTGTCCTCGACAGGGGCCGACGCCGTATCTCCACGGGGCTGGACGCCCGGTGGATCGTCCCCCGGCGTCGGCGGGGTTGTCGGCCCGCCCACTGCCGATAAGGGGCTATCAACATCCGCGCTCAAAGCGCTCGCACATTTTTTGATTTTTCCGGCGGCCGACCGGTCGTCGCCCGGTCCCCGAGACCGGATCGGCCGGGCGTCGAGTCCGCCGCAGGCGGCGGAGACGGTCGGTCCCGGTCGGATGTGTTTCCTATGGTGCTCGCGGTGCGGAAGGCTGGGTCGTCGTGGCCTCCTGCCGCGATTGGGCGTTGGCGGGTTCGGCCCCGGTTGGAGCGTCCGAACGTGGGGCGTGTCCGGGCGGTGGCGTTGGTCCGCCGGGAGGCGCGATGTCCCCGGTCCGGGTCGGGTAGGATCGTTCGCGCCACCCGTCTTCGGCCCGCAACATCGCGCGGCGGATGACCGCGTCGGTCGTCGATTTTTGGGTGTCGTGGATGAACCGCCGCAGGTCGC
>JAKLKO010000024.1:0-54047 GCA_023150615.1 Phycisphaerae bacterium
CCTTCGAGGCCTGGATCATCGCGCAGGACTTCGCCGGCCTGTCGGTCCCCGAGCAGATGCGCCGCATCAAGCGCAAGCTGCTCGAACTCGACCTCTGGCCGTAAGCGGAGGCGATTGACGACAACGCCGAATAGCCGCCATCCGACGGAACGCGGATCGGGATTGTTCCGTAGCGAAGACGGAGATACCCGCGCGGCGACCCACGGCGCGCGAGTTCGGTCATCCCGCACGGGGCGATGCGACTCGCCACTCAGTGCCCTGCCGGACGATCGGGCAGCGGCCCAATCGGCACGAGATAGAGCAGGCGCTGACCCTTCGGCAATCGCAGCACCGCCGCCGCATCGTCATCGTCGAACGCACCGACCGGCACGCCCGCGAGCCGCAACGCGGTTGCCTCAAGCAGGATGTTCTGCGCCGCGTGGCCGGCCTCCATGAAGCAGTAGCGTTCGGCCCGTTGGCCGTATTTCCGCGCCATCCTGCCCACGTCGCCGGCGATGGCCACGCAGGCCGGTGCGTCGCTCACGACTTCCTGATCCATCGCCGCGCGTCGCAACGCCCGGCGCACGTCGCCGGTCAGATGCCGCCACAGCGCGTGCGTCTCGGGGTCGTAACGGTCGACGCCCTCCGCCGTGATGAGATACAACTCGAGGGGGTAGATCGCCCCGGCCGACGGCGACGCCCGCAGCCGTTCGTCGGCGTCCGTGATGCCCTGCCCGGCCCAGCACAGTTGGGAAACCTCCGCGGGCGTGAGCGGCCGTTGACCGAGGACGCGGCGGGATCGTCGGGCCTCGATCGCCTCTTCCAGTGAGAGCCGGCCCTTCCTTACCGGTGCCGGCAACGGTGATTCTCCGGGCTTTTCGGGATTCGTCGTATTCATGGCTCCACCTGCAAGGATGCCGGCCATCGCCAGGCCGCAGCAGCAGACGATCGGTGGTTTCATGGCGTGCCCCCTTCGCAAACCGGGTCGGATGACGTTCGGTACTGATCGCATCATCTTTCGCCGTATCGCCTTCCCGCAGCCATTCCGTTCGACCGCTTACCGCGCATCGCGCAGCAGCCGGAGCAGCGCCGCGGTCGTTCGCATCCCAGCCTCGAAGTCGCGGAGGTGGAAGAACTCATTCGGCGAATGCGCGTTGCAGTTCGGCTGGCAATAGCCGACCAGCAGGCTGTCGGCTTTCAGATCGCGCTTGAACATCGGCAGGATCGGCAGCGTGCCGCCTTCCCGCAGCACGACCGGCGGCCGGCCAAAGCCGACTTCGATGGCCGCCTTCGCCGCGCGGATGCCGGGTGAGTCGAGCGGGGCGACGTACGGATCGCACTGCGCGTGATCGAGGATCTCCACGCGCACCGACTTCGGTGCGCGGTCCAGCAGGAAGTCGCAGAACGCACGGTCGACCGCGTCCGCGGACATGTTCGGCACCAGGCGCATCGAGACCTTTGCCCCGGCGCGCGATGGAATGATCGTGCTCGAGCCCGGCCCCATGTAGCCGCCGTAGAGTCCGTTGACGTCGAGCGTCGGCCGACCCCAGCGCCGCTCCAAGGTGGAGTAGCCCGGCTCGCCGTGCGGCGCGAGACTCCCGGTGTCGGCGACGAGCACGGCGTCGTCGAACGCAAGGCCGGCAATCGACCGCTCCTCGTCGGGCGAGAGCGGCGCGACGCGATCGTAGAAGCCGGGGATGGCGATGCGGCCGTCCGGTGCGTGCATGGCCGCGATGAGTTGTGCGAGCACGTTGGCGGGATTGGCGACCTGTCCGCCGTACACGCCGCTGTGCAAGTCCTTCGTCGGGCCGGTGAGGATGATCTCTTTGTAGACAAGCCCTTTGGTACCGGCGGTGATGGCGGGCACGCCCTCGGCGAACTGCGCCGTGTCGTGAATGAGGACGTAGTCACACGCGAGTCGCTCGCGCTCGGCGCGGACGAGATCGCCGAAGTGCGGCGAGCCGATCTCCTCCTCGCCTTCGATGATGAATTTCAGGTTGATCGGGACCGCGCCGGCCGTTCGCATCCACGCCTCGGCCGCGAACAGCGCACAGAGGAGCTGGCCCTTGTCATCGGCCGCACCGCGCGCGACGACCTTGCCATCGATGATTGCGGGATCGAACGCGCTGCGGTGCCAGAGCGCGGGTTCGCCGATCGGCTGGACGTCGTGATGTCCGTAGAAGAGCAGAGTCGGACGGCCGGGCGACTGCGGACCGGCGGCGAAGACGGCCGGGTGGCCTGCGGTTTCGAGGATTTCGGCGTGCAGACCGGCGCGCTGCGCGCGATTTCGCAGCCATTCGGCGGCGCGGCGGACATCCGCGGCGTGGGCCGGCTGGGCCGAGATGCTGGGAATGCGGAGGAATTGGAGCAGGTTATCGCGGAACGTGTCGCGGTTCGCGTCGAGGTACGCGAGGGTGTCCTGCAATTCGATCGAGGGCGGCGGCATTTCGGCGGCTCCATGCGGGTCGACGTCGCACTCGCGGTCCGGGGCGAAGGAGTTTGTACGCCGAAACCGGGCCCTCTTCCACGCGCACCGTCGTGCGGCGACGGCCCTCAATGGTACTGATGCCCCGGAAACGCAAGGACGAGGCTGATATCGGGGGTGCGGGTCCGGCGCGATCCATCGAACCGGTTCGCAATACTGAAAAGCGGGAATTGCGGAGGCGACCTGTCGAGATTCTCGCGCCGGGCGGCGGGGGTTGCCTGACTTGGCGAGCGGCATGGCGCGAGCGAGTTTTTCATGAAGATCGCACTTGCGCCCCTTAATTCGGCGCCGTTTTCAACGCAGTCCTGCCCGTGAAGTCAGTATTGAAAACGCCTGTGACGCGCGCAGCAGTATTGAATTCGCGCGTGGCTGTGCCCGGCCGTCCCGCGGCCCGACGGTACGGTCTTCGATTTATCGCGCGAAATCGCTAAAGGCGGCTCAACCGTCCGAGAACTACGTCCGATACCTACGCGCGTCGGACGGCCGATGGGCGCGCATCGGCTTGTGAGAACGGATCCGACGCAGACGACTCGAACAAGGCCGACCGATGTCTCGGGTTTCCCGACCCAGCGCGCGACACGTCGCTGTCGGCCGATTCATTTCCGACTCCAATCGGAAAGGAGAGGCACAACCCATGATTCCCACAATGCAGATTCCGAACACGGCCTGGGGCCAGCCCGGTCCCACGGTCGGCGCGAACGGCCACAGCCGCGTGGCCGACATGTTCACGGGCGTGGCGCCGAATCCGTTCGGGCTGAATTACGGCACGCCAATCGCGGGCTATCCGAACCCGTTCGCGACGACGAATCCGTACATTCAGCCGACGACCTTCGGCGCCGCGGTGCAGATTCCGACGGCCGGAATCGCCCAGAATCCGTGGCAGACGATCCCGCAGATCGGCGGGGTCCAGCCGTTCCTCGGCGCACCGGTGGCTCAGACGTTCGGCAACGTCCTGAATCCCTACCTGAGCGCGATCACGAACCCGTTCGTTCAGGCCGGCATCGCGAATCCGTTCGTGAACCCGTTCCTGTCGCCGTATCTCAATCCGATCCAGTTCGCCGGATACAATCCGTTCGCGACGGCCTATCCGTTCGCGGGGATCCCCCATCCGCAGGCCATCGCCTCGCCGTTCTGGGCGACGAACCCGTACGCGATTCAGGCCGTCCAGCCGATCACCACGACGTTCGGCGGCCTGCCCATCGCGACGCCGTTCGGCGTCGCCGCGCCGACGAGCCTGAACCCGATCGCGTGCAACCCGGCGATCAATGCGATCAACCCGTGGACGGCAGCCTCGACGCTGACGGCGAATCCGATCGCGGCCAATCCGTTCATCCAGACGCCGGTGATCAACCCGATCGCCAGCGCGCTGGCGAATCCGTTCAATCCGTCGATTGCGACGATCGCCAATCCCTACCTCCGCGCCGCGACAAACTTCGGCATCTCGCCGCTGATCGATCCGACGTGGCTGGCAAGCCCGGCGTTCGCCTCGCCGTACCAGGCGTACTCTCCCTTTTGCGGTCTGGGGGCCCAGTTTCAACCCTTCGGCTTCGGGCACCACACCTGGACCGGGCACCCCGCCCTCGACGCCATCCAGGCGGCGAACACGATCATCGGGAACCCGTACACGAACCCGACGGTCTTCAACACGTGGCGGCACGGGTGGTCGAACATCTTCAACACGAACCCGTTCATCTCGAACGTCGCGTTTCATCCGTTCTCGACGCCGCTCGCGGTGAACCATCCGACGATTCAGCCGACGTCGTTCGTGTCGTCGACGGGCGGTCTGACGTCGTGCCTCTGCTAGGATGAGCTTCGGATCACGAAACTCAGGTGATTGGGGGGCTGGCAACCCCGTTCGAAAGGATCCGTCGGACGGGGTTGCCCCGCCCCTTTCTCTCGTTCGTTGCCAGCCTTCTGAACCTCGGGTCCATCCGAAAAGGATGTGAGACATGAACTTCATTCGTCAACGATTGATCACGTTGCGATCGCGGGCGCGGGCGCTGCAGGCCGGACTGCGGCGCTGGTCGTTGTACGCCGACACCGTGTCGCCGGAGATGCGCGGCGACCTGATCGCGCGGATGACGCCGGGCGAGCGGTCGCAGTTTGACCGGACCTGCGAGATGACGCGCGAGCGCCTCCGGCCCGTCGCGGTGCACGTCGACACGATGCGCAAGTGGTTCGACTTCATCCTCGAAAAGGTGAATGAGCAATTTGACCGCGCGCGGGCGCTGCTCGACCAGGGCCGCAATCACGAATGCCTGGCGATCCTCGCCGACATCGAGCAGCGCATGCTCCTGCCGAATGGCGACACCGTCGCCTTCGTCAACCGCTGCATGCAGCAGCGCGCCGGCCATGACTACTACCAGAAGCTGCTCGGGCTCGACGCGATCATCCGCGACCTCTACCTGCCGAGCATGAAGATTGCGCATCAGCGCGGACTGGTGTCCAAGGAGGCCCTCGGCCGCTCGCCGATCGCCTACCTCGTCGATGGTCCGGACGGCATTTACCTCTGGCGCCAGCACCAGCAGGCGGCGGCGGTGGCCGGTCGTCACATCCCGATCTCGCTGATCGCGATCCCGCGCCGGCACATCGCCGATCCGTGGAACCTGGTCGGTCTCGGGTATGAGGTCGGCGTGCAGATTTACAACGATCTGTCGCTGGGCTTCGAGTTTGCGCACAAGCTGCTGCGCGAATCGTCGGCGGCCAACGTCTCGAACGAGACGGCGCCGCTCTGGTCGCGCTGGCACGAGACGCTGTTCGGCGACATCTTCGGCACGCTGCGGCTCGGCTCGGCATATGTCAGCGGCATGATCGAGGTGACCGGCAGCGATCCGCGGGCGGCGATCGCCTGGTCGCCGGATTCGCCGACGCCGCCGATCTACGTCCGCTGGCACATCATGCTCCAGACGCTGCACCTGCTCGGCTTTGCCGACGAGGCGCGGGCGCACTTCGGGCAGATCCACATGCTCTGCGGCGATCCGGCGCAGTTGGCGCAGGCCTACGGACCGGTCTGGATGCAGCTTATCAACGAGGCCCGCGCGATCGCCGGCCTGATGGCGTTCACGCCGTGCCAGAAGCTGGGCGGCGTCCGCGTGATCGACGTCGTGCCGCCGTTCCTATCAACCGAAGCGCAGCACGCGCAGAAGGTCAAGGACATCCTGCTGGCCGGCGACGAGAACTGCGTCCGCGATGAGTCGTGCCGCTGGGCCGACAGCGCGCGCGACGTTCCGGCGCATCTGGCGGTTGCCGGGCTGCGGCTGGCGTTCGACGCGACGGAGGACTACGACGCGTCGCGGCGGCTGTGGATCCGCTTCTGGTGCCTGATGCAGCTCCTGACCGAGGAGACGATCCCGTCGCGCGAGCGCGAGGATCGGGAATACGCGATTCCGGACGCGACGCTGAAGACGTTCGCGCACCGGGCCGTGCCGGCGATGGCGTAACGCCGTCGAACGCCGGAGACGGCATCGCCCCGAACCACGTTCGGGCACTGAACCTCTCTGGAGCCCCTGGTAGAGACCCTGCCGGGGGCTCCTTCTATCTCTGGCTACCACACGAAGACACCTTTCTCCGTAACCCGGACGGGACGGTTCACATCCAATGGGCGTTGGTGATTTCGGGGCGGGCGATGCGTCGTTTCGCCGGCCGCCCGTCGCAGGCTCCATCCGTGGCGCGGATGTCCATTGCCGCCATGTCCGTGGACTGCCTGCGCAAGGACAGGTCGCTGCGCCCCGACAGAACGCTCGGGCCGGGATGCCATGCAACCGGCTGACCGGCCAGCGCGGATTCGACCCGATTGCCGTTCCTGAACGACGCATGACACGGAGCGTGATACGAACGTGTTCCGTTCCGGGAAAGGACCGTTTTCAATGCGATCCCTTCGTTTCAACGTGCTTGTGGTAGTGATGGCAGCACTCCTCGCGGCTCCGCGCGGCATGGCGCAGGTGAACATCAGCGGGATCAGCTTCGTCGACCGCGGCCTCACCGGTGAGATCGTCCTCGGCGATCTCCGCGGCGGCCTGTCGGTGCTCGACTACGACCACGATGGATTCATGGACCTCCTCATCGCCGGCTACGCGGGCCAGCCGACGCGCCTCTTTCACAACGTGCCCGATCCGCTGAATCCCGGGCGACGGACTTTCGTGGATGCCGGGGGCGACACGGGGCTGCGGGACGAGGCGATCCTCAACAGCGAGGGACGCATCCTGGTCACCGGCGATTACGACAACGACGGCCACGACGACGTGTTCCTCTCCGGCATTGGCGGCTCGCCCTTCGCCACCGGCCTGCTCTATCGCAACAACGGCGATGGGACGTTCACCAACGTGACCGCCGCCGCCGGCGTACGGATCACCGGCGCATCGTGCACGTCCGCGAGCTGGTGCGACTACGACCTCGACGGCTGGCTCGACCTGATGTACGTGTGCAGCCCGGGCGGGTCGCGCTCCATCGTCCTGCTGCGCAACAACGGAAACGGGACGTTCTCCGATGCGGCGGCGAGCCTGCCGGCCGTCACGCTGGAGCAGATTCCCTACGCCCACGGTTGGGTGGACCTCGATCAGGATGGATGGCCGGAGTGCCTGATTCCGCAGTCCGCGTCGACGGGCGTGCTGCTGCGCAACGTGAGCGACGGGGCCGGTGGGCGGATGTTCATCGAGACCGGAGCGGCCGATGGATTCGTGGACAACGGCGTGGCGCCCATGGGCGTGACCGCCGGCGACTTCGACGAGGATGGCGACCTCGACATCGCCATGAGCGACGCGGCGGCCGGCAGCTATTACCGCAACATCGGCGGCGGTCGGCTCCAGAAGATCACGCCCTTTGTGTCCGACTTCGGCTGGGGCGTCTCGTGGATCGACGCGGAGAACGACGGCGATCTGGATCTCTACATGTGCGGCCGTTTGAGCCGCGCCAACTTCGACCGGCTCTTCCGGAATCTCGGCAACGGGACGTTTGATGATATCGGCACGGCGCTCAACGGTGCGTACGCTGCGAGTCAGCACTGCGTGCAGATCGACTTCAACAACGACGGCCGGCAGGACATCGTCACGCTCAATCCGGGGACCGGAACGCCGGGCATGTTCACCAGCGTGTTCGAGAACGTGTCGACGGCGGGCAATCACTGGATCAAGGTCGCGCTCGATGCCCGCGGCCCGGGCATCAACCGCAATGCCGCCAACGCCGTCGTCCGCGTGGTCGCCGGGGGGCGGACGCAGATCCACGAGATCCTCGTCGGGTCGTCGTACACGGTGACCGAAGACCTGCGCCAGAACTTCGGACTCGGTCAAACGACCGTGGTCGATCGCATCGAGGTCGTCTGGCCGCGGCGCGGGACGATGGCCGGCCGGACCGATGTGTTCGACGGGCCGTTCGCCGCCGATCAGATCATTACGTTGGCGCCGCGTCCGACGGATGGCGACGTGAACTGCGATGGCCGGATCGACGGGGATGATCTGGAGGGCTTTGTAACCGCGCTGTTCGATCCGGCCGGCACGAGCACAGGCGCCGCCCTGTGCGATCGCCTGCGTGCGGACCTGAATCACGATGATCAGGTGAACGGGCAGGACGCGTCGCTGTTCGTGGGCTGCCTTGTGAACGGCGGGTGCGGAGAGTAGGCGACGCGCGGGCCGTCGGCGCGAGCGCAAGACGTCGCGACGCGCCGGCGTTTACAATTGCTCGCCTTCCTCCAGCGGCGGCAGCGTCAGCACGCGGTAGAAGCACCACGCCACCAGCACGACCACGAAGCTCACCGAGAGCAGCATCACCGTCCAGCCGGCCGGGGTCATCGCGCCCTCCTCTCCATCTGCGCCGTCGGGAATCCGCCGGGCAGGGGGATTTGCGTCGGCTCGGGGCCGAAGCGCTTCCAGTGCTTGCCCGCGAGGAAGATCATCCCGAGCAGGATCGCCATCGCGGCCACGATCATGATCACGGAATACAGCTCCACGCCGCCGTCGATCAGCGCCGGGACCTTGTCCACCGGCGGCGCCGAGCCGAAGACCCTCGCCCAGAGCGGCTGCAGCGCCGGCACCAGTTGATAGAGCGGCTCGCCGAACACCCGCACGGGCATGGCCTGGGTGCACCAGCCGACGAAGATCACGATGAGGTAAGTCGGCGTCACGTACTTGATGACAAAGTAGAAAACGCGCGGAATCCGGATGTGCGCGCCGTCATGCGCATCGGCCAGTCCGCGGTCGACGCCGTAGGCGAAGATGAAGATGAACACCTGGATCATCGACAGCACGAAGATCGCCAGCGTGCCGACCCAGAAGTCGATCGCGTCCACCGCCTTCAGCCCGTTGCTGAAGTAGATGACGAACAGGCCGCCCGCGCCCGTCAGGGTGCCGAGGATGACGACCGCGGCATGCCGGCCGATGCTGAAGGCCTCTTCGATGAAGGCCGCGACGGGCTGGAGCATCGAGAGCGAGCTCGTGATCGCGGCCAGGAAGAGCATGAAGAACCACAGGAAGCCGAAGAGCCGGCCGAACGGCATGTAGGCGAAGACGACCGGCAGCGTGTGAAAGCCGAGTGAGAACGTGGAGTTGATCGACCCGGCGATGCCCGTGGCGCCGAGGAAGACGAAGGCGGCCGGAATGGTGATCAGCCCGCCCAGGCAGACCTCGAAGAACTCGTTGGTCGACGTCGCCGTCAGCCCCGACAGCACGAGGTCGTCGTTCCGCTTGAGGTAGCTGGCGTAGTTGATGATGACGCCGAACCCGACGGAGAGACTGAAGAAGATCTGTCCCGCCGCCGCAAGCCAGGTGTTGAAGTCCTTGAGCTTCTCCATATCCGGGTTCCACATGAACCCGAGGCCGTTGATGACGTTTTGATCGGGCTTGCTCGGATCGGGCGTACCGAGCGTCAGGACGCGGATCAGCACGATGATCGCGCAGACGGCCATCGCGGGCATGGCGTACTTGCAAAACGACTCGATGCCTTTGCTCAGTCCGCGGTAGATCAGGAGGAAGTTGATTGTGAAAACGATCAGCCAGAAGATGACGCTGATGTGAGGCCGGCCGTCGAACATCAGGCCGTCGGAATTCTGTCCGACGAATTCCCTGAAGTACGCGCTGAATTGCGCGGGATCGCGCCCGCAGGCCGCGAACGAGCCGGGCATGGCGAGGTAGAGGTAGCAGTAGCCGAGGCACCAGCCCTCGACGTAGACGTAGTACATGTAGATGACCAACGGGATGAGCAGGCCAAGCGAACCGAAGTACTTGCTGGCGCGGTGCCGCCAGATGACGCCGAAGACGCCGGGGCAGGAGTTGTAGCCCGCCAGTCCGCCGCGCCGCGCCATGGCCCATTCGAGCCAGCAGATCGGAATGCCGAGGACGAGTAGGGCGATGAAATAGGGGATCATGAACGCGCCGCCGCCGTTCTGCGCGGCGTTGCCGGGAAAGCGCAGGAAGTTGCCCAGTCCGACTGCCGAGCCGGCGACGGCGAGGATGACGCCGAGCCGCGACGACCATTCTTCCCGTGGCTTGGTCATTCGATTCGAGCTCCTGTTCACGGGGTCCGGCCGCCCGGCGCCGCGCCTACGGCGATCGTGCCGCCGTCGCCAGTTGAACCGGGCGACCCAACACCCATACGACGAGAAGTGTCGCCACCGCGCCGATGGCCAGCCCGATCCAGACCGGCAGACCAAGGTAACCGCAGAGCAGGTCTCCGGCCACGATCTCCATGGCCGCGGCCGTCAGGGCGTAGGGTAGCTGCGTCCATACGTGGGCTTCCAGCGGACATTGCGCGGCGATGGCCGACAGGACCGTGGTGTCGCTGATCGGCGAGCAATGGTCGCCGAAGACCGCCCCGGCCAGGACGCTGCCGACCGTGGCGTAAAAAAGGGTTAACGCTTCGTCGGGCGGCAGGTCCGCGGCGAGGTGTCCGGCGAGCAAAACAGCCACGGGGCACAGGATGCCCATCGTCCCCCAGCTCGTCCCGGTGGCGAAGGAGACGACGCCGGCGCTGGTGAAGATCAACAGCGGCAGCAGGTGTGGCGAGAAGGCATGCGTGCGCAGCTCGCGCACGGCGACCTGTCCGAGATGCAGGTCCTTCATCCCGTCCGAAAGCGCCCAGGCGAAGATGAGCACGATTACGGCCGGGAGGATGCGCTGAACGCCGGTCATCATGGCCTCGATCGCATCGCCGAGCCGCAGCGTCCGCGTGGCGACGCTGATGAGGAAGGCGAGGTTCACCGCGATGGTCGCGCCGTAGAGAATTGCGAGGTAGGCGTTGGCGTTCGTCAGGATGTTGGCGATCGTCCGTGGCGGCGGCGCCGCGTACCACCCGGTGAGCACGAGGATCACGGTCGTCGCGACGACGAGCGAACCGACGGGGGCGGCCGCGTACCACCAGCGCGAGGCATCGACGCGAACCGCGCTCGCCGACTCATCATCCTCCGCACGCTGCTGCACACGCCGCTCGGCGCGGAGCATCGGCCCGTAGTCGCGGTTCGTGACCGCGATGACGAAGACAAGCACGAGGGCGAAGATTGCGTAAAAGCGGTAGGGCAGGCTGTAGATAAACGCCTGGTACGCCGTGACGCCGCGGAGGAACTCGGGCAGTGCGTTATCCGCGGCGAGTTGATCGAGCCCGGCCTGAATGAAGCCGACTTCGGTGCCGATCCACGTTCCGAACAGCGCCAGCGACGCGACGGGCGCGGCGGTGGCGTCGAGGATGAACGAGAGCTTCTCGCGGCTGACGCGGAGGCGGTCGAGCATCGGCCGCATGGTCGGGCCGATGATCATGCAGTTGGAATAGTCGTCGAAGAAGATCGCCAGGCCGGCGAAAAACGTGGCGAGCTGCCCGCGACGTCGCGAGACTGCCAGTCGCCCAATGAACCGGACGAAGGCGGCGGTGCCGCCGTTGGCGTGCACGATGCCGACCATGCCCGCGATGGTGAGCGTGAACAGGACAGTCTGGAGCCGCGTGACATCGACGAGGCCGCGGTGCGAGGGATCGGTCAGCGCACCGAGGAGGTAACGCTCGATCGCCAGTCGCACGGCGAGGATGATGGATGGTTCGCCGCCGAACCGCGCCTCGGCCGGCAGGCAGTACATCATCATCGCCGACGCCGTCAGGATGCCGAGGATCAGCGCGGGAAAAACCTGCCGCAGCGCGACGGCCACGCCGATCGCGACCAGCGCCGGCGCGAGCGTCCAGAGTCCGTATCGATCCTCGGGGAGGGGCGCGGCGGCCGCGGGCGCGGCCGGGGCGGACGTTGTCGCCGCGGCCGGTTCGGATTGAACGGCCGCCGATCGATGGATGTCAAAACTGGCGATGAGCAGGATCGAGAGCAGGAGGGCAAGGGCGACGGCGTTTCGGCGTGAGGGAACGATGCGACCGGCCCGTGGCATGCGGCAGAACGGTAGAAGGGCCGGCGGCGTTCGTCAACGACGTGCGGACGGCGGTCCGCGCGGGCGATCGCGGCTTTCAAGTCCAGACGGCGCGAACGCCGTGCTCCGCCCGAGCGTAAGGACGCGGAAGCACCTTGGCGCAAGGTGGATTCGGCGATAGCGATCGGGCGTTGTTTCGAGCTGCGCGTCTTATCGGTCGCCGCGGCGATCGCTGTGGCCTGCTCCACGCATCCCGTCGACCGTCCGCATGGATCGGGGCGAGTTCACGACGGGCGCCGACATCCGATGTTCGGAAGGAAACTACCTGCTCATTCCAAACTGCGATCCTCCGCATCCCGTTCGAATCGACCAGTCGTTCGTCGTAGGCAAGCACGAGATCACGCAGGGGCGGCGGCAAGCGGTGATGGGATGAGACCCGTGTCGATTCCGCGGCGATTCGCGACTTCCTGTCCAGCAGGTCCCCTGGTTTGACGCGGTTCGATTCTGCGAACAGGTCTCGGCGCTGGTCGGACGCCCCGTACGGTTGCCATTCGAGCGCGAATTCGAATACGTCCGTCGGCCACGATCTTCGAGTGCTCGACACGCCGTTCCGTCTTGCCCCAGGTCCGCGATCCGCGCATCGGATTCCGAGTCGTCGCCGAGGACGGGCCCTCGGCCCGCTGACGCCGTCCGATCCATCGTACGCCGCATCCCTGCGCCGAACCGTGATATACTCCACACGGATCGCGAGTTTTTCATCGTCCGGACGAGAGGTGCCCCATGTCGCCCGACTTGTCGGTTACGTTCTGCGGAGTCAAGGCCCCCAATCCGTTTTGGCTTGCGTCTGCGCCGCCGACCAACTCGGCGTACCAGGTGCGCCGCGCGTTCCAGGCCGGCTGGGGCGGCGCGGTCTGGAAGACCATCTCGCACGATCCCATCGTCAACGTCAGCAGCCGCTACGGCGCGGTGGACTACGACGGCCGGAAGGTGATGGGGCTGAACAACATCGAGCTGATCACGGACCGCACGCTGGACGTGAACCTGCGCGAGATTCGCGAGGTCAAGCGCGAGTTCCCGAACCACGCGCTCTTCGTCTCGCTCATGGTCGAGAGCAACCAGCAATCCTGGCACGACATCGTCAGGAAGACGCAGGACACGGGCGCGGACGGCATCGAGCTGAACTTCGGCTGCCCGCACGGCATGAGCGAGCGCGGCATGGGCTCGGCCGTCGGACAGGTCCCCGACTATGCGTGCATGATCGTGCAGTGGTGCAAGGAGGTGGCGAAGATCCCGGTCATGGTCAAGCTGACGCCGAACGTCACGGACGTGACGGTGATCGGCCGCGCGGCGAAGAACGGCGGGGCCGATGCCCTGAGCCTGATCAACACGATCAACTCGATCATGGGCGTCGATCTCGACACGTTCCATCCGAGGCCGCACGTCGCGGGCAGAGGCTCGCACGGCGGCTATTGCGGCCCGGCGGTCAAGCCGATCGCGCTGAACATGGTCAACGCGATCGCCAACGACGCGAAGATCGGCCTGCCGATCAGCGGCATCGGCGGGATCCAGGCGTGGCAGGACGCGGTCGAGTTCATGCTCCTCGGCGCGACGACGGTGCAAGTCTGCACGGCCGTGATGCATTACGGCTTCCGCATCGTCGAGCACATGATCAGCGGGCTGGAGAACTGGATGCGCGAGAAGGGCTTTTCGCGCGTGACGGATTTCATCGGCAAGGCTGCGCCGAAGGTGGTGACGTGGGGCGAGCTCGACCTGGGTTACAAAGTCGTGGCCGAGATCGACCAGGGCAAGTGCATCCACTGCGGGTTGTGCTACATCGCGTGCGAGGACGGCTGCCACCAGTCGATCCGCTGGGACAAGTTGCCGGTCGAGGAGTTCCTGAAGCGCGGCGGCAACGGCGCGCACGTTACGCACAGCGGCGGGCACGACGTGCTGGCCGGCGCGGGTAGCGGCTACGTCGGCGTGTTCACCATCAACCAGGACACGTGCGTCGGCTGCAACATGTGTTCGCTGGTCTGCCCGGTGCAGGGCTGCATCACGATGAGCGAGTGCGACAGCGGCCTGCCGCGGATGACGTGGAACGAATACCAGAAGCTGCTGGCCGAGGGGAAGATCCAGAAGATCCAGCCGCCGGCGCACGTCTGAGTCCGGCCGGTCCGCGGGCCGGCTCGCTTTGTCGATCACGATGCCGGGCGTTCGGTGATGGTCGCTTCATCGCCCGATTTCGGCGCGACCGATGCCGAATCGGGCTTCAGGTTCCGCTGCCGCTGAGCAACGTCCAGCACGAATGCCGCCGCATCCACGTCGCCGGACTTCGCGCGCTTCATCACGGCGTCCAGCACCTCCGCGAGCTGCGAATCCGAAATCCTCGGAATCACGTTCATTTCGATCGCGCGCCGCGCCAGCAATTCGGCGGCCGGAACGGCGGTCGGCGTGAGCCGGATGTTGCCGACGATCCCGTTTCCGCCAAGGACGAGGGCGCTGGCGACCGTGGCGACGATGATCAGACCCATCACAACAAGGCCACCGAGGCCGAACGAACCGCGCGGGGATTCCGTCATGGGGCGACTCCTTCAGGTCCTGCCCGGTATTGTGCCCGACGCGACGCATATTCGGTAGACGCTGCGGCGGCGTGTTTGGGGGTCAGCGGACGTCGACCGAACACGATACACTCCCCCACATGTCCGACGCACCGCAACCGCAGATGCCCGCGGGACTTCCAATCGCGCGACCGGTCGACGCGGGCCTGACCGCGCCGGAGCCGTCCCGCGGCAGCGCGTTTGTGCAGATCACCGTCGTCTTCGGCTTGCTCATCGTCTGGCTCAACGCCTATTTCCTGTGGCTCGGCGAGTGGCTCCATCAGCGGCTCGCCGATCACGAGATCTACGCCCACATCCTCGGCAACGGTGTGCTCACGCTCCTGTTCGTGTCGGTCCTGCTCCGCGCGTACCGCCAGCATCCGGCCACGCTCGGACTTGGACGCGCATCGCCCGCACAGCTGATCGGCTGGGGCCTGCTCGGCATCATTCCCTGCTACGTCGCGAATATTGTGTCCGTCGCCACGTACCTCTCGCTCAGCGGCGCGGACCTGCTCGATGTGGCCGATGAAAAGGTCGGCGCGATGGACGCGCTTTCGCCGATCCGCCCCGGCTGGGTCGTTCCCGTTGCGGTCTTCGTCGGCGTCTATGAGGAAGTGTTGTTCCGCGGATTCCTGCTGTCGCGCCTGCGGATCCTGCTCCGGGCCGGATCGCGCGGCTTCAACGCGCGGGCCGGCGCGGCGATCGTCCTGTCGGCCGCCGTGTTCGGGATCGCGCACGGCTACCAGGGCGGCCTCGGCATCGTGCAGACGTTCGCGGTTGGTCTTGTGCTCTGCGCCTGGGCGACGTGGCGCGGCGAGATCTGGTCGTGCATCGTCGCGCATGTCGGGATCGACGTGATCGGCCTGTTCGCCCTGCAATACATCAAGCCGATGATGGACGAAGTGCTCCGGGCGGCTTCGAAGACGGCCTAGCGCGCTTCGCGCCGCAGCAGCGCGCGCTTCCTCGCCACGCCCCAGCGGTAGCCGCCAATGCCGCCGTCCGCGGCGACGACGCGGTGACAGGGGACGGCGACGGCCAGCCGGTTTTTCGCACACGCCTGCGCGACCGCCCGAACCGCGCGCGGCGCGCCAATCTCCGCCGCCAGTTCGCGATAGGACATGGTTCGTCCCGCGGGAATGCGGCGCAGGGCCTCCCAGACGCGACGCTGAAACGCGGTCCCCTGGATGTCGAGCGGCAGTCGCGATCCACCGCGTGGCGTGCGGATGTACTTCGCGATGCGAGCGGCGTAGCGAAGCGCGTCGGTCCGGCCGGTTTCGCGCGTCGCATGCGGATGGAGTTCGATGAGGCGCGAACGCAGCGCCGTCACCGATGGACCGAACTCGATATCGCAGACGCCTCGATCGGTGGCAACGAGCAACAGGTGTCCAAGCGACGTGCGGACGATGGCCGACCGGATTGCCACGCCCCGACTTCCGCGCCGGACGTCGCGAGGATTCATCCCCGGCGCGGTGACGGCGCGGTCGTAGGCCCGCGCGGTCGAGCCGAACCCGGCGTCGTACACGGCGCGCGTTACGGAAGGCGCGCGGCGCAGTTCGCGCCGAAACCGCGCATCGCGGAGCGCCATTGCGTACTGCTTCGGCGAGATGCCGACGGTCCGTTTGAAGAGGCGCTGTACATATGCCGGGCTGAGACCGATTCGCGTAGAAAGCGCTCGCAGGCTGGGCGGTGTCGCCGAGCTCTCGATCCACCGGCACGCGCGGCGGACAACGTCGACGGCCGCCGGCTCGCCGTTCGGTGCATCCGGTCGACATCGCCGGCATGCGCGATACCCGGCCCGCAGGGCCTCAGCCACATTGGCGAAGAACTCGACGTTCTTTCGAAGCGGCACGCGCGAGCGGCACGTCGGGCGGCAGAAGACGCCCGTGGTCTTGACCGCGTAGAGAAACCGCCCATCGGCGGCCGGATCGCGTGAACGGATCGCACGCCAGTACATGTCGCAGTGAATGGATCTTGCATTGCGCTTCATGCGGTTCTCCTGCGGACATTATGCGGCCCCGGCGGTGCGGAAAAACCCGAATCTTGCGCTGCAATTCGAATTCTCCGCGCGGCACGACCGCAGCGCGGCCGCTCCGCGGCTTGAGTCGCCGCGTCAGCGTTGCTAAGCTTCGCTCATGCCGGTTCATCCCACCGCGATCATCGATTCGCAGGCGGAGATCGACGCGACGGCCGAAATCGGCCCGCATGTCGTCATCGAGGGGCACGTCCGCATCGGGCCGCAGACGCGGGTGTACCCGAACGCGTACATTTCCGGCTGGACCGAGATCGGTGCGAAGTGCGAGATTCACCCGAACGCGGTCGTGGGGCACCTACCGCAGGACTTTCACTTCGGCGGCGAGCGGTCCTACTGCCGCATCGGCGACGGCACGATCATCCGCGAATCGGCGTCGATCCATCGCGGCACACAGCCCGAGTCGTGGACGAGCATCGGGAAGAACTGCTTCATCCTCGGGTTTTCGCATATCGGCCACAATTGCATCCTCGCGGACGGCGTGAAACTGTACAATGGCGCGGCGCTCTCCGGGCACGTCGAGGTCGGCGAAAACGCGATCATCTCCGGCTACTCGCTCACGCATCAGTTTGTGCGGATTGGCGACTACGTCATGGTCGGCGGCGGCACGCGTCTCACCAAGGACGTGCCGCCGTATTTCTCCGTCATCGGGGAAAGCGAATGCTACGGCTACAACTCGATCGGACTGCGACGCAGTGGCCGGTTCTCGTCGGAGGAGATCGCCGAGGTGAAGCTCGCGTATCGCACGCTTTATCGAAGCGGTCGGCTGTTTAGCGACGCGGTCGCGGAGCTGGCCGGGATGGTCAAGACATCCACCGGCCGTCGGATCGTGGAGTTCGCCCGCGCGCCGAGCAAGCGGGGCATCATCGGGCCGACGCGCGGCGATCGTGAAGCCGACGAAGTGGCGGCGCACGAGTAGGGCGGGCTGCGGGTCCGAAAGGTAGTCTTACGACACGACGGCTCCGGAATTCGTTGACTTCGTTCAACGCTCATATCGGTCGTGTCCCAATACGGACGCGCCGTCGTTCGCTTCGTACACTCGGATGGCGGGAAAACCCCCAATAGACCCACCGTAGAGACTCACACCAATTGGCCCGTCGCCGGGACGAGGCGTATACTTTGATTAAGACCGCGGTCGGTCTTCTGGGGAGAGCGGCAGTTCGGGGAACGAGGCCGCGCGACGTCTTCCATCAAGCGCGTGATTCATGGCTCGGCCGGCATGGCGCGGTCCGGGTCTCGGGGCATTCGTCGATCAGGGGCAGGACATGATGCGTTTTGTATGTCGCTTGCTGGTGTTGTGTACCGCCGCATGGCTGAGTGCGCAGTCGGCCCGCGCAGCGCAGATCCTCGATTTCGTCGTGTTCGGCGCGAACAACGTGACGGTCGGCGGCGGGTCCGACGTCATCGGCATCGTGGGCGCGGGCACGCACGTGCAGATGGCGGGCGGGTCGACCGTGACCGGCGAGGTCCGCAGTGGCAACACCGTGACGTTGAACAACAACGCGCACGTGTACGGGACGGTGACGAACCCGGGGACGCTTACGCTCGGCTCCGGCGCGACCGTGACGACGCACATCGTCGGCGCGCCCGATCTGCCCACGCTGCCGCCGCCCACCGTCTTCGCATCGGGCGGGGCCAACCACACCGTCGGCAACGGCGGGACGATCTCGCTCGGACCGGGCTCCTACGGGGCCATTTCGCTCGGCGGCGCGGCGGATCTGAATCTGACCGGGCCGGGCGACTACTTCCTTGCAAGTCTGAACGCCGGGAACGGCCTCGATCTCAACATCAACGCCGGCGGAGGCAACGTCCGCGTCTACGTGACCGGGAAGGTTCAGATCGGCGGCGTCGATGTGTTCGTGACCGGCGGCGACGCGTCCGACATCTACTTCGAGACGCACTTCAGCGGCACCGGCGGCGCGTTTGTCGCAGGCGGCGGCACCGATTGGGTCGGCACGGTCTTCGCGCCCTATGACGACATCCACATCGGCAGCGGCAGCTCCGTGGGATCGGTCACCGGCTGGCTCTGGAGTGGTACGCACGTCGATCTCGAGCACGGCCTGACCGTCATGGTCCCCGAACCGGCGTCGGCCGTGTTGCTCCTGGTAGGCGGCGCACTGCTGAAGCGCGGCCGGGCCCGGTCGATCCTCGCCTGATCCCGATATCGGCGATTTCCACTCGCATGGCGGTCGGCGGCCGAGGCCGCGTTCTATGATCTGCCATGGGCCGACTGCGAACCGTGCCGTCGAGTTGCCGGTTTCGACGTTCCGCGCACCGGGTTCTGATCGCCATCGCCGCCGCGTGCGCGATCGGCTCGATGCGTTGTGACACGATCCCGGCCATCACAACGTGGTCGATCAGGACGCGCGGCGACGTCGTCGAGATCGGTTACGGCAGCGGAACGAGCTTCCCGCAGTACGCCGCGCTGCACCTCGACAGCGGCTACTTCCGACTGAACTACGGACCGGGCTCGGATTGGGGTACGTCCATCATCATCGTGCCGTCGTTGTGGATCGGCGGCGTCTATTACCAGGGCACGGCCATCGTCGCCCAGGCGACGCTCGATGGCGGCGACCTCGTCATCGATTACTCCGGTACGATCGCCGGGCTCTCGTTCGAGGGGCGGCTGCGCCTGCATCCGCCCGGAACGCAGTCGATCACCGCGGACGTCTCGGTAACGACGAGCGGCACGGTGTCGCTCGATGCCCGTCCGGGCGAGGCCTTCAAGCCGGTGATGCTGTCGTCGATGCGGATCTCGGCGAGCGTGTGGGATACGTCGCTTGCGCAGGCGGGGTCGAGCGATCATGCGATCCCGGGCAGCGGCTGGATCATTCAGCCGCCGGCGTCGGCACGGGAGTTCGCGCTCATCGGCGGCACGTCGAGCTGGAAGACCAACGCGCCGACCATCGAGATCGAGCTGCCGACTCCGCTTTCGATCACGGGCTGGGTGACGCCGAGCGCCGACCCGAACGATGACAACGTCGGCTTCTGGGCCGCGTCGTCGAACGTGCTCAGTTCGTGGAGCTACACGATCACCGCCCGGCCGTGAGGCATCGCTTCCCGAGACCTTGAAAGTATGAACCCGCTCGGCGATTCTCCCTCCGCCGCACGGCGCGGACACCGTGCGTCGTGCGGCCGTCTGGGAGGAAGACGCGATGGGTTCGGGCGAGTCCGGCCTTCGGGTGGCGCAGATCGGCTGCGGGCACTGGGGCGCGCACGTCTTGCGCGACCTGCGGGACTGCGGCTGCCTCGTCGAGGTCGTGGCGCGCTCCGAGCCATCCCGCGCGAACGCGGCGGCCGGCGGCGCTGAACGGATCGTCGGCACGATCGGGGAGTTGTCCGATCGAATCGAGGCGGCCGTCGTGGTCACGCCGGCGCGGACGCACGTCGGCGTGATCGAGCAACTGCTGGAGCGCCGCGGCGATCTGCCGATTTACTGTGAAAAGCCGCTGTGCGTCGATCCGCTGCGCGCCGAGCGGGCCGCGCGGGAGTGGTCGCGCGTCTTTGTCATGCACAAGTGGCGCTACCATCCGGGCATCGTTGAACTGGCGGCAATCGCGCGCCTGGAAGAACTCGGACCGGTGCAGTCGCTGAGGCTGCACCGGGAGCAGTGGGGCGCGCCGCGCCGCGACATCGACTTGGTCTGGACGCACATCCCGCACGATCTGACGATCGTGCTCGAAGTACTCGGGCACGTTCCGGCCGTGCACGCCGCGCGCATCGATCGGGTCCGCGGAGAGCCGAACGGCGCGACGGTGCTTCTCGGTTCAACGCCGTGGGCGGCCATTACCACGTCCGCGCGAAGCGCCACGCCGCGGCGCGAATTCCAGCTCTTCGCGCGGGACGGTGTCGCCCTGCTGGCCGATTCCTTCGCTCGCGAAGTCCGGATCCTCCGCGAGCCGCCCGATCGCGTCGCATCGCCGACCTTTGAACCGCGGCCGATCGCCAGCACGATGCCGCTGCTGGCCCAGCTCAAGGCGTTCCTCGCCTTCGTGCGCGGGACCGGTCCCGCGCCGAAGGGGAGCCTGGCGGAGGAAGCGGTGATCATTCGGACGATCGCGACGCTGTACGAACGGTCGGAGCACTGACCGGTCATGTCCGCGGCGCCGATCGCCACCGTGCTGGTTCCGACGCACGATCACGGTCCGCTGCTGACGTTTGCGGTTCGCACCGCGCTGCAACAGTCGGTCCGCGACATCGAGATCTTCATCGTCGGCGACGGCATGGATGACGCGACGCGGGCGGTCGCCCTCGAGTTGCAGCGCGGCGACGACCGCGTGCGGGTCTTCGAGCATCCGAAAGGGCCGCGCCACGGCGAGCTGCATCGGCACGCCGCGCTTCAGTACGCGCGCGGACGGATCGTCTGCTACCTCTGCGACGACGACCTGTGGTTCCCCGAGCACGTCGAGACGCTGTCGACGCTTCTGGAAACGGCCGACTTCGCGCACGTGTTGCCGCTTCGCATCGAGCCGGATGGCTCGGCGCGGGCCTATCTCGGGCACCTCGCCGTGGAGGGCGTTCGTGAACGGATGCAGCAGTTATGGAACTTCATTCCGCTGAGCTGCGCCGCGCACACGATGGCGCTCTATCGCCGGCTGCCCTGCGGCTGGCGGACGTCGCCACCGGACGTGTGGACCGATCTCTACATGTTCCGGCAGATCCTGGCCGCGCCGGACTGTCGCGCCGTCTCCTCCTCGCGTTTGACCGCCCTGCATTTCGCGAGCCCGCCGCGGCGGGATTGGACGATGGAGCGGCGCATCGACGAACTAACCGTATGGAGCGAGCGACTCGCCGACCGGGACCGCGTTCGGGTCCTTTACGAACAGGTGATCGACGACGCGATGCGCTCATTCGCTGCGCGGGAGCTGGGCGCGATTCATGCCGAGGACGCGTGTCGCGATGCGCAAGCCCGCGCGACGGCGCTGGAGATCGAGGTCGCGGCGGTGCGGGAGATGCTGGCGTCGGCCGAGGCGCGGGGCGATGCGCTGGCGGAGCAGTCACGGGCGAGCGACGATGAGGTCGCACGCATGCGGCAGACGATTACCTGGCGAATGCGTGACTGGCTGCTGCGACGCCGATGGCTGGCGGCGACGCTGCGCCGGCTGACCAGGCGGGGACCTGCCCGCGAAGGGCCGTAAGCGGCGGCAACCGCTCATCGCGCGGCGACAGCAGCGGCGACCTCGTCGGCCAGCTCAATCCGAGTTGCAGGTCGTCGAAGCGGCAGCCCAGCTCATCGCACGGGTCCCAGTAGTGCGTCACCGCGTAGAGGTGCAGCGCCGGCTCGTGGAAGTAGAACCCGTGCGCTACGCCGGGCGGGATGCACAACGATTGCAAGCCCTCGCCGTGCACCTCCAGCTCCGCACGCAGCCCCTCGGTCGGCGAACCGGGCCGCAGATCGACCAGGCCGATCCGCGCCCGGCCGGCGAGTACGACGAGGTAATCGCTGTGGCGGACATGCACGTGTACGCCGCGGAGCACGTTCGCTTCCGATCGTACAAAGTTCCATTGGATCGGCTGGAACTCGGGAGCCCACTGTTGACGGAAGACCTCGGTGAAAACGCCGCGCGGATCGGCGTTCATCTGCAGCGGAAGCAGCCGCACACCGTCCGGAAGCGTCGCCGTTCCGTCCAACCGCATGAAACCCTCCGTGGATACAATGCAGAGCCGTTCTCGCTTACGCGGCCGTCGCGCTCGACGGGCGCACGTCGGCGTGCTCCGGCAGCAGGCATGCTACAACGATCGCCGGTACGTACAAGACCGAAACCCACATCAGCGCCTGGCCGTAGTCGCCGACCGACACGAGCAGCCCAAAGACGACCAGTCCGATCGACGTGACCACGCGACCGACATTGTAGGAAAAACCCGCCCCCGTCGTCCGCAGCAGCGTGGGAAAGAGCGGCGGGATGTACATCGGGAACAGGCCGAAGATGCCGAGGATGAAGAAATTCGAGACGGACAGCCACACGATGATCCCGATCAGGCCGTGGCGCATTCCGTAGGTGACGAGCAGGCCGAGCGCTGCACCGACGAACATCAGCGCGATGGCGCGTCGATAGCCGAGCCGATGCGCGAGCGCGGCGGCGGCGAAGTTCCCGACGAGCGCCGCGGCCGTCGTGGAGAAGAAGGCGATGCTCGTGTAGCGCGTCCGGGCGGCCGAGGACCAGTCGTGAAGCTCGGGCAGGTTGCGGAGCTGCTGCGGATACCAGTAGAGAAACAGCCAGGCGGTGAGGATGCCGATCGTACAGAGGATCGTCACGAGGATCGTCGTCCGCGCCACCGCGCCGCGGAACAGGTCGCCGATCGGCGGCAGTTCGCGGCCCGCCCGGGCCTTGGCGGCGTGCCACTCCTCCGGCTCCGGGATGTGCCGTCGGATCCAGTAGACCCCCAGCGCCGGCAGCACGCCGATGAGGAACGTGAAACGCGGATGCGCCGCCATCACGATCGCCGTGACCGCCGCGAGCATCATGCCGACCTCGTAGGCCGACCAGAGTGTCGCGCTCACCCACGGCCGCCAGTGCTTCGGCCAGGTCTCGCTGATGAGCGCCGAGCCGGCCGCCCACTCGCCGCCGATGCCCATCCCGACGAAGAATCGCAGGATCAGCAGTTGCCACCAGGAGCCCGCGAAACTCGAGAGTCCGGTGCACACGCCGTACAGCAGGATCGTGTAGCTCATGGTCCGGCTTCGCCCGAAGTGGTCGCCGATCCAGCCGAACACCGTCCCGCCGACGGCCCATCCGAGCAGAAACGCCGCCTGGATCCACGAGCCGACGTGGCCGACTTCCGTGTGGGACTGAGGCAGTCCCAGGAGCGACGCGACGAACGGCGTCGCAACGAGGACGTAGAGGTAGGCGTCCAGTCCGTCGAAGAGCAGGCCCGCCCAGGCCGCGCCGGCGGTCTTCCATTGCAGCGCGGTGATGTCTCGCAGGCTGCGGACCTCCGGTGCGGATGGCCGCGGCGTCTCGTGCGCCGCGACGACGCGGGCGGATTCGGCTCCCGTCGGGGTTGCGCCTCGGTAGGTCATGTCGAATCCCGGTTCCGGCCGCTGTGCGGAGGAAGGTCGCATTCTGCCGCGCGTCCGACCGAGCGGCAATCGACCGTTTGTCGTTTTGCGAGCGGAGTCGTCGCGCGTTACAGTCCGGCCGGGAGGTCGTTCGGCGGCGAGATGGGGGGCGTTGATCCCATCGCGGCGCCGCCGGGACACAAAGGAGTGGCCCCATGCGTGCTTGCCGTCGCCTGGCTCTGCTCGTGATTGCGTCCGCGCTCGTCGGCGCGTGTCAGAAACCGGAACCGATCCCGATCCAGGAGATCACGAAGGACTACGATCGTCCGCTGCCGCCCGGACAGTTGGCGCTCCGAAAGATCACCGATCCGGCGATGATCCCGGATTTCTCCGCGGCGTTCTACACGTCGCAGGGTCAGGGCATTCGCGACGCGATCCAGCGCAGCCTGCACTACCTCGCCAAGAAATCGAGCCAGAAGTTCTTCCCGTACGGGGACGTGTCGCACGAGCGGGCCGTCGCAAGCCTGAAGCTGTTCCTCGATGTGCTCGACCAGGCCCACAGCCCGGCCCAGTTCAACGAGCTGATCCGCGAGAAGTTCGACGTCTATATCTCGGTCGGCTGCGACGACAAGGGCACGGTGCTCTACACCGGCTATTACACGCCGATCTTCGACGGCAGCCGAACGCGCACCGAGCGCTTCCGCTATCCGATCTACAAGCTGCCGCCGGACTTCAAGAAAGACGTCGAGGGCAATCCGGCCGGCGGACCGTGGAAGACGCGCGAGGAGATCGAGTCCTCCGGCATGCTGGCCGGAAACGAGCTGGTCTGGCTCGGCGATCCGTTCGAGACCTACGTCGTCACGGTGCAGGGCTCGGGCCAGATCCGCATGGATGACGGCCGCATCTTCGAGATCGGCTATGCGGGCAACAACGGGCACGAATACACGTCGATCGGGAAGATCCTCGTGGCCGACGGGAAGATCGCGAAGGATAAGCTGTCGCTCGCGTCGATGCTCGAGTACTTCCACCAGAATCCGCAGGACATCCAGCCGTATTGCTGGAAGAACCCGCGCTACGTCTTCTTCCAGCCCGCGCCCGGCGGACCGTTCGGCTGTCTCAACGAAAAGGTCACAACGCTTCACTCGATTGCGACGGACAAGGAGATCTTCCCCCGCGCGTGCCTCGCGTTTCTCGATACGACCGTTCCGCGCGAGGATGGAACGCCGCGGGCCTACAAGGGCTTCGCCTGCGATCAGGATCGCGGCGCCGCCATCCGCGCCGCCGGCCGCTGCGACATCTTCATGGGCGTGGGCGACGAGGCGGGCCGCCGCGCCGGCTTCACGTACAGCGAGGGCAAGCTCTACTACACCTTCGTCAAGGAGAGCGGCGAGTCGGTCGCGAGCGATACGTCACAGACGCCGCCGAGCGAGGCGCCGCCGAGCGGCTCGTCGGTCCCCACCGAACCTCCTCCGCAGTGACGCGGCATCGAGGCGCTCAGCCGGACGATTCGATCGTCGGCGCCAGCGTTGCGATCGAAAGAAACAACCGCTCCTCGGCCGGCGACATCGTGATCTTGCGCCGCGCCATGACCTTCCTTGCAACGTCGAGGGCCCGCGCGGGATCGTAGCGGGCCGACTCGTCGTCGGTCAGCCACGCGAACGATGGCACGAACTTCGGCGGATGGCGGCTGAGAAAGACGTTGGCGGCAAAGCCGATGACGGCGCCGGTCGGCAAGGCGACGTTGATCCCCGTCTTGGCGTAGTCGCCGATGAACGAGCCGACGAAGGTCTGGCCGGTGTCGATCGGCCGGCCGTTGATCGCGACGCGGACCGGTCCGTAGGTATTCTTCAGGTCGCTGTTGACGGTGCCCGCGCCGAGGTTGACCCATTCGCCGACGAAGGCGTGTCCGAGGAAGCCGTGGTGCTGCTTGTTGGCGTAGCCCTGGAAGATCGTCCCTTCGATCTCGCCCCCGACTTTGCACCACGGGCCGATCGTCGTTGCCTCGCGGAGGATCGAGTTCGGCTGCACGAGTGAATTCGGCCCGACGTAGGCCGGGCCCTGCACGGTCGAGTTCGGCGAGATCGTCGCGCCCTCGTCGATCCAGATCGGACCACCCTCTGCGTCGAGGACGACGTTGGCCTTGATCGTCGCGGTCCGCGCGACGTGGATCGCCGATGGATTGACAAGTTGCGCGCCCGGACCAATCCGCCCGGCGCGCTGCATCGCGCGACCGCCAAGCTCGTCGCGAAGCTCCGCGGCGTTCTCGAGCACGAGTTGCCACGGGTGGTCGATCAGCCGATACGCGTCGGCCGGGAGGGCGTGCTGCGGCAACGCGCCGAGCGCGGCCTGGCATCGCCCGTGATTGAGCAGCACGTCCGCGGTCAGCGTCGCGGCCATCTCCGGTGCAACGTGCGCCGCCAGTAGCGTCTCGTTCCGCCATGCGGCCGAGCCTGGGGGCAGGTGAATCGGCGCGCGGAGCAGCAGCCGGCCGTTGATGAGGAGCCGGGCTTGCCGCGAGTCGGGTGGCGAAAGGGCGCGGGCCGAACGCGCGGACACGACATCGCCGAGCGCAGGCCGCACGATCACGGCCGCGCGGACGCCGCATCGCGCCTCGATCTTCTCGAGCAGCGTCGCCGGTCCGCAGCGAAGCTCGAAGACCGCCCGCCCGTACGTCAGTGGCAGCAGGTCCTTCCAGCCGGCATCTTCGAAGACCACAGGTTCAGGCATAGCGTATGTATCGATCCAGCCCGGTTTTTGATCGACGCGATGTTCGCAACTTGCGGTAGAACTGGGTCTTGACGCTCCGGATTGGCTTGCGGAAAGTCGACCTTCGGGTCCGCATTTGCCGCCGTGATTCTAACCACCCTTGCGTCCGACAGATAGATTCTGATATGCTGAAGGTGCTCGTTCGTCAGGGAACGGGTTTGAACGGAGGGCGACCGCCGGCGTACCGCTCTTGTGGGGAGTGCCGGTTTTTTACTCCGAGTGATTGGTACGAAAAAAACGGAGAGCGGGGATGAGAACTTATACACGATTGGGTGTCGCGGCGCTTGTCATCGGCGCATTCGCGTTTCCGGCGCCGGGCGGCGTTCCGACGGTCCTGTTTTCGAACATCGCGGCGTCGCCGACGTCCGACGTGCCCGGCATGGCGGGGGTCAAGTTCAACCCCGGCACGGGGACGCAGTTCGACCGCGTCTTCATCAGCCCGAGCGCGCAGCATTGGATCATCGGCGCGACCACCAATCAGGCGTCGACCGAGAACGAAGTCGTCATCACCGGCATGGGGCTGACGACGACCGGCTCGGCGGTCGTGGCGCGGGAGGGCACGCCGACGGGATTCGATGGGAGCGTGAACTACGGCATCCTCGGCACGCAGATGGACATCAACGATAGCGGACACTTCGCCTTCAGCGCCGACACGACCTATCCGACGACGTCCGATGCGGTCGTTGTGCGCTGGACCGGCTCGTGGTCGCTGATGGCCCGCGAAGGCACGCAGGCGCCGGGTCAGGGCGCCGGCATCGGCTACGGCACGACCAGCAATGCGGTGAACATCGACAGCGTCGGGAACGTTTATTTCCGCAGCGCCGCGCTGACGGGCGCTTCCACGCAGCAGGTGCTCTACAAGAACGCGGACATCGCGACCGGCGCGGTCGTCGCGCAGACTGACGTGACGAGTCCCGCCGGTCAACTCGTCCCGCCGGATCAGACGATCGACAACCTGACCTCGGACCGCTATCGGATCGACGGCACCGGCGCAAACTACATCTATCACGGCGACCTGAACGGCCCGACGGGCTCGGACCTGGTGATGGTCTACAACGGCCGCGTCGTCGCCCAGGAAGGCGTCGTGCTGCCAGGTTCGGGATTCGCGTCGACCGTCCTGAACCTGAACGGCGACGCGGGCAGCCAGCAGATCTCCGACAACGGCCTGCACTATCTCTTCCGCGGCAGCAACGCCGACACCATCGACTGGGTCTATCGCAACGGCGCGGTGGTCGCCGCGACAGACCAGCCGATCTACACCGGCGCGACCGAGCTGTTCGACGATGCCATCTTTTCCGCGACCTTCTTCATCAATACGACCAACAGCATGGGCGACTACATCATCGGCGGCGTCACCAATGCCGCCGACGTCAGCCGCAACGCGGTGCTCGTGCTCAACGGCATGACCGAGGTCCTCCGCGAAGGCGATCCGGTCGACGTCGATGGCAACGGCCTGTTCGACGATGATGCCTACATCAGCGTCTTCAACAACGACGACTCGGTCCTGACCGACAACCTCTGGTATCTGTTCATGGCCGACCTCCGCAATGGCGCGGGAGCAAGCCTCGGTCAGGCCTTCCTGAAGGTCCGCGTGCCGGAGCCGGCGACGTTCGGCCTGCTCGCGTTCGCGGTCCTCGGATTGCGTCGGCGCAGTCGCGGTTGATCGATCGCGGCGGCGTCAATGGAGTTCAACATGCATGGGCGCGGCCGACGAGGTCCGCGCCCTTTTTACTTTCCGCCGGCCGACACGTTTCATCACGGCGGCGACGTCATTGAACCGCGGGAGCGCAGTGGCATGGATGGTGCAGGATCACGGCCGATCGGGTGCCGAACCGGGCATTTCGCTGCGACGCGCCGGCGCGATCGGCGCCTTGCGATGCGGCTTTCGCTCGTGGCGGCCGCGTCGGCGATGCTGATGACATCGGCGGCGCTTGCGCAGGAATCGCCCGTGTCCGCGGGAACGCCGCTGCCCGATTACGCGAAGCCTCATCCCGCGCCGACGGATGCCGGCCCGGCCGTCCGCGCCGGGCAGCGCCTCGGCGCGCGTCCCAACATCATGCTCACCGGATACTGGCCGCCGACGAACGAGATGCTCCGTCGCTGGAGCAGCAACGCGATGCAGAACCCGATGGGCTGGATCGGCGGAAACTGGGAGAACCGCGGCTACGACATCCTGGCGTACTTTCCCGAGTTCCCGAACGGACTCGGCCGTGGCGAGGGCGACTTCGAGGTCGACTACCAGGACACGTCGAACGACTGGTGGCCGCTGGTGGACCAGCTCAAGCCGATCGCGATCATCACGTTCAGCCGCGCGAACACGACGAACGGCTGGGAGCTGGAAGGCGGCAACCGCACCTACGTCTCGTCGCAGTGGACGGCGGACTACCTGGCGCCCACGCGCCCGACGCCGGAACTGCCGATCATGCAGCTCGAGCCGCCCCTGACGGAGCGCTTCAGCTCGCTGCCGATCGCGTCGATCATTGCCGACGTCGCCGCGTCCGGCGCGGCGGTCAATCCGTTCAGCACCGTGATCGACGACGGCCGCTTTCTGTCGAATTTCATCGGCTACCACGGTTGCTGGTACCACACGCTGCACAGCGACCCGCAGGACCCGGCGTGGAACATCGCGGCCGGTCACATCCACGTCGGCATGAACACGCAACTGTCCGCGGCCGTCCAGGCAACCGAGGTCACGCTTCGGGCGCTGATCCGTCACGTCGATCGCGTGCGGGCCAGCCCGGGGGATTGCAACTGCGACGGCGGGATCGACGGTCGCGACCTCCAGGCGTTCGTCGATGCGCTGCTCGACGCAGCGGTCTATACCAACGCGTATCCTGCGTGCGTGCGGGTCAACGCCGATCTGACGCTCGACGACGTAGTCGACGTCAACGATGTGCCGCTCTTTGCGAATCTCCTGATCGGGCTGTAACGAGCTTCCCGGACGGCGGCGTTTCGGCCGACGCGCGTCAGGCCGCGCCGATGGTCAGTAGTTCCCCGGCGTGTGCGACGTCCGGATTCGGACGGTCGGAGTGAACCAGTCCGTCCTTGAAGATGACGTGGCGTGAGGCGAAGCGCGCGATGTCGTGCTCGTGCGTGACCAGCGCGATCGTCAGGTTGCTCTCGCGGTTCAGCGATTGCAGCAGCGCCATGATCTCGACGCTCGTGCGGCTGTCGAGGTTGCCGGTCGGCTCGTCGGCGAGCAGCACGACGGGGTCGGTGATCAGCGCGCGGGCGATCGCGACGCGCTGCTGCTGTCCGCCCGAGAGCTGGTTCGACAGGTGGTGCAGCCGGTCGCCGAGTCCGACGCGATCGAGCATGGCGACCGCGCGGGCGCGACGCTCCCGTCGGCGGATGCCGCGGTACATCAGCGGCAGCGCGACGTTGTCGACGATGGTCGTCCGCGCCAGAAGGTTGAACGACTGAAAGACGAAGCCGATCCGTTCGTTTCGCAGCCGCGCCAGCTCGAAGCGCGACAGGCGGCGCACGTCCTGCCCGTCCAGCCGATACTCGCCGGAATCGGGCACGTCGAGGCAGCCCAGCAGGTGCATGAACGTCGATTTGCCCGAGCCGCTCGCGCCGAGGATCGCGGCAAACTCGCCGTGCTTAATCTGCAAGGACACGCCGCGGACGGCCGGCACCTCGACCTCGCCGACGCGATAGGTCTTCGTCAGGTCTCGTACGTCGATCAGGCAGGTCATCGGCGACGGTCCGCGCGGGTTTACATGCCCATCGGACCGCGCGGCCGATTCGGGCGGGCTTCGTTGGCGCTCCAGCGCCGATCGACGATGACCACGGCCCCCGGCTCGAGCGGCCCCTCGCGGATCTCCGTGAAGCTGCCGTCGGTCAGGCCGATCTTGACATCCACCGGGACCGGCCGGCCGCTCTTGAGCACGTAGACGCGGGGGTTCCGTGCCAGGTCCGCCAGTTCAGACGGCGGACGGCCCGGCGCGCCCACGGGAGAATTCTCCGGGTTGAAGCGCAGCGCGGCGTTGGGCACTTTCCGCGCTGCGTCGGTCCGTGCGACCTCGAACGTGATGTCGGCGGTCATCCCCGGTCGCAGCAGCAGTTCGGAATTGTCGACGTCGATCAACGTGACGTAGGACACCACGTTGTCGATGATCGTCGGGTTGTAGCGGACCTGCGAGACCTTGCCGCGGAACTTGCGATCGGGGTATGCATCGACCGTAAACTCGACCGAGACGCCCTCGCGCACGCGGCCGACGTCCGACTCGGCGAGGTTTGCGTGTACCTGCATGACCCGCAGGTCGGCCGCGATGGTGTAAAGCGTCGGCGCCTGAAGCGACGCGGCCACCGTCTGGCCGGCGTCGATGTCGCGCGAGATCACCACGCCGTCGATCGGACACGTGATGATCGTCTTGCTCAGTTCGACCGCCGCGGCCTGCTCCTCGGCCCGGGCCGACTCCAGTTCGGCCTCGGCCGCCTGCACCGCGGCGCGGGCGGACTCTTCCGCGGCCTGCACGACAAGGTACTCGTTCTCGCTGGCCGTCTTCTTTTCGTAGAGCTTTTCGATGCGCTGCCGCTCGCGCGTCGCATCGGCGAAGCGCACGCGCTCGCCCTCGAGCCGCGCCGCGGCGACCTTGACCGCCGCCTGCCGCTGCGAGAGCGCGGTCTTGAAGCGGTCCTGATCCAGCTCGACGAGCACCTGGCCGGCGCGGACCGGCGCATTGAAGTCGGCATACCAGCGCGTGACCGTCCCGGAGACCTGCGAGCCCACGAGCACCTTCGTGGTCGGCTCGACCGTTCCCGTGGCGGTGACGGTCGCAATGATCGGTCCGCTCGCGACGGGGGCCGTGATGTACGGCGACTCGCCCGATCCGGCCGCAACGGCGTGATAGGCCCACCATCCGCCGGCCGCCAGTGCGACGATGCAGAATGTGCAGACAATGATTTTCATGGTCGGTCGATCCGGACCGTGCATGCTCCGCGGCCCGGCCGGCCCGCGAATGACCGGGACGTCAACGCGACGAATTATAGCGGAGGCGCGGTGTCGTGACTATGCGCTGTCGCGCGTGATGACGGGGTAATCCTCGCGTTCGCCGCGCCCCCGCAGTGGATAGTCCTTCCGCAGCGGGTGCGCCTCGAAGTCGTCCCAGGTCAGGATCCGCCGCAGGTCCGGATGCCCCTCGAAGCGCACGCCGAACATGTCGAAGACCTCGCGCTCCATCCAGTCGGCGCCGGGCCAGAGGCCCGTCACGGACGGCACCTTCGGCTCCGGATCGTTGACGAAACACTTGAGCGTCAGCCGATGCCCGTGCGAGATCGACAGCAGCAGGTAGGTCACGCCGAAGCGGTCGGTCGCCGCTGGAAAGTTGAGGTAGTCGACGCAAGTCAGCTCGCAGAGCTGCTCAAACGCGCAAACCGGATCGTCGCGCAGGAACCGCATGACCTCGAGCAGCCGCGCCGCCGGCACGCGGACGTACGATTCCGGACCCGGCCGCAGGCCGCGCATCAGCAGCGGTGCGGGCGCGAAGTCGACGCCGGAAAACCGCTCCCTCAGCCGCGCGATGATGGCCTCTTCGCTTGCCATGAAAGTCACTCGCCCGTGGTTGCCCCGACCGGTTCCGACACGCCCACCTGGTACACGGGTTCCGCCACGAGCCGCAGGCCCTTGCCGCGCTCCGCGCTTGATCGCGTGCCGTCTCGCTCCACGATCCGCTGGATCGCCATGATCCCCTCGATCAGCGTCTCCGGTCGCGGCGGACAGCCGGGAACGTACACGTCCACCGGCATAAACTGATCCACGCCCTGCACGACCGCATACGTGTCGAACACGCCGCCGGTCGATGCGCACGCGCCCATCGAGATGACCCACTTCGGCTCGCACATCTGCTGGTAGATCCGCTGGAGCACCGGCATCATCTTGATCGCAACCCGACCCGCGCAGATCAGAAGATCGCTCTGCCGCGGACTGAAGCGCATCACCTCGGCCCCGAACCGCGCCAGGTCATACCGGCTCGACGCCGTCGCCATCAGCTCAATGCCGCAACACGCCGTCGCGAACGGCAACGGCCAGAGCGAATTCTTGCGCGCCCAGTTCACGCTGTTACGGCGAAAAAACTCGACCAGCTCCGACAGGCGCGTCGTCAGGAAATCGTCCTTCGTCATCGAGTGCGGTGCGTATTCGTGTTTCTCCATGCCTCGACCTCCGGCTCCGTGACCCTACTCCCAGCGGAAGATCCCCTTGCGCCACGCGTACACGTAGCCGACCAGCAGGATCAGCAGGAAGATCACCATCTCGAAGAACAGGAACGGCCGTACGCCCCCCGGCCCGGCGACGAGCCCGGCCCAGCCGGGACTCGGCTCCGGCGACTTCACCACGTCGAAGAAGACGACCGCCCACGGGTACATGAAGATCAATTCCACGTCGAACAGCAGAAAGAGCATCGCGACGAGGTAGAATCGCACGTTGAAGCGCCCGCGCGCATCGCCGATCGGCTCCATCCCCGACTCGTAGGCCGTATCCTTGACGCGCCCGTGACGCAGGTACTTCAGCGGCAGGTGCGTGATTATCATGATGGCGCCGGCGATGACCGTTGCGGCCGCGATCATGAAGACGATCGGTCCGTACCCGGGCGGTGGAAGGGACTGCATGGCGAGCAGTGGGAACATAACCTGGCCCCTGTCTCCTGCCGTGCCGGCGACGCGAAGGCGGCACGGCCCGCGCGGCCGCAATCGCTCTGACGGAAGTCTTCTTGCGCCCCGGCCGCGGGTCAAGAAAACTTTCACAAAGTCGCGCAACCCTCGGGTTGCTTGTCGCTTATCGAATTCTATCGCGCCGCGGTCGATCGCGACAGGGGGTTCGATTCGCGTTCGGGAGACCGGCTGAATGCGCGTGCTCGTCACCGGCGGCACTGGACTGGTCGGCCGAGCGGTGGGCTCGACGAAGCCGCCGGGCGTCGATGCCGAGTTTGTCGGCCGCGCGGCCGGCGATCTGCGCGACCCGGCCGTCTGCCACCGCGTCGTATCGCGCGTCCGGCCGACGCACGTGATCCACCTCGCCGCGCGGGTCGGCGGCGTGCAGGAGAACCTCCTCCACGCGGCCGATTTCTTCCGCGACAACACGCTGATCAACGTCAACGTCTTCGAGGCCGCGCGGCTCGCGAACGTGCGCAAGGTCGTGAGTCTGCTTTCGTCGTGCGTCTATCCCGACGGCGCTGCGCTGCCCCTGCGCGAGTCCGATCTGCACGCCGGAGAGCCGCACGCATCCAACTTCGCTTACGCCTACGCCAAGCGGATGCTTGACGTCCTGTCGCGCGCGTACGCCCGGCAATTCGGAATGACCGCCGTCTGCCTGATTCCGAACAACCTCTACGGTCCGCACGACAATTTCGACCTCGAGTCCGGCCACGTCATCCCCGCGATGATCCGGAAGATCCACGCCGCCGCCACGCAGGGCGTCCCGGCCATCCTCTGGGGCGACGGTTCTCCGCTGCGCGAGTTCACGTACGCGCCGGACCTCGGGCGCGTCCTCTGGTGGGCGGTCGAGAACTACGTCGGACTGCCGCTGAATGTCGGCACGCACGAAGAGGTGAGCATTCGCCGGGTCGCCGAGTTGATCTGCGAACAGCTCGGCTACGATGCGGCGAAACTGGAGTGGGATGCGTCGCGGCCGTCCGGCCAGCATCGCAAGCCGACCGACACGACGCGCTTCGCGACGCTGAATGCATGGAACCTGACGCCGCTGGCGACAGGGCTGCGACAGACGATCGACTGGTACGTCTCGCAATACCCGAACGTCCGCGGCGTGACGCCGCCGAATCCGTCATAACCGTCTGTGACTTATGAGGTTCTGAATGAGATGTCGCCCGCACGTTCGTCCGCGTTTTGTGCGTGACAAGCCGGATCGTTGAACGTAGAATAGGGCAGTTCGTGGGGCGAATGCGATTCCGCGGACGCCTCGGTAACGACCCCGACTGGCGGCAACTCCCGGGCCTGCGCGGCCGACTTTTCCGTGACCCTTACGCGTCACCTGTTCGGAACGGGATCGTAGTTTGGAAGCGTTCCGGGTCGCTCGGGCAGGCACAGGTCCACGGAACCGGTTTCCGGCAGCGACGCGCAGACTTGAATGGCGACGCGGAAGCCGATCATCGGAATCGCCGGTGGAATCGGGTCGGGCAAGTCGGCCGTCGCGAAGATCCTCGCGGAGCTGGGCGCGGGCCTGATCGATTCCGACGCGATCAACCGGCAGGAGTTGGAACAGGCCGAAGTCCGGTCCACTCTGGTGCAGTGGTGGGGCGATCGCATCCTCACGCCCGACGGGCGGGTCGATCGTGCGAGAGTGGCCGAAATCGTCTTCGCCGACGCCGCCGAGAAGAACCGGTTGGAAGCACTGATGCACCCGCGGATCGCGGTGCAGCGCCGCCGGCTGATCGAGGAATTCGAAGGCGACCCCAAGATCTCGTGCGTGGTGCTCGATGCGCCGCTCCTGTTTGAAGTCGGTTTGGACCTGTGGTGCGATGCAATCGTGTTCGTCGAGGCCGATGAGGAGGTCCGATTCACCCGTACGGCGGCGGCGCGCGGCTGGTCGCGCGAGGAGTTCCACCGCCGGGAGAGAATGCAGTCGCCTCTGGACTTCAAGCGGGCCCGGGCCGATTATGTCTGTAGGAACAACTCGGACCCGGCCGCCCTGCGTCAGCAGGTCGAGGCTCTTTTTTCCCAGATTGTCGCCGGCACGAACGCAAGGGCATGATCGGCCGGTCGGGCCGTGTCGTTCGCCCGGGGGCGGAACGACGATTATCGCAGGCAAGGCGTGTCCGACGCATCGCTTCTGTTTCGCAGTTCGCCTTCCGCCCGCCGTGACGGCGGCGTGAAGCATCACGGAGGTTTCTCACATGGCAAAGTCGCAAGGTTCGATGCGAACCCGCTCGTCCCAGTCGCGCCCGCCGGCGTCCAAGCAGCCGCCCGCCAAGGCCGACGACTTCCTCGATGAGGTCCCGGAGAGTCCGCCGGCGCCCGAGCCGGACGACGCGCCCGACACGGACGCCGAGGCGGGGCTCGATCAGGAGACGCACGCCAAGTACGAACAGGTCAAGCGCGGCGAGCTGCACATCACCGACTTACAGAAGATGAGCGTGCAGGAACTGCACGAGGTCGCCGTCCGCGAAGGTGTCACCGAGTACGCCGCCCTCAAGAAGCAGGACCTCATCTTCAAGATCCTCAAGGAGCGCATCAACAAGAACGGCCTCATGTACGGCGAGGGCGTGCTCGAGATCCTGCCCGACGGCTTCGGCTTCCTCCGCAGCCCCGAATACAACTACCTGCCCTGCCCGGACGACATCTACGTCAGCCCGTCGCAGATACGGCGCTTCGGCCTGCGGACCGGCCACGTCGTGGCGGGCCAGATTCGCCCGCCGAAGGAGTCGGAGAAGTACTTTGCCCTGCTCCGCGTCGAGGCGATCAACTTCGAGGACCCCGAGGTCGTCAGCGACAAGACGGTCTTCGAGGACCTCACGCCGCTGCACCCGACGCGACGTCTGATCCTCGAGACCGAGCCGACCGAGATCAACATGCGCGTCGTCGATCTGGTCACACCCATCGGCATGGGGCAGCGCATGCTCATCGTCGCCCCGCCGCGGACCGGAAAGACCGTCCTGCTCCAGAAGATGGCCAACGCCGTCAGCAAGAATCACCCCGACGTCGTCGTCATCATCCTGCTCATCGACGAGCGGCCCGAGGAAGTCACCGAGATGGAGCGGCACACCAAGGCCGAGGTCGTCAGCTCGACCTTCGACGAGCCGGCCAGCCGCCACGTCCAGGTCGCCGAGATGGTGATCGAAAAGGCCAAGCGGCTGGTCGAGTACGGCCGGGACGTCGTCATCCTGCTCGATTCGATCACGCGACTCGCCCGCGCGTACAACACCGAGGTGCCGCACTCGGGCAAGATCCTCACCGGCGGCGTCGACGCGAACGCCCTGCAGAAGCCGAAGCGGTTCTTCGGCGCGGCCCGTAACATCGAGGAGGGCGGCAGCCTGACGATCATCGGCACGGCGCTGGTCGACACGGGTTCGAAGATGGACGAGGTGATCTTTGAGGAGTTCAAGGGCACGGGCAACAGCGAGCTGCATCTTGACCGCCGCCTGGTCGACAAGCGCGTCTGGCCGGCCATCGACATCCCGGCGTCCGGCACGCGGAAGGAAGAACTGCTGCTGCACGCCAAGGAGCTGGAGCTGGTTTACAAGCTCCGCCGCGTCCTGTCGGACATGAACGTCGTCGAGGCGATGGACCTGCTGACGACGCGCCTGGCGAAGGTCAAGTCGAACGCCGAGTTCCTGATGACGATGAACTTGGCGTAGCGCTCGGCCACGCCCGCACCGAGTGAGTTTCATCGTCGTGCGGTCGGATCGCGGCGGCCGCGAGCCGGGGGACTATGGCCCGGCAGGCCAGGTTCTCGACGAATCTCCCTTCTGCACCGCCGCGGCGAGTTCGTCCGCCAGCGGCGAGATGAAGTGCGCTGAATCGCCGAACAAATCACGCCGGATGAGAATTCCCAGCGGCGTCGTGTAGTACGCGTGAATCGCCCCGGCGTAGTCGTCGATCGCCTTCGCCCACGTCTTGCCCCGCGCCTCGGCCTCGCGCAGCGCGTGGTACACGCCGTCGCAGTTGCCGCGGTGCCGCAGCATCAGGTCGGCGATCACGATCTCCTCCGCCGACGACCGCATCCGCTGCACGTCGAGCGTGTGCGCATGAAACACCAGCCGGTGCAGCCGCTCTACGACCCGCGCGATACGGTGCAGAAAATCGTGCGTGCGAACGATGGACCGCAGCCGCTCCACCTCTGCTTCCGGTAATCTTGCCATTCCGACCTCGATACGCCCCGCTGTGACGGCCGACCTCCCGCAACAGACCGCGACCCGCAGCCGATCGCCATAATCGATACAGTCGGAAGATATGCGAGTCCCACGCGAAAATCCGCGGCCTGAAGCGAACTTTAGCGCCTCCGGTTATGATACGGTAACAACGGGCACTGTTCTAGGGTAAACATGCCGCGACAGAAAGCACAGCGCGTCACCCTCCGCGACATCGCCGCGCGTGCGGGCGTCTCCGCCATGACCGTCTCGCGGGCCCTTTCCGGCCGCAGCGACCTGGTCAGCGCCGAGACGGCGCGGCGGATCGTCCGATTGGCGAGCGAGCTGGGCTATGTCCCGAACCTTCTCGCGCGGAGCCTCCGTGGCGAGCAGATCCCGACGCTCGTCGTCTTCTCCGAGTACATCTCGAGCCATCATTACCTGGCGGAGTTGACCGACTACGTGGCCCGCGCCGTCGAGGCCCGCAAGTACGGCGTGATCGCTTGCCAGAGCCTTTCCGGCCTGACGCAGGCATTGCAGCAGTTCAACCTCGCCGGAGCGGTGGTCATCGCACCGCCCGAATCGATGTTCTTTGACGACGACGGGCTGCCGCGACCGCCGATCGCCGGCGGGACGCCGATCGTGGTGCTGCACTGCGCGATCGAGCAATCCACATACCCGGAGGTCAGCCCGGACATCGAGACCATGGCGCGTCAGGCCGCGGACCATTTGCTCGACCTCGGCCACCGGGACCTGGCATTCCTCGGCGGGCCGACGCCGGAGCTTGAGCCGCATTGGTTCTCGGTCCGCCGCGCGGGAATCGTCAAATCGCTCGAGCAGCGCGGCCTGTCGGCGAATCACCTGGTCTTTCAGCCGTGCCCGGACATCGATCTGGGTGAGTCCTCCGTGCAGCAACTGCTCCGCCGCGCGCCGCAGGTGACGGGCGTGATCTGCCTCAACGACGAGATCGCCGTCGCGGCGATCTCGGGCCTCGAGAAGCTCGGCAGGAACGTCCCGCAGGACATCTCGATCGTGGGCTCGAACGACGTGCGCTGGGCGAAGTTCTTCCGCCCGCGGCTGACGACCATTTCGATCGACATCCGCGCTCTCGTGGAGACGGGGTTGAATCTCTTGTTCGACTACGTCTCCGGCCGGCTGCGATGGGGCGCGGGTCCGCCGGAGAAAAACCGCCTGCTGACGCACGTGGTCGAGCGCGACAGCACCGCGCGGGCGCCGAACCCCTCGGCGTAGAGGTCTGTTCGCTATCGGACGACCGGCTCGCTTCCGCGCGGCCGGTAGGTCGGCGGCGGGCCCAGTCGCTGGCGCATCGTCGTGAGCGCTTCGACCGTCCAGCGCCGGTTGCGATATGCCGTGAAGTGTCCGCGGACCTGCGATGGACCGAGCAAGTCGGGGGCGGGGCCGTCGGCGCGGCGCGGGGAGATCGTGCCGGATTCCACCGTGCCGGTCATGACATCGCCCGTGCGGTCGAGCGAGAAATAGACGAAGCCCGCCCCTTCGTAGCTGATGGCGCGGTCGACGTCGAGGATCGCATAGCAGAGCGTCGCGTCGGTCTGGGACGGCTCTGCGTACGTGGTGCCGGGGACCGGTCGCCAGAAGAGCCGCGCATGAAAGACCTGCACGAGTTCGCCATCGACGTCGTGCGGCGATGGCCGGACGGCGCGGAGCACGATGTCCCAGTGGCCCTGGGCATCGGAGGCGAAGAAGGCCTCGTCGAAGTGCTCGGAGAGCGTTTCGGGCGCGCCGCGCTGCTTGAACGACTCGATCCGCAGCACGTTGCCCTTCGGCGTGCAGCCGGCGAGCGCCATGCCGGCAACGACGGCGATCGCGACGCGCGAACGCCGCATCTGCGCGCGGCCGTCATGTGTCATGATCGTCGAGGAAGTCGTCATCGACCGGCCGGGGCGGCGCCGGCGGCGCGAGTCCGAGCAACGCGAGGGAATCTCGCTCGACGATTCCGCGGAGGTGCTGTCGCGGAATGGACGGCAGGCTCGTGCCGAGGGTCACGCGGTTGATGCTGTAAAGCCGCTCGATGCACGCGGCAGCGGACGTGAACGGAAAATCGCTGGCGAACAGCAGCTTGTTGATGACGCCGCCCTCGAACGCGGCCACAAGCGCGTTGTACGTACTCCAGGGCCGTTGCAGCAGTCCGCTGATGTCGGCGAAGACGTTGGCGTGCTTGCCGAGCAGCGCGACGCACTCGTCGATCCACGGCGAACCGAGGTGTGCGACGATCAACTTCAGCGAGGGAAACTCGCGCGCCACGTCGTCCAGCAGGTGCGGCCGGGCGAAGGCCATGCGGCCCGATGGCGAGAAGTGCGCGCCGGAGTGCACGAGCACCGGAAGGCGCAGCCGCGCGGCCTCCTCGAAGATCCGCATCGCGCGCGTGTCGGTCGGATGAAAATCCTGCGCCGCCGGCGAAACGGCGATGCCGCGCAGCCCCAGTTCCTCGCGGGCGTGCGCGATCTCCCGCAACGCGTCGGCGACGCTCACCGGATCAACGCCGGCGAACCCGACCAGCTTGTCCGGATGCTGCCGGACGTACTCCGCGATCAGCGAATTCGGAATCTCCGCGTCGAGATAGCGGCTCTTGAACCCTAGCACGAAACTCTTGTCGACCGGACCGGCCGCGTAGCGGTGGTGCTCGATCGACGCATCCGGCCACGTCGGCGGCCGCGACTCGTCGGCGACGCTGGTCTGCGGAAGGACGCTGGTCCGGCTGTCCCGGCCGAGTTGCGACGGGTTCGTCCAGATGTAGGTGTGGCAATCGACGATCAATCCACGACCTCGCCCCGCGTGCCGCCTGCGGTGACCGCCATCGGGCTCCGCGGCCCGAGATCACGCGCGATCACCGGCTAACACCCGGTCCTGCCGTGATTTACTGCGAGTGAGCTTTATAACCCGGACAGACTGGTTCGTCAAGAACGGCGGGCAACCCCCGAGTCGGATTCAGACGTCGCCGGGCGGACCCGCGACGGCCGTCCGCAGCTCGGTCAGGAGTTGCTCGACCTTGAACGGCTTGAACAGCACGGCGGCCAGCCCCTCGCGCCGCGCCCGGACGATGGAGTGGCTGGGGTCGTAGCCGAAGGCGGTCATGAGCACGACCGGCGTGCTGGGCGAATGCGTCGTCACCGACGCGAAGATCTCGTAGCCGGTCTTGTGCGGCATCTTGATGTCGGCGATGACGACGTCATATCGGCGGCCCTCGATCATCGCGATGGCCGCGAGGCCGTCGGCGGCGGTCTCGACCTCGCATCCGTGCCGCGTCAGCACGCCGGCGATCGTCTCGCGGATGATCTCCTCATCATCGGCGACGAGAATGCGCTTGCCGGACAGGACCGGGTCGACGGTCGGGGTCTGGATGCGCCGGCCGAGCAGGCCGCCCTTGGGGCTGGCGACCTCGCGGATGGTGCGCTTGATCTCGGAGACGTTGTCGCTGATCGAGCTGAGGCGGCGCCGCAGGTCGTCGTGGCCGATGTACTCCTCCATCAGCGTGACGGCCTCGGTCAGGATGTCGTTCAGCGGTCCGGCGATCTCGCTCGACACGTCGTCGGCCAGCCGGCCGGTCGTGCGGTGGCGCTCGGTCACGAGCACGTCGAGGGTGTTGAGCGCGAGGGCGATGTAGCGCGCGAGGATCTCGGTGAACTGCCGGTCTTCCTCGTTGAAGGCGTTCGGCTGTTCCGATTCGATGTCGAAGACGCCGATGATCTTGTCGTGCAGCCGCATCGGCACGGTCAGCGATGATTGCGCCGAAGCGAGCCCCTCGATATAGCGCGGGTCGTTGCGGATGTCGTGGCAGATGTAGCTGCGGCCCGTCGCGGCAACGTAGCCGCTGATGCCGTTGCCTTCGGGCGAGACGTAAAGTTCAAGGCGCTGGGTGCGCTCCGACATGCCGTGCTCGACGACGATCTCGAGCTTGTTCGTTTTCTTGTCGATCAGGAGCACGGCGAAGTTGTCGAAGTGCAGCAAGTCGTTCGTATAGCGCAGGATCTGCTCCTCCAGGAGCCGCAGGCGGTCCTCGATCGATAGCGCCGCCGTCGCCTCGGAGCCGAGCTGCACCAGCTCGCGCCCCGCCATGTCAATCGCGTCGATCCGCGCTTGCAACCGCCGCGCGGACGTGACGTCCCACACCACGGCGACGATCTGCTGAAGTTGTTGGTTGGAATCGAGGATGGGCGTGGCGGTGACTTCGAAGTGCTGATCGCGGCCGGCCTGCATGCTGAAACGCCGGACGCGATGCGGTCCGGCGCGTGTCGCGTCGTGCTCGTTGTCGCGCGTCGCGAACGCGCGTCGACATTGCTGACACACCTGCTGCGTCAGGTCCGCCGGAAACGCCTGCATCGCCGGATTGGCGTACAGGGCGCGGCCGTTCATGTCGACGATGCAGATGCCCTGGCCGATCGACTCGAGGATCGCGGTCGCCTGCTGGCTGGCCGCGGCGCGTTCGAGGGCGAGAAAGTCGCCCTGGTCGCTGACGACGAGATCGAAGACCTCACGCCGCATGGCCGTCAACGCGTCGTCGAACGAGCGCACGGTGGTGACGTTTGCCGCGCTGCCGAACAGCTCGAGCAGTTCTGTCGGCTGTCGGCCGCGTCCGGAGACGAACAGCACCTTTCGTGTCGTCAGATTCGTTGTGGCGTCGGACATTCGCGACGCGCCGTTGTGGCAGCCCCCGCTCCCGGCCCGATCCCGACGCCCTGTCTGCGTCGACCCCGGTTCACGGCCGGTCTCGGCACTGCCTGCGCGTTTTCTCATATCTTAGCGGCCGGCGGGTCATCCTCCAATAGCGGAAACGCACGTCCGAGATCATCGCGCCGCATCGCGCGGGCTGCGCGGTGCGCTACACGGGGTCTTCGAGCTGCATGGACCCGAACGGGTTGGCCTGCTGCTCGACGATCAGGGGCGCGAGGTACTTTCGCACGAACGGCGATGACGTCCACCCAATGTGGCTTCCGGGATTGCCGTAGTGCGCCATCTGCCGCGTCCAGCGGATGTCGTGCAATCGGGCGTATAGCGCTTCGCCTTCCGCATCGAGGTTCTTCGGACGCTTGAAGCCGACCGCGCCGGCCGCCGGTCCGTAACCTCGATCGATGTTCCCGAACAGCGTCGTGCCGACGGTGAGGAAACTGATGTCCGCCGAGGAGTGGTAGTTGAAGATGCCGTATTTCGTGCGGCGCAGCGCCGGCCGCAGGTCGTAGTTGGGACTGATCGACGCCGCCAGCAGCAGCGCCGCGGTGACCTGTCGATTCCGCGGCATGCTCTCGAGCGCGAGCACCGCCAGCCCGCCGCCGCCGGAATGTCCGATGAGGTGCACGGCCCGGCCGGGATACGCGTCCTGATAGGCGATCACGCGCTGCGCGAGGCGCGAGGCCTGGTTCTTGTTGCGCTCGTAGTCGGTGAGGTTGATCAGCGCGCCGCCCGGTCCGGGCACCGGCACGTTCCAGTCGAAGATCTCGATCGCCGAGGTTACGCCGCCCTCGTCGAGCCCGCGCGCCAGCGAGTAGTTGTACGGCCCGCGGCCCTCGATGCCGGGGAGGATGACGATCAGGCCGCGCGACATGCGGTCGGTCGTGCCGAGATCGCGCACGCTGCACCCGGCCGCGCCGCCGGCGAGCACGATGGCTGCCATCACCGCGCAGCCCTGTCGAATCGAGCGTCTCGAAACTGCCGTCATGGGACTCCCTTCGCCACGTCGGTCTTGCGAAAACCGTCGGGATTCGATGCGATCCGCGCCTCGGCCGAGCGGCGATCAAGCATCAGCATGATCAGCCACCCGAACAGCGACTGCGCAAAGGCGACGCACACGTAGACCCAGCTCGGCATGGCCGGGAGCCGCGCGAACGTCTCCAGCACGCTGATGCCGAGCAGCGTCAGCAGCGTCGCGGCGATCATGCCGATGGCCGACGCCATGAGCCAGCCCCGCGGACTGCGGTCCGGCCGCAGCGCGAACATGCCGACGAGCGTCGCGGCGCCGCTGGCGATCATCAGGTGCCATGCCCAGCTCACGCGGCTCTGCGTCGCGATGAACAGCGCGTGATCCAGCCAGCCCTGCCAGCCATCGTGCTGCAGCGACGGCCGCGCGATGCGCCACGCCGCCAGCGCGCCGGCGCAAATTCCGAACGTCACGCAGACCATCGCGTAAATCGGCATGCGCCGCGCCGTCGTGCGCACCAGCCCGGCCAGGCCGCCGATGACGAGCAGGCCGATGATGGCGTACGTCAGGATCGCCCACGCGACGCGCGTGGCTTCGGCCTGGATGGGCTCGAGTCCGCCCGACGAGCGCGTCGGCGCGGCGCCCGACCCGGTCACGTACGCATTGGGCGGGACGGCGGGCGGCGTCACCACCGCGTTCGAGCGCATCGGCGGCACGTCCGTCGGGAACAACGTCGGTCGCCGCGGCGGAGTTCCGCCGCGCGGGCCGTACGCGCCCGGCTCCGTCCCGGGCGCCGGCATCTGCGACAATCCCGTCGCCAGCGCCTGATTGATTCCGCGCATGAAGATGATCGTGCCGACGCGATCGTAGACCACTTGCGCGCCGATCGCCCAGGCCGCGGCCACGAGCAGACACACGCAACCCTCGGCGCGGTAAGACCGCCGCGGAACCGCCGGTCGGGGCGCCGGTACGCGTGGAACGACGGCCGATGCGGCCATCCGCGCCCGCGACTCGCCCAGAAGCGGATACGGCTCCGCCGCCGGGCGACCGGACGCCGCGGCGGCGCTCGACGGCGCCAGTCCCATCGACTCGTCGGGATGCATCAGCTCTCCGGCCATGCCCGTGGCCCCACGCTGACGAGATAATGCTCGCGGTCCATCGGCCAGCGCTTCAGATAGTCGTGCACCCGATCCGTCGTCACGGCGTCCAGCTCCGCGAGGCGCTGCTCCACCGACCGCGGCACGCCGAACATGTCGAGGTCGTGCGCCAATTGCATCAATCGGTGATACGGCGCCTCGGCTTCAAGCGCCAGCGCCGTGCGGCGGCGATTTCGGACCCGCATCACCTCGTCCTCGGTGACGCCCTCGCGGGCCAGGACCGACAATTCCCTCTGTATCGCCTCGACCAGCCGCTCGGCATTCGGCGGCTCACAGAACCCATACAACAACTGGAAGCCGCAGTCGCAGTAGTCCACGCGGTATGCCGATGCCACGGGCGCGATGCCGGCCTGCACGATCTTCCAGAAAAACCTCGAATTCGACCCGCCCACAATCGACGCCACCGTCTCGGCCACCTCGTTGTCATCGTCCGTCGCGCTCGGCGCGGGAACGGCCATCGCGATCGCCTGCTGCCGGAACCGGTCCATCGGCAGCACGGCCACGCCGCGCTTCACGATCGACGGCGGCTGGCGGTCCGGTCGTGCGACGCCGGCCGGCCAGTGGCCGCAGACGTCTTCGGCGATCTTCATCGCGGCAGACGCGGTCACGTGCCCCGCGATGATCAGCACCATGTTGGCGGCATTGTAGCGCCGCCGGAAGTAGTCCAGCATCTGCGCCCGCGTGAGCTTCTCGATCGTCTCGGTCGTGCCGAGCACCGGCCAGCGGAGCGGATGCCCGGCGAAGAACTTCTCGTGCAGCAGGTCGTAGAGGTGCCGGTCGATCTGATCGTCCGACATGGCGATCTCTTCGAGGATCACCTTCTTCTCGGTCTCGAATTCCGCTTCGGGCAGGGTCGAACGCATCATGTCGGCCAGCAGCTCGGTTTGCCGCGCGAGGTCTCCGGCACGCACCCAGCCGTAGTAGAACGTCTTCTCCTTCGAGGTCATCGCGTTGTAGGTCGAGCCGATGTCGTCGAACGCGATCGTGATGTCGCGCCAGCCGCGCTTGTCCGTGCCCTTGAAGCACATGTGCTCGAGGAAGTGCGAGACGCCCGCGTCGGCCGGCGTCTCGTCGCGCGCGCCCGTGCGGACCAGGAAGCCCACGGCGACGCCGGTCACATGCGGCATCGTCTCGACGAGGACCGTCAGTCCGTTCGACAACCGCTGTTGGTGGAACTGCGACATCCGCGATCGCTCCTACGCCGCTGGCGGCGCCGCCGGACCGAGCGTCACGACGCAGCGCCGGTCACGCGGGTGCTCCGACAGATATCCGCGGATCTCCTCCACGCTCACTGCCTGCACCTGCGCGTTCTTTACGGCCATCGGGATCGGCCGCCCGTAATAGAACAGGTCGGACGCCAGTTCGCTGACGCGCGCCCGCGTCAGGTCGCCGTGCGTCTCGGTCCGCGCGATGATCTGCGTCTTGGCCCGCGCCAGCTCGTCGGCGCTGATGTCGTCCGCCAGCCGATCCACCTCGCGCAGCAGCGTGACGTACGTCTGCTCGCAGCGCGCCGGCGTTGACGAGGCGCCGAGGTGGATCATCCCCGCCGTACGCGGATGCTCGTGCCACGCCCCGACCCAGTAGACCAGCCCCTGCCGCTCGCGCACCTCCGCAAACAGGCGCGAACTCATCCCGTCGCCCAGGATCGTCAACATCACGCGCTCGACCGGATGCGCCGCGTCGCTCATCGGAACACCCGGCCAGCAGATCGCGATGTACTGCTGCTCGAGTTCCTTGTGCGCGTGCCAGCGGCCCGCGGAAAACTCCACCGCCGGCGATGTCGCGCGCACCACGGACGGATTCCAATCCGAAAAGTGCTTCTCAAGCGAGTCGGCAAGCCGTTCGGCGTCCACCCGGCCGGCCGCGGCGACCTGCAGCCGCGCCGCCCCGAAGTTCCGCTGCCAGAAACCGACGATGTCCGTGCGGCCGATCCGTTCGATCGTCTCGCGCTCGCCGTACAGGTGTCGTCCGAGGACCGGGCCGTAGGCCCGCAGGCTCAGGGCCTTGCGCGACAGCTCGCCCGGGTCGTCCTCCAGCGCCGTCAGTTCCTGAAGGGCCAGTTCCTTCGCGACCTCGCAGGACTCCTCGGGAAACGTCGGCGTTCGCAGGAATTCGGCGTGCAGCGCGACCACGTCGTCGAGGAAATCCGGCAGGCACGTGCAGCGGAAGCCGAAGCTCTCCCGCCCGGCTGAGGAGCCATGCAGCGCGCCGAGCCGGTCGAACGCGTCGGACAACTCCTGCCCGCTCCGTTTCGCCGTGCCCTTATTGATCGTCTGCTCGACGAGGAACGCGAGTCCGAGCTTGTCGGCCGGCTCGTCGGCCATGCCCGCGAGGATGCGGATGTCGAGCGCGGCGATCGGGCGATCGGGCAGTCGTTCGACCACCAGTTCGATCCCGCCGCGGAGCGTTCGGTGTACATAGGGCTCGGCGCCGCCGTGCATGGCATGGTTATAGCGACTCGCCCATGCCGACGCCATTAGCGCGCGGCGGACACGGCGCGGATTGATCCGGCCGGGCGTCCGCCGCGGAAGAATGAACCGGGCGCGATGCTACGGTCGCACTTGCACGACGAGGATTCCCGCGTCGCCGACATCGAAGCCGTGCGGCGCGGAACCGATCGCGGTGAATTCTCCCGGCTTGGTGAGCACGGTCGTCTCCAACTGGTACATCCCGACTGGCTTGCCGCCGTCCAGAAGGCGGATGTTTGCCACGATCTGGATCACGCGCTCGGTGTCGGACGGTCCGGAATGCAAAGTACCCTGGATCTCAATCATGAATCGCCGGGCGATCTCTCCGGAGACGCGGAACTTCTGTCTTTCGACGGCCGCGGTGTTCAATCGGCCAAGCAGGTGCAACGATCCGAACCGCGACAGTTCCTTGGCGACCCCGGCCAGGTCCGGCGGAATGGGCGATCCCTCGTCCGAACGATCCGCCTCGCCCTTGCCCAGCGAGGCACGGAAGAACGCGAACTCGAGCGCTGCGCTTCGCGCGGGTTGATCGAGCTGCTCGACCAGCGATCGGATCCACGACACGTCCGATTCGCTGCCACGGGCCACGATCGCGCGGCGCTCGTTGTCGGCGGCCACGGAGACCATTCGGCCGCCGAGCAGAGACCCGATCGCGGACAGGAGGTCGCGCGGGTCCCGGTGCCGTACGGACATCACCGCGAGCTGCTGCATCGTGTCCGGTCCGGCGGCCTGCTGCACTTGCCGTACGACATCGAGGACCTGCCTCATCTCGTCCTCGGGCGCCGAGACGACGAGCGTCGGCGGCTCACCGAGCACTGCCACTTCGGCGTCGAAAAAGACCGAGTTGATCATGGCCGCCATCTCGTTGACACGGATGTCTCGAACGGGAATGACCTGGAGGACGCGCTTGATTTCGGGTCGCCCCGGCCGCTCGACAACGGCGGGTTTCGGCGAGGCGCCCGCGCCAGTCGCCGGCGCGGCGGTCTGCTGCGACCACACCGCGGACGCATGCAGGACGACGGTGACCAACGCGAATCCGATGCATCGAGTCATGATGACTTCCTTTCAAACTCGGGACGCCGGCCCGGGCGACGTCGACGGCTCCGATTCCGTCGGAGGCGAGACCGGGCCATACAACCACACAATCCGTATCGACGCGTTCTGCGAAGGCATGCACACGGCCAGCGCGGGCGTGCAGTCGCGGACGATCGTCTCGACGCGGCACGCGGAGTCGATGAGCAGATCACCCGGCGACGGCTCGGCCGGCCGGACGATGGCGACTCGGTCCGGTCGTCCGGCGGGCGTCTCGATCGGCGGCCTCGTTCGCGCCGACCAGAGCGCCAGTCCGACCGATGCCGCAAGCAGCAGGCCCGCCGCGATCCGGCCGATGCGCCACGCTGCGTACCGTCCGGCATGCACGCGGCGCGGAGCGGCGGCGATCCGGTCGGCCGCGACGGCGAGCCGCGCGAGGTTCGCGTTCAACCGCGCGGCGTCGTCGAAGAACCGGCGGCAGGCGCCGCAGGCGTCGAGGTGCGCTGCGAGGTCCGCGGACTCGACCGGCGGGAGCTCGCCGTCCAGCCACGCATCCAGTCGCTCGCGATATTCATAGCAGCTATGCATCGTTCGATCCCAGCATCTTCATCAGCGCCCGCCGAGCGAGATGCACGTGCGCGCGGACCGCGCCGACCGACAGTTCCATCGCCGCGGCGATCTCCTCATAGCTCATCTGCTCCATCGCCCGCATCACCAGCGCGTCGCGCTGCTGCGCCGGCAGCGACTCGATCGCCGCTCGGAGCCGCTCGAGCGATTCGGCGTCCGGCGGCTGTTCGCCGGGCGACGTCAGCGTTGCGACAGCCGCCTCGTCCAGCCGCACCGGCCGTCTCCGTCGCCGCGCGTTCAGGCACAAGTTGCCCGTCGTTCGAAGCAGCCAGGGCAGCGATTCCGACGCTGTCACTGCGACGCCGCGCGTCAGCGCGATGCGAAACGCTTCCTGCACGATCTCGTCCGCGTCGTCGCGATTCCATACGAGCTTCACCGCGTAACGGACCAGCCGTTGTCGAACGGCCTCGACCGACGACCGTTCGGCGGCGTCATTGCCGGTGAACTTCATGCTCCGAGCCCGCCGAACACACGCGGCCCTCTGGAATGGAAATGTCGATTCGTCGCGCCGCGCTTAATCGTACCGGTGGAACCCCGCGCGGTTTCGGCAGGCGGGCGATCGTCCGCGCGATGGCGCGGGCCGGCCCGGGCAAACGTCAGGGCGGCTGCCTATCGGGAAACGGGCAGGGGGGCGGGCATTCCCGTCGCCGGTTGGCTGGTCGGGACGACGATCGGCATGGCCGCCGGCGGGCCGGGAGTTTCGGCTGCATCGGGCGCGGCGAGCGAGGCAATGGTCGGCGATCCGGGACCGCCGACGCCGCGCCGCAGCGCGGTCACGCGGGCCAGTTGCTGCGCGGCACCGGGCGATGCCGGGTTGATCGCCAAGGCCGTGCGGAAGGACTCCTCGGCCGCCGCATAGCGCTTGTCGGCGGCCTGGATGAGTCCGAGGTTGAAATGCGCGGCGTCGCGTGACACGACCTTTTCGAATTCGACCAGCGCCTCGTCGTTTCGGCCCGTCTGGGCGAGGACGAGCGCGAGGTTCATCCGCGCCCGCTGATAGCCGGGACGCAGCGTGAGGGCCTGTCGGAACGCGCGCTCGGCGTCGCGGTAACGCGCCGCGAGCACGTAACTGAAGCCGAGGTTGTTGTGCAGGTAGGCCTTCTCGGGGGCGATCTCGATGGCGCGGAGGAACATCTTCATCGCGTCCTCGAACCGCTGCGTGCGGTTGTAGGCGATCCCCAGCCGGGTGTAGGCCTCGATGCTCCGCGGGTCGTCCTTCAGCGCCTCGCGGTACTGCTCGATCGCGCCCGCGAGGTTGCCCTCCGATTCCAGCATCTTGCCGGCTGACAGGCGCGTGGAGGAATGGATCGGCGGTGGCGGCGCGGGTTCGACCTTCGGTTCCTTCGATTCGGGCTCGGCGGCGGACGACGGTGTGCCGGGACGTCGTTCGCTGAGCGTTGTCCCGCGAAAGCTGTCGCAGCCGGCGACGGCGAGGAGCATCCCTGCCACGGCCCAACGCGTCAGATGCGCCATCACTGGTTACCCGAGAATCCGATCATTGACTTCTGCGATTCGGTCGTCGCGCCGGACTTGCTCAACAGGTCTTTGCGGCGCGCGATCGCTTCGGTGGCTTCCATGCCCGGACTGCCCGGCAGGCCGACGACCACGTCGATCTTCGTCGCGCCCGGGACGGCCTGCGCGAGAAACTGCCGCGCGGTCTCGAGCCGGGCCTCGATCAGTTTTTCATCCGTCATGTTCGTGTCGTAGTGCAGCGTGCCGCCGCGCGTTGCAAGCAGCTCGGCGTAGCGCTCCAATCGCGCCTGGCCCGTGCCGTTCAACTCTGCCATGTGCGGGATGAAGTGCATGTCGGCGATCGCGCGGTCCGCCATCATCGACTGGTCGGTCATGTAGTCGAAGTAGTGCTTCGCGTCGGGATGGCGGTCGGCCGCGCCCTGCGGCGGCGCGTTCAGGCGCGATGCCGGCGGGCCGCAGCTCGTCAGGGCGATCACGAGCGCCGGCACCATCCACTCGCGGCAACGAATCCGCATACGACTCTCCTCGTCGTGCCCGGGGACGGCGGACCCGGGCGCTGATCGGCATCCCTAGTTATCGGCATTCCGCCGCGTGTTCGGCCAACCACTGCGGCCGCCCGTCCCAATGCCCGGGCCGGCGGGTCCCTGCAGGGCGACGGGGGTATGATGCGGCCCGTGGACCTGTTCGATGAGCCGCAGCGTGCAGCCCGCGACCGCGTGCTGCCATTGGCGGCGCGGCTCCGGCCGCGGACGATGGAGGAGTTTGTCGGCCAGCAGCACTTCCTCGGCCCCGGCCGGCTTTTGCGCCGACTGCTGGCGGCCGATCGGCTGACGAGCGCGATCTTTTATGGTCCGCCGGGCACCGGAAAGACGACTCTGGCACACCTGATTGCGGCGCACACGCAGGCGGCGTTTGAGCAGTTGCACGCGGCGGCGGCGGGCGTGAAGGAGGTCCGTGAGGTGCTCGGGCGGGCGCGGGCGCGGATCGAGACCTCCGGCCGGCGAACGGTCCTGTTCATCGACGAGATTCACCGTTTCAACCGCGCGCAGCAGGACGTGCTGCTCGGCGACGTGGAGGACGGGATCGTGATCCTCGTCGGGGCGACGACGGAGAACCCGTTCTTCGCGATCAACTCGCCGCTGGTTTCGCGGAGCCAGATCTTCCAGTTCGAGCCGCTGAGCGAGGCGGACGTCACGACGCTGATCCGTCGTGCTCTCGGCGATTCGCAGCGCGGGCTGGGCGCGGTCGGCGCGACGATCACGGAGGAGGCGCTGGCGTTTCTGGCGAAGACGTGCGACGGCGATGCGCGGCGGGCGCTGTCGGCGGTGGAGGTCGCGGTGCGCTCGCTGATCGCGGAGTCGGCTGCGGGCGAGAAGAAGGCCGCGACGCCGATCGTGATCGACCTGGCGGTTGCGCAGGAGTCGATCCAGCGGAAGGCGATCGTCTACGACGGCACGGGCGACGAGCACTATGACGCCGCGTCGGCGCTGATCAAGTCGATGCGCGGCAGCGATCCGGACGCGACGGTCTATTGGCTGGCGCGGATGCTCGAGGCGGGCGAGGACCCGCGCTTCGTCGCGCGGCGGATCGCGATCTGTGCCGCCGAGGACGTCGGCAACGCCGATCCGCAGGCGCTCGTGCTGGCGTCGGCGGCGGCGCAGGTCACGCAGTTCGTCGGCATGCCGGAGTGCCAGCTCCCGCTCGCGCAGGCGGCGATCTACATCGCCTGCGCGCCGAAGTCGAACGCCTCGGCGACGGCGATCTGGAACGCGATGTCCGACGTCCGCAACGGCCGCACGATCCCCGTTCCGCGGCACCTGCGCGATGCGAGCTATCGCGGGGCCAGGCGGCTGGGCCACGGCGAGGGTTACCAATACGCGCACGATCAGCCCGGCGGCATGGCGGCGCAGGACTATCTCGGCGTCGATCGCACGTACTACGAACCGACCGATCGCGGCCACGAGCGGGTCATGGCCGAGTACCTCGCGCGATTCAAGGCGCTGCGCGAGCAGGCCGGATCGAGTGACGAGCGACGGCGCGAGGGCTAACGGGCGTTGTCCCGCGTGCCAGGCTTGAATCGTCAGACCTGACCGATCCAGTCGTCGTCGTGCGCGCGAAACGCGTCGAGCGCTCGCTGCACGAGGTCGGCCGGCAGCGGTCCGCGCCGGGCGAGCTCGACGTTTCGGCGGAGTCGTTCGAGATGGCTCGTGCCGACGATGCAGGTATGCACGTCGCTCTGGTGCGCGGCGAAGCGCAGGGCGAACTCGTCCCAGTCGAGCGGCGCGGGCGAGAGCTGCATCGCCTTGGCGCGGAGCCAGTACTCCTCGCAGTACTCGCCCGTCGGACGATCGCGGAAGCGCCAGAACGCGTTGGCCAGCGGTCGCTTGGCGATGACGCCGAGCTTGCGGGCGGCGGCGACGGGCAGGGCGTCGCGGATGGCGCGCTGGTCGCAGACGTTGATTGATAGTTGCACGCTGCGGAACACGTCGCACGTCAGCGCGAAGGCGAGCGCGTCGTTCTCTCCCGAGTAGGCGGCGACGCGGACCTTTCCGGCCTGAACCGCGTCGTCCAGCGCGGCGATCACATCGCCGCGCTCGAGCACCTCACGCGGGCAGGAGTGCAGGTGCATGATGTCGATGCGGTCGGTCCGCAAGCGATTCAGCGCCGCGTCGATGCCGGCCGCGACGCAGGCCCCGGTCCAGTCGGTCCGGCCGGGCACGTCGTAGCCGCACTTGCTCGACAGGACAAACTCGTCGCGGCGCGAGGCGAGGCTGCGGGCGATCCGTTCCTCCGACAGGCCGTAGCCGCGCGCGGTGTCGATCAGGTTGATGCCGAGGTCGAGGGCGGCGTGGAGAAGTCGCTCGACCTCTCGCTCGTCCTGCGCGGGCGCGCCGATATGCCCCGCGCCGAAGCCGACGATGGAGACCGACAGGCCGGTCGCGCCGAACTTGCGTCGCTGCACGCCTCGATCCCCGGTGCGGTCCGCGCCCGCCTACTTGCGCTTCTCGATGATGAGCCGGTCGTAGAGAACACCGGCAAGCAGGCCGCCGACGATCGGTCCGATCCAGTAGACCGGCTGCTGGCTCCAGAACACGTCGAGCCGGCCGGTCATCGCGGCGACGATGCCGGTGCCGAAGGTCCGCGCGGGATTCATGGATGCGCCGGTGATCGGGCCGCCCACGAGGATGTCGGCGGCGACGGTGAGTCCGATGCCGAAGCCGCCGATCTTCGGCGCCCGCGGATCGACGGCGGTGGCGAAGACCGCGTAGAGCAGCAGGAAGGTCATGATCGCTTCGGCAAGGATGGCCACGCTCACGCTGACGGTCTTGGGGTCATAGCTCGGCGTACCGAGTCCGCAGGCGGCGAGAAAGTCGAGGTTCGGCAGCGCCATGCCCTTATAGATCGCCACGAGCGCGAGACCGGCCACGGTGCCGCCGAGCAGTTGGGCGATGATGTACCGGATCGCGCCGACGAGCGAGATGCGGCCGGTGGCGAGCATGGCGATCGTGACGGCCGGGTTGATATGCCCGCCCGAGACGTTCATCATCGCGGAGACGGCGATGGAGAGGATGAGGCCGTGGGCGAGGGCGATGCCGGCCAGACCAATGCCGGCGTCGGGTTTCCAGGCGCTCAGGCAGATGGCTCCACCGCCGATGAAGCAGAGCGCAAACGTTCCGATGGCTTCGCCGAGCAGGGCGCTAGCGGTCCGGGACATACGAGTCGTCCTTCGCGTCGAGCCGGCGTCGTGCGCGGCGGGCCGGCCCGCGGGTTGAGATGTGGGGTCGGCAATGCACGGTTCCGCGCGGGCCGCGCGATCCGCGCCTTTCGCGCGGCCCGTGTGCGGAACGTCGTGAGCGTGTCGCGCGGGGGGCGTGTAGTCAAGTCGGCGTCGATCGCAGCCGGTGCGCGGGGAGGGGCGGCGCGAGGTCGGACCGGGTCCGGTCGGGGTTTTTCCGGGGGTGAGATTTCAGCCACGTGAAATCCTCCGGAATTCGGCGAGATTTTACGGCGCATCGCGCGAGCGTCCGCGCGCGGCGTCTGCGGGTCCGCGCGGGGCGGATCCACGCTTGGAACGCTCGTGGCCAGAACGTCCGCCCCGATGCGTGCACGCCCGTTTCGACTCCGACGTGCAAGGTGTGACCGGGGCGCGCGGTGGCGACTGGCCAGCGCACAATCCCGATCAGCGTTCCGGGTCGGGGGATTGCGGAGTGTCGATCGGCGATTGGGGATGGAGTCAGCGCGGGGTTTCGCGCTCGCGACGTCGGCTCGATGGGAGCATCGGCGTTTCATCATCGGCTCGGCAGGGGCCTCGCCCTCCCAAGCGGGGACGTCGCCGGGCACGCTGTTGTGAATCCGGCCTTTCTCAACGGATCACGAATCTATCGACCGCGCCGGCGGCGCCGTGTGCGCCGCGCGACAATCATCCAAGCCAAGACGCCCAGAGCGCCCGTGGTCGGCTCGGGTGTCCACAATTCGTAGGCCAACTGACCCGGACTAATCAGAGTCCAAGGGTTGCCCATGGGAGCTTGGACTGCAAGCTCACCGCCGCTTGAGGTCTCCCAGCGAAACGTGCTGAACGGATCGCCGACCTGCGAGACCTCGAGCCAGAAGTCCGTGTTCGCCGCAACCGGG
>JAKLKO010000024.1:54057-65788 GCA_023150615.1 Phycisphaerae bacterium
ACGCTCGTGGCCAGAACGTCCGCCCCGATGCGTGCACGCCCGTTTCGACTCCGACGTGCAAGGTGTGACCGGGGCGCACGGTGGCGACTGGCCAGCGCACAATCCCGATCAGCGTTTCGGGTCGGGGGATTGCGGAGTGTCGATCGGCGATTGGGGATGGAGTCAGCGCGGGGTTCTGCGCTCGCGATGTCGGCTCGATGGGGGCATCGGCGTTTCGTCATCGGCTCGGCAGGGGCCTCGCCCTCCCAAGCGAGGACGTCGCCGGGCACGCTGTTGTGAATCCGGCCTTTCTCAACAGATCACGAATCTATCGACCGCGCCATCGGCGCCGTGTGCGTCGCGCCATCAGCATTCCTACGGACAATACAAGGGCCCCTGAACCCGGTTCAGGAGTACGTAGTTCGTAGGCCAGTTGCCCGATGCCGGAGATGTACTGCCAGGGATTGCCGATCGGGAACTGCTGCGCGAAGCCGTCCGTCGTCGAAGTAGAACTTTCCCACTGAAATCGGCTGCTCAGATCACCGATCTGGGCCACCTCCAACCAGAAATCGGTGTTCGCCGCGACGGGGAACCCGGCCGACAGCGTCACGTCGTAGCGGTATTCCTTGCGGACCGGACCGCCGCTTACAAAAAAGCCCGTAAAGACCCGCGACGGGTTCAGGAACTCCTCCTCGTAGCGCAGCTCGCCCGGTACGCCGCCGGCATCGGCGTAGAAGCGGACACGCATGGTTTCCGTGACCGGCGGGAGCGGATCGAGGTCCTCAATCTGTCTTCCGAAGTATCCCCAAGCCGTCAACTTGTACACGACATTGGCTTGGGTCAGCCGGAAACGATCGGCGCTCAAGACAGACGAAATGGCTCCGCTGTCACGTAGATAAAGCGTATCCGAGGTAGAACCCCCGAGCCGATTCGGCGCCTGGCGGTGCAGGAGCACGTCCTGCGCGGACGCGGGTTGCGCGGCGGCAAGTCCGGCAAGCCAGACCGCGGCCGTCATCGAGAACGCGAATGCTGATCGGGGTGCAAGAGCAACCATACATCCTCCCGTTCGGGCCGTCGCGGGGCATCGACCGGCCTTGGTGCCGCGGGAGACGCGGAGTGGACCCCTCCTTATTGACTATAGCACGAGTTTCCGGACAGCCAAGTCGGAAATCGCCTTTCCCGCATCTCGCCCGGCCGCCGGGCGTTGCGATCGAGTTCGATCCGAGCGATGTGCCGCGACGCGTTACGATTCATGATGTGGCGACGGTGCTTCAGTTACCTACCTCAGCGACGCATGTGTGTCACTCTGCGGGATCCGACCGGACGTGATCGACAGTGCGCAACCTCTCGGCCGGCGAAACACCGGCCGCTTCGATGCGCGCGGGCGGCGTGCGGTTCGCGCGAGTGTGGAGGAATGGCTCGGCGGGAGTTTCGCCCTCACCGAAGACTCGACGCGGGGAGGCATCGGTGCACTGTTCGCGACGCTGCCTCGGCGTTTCTGGCGGGCGCGGGCGGGATACGGAAAGGCGTGGCTACGTCGCCAGTTCGGCGAGCACGGCCTTCAGATAGCGCCAGAACTTTTGCACCGACTTGATCGAGACGTTTTCATCGGGCGAATGCACGTCGCGGATGGTCGGCCCGAACGAGATCATGTCGATGCCGCCGACGCGTTCGCCGATGACGCCGCACTCCAGCCCGGCGTGGATGGCCGTCACGTGCGGGGCCTGTTTGAACTCGCGCTCATAGACCGAGCGGCAGACCTTGAGCAGGGCCGAGTCGGGATTCGGCTGCCAGCCGGGGTAGCCGTCTGCGGTTTCGGTCGCGAATCCGGCGAGGCCGGCCGTGGCCGTCACCTGGTCGATGACGGCCTGGAGGTGTGGCGCGGAGGAGCTTCGCGACGAGGCAACGATCTCGATGCGGAGGGACTTTCGGTCATCGGCCGGCGTGCTCGTGACGACGGCGACGTTGTTGGAGGATTCGACCAGCCCGGTGATGACGCGGCTCATTCCGAGGACGCCGTGGGGCAGCGCGGCGATGAAGCGGATGAGCCGGGCCGTGTCATCGCCTGAGAGCGCGGCCGGCGGCGGTCCGGAGTTTTCGGCGACAGTGAGGGTCAGGCCTTCGTCGATGCCGGCGAGTTGCGGTCGGAGCAGGGCGAGTCCGTCGTCGGCGAGTTTCCGCAGCCGGGTCACGTCGGGCTTCGCGACGAGCAGATCGGCGACGGCTTCGCGGGGGATGGCGTTGTGCTTGTTTCCGCCGTCGAGTCGCGCGATCCGCAGGGGGACTGCGGCGCGCAGGAGCACGCGGGCGAGGAGCTTGAGCGAGTTGCCGCGCTCGTGATGGATCTCGCTGCCGGAGTGTCCGCCGCGCAGTCCGGCGAGCGTGATCCGGACGGCGGCTTCGTCGTTGCGAGCGGGTTGCGTCGGCAGGACGGCGCTGCACTTCGTCGTGCGTCCGCCGGCGCAGCCGATGTAGACGATGTCGTCTTCCTCCGAGTCGAGGTTGATGAGTCGGCGGCCGCGGATCAGGTCGGGGGAGATGGCGGTCGCGCCGGTGAGGCCGGTTTCCTCGTCGATGGTGAAGAGCAGTTCGAGCGGCGGGCGGCGGACGTCGTCGGCGGTGGCGATGGCGAGCATGGCGCAGACGCCGATGCCGTTGTCGGCGCCGAGGGTCGTTCCGGCGGCGCGGAGTTCGTCGCCGATGACGCGGAGCTTGAGCGGCTCGCGGTCGAAGTCGAAGGCGACGTCGGAGTTTTTCTCGCAGACCATGTCGAGGTGGGACTGGAGGACGGTGATGGGGGCGCGCTCCGCGCCGGGCGTGGCGGGGACGTCGCAGACGATGTTGCCGACCCGGTCCTGTCGCGTGTTCCAGCCGTGCTTGCGGGCGATGGCGAGGACCCAGTCCCGGACCTTTTCTTCGTGCTTGGAGGGACGGGGAATGGCGGTCAGTTCGCCGAAGAACTTCCAGAGCGCGGCCGGTTCGAGTCCGTTCAGCATGCTTCGATCGGCGGACTGGGGCATGGTTCACCTCCAGCGCGGAATCATCGTCGACGGCGTCGAGCGGGGCAATGTCGCGCCGATGCGGCGCGGCGGCGGGTCTATTCGAATCGCAGGGCGTCGATGGGGTCGAGGCGGCTGGCGCGCCACGCGGGATAGAAGCCGAAGAACAATCCGACCAGCAGCGAGAAGGCGACTGCGAGCGAGACGGACCAGGGGGTGATGACGGTCTCCCATTCCTTGTACTGCTCCAGCGCGTAGGCCGCGCCGACGCCGAGCGCCAGGCCGGTCAGTCCGCCGGCCACGCACAGCAGGATGGCCTCGAAGAGGAACTGCCCGAGGATGTGCAGGGCGTTTGCGCCGATGGCCATACGGAGTCCGATTTCGCGCGTGCGCTCGGTGACGGAGACGAGCATGATGTTCATGATGCCGACGCCGCCGACGACGAGGGAGACGGAGGCGATGACGAGGAGGAGCTGGCTGAAGGACTCGCTGGTTTCGGCCTTGACCTCGGCGGGTTCGGACTGATCACGGATGCGGAAGTCGTCGGGTTCGTCGGGGGCGAGGCGGTGGCGTTCGCGGAGGAGTCGGCGGACCTGCGCCTGGACCTCGGACATGGGGATTCCGGGTTTGGCGGCGACGAGCATGGTGGCGGATTTTTCGAGCCCGGCGATCTTCCGCTGAAAGACGCGGAACGGGAACACGATGATGTCGTCGTAGTCGCGGCCTTCGCTGCTGCTGCCCTTCGGCGTGAGCAGGCCGATGATCTTGAACGGCACGCGGTTGACGCGGATGGTCTCGCCGACGGGGTTGACGGAGCCGAACAGTTCGCGCGCGGCGGTCATGCCGATGCAGCAGACCTTGGCCTGCGATTTGTCCTCCTCGTCGGTAAAGGTGCGTCCGACGAGGGCCGTCCATCGTCGGATGTCGAAAAAGCTGGCGTAGGCGCCGATGACGGGCGACTGATAATTGGTGAACTGGGACGAGACCTGCTGCCGCATCATGTTGGAGGGCGTGGCGGCGCGGACGTAGGTGCACTGTGCGAGGACCGCCTCGGCGTCGTCGGTGGTGAGCGTGGCGGAGACGCCCTGTCCGCCGCGGACACCGCCGCGGGTCATGCCCCAGGAGAAGACGAACATCCAGTCATCGCCGAGGGCGGCGATCTCGCGTTCGACGCGCCGCTTGGTGCCTTCGCCCATGGCGACCATGGTGATGACGGAGGCGATGCCGATGACGATGCCGAGCGTGGCAAGAGAGGTGCGGACCCGGTTCTTGCCGAGGCTCTGAAACGACTCAGCGGCGATTCCGATTAGGTGGAGCACGTCGATCTCCGCGCCCGGGAGCCGTCGCGGCGCATTGCAGCGTCGCGAGCGGCCGCGGATCGTCAGTAGTTCATTCCGTTGCGGCGCAGGTGGACGTACGGACGCTGCGCGTCGTCGCCCTCGGCGTCGATCACCTCGCCGACGTAGAGCCAGTGGTCGCCGGCGTCGTGCTTGCCGGTGACGCGGCAGCTCAGCCGGCCGATGCGGTTCGCAATCACGATGCCGCCGGCGCAGTCCTTCGCGTCGAGTCCGGCGAAGGCGTCCTCATCGAGCGTAAAGCCGCGGCCGAAGTGCTTGAACATCGCGACCGGGTCCTCGCCGAGGATGTTGAGCGCGAAGTGCTTCGATTCATCGATCAGGGACTCGATCGCGCGGCCCTTGCGGACGGCGACGCTGACGGCCGGCGGCTCGAATCCGGCCTGCTGGACCCACGAGGCGAGCATGCCGGTGCGCTTCGTGCCGGCGCGGGCGGTGAGGATGAAACAGCCGCTGGCGATCCGGCCGAGTGCCCGGGCGATCTGTTCCTGGGTCGTGGCGTTCATGGTGTCGTGACCCGAGAGATTCACCGCCGGCGCGTCGGCGCATGCGGCCGCGTGCCGGTTGGCGGCATTCTAGCGGCGGTTGCGTCGGCGTGCAGCGGGGCGGTTCAGGGCGAGGGCGCGGATTCGGTCGTGGGCGGCGCGGGGAGGAGTTCGCGGAGCGCGGAGATTGCCTTCTGTCGCGAGGCCGCGTCGGCGCCGGCGGGATATCCGGACCAGCGCGGCTCGAGTTCGCGCGCCAACTCGACGAGGCGGCCGTCGCCGGGGTCGTCCGGCTCGGCGGCGACGAGTCGGCGTTCGAGTTCGTCGGCGAGCGACGGGAGGATCTGGGGGCCGAGCCTGCGGAGCTCGGCGACGGCGTCGGTGGATTGACCGGACGCGTCGGCGGCCTGCTGGATGAGGGTGACGATCCGCTGTCGTTCGGCCAGTTCGTCGGCGCGGGTGCAGAGCTGTTCGAGGCTGCGGCGTCCTTCGGCGGAGAGGGACGGGGCCTGTTGCATCCATTGCCGGGCGACGGCGGCGAGCTTCGCGGCGTTGGGGGTGTCCTGCGCGACGAGGAGGTCGGAGAGGTTCATCTCGAGGTCGTGCGCTACGGCGGGTAAGTCGAGCGATGCGCCGTTGCCGCCGGACTGGGCAATTGTGCGGGCGATCAGGGCCTGCCACTTGTCAAAGTCGCGCCCGGCGAGCTGGGCCGAGAGGGCCTTGAGCACGGTCGCACCGGCGCGGGGACTTGCGGCGGCCTGCTGCGCGTCGAACGCGAGCTCGTAGAGCGACGCGGCGGCGGAGTAGCGGCGCAGAGTGACGTGCGCGTCGCCGAGCCGCTCCTTCACGTCGGCGGCCAGCGGCGGGGTGGGATCGCGCTGCGCGAGACGACGATCGACATCGGTGAGCAGCTCAATCGCGCGCGTCTGGACGAGCGGATCGACGCGGTTCTTGCAGAACCGCTCGACCCAAGCGACGGCTTCTTCCGGCGGACGGGCCTTGACCAGCCGCGCGAAGCCCTCCCATGCCTTCAGCCGGATGGCCTCCTCGCGCTCGATGGACTCGTCGAGCCGATCGATCAATGCGGCGAGGTCGTCGTCGGACTTGGCACAGCGTCCGAGTCCTTCGACCGCGGCGAGTCGAACGCGCGGCTGCGGGTCTTCCAGGAGCGGGCGAAGTCGCGCGGCGGACGTGCCGTCGTCCATTGCGGCCAGTCCGCGGATTGCCGCGGCGCGCACGGTCGGCGCGAATCCGACGGGCAGGGCTTCGAGGAATAGCGGTCGTGCGCGGGGGTCGCCGATCCGTGCGAGCGCGACGAGAAACACCTCGCGCGTCTGGGCATCGCCGGGCTTGATCTTCGCGTAGCGCGCGAGCACGGCCGCGGCTGCCGCTCGCGCGACGTCGGACGAGGCATCGCCGGCCTGCGCCAGCTCGCCGAGCGCCTGCGCGGCGTGTCGCACGACGGCGGGCGAGCTGTCGTCGAGGCTGGGCTGCACGGCCTTCGCGGCGGCGGGCCCGCCGATCCGCCCGAGGGCGGCGACGATCGCGGCCCGCACGCGGCTGTCGGACTCGCGGTTGAGGCTGGCGGCCAGCAGGGGGACGTGGGCGGGGTCGCGCAGATCGCCGAGGACCGAGGCGGCGCGGCGGCGGACGTCGCCGTTGGCGTCGGCCAGAAGCGCCGCGACGCGGGCGGCGACGGCCCCGGAGACGCTCTTGCGATCGGTGATATTGGCGTTGACGAGCTCGATCCCGAGGGAGCGGACCTCGACGAGCGGGTCGTTGAGAAGGTCGAGCAGGGCCGCGTCACGCCCTTCGGCCGGCGTCGCGAGGAAGCTGTTGCGGAGGGCGGCGAGGAGGCGGCTCGTCAGGTCGGTGTTCCCGGATTCCAGGCGGCGGATGCGGGCGCGGAGCTGTTCGTTGCGGCTCCGCAGCCAGGCGGTCGTGTCGAGCGAGCGGTTCTCCTCCCACCAGCGCCGCGCCGCGTCGGCGTCGAGCAACTCGGCGCCGCTGCTGTCAGCGATCGCGTCGAGCGCGGCGCTGACGATCTCCGGGCTGGAGTTGTCGAGCAGTCCGACGAGGGCCTCGACGGCGCGCTGGTCGTCGCCCATCGCGCCGAGGGCTTCGATCGCGGACTGGCGCGTGGTGTTCGGCAGTGCCGTGTCGCGCGCGACGCCGAGCAGTCGCGCGATGACCGCCGGGTCGCGGTAGCGCGCCAGCGCCACGCCGGCGGCCTGCCGCAACGGCGTCGAGTCGCCGCCGAGCAGTTCCATGAGCGGCTCGATGAGCACTGCGCGCGGTTCGGGCCAGTCGGCGACGGCCTGACAGACGGCGAGCCGCGCCGGCGGATCAGCGGGGTTGCGCAGGACGGTGACGAGCCGGTCCCAGGCGGCGGGGTTGGACATGTGCAGCAGTCCGCGCGCGCCGATGATTCGCGCTTGCGGTTCGTTGTTGCCGGTCAGGAGTTGGATGTTCTCAAGGATGCGGCGTTCGACGAGCGCCGGGCTCTGGATCGGTCCGGGTGCGGTGGTCGGCGGCGGGGCGGCGCGGGCGGGCGCGAGGCATGCGAGGAGCAGGATGGCCATGCCGCGCCAGAGCGGCCGGAAGCGGTGGTCGGCCGGTTCGGGAATCCTCCGGGTCGGCCGCGGGTCCGGGATGTGGGGGTTTCCTCGTCGCATGTCAGTCGGGCTATCGCCTCGGACGAGCGAATCGTCCGGAAAGTTCGCGGGTTGCGGCCCTTCCGACGCCGGCCGGGGCGCGCCGTACGACGGATAGACACCGTCTGGCGAAGATCGTTCGGCGGAATACGTCGCACGGGTCCGGATCCGTTTCCGAAAACGGGAACTGGCGGCGTCGCAACCCGCGTCGTAGTATCCTTGTATAAACGCAACAGACGATTTCTCGCAACCCGAGGTAGGCAAATTCATGCGAAGTTTCAGCGTCCCGCACTTGGTTGGCTTCGCCGTATCGCTGGCAGCGCTGACGGCGTACGCCGCCGATCCGAAGCCGACCGATGCACCCACAACGCCGCCCGCGCCGGCGTCGCCCACGGCGCCGCAGTCCGCGACCGACGCGCCCAAGAAGCCGCGCACGCCGCTGACCGACCCGACGAATCCGGGCGTCTGGGACGCCGATCACATGATGGAGGAGGCGGTGCTGACGCTGTCGCGCCGCTACGGACTGAACCCGGAGCAGGAGCAGTACACGCGCGTGCTGCTGGTGAACCGGACGCGGAAGTTCCTCAAGCAGCATGAGTCCGATCTGCGGCAGCTCATCAAGGAGTCGTTCGATCTCCAGATGGGCCGCGTGCCGCCGACGCCGGAGAATTACAAGAGCTGGTCGCAGCGCGCCCGGCCGGTGTTCGAGTCGGCGAAGAAGGAGATTCTGGACGGCAACGCGGAGTGGGGGACGATTCTCGATGAGAACCAGAAGCGGATTCACCGCATGGACCTCGATCAGATGGCGGTGAGCTTCCGCACGATCGACGGGCTGATTACGAAGTGGTCGGGCGGGAATTTCCAGCCGACCGATCTCGCGCCGCGACCACCGTCGTCGATCGCGCAGGGCTCGGGCGACTCGCAGCACATGGTCAGCGACAAGCCGCCGACGGTGGTCCGGGCGATGGAGGACCTGTGGGAGATGTACGTCCGCAAGGCGATCGAGACGTACAACTTCACCGATGCACAGCGGAACTCGGCCTTCGCGATCCTCCAACAGTGCCGGAACCGCGCGAAGGACTACCGTGCTTCGAGGAAGACGGAGTTCGATACGCTGGAGACCCAGATCCGGGAGGCGACGCGCCAAGGTGAATCGGCCGCGCGGATTGAGTCGATGCGAACGGCGCTGTCGGAACTCGAGACGCCGATCGGCGAGATCTTCGCCGACCTTCGGAACCGGCTCGACCAGATTCCGACAAAGGCGCAGCGGGAATCGGTCAGCGAGGCGGCGTTGAAGATGCTCAACGCGCTGGCCGATGCCCAGACGAATCGTTCGTCGCTCTCGGCGTCGACGCCGAGCGCATCGGCTCCGGCCAAGCCCATGAACCGACGCGATCTGTCGGCGAAGCCCCCGGCCAGTCAGCCGGCGCCATCGCCGCCGGACGCAGAAGCGGCCAAACCACCCTCGCCACCGGGGAAGTTGAATCCCTAGGCGCATTGCGTTCGGGCGTCGCAATCGACCCGACCGAACGCCGATATTCCGTTGAGCGGGCTCGTCTTATCGTGTTGTGGCGGTCCGGCCGCGCGGTTAGGATGGCGATTCGACTCGGGTCTCGAGTCGAGTCCGGCCCATCGGCGCGGCGGCCGGTCGGCTCGTGACCTGTGCGTCGACCGGCCGATAAGTGCGGGATGGGTGACGTTTTCCGCGCGCCGGGTCGGGGATAGAATCGAGCGCCCGGGTCGACGTGTCTGCTCGGGACATCGTCGCCGCCGCCGCATGGAAGACCGTCCCAGTCGTTCGGGCATCGGGCGAATTGCCGGGCTCGAATCGCGAGACCACGCTTCGACATGGTTCTGACATTGGCTTTAGCGGTTGTCGGGGTCCTGTGGGCGCTTGCGACGCTTCAGGGGCTTTGGTCGCTGACGTCCGGAGTGCGCTTCTATCGCTATGTGCGTCGCGAGCGCGAGTCGCTCCGGACTCGACGCGAGGCGTGCCCGCCGGCGGTCATCCTGCTGCCGTGCTGCGGCGTCGATGACCGGCTGGCCGAGACGGTCGCGGCGCTGGGTTCGCAGAACTATCCGGACTACGAGATCATCTTTGCGTTCGAGTCGGTCGAAGATCCGGCCTACTCGGCGGTGGGCCGCTGGATCTCGGGCTGGCAGAAGCCGCGGTGCCGGCGGGTCGTTGCCGGTCGGGCGAACGAGCGATCGCAGAAGATACACAACCTGCTGGCGGCGTTGAGCGCCGTGTCGGCCGACCGCGAGGTACTCGCGTTCCTCGATTCGGACGCGATCCCACATTCCAACTGGCTGCGCTACCTGGCGGGTCCGCTTTCGGACCCGACGGTCGGCGCGACGACGGGTTTCCGCTGGTACACGAGCAACGGGAGCATGGCGGGCGCGATCCGCTCGGCATGGAACGCGGCGTCGGTCACGTTCCTGCACGATGAGAAGCTGAATTTCTGCTGGGGCGGCTCGACGGCGATCCGTCGCGAGACGTTCGAGCGGATGCGGATCGCGTCGCGCTGGCAGCGGGCGCTCTCGGACGATTACCAGGTGACGCGGGCGGTCCGCGACGCGGGACTTCGGATTCACTTCGTGCCCGACTGCCTCATTCCGTGCATGGACCACACGACGCTGCGGAGTTTCCTAACGTTCGCGCGGCGGCAACTCGTCATCACGCGCGTCTGCGCGCCGGTGGTGTGGAAGGCGGGGCTCGGGCTGGCGTGCAACTTCATCCTCGGCGCGACGGCCGTCGCCATGCTGGCGCTCTACGCGTACGTCAATGACCGGACGACGCTGATGATCGCGGCGCTTTCGGGCTGGGGGCTGATCCTGGCGCTGGCCGGGGCGAAGTCGCTGCTGCGGCAGGTGGCGGTGCGGACGATCCTGCGGCCGCCGTTCGTGAGTTGGCGCGATTTTGCGTGGGACGTGCTGGGCGTGGGCATCGTCGGCGTGCTGCATCTCGCGCTGCTGCTCAGCTCGTCGCGTTCGCGACGCATCCGGTGGCGCTCGACCGAGTACGAGATGATCTCCCCGGACGAGACGATCGTCCTCGGCCGGACCGAGCCGGCGCCGCAGGGCGCCGAGGCCGTCGTCGGTCTGACCTGATTCCCCTTGGGACATTCGTGCATTGGAGGGCGTGCCGGCCGGTCGCGGCGGCGCGCGGCGGTTTGCTATAATCGGCGGCGACGTGGAGGCGCGACCGTGACGCACGTGATTGCGGAACCCTGCATCGGCACGAAGGACACAGCCTGCGTGTCGGTTTGTCCGGTGGATTGCATTCATCCGACGAAGGAAGAGGCGGCGTTCGCGACGGCCGAGATGCTGTACATCGACCCGGACACGTGCATCGATTGCGGGCTGTGCGTGGATGAGTGCCCGGTGCGGGCGATCTATCCGCAGGACGAGCTTCCGGCCGAGTGGGCGCACTTTCTGGCCCGGAACGCGGAGTACTACGCGAAAAAGCAGGCGTAGGGACGCAAGCGTCGAAGCGCCACCGCGGCGAGGAGCAGCGGCGCGCTCGCCGGCTCCGGGATGCGGGCCACCCAGGCTTCCGTGAGGCCGAGCGGATTCAGGCCGACGCCCACGATCGTCCGCCCGTCATCGGAAATGCCGCGCGCTGCGGTCAGGCGCCAGCCCGTCAGGTCAAGTCCGTAGTCGTTGGTCAGCACGACCTGCAACGTTCGCATCCCGAAAACCTGATCCCAGACGAAAGCCTCAAGATCGTTGTCGCTCTGTCCGCTTCCCACGACAAGCTTGCCATCCCTTGATACTCCGAATGCGCGCGACTGGAATGGCCCGCCAGGCAAGTCGCCAAGACCGACCATGCCCGTCTCCAAACTCCACAGAAACGCTTCACCCCCGTTTTCTGATCCTGAGACACCCACGATGTAGTGACCGTCTTCCGAAACTGCCAATGCTCGGCTTGTGAACGATCCTCCCGGCAGGTCCCCGAGTCCGACCATGCCCGTTTCGGCCGTCCAACGGAACGCCTCCGCCCCGGCGGCCGATCGACCGTCTCCGACGATGACCCGTCCGTCCGAGGAGATCGCATTCGCCGAGCTCGCGTCCGTTCCACCCAGCAGGTCGCCGAGGTTGACCATGCCCGTCTCGGCCGTCCAGCGAAACGCCCCGCCGGCGGTCGATCGGCCGCTGCCGACAACGACCGTACCATCCGCGGAGACGCCCCGTGCCTCGCTCCAGAAACCGCTGCCGGGCAGATCACCCAAGCCGATCATGCCATCGTTGGCCGTCCA
>JAKLKO010000025.1 GCA_023150615.1 Phycisphaerae bacterium
AAACGTGTTGTTCGCTTCCACCTCCGTGATCGCGCCGTAGCTCGAAACCGCCGTCAGCGCCAACACGGCCATCGATAGCTTCAGAATCCGCATACTTCTCCTCCGTCTCTAAAGACACGCCTGCTTTGGGCGTGGCTCCTTCCTTTAGCCGAGGGGACCTGCCGGCCCTCCTGCTTCCAACGGTCTAGGATAACCGAAACGGACGTATCAGGTCAAGCGGTTTTTTGAGCCCCAGACGCACTTTCAATACGGCGACGAGCCGTTCCTACGCCGCAACCGTAATCGACTGGAGCAACTGAGCTTACGATAAGAAGTCGGACGGATAAAGGCGACGGATCGTTGCCCGCGCTCTGAAACGCGGATGATGTCAAAACAGGAGCTTGAATAACAGATCGAGTCGTCCAGAAAGAACCAGCTTTCGGCCGGAGAAGCGCATGACCTTCCGGATCTCCGCCCGGTATTCCGGCTGATAGCAATTCGTCTGGCAGTGCTTGCAGGCCGGTTTCGGGTTGTACGGACACTGCAACCGCTTTACGAATGCGTGCGAGAGCAGCTTTGAGCACGGGACGCAAAGTTGGGGCGGCGTAATTTTCAGGTCCTCCAAGTCGAAGCCCCTCAGGCGGAAGACGCGCCGCGACACCCCTTGATGCTTGTGCCGGCAATAGATCGAAATGAACCTGGCGAGAGTGCGGAGGTCCTTCGCCAAGCCCGGATCGCAGTCGGGTCGGTCAAGCTGTAGCGGAATCGTGGCCACGCGGCTACCGGTTCGCCCCCGCGGAGTCCGGCCCAAACGCACACGCGAATACCATCACGCATGGCGGCCCGATCTGGTTCGATATGAACATCATTTCAGTGATCCGGACCCCGGCCGGAACGCGCTTCCGGTAGAACCGGGCCAACTCCGTTGAGAAACAGACCCCGGCCGGGACGCGTATCAAAGCCGAATCGGCGATCTCAGTCAAACCGCGGCCGTCCGCGTCGCGAAGCTGCACGGCCTGCCGGGCCGCGTCGGGGACGCCGAGCACTCCGCCGGGGCTGAACGCCAGTTGCTTGGGTCGGATCAACTCGCCGGGTGCCGTCAACGGCGTCCAATCGCCTCCGACCACGCGTCGAACGAACAACCCACCGCCGAGCGAATCGGCAAGCCATATCCTGCCATCGGACTCCGCAACGCCACCGGGAATCACGGGGCCGTGTGCCGGAAGCGCAAGTTCGGTCCATCGACCGCCGGCGATCTCCAGCGACCAAACGCGGTTTCCGCCGACGTCGCCCGCAATGAGCCGATCGCCCGTCAGCGCGAGCGCGGCAGGACGAAACTCGTGCGACGGCGACGCGATTCGGCGGACGAACTCGAGCGATCGATTGAAGACGTGGATCCCCCCGTCGCCGGAGCAGGCGACGAAGGCCTCGCCGCGCGGATCGACGGCGACGGCCGCCGGCTTCGGCAGGCCGCTGACGGAGCGCGCGGTCTGTTGCTCGAAGTCGAACACGACGAGTTCGCCGGCCGGTGCATCGCACACGTAGAGGCGATCTCTCCACGCGGCCAGGCCGAGCGGGCGCGCGAGCGGCGTCTGGAGAAAACCCGGGAGATCGAGCAGCCAGCGGCGGAACGCATCGCGCGGCGGCGGATCGATCGGCGCGGCGTCGAGCGGTCCGAGGCAGACCACTCGCGTGATGGCCGGCGGCGGCGGAAACCGGACGATCGGCGGCAGTCGCGACTCCGCGCAGCCGGTGAGGAGTACACTCGTGAGCATGAGCATCGCAACGCCGGACGGCCGCACCGCGAACGATCGCATCGGTTGGCGTCGCTTCACTTGACGTGACACGAGAGACACAGGGCCGAACGCCGATCCGATTTCACGAGCATGTCGCCGACGCCGAGGGCGTTGTGCGGATCGTGACAGGAGACGCACTCCACGCGCCCGGCCGGAAGCCTGATGACGCCCTCCGATTGCAGCTTCGCGATGGGGACGTACTCACGGCGGAGACGGTCGGCGGCGCGTCCGCGCGGCGGATACGGCACGCCGACGGGGTGATCACGGCGGGGATTCACGTGCGCGTCGGACGCGAAGAACGATGCATCGTCGCCGCCGCCGACGATCTCGCTCGCGATCGTCCCGTCGTGGCATGACAGGCACAGCGCGGTGGAATCGGCGATGCGCTGCTCCGGCTGCGCGGATTCCAGCCGCTCGCCGCGCTCGAACGGCGGATCCCACAGAAACGTCACGGACGCCGGCCGGGGCTGGGCGTGGCACGGCGCGCATCGCTGGGCCAGCGGCGCCATCGGGCCGTAGAAGTCGTGCTTCGAGCCGGTGAAGCCCGGGCCGGCGTCGCGCGCGTTGAGCGTCCGCACGGGTGGCGCCGGCCGTTGCGACGATGGTACATCCGTGACGAGCCACGCAAAGGCCAACGCGGCGAAGACGGCGAGTGCGCGAATCATCGGCCCAGCCCTCCGACGATCGGGCGCGGCGGTCCGCCACCGCCGTACACGAGATTGATGTGATCGACGCCATGGCAGTTGAGCGTGCAATTGCCCGAATACCGGCCCGTGTCCTGGAACCGCACGGGCAGCGATCCGCCGGCGGTCCGGACCGGGCGGACGATGAGGCGGTCGAAGTTGATGAGGTTGGTGTGCGAGCCGGACGGCCCCGCGGCCGCGTTGATGCCGTGCGGATCGTGACACGCCGAGCACGGCGCGCGTGCGACGACGACATGGAGGCGGTGGAACGGGAAGGAGTCGTCGCGCAGGATGCTCGTGCGATCGTGGCATCGGTAGCACAGCGCGTAGGCCGTCGCGCTCTCAACCGTGAAGTCGCGGGTCTCGTAGCGATCGGCCAGCAGCGGAGCCCAGCGCGAGCCGTGCGGACCGTTCGGTCCGGCGCCGCCCATGGCGCGTGCATCGTCGGCGTTGTGGCAGTCGGTACAGGTGATCATCGTCCCGACGCGATAAGGCGGAATGAGGCTGACGACGTCCGAGTTTCGGCGCGCGGCGGCGACGGGATGAAACGATGGATTGTACGGCTGGAACTCGCGCCGGACGTTGTATTCCTGAACGTCGCGGATGATCGTGGTCCGCACGGGCGCGGGTCGATCGCCGTGGCATCGGAAACACAACTCGTACGCGAAGGTCGCGTCATCAACGGGGAGGCCCGCGATTGTGACGCCGCGCACGCCGCGGATCGGACCATCCGCCAGCGCGGGCGCCGGTCCGGGTCGGCGGGCGATCAGACCCGGCCGGGCCGCGTGCGGGTTGTGGCAGTCGACGCACTCGGCGTGCGGTCGCATCAGCCCGTCGCGTTCGCGCGGATCGTGCACGCCGGTCCGCGTGTCTCCGCGGTGCGCGCTGAACTTTCGAATCTCGCTCAGGATGTCGGTCCGCGCGATCGACCCGTCGTGGCAGTTGAGGCAGTTGTCCTCCTCGCGCGGGTAGCGTAGCAGTCGCTCGGTGCACGGGGCCGAGTGCACCTTGTGACAGACCGCGCAGCCGTTGTCGACCATGTTCGGGTATTTCAGCCGCTCCTCGGGATCGACGCGGCGTCCGAGCGTCGCGGCGGGGACGGTGTTGTGAGCCGCGTCGCGCCAGCCGCGCAGGTCGTGGCAGGTGATGCAGAGCGCCGAGCGGCGATCGGAGATGCGCAGGAAGTCGCCGAGCCGGTTGTTGTGCGGATCGTGGCAGGCCGTGCAGTGGACCTCGTTGTGCTTTCCGAGCGGAATCTCGCGGCTGACGAGGTCGGGCGAGCGGATCTGCGGATCGCGCCGGGACAGCGCGCGGTCGTAGCGGAAGCCGATCGGGTGGTCGTCCGATAGGTCATTCGTCAGGTTGGACGGCCCCGGCGGGATAAAGCGGCGTGTCATCACGATCGGATGCTCGGGCGGCGGATCACCCGGCCGCCCCGAGCCGCTCGCGACCATGCCGATTGCCATGAGTCCGTCGTGGCACGAAAGACACATCTTCGACGGGCCGGACGGCTGGCCGATCCGCGCATCGGTCGTGCTGCTCTGGTAGACGCGATAGTGCAGTTGCGGATCGAAGCGGTTCCAGAGCGGCGCCTGCGGCTGCCCGTTGTGCGGGATGTGGCAGAAGACGCAGACGCGGTCCTCGGCCACGGCGCGAATCGGGTTGGGGCTGAGCATTGAAAGGTCGTGCGGCGACCCGACGATCGTGTCATCGCCGCGGACGCCGATGGCGAACGACACGACGATCAGCGTCGCGACGAGGCCGCCGGTGATCCTGCTGCGGGGGACTTCGTTCATATCGCCTGCTCCGTCTCAACCGCGCGCAACTGGAAGACCTGAACGCGGCGGTTGTAAGAATCGGCGACCCACAATCGCCGCCGCGAATCGATGACGATCTTCGACGGCAGCCAGAACTGGCCGGGCGCCTGGCCTTCGCGGCCGAAGGCGAACAGCAGGCGGCCCTGCGGCGTGAAGACTTGCACGTTTTCGAAGTGCGCGTCGGCGACGTAGATGTGCTCACCGCGATCGCACGCGATGCCCTTCGGCAACGACAGGTCGCCCGCGCCGTCGCCCTTCCGCCCGAACGCGTCCACGAACCGGCCGTCGGCGTCGAATCGCTGCACGCGCGCGTTCATCGAGTCCGTCACGAGCACGCCGAGCGCAGGATCGAACGCGACAAACGTCGGGAAATTGAACTGGCCCGGCGCATCGCCGCGCGAACCGAATCGCCCGATCTCCTCGCCATCCACCGACGCGACGATGCACTGGTGCGCGGCCGCGTCGACCACGAAGAACCTGCCGCGCGCGGCGTCGATGGCGATGCCCACCGGCCGCTGCAACTTCAGCCCCGACCAGGTCTTCAGAAAGCCGCCCGACTCGTCGAACACGTCGACGACACCGCGGGCCGAATCGGTGACGTAGACGCGGCCGGCGTGCGCGGCGACGTCGGCCGGGATGCCCAGCGGCTGCGGGCCGGCGGTCGTCCACGCACGATAGATGCGCGATTCCAGCTCGAACAGGTGCACGCATCGCTGCGGCGGATCGGTCACGTACACGCGCTGCGCGTCGGTCACGAAGATGCCGGCCGGCGCCGAGACGGCCTGCTCCGGCGGCGGTCCGGTCAGCGCTTCGCCGAGCACCTTCCATCCTGACGCGGCGGGCTTCAGGTCGCGGTCGGTGCGGAGTTCGCCGACGTACTCGATCCGCGCGACATCCGGCGGCGGCGGAAAGACGATCGGCGGGTCGACGCGCGGAAAGACCGGTCCGGCCGGCCGGGCGCATCCGGCAAAGGCGGCGACGCCGAGGAGCAGCGGAATTCCAACACGGGCAGGTTTCATCGCGCGCGCCCCAACAGGTTCGGAAAGTCGCGTCGGAGCTTGATCCAGACCGTGAATCCATCTTCGCGGGACTGCACGATCGAGAGCAGATCATATTCGACGCTCGCGGTCAGCGTGAACTGGCCCCAGCGATACGAGACGCCGCTTTCGAGATCGACGCCGTGAATCGTGCCGCGACCCTGCGTGCCGTCGTCCTCGTAGCGATACGTATTCGTCAGGTAGCCCTCGAGCGCGCGGCTGAATTCCGCGCGGCCGTCGATCCCCAGTTCGAGGATCATGGTGTCGCCGCGATCGGAGTGCTCGAAGAAGTAGTGCGAGAAATCGGCCCGCGCATCGAGCGTTCGACCGGGGGCGCGCCACAGGTTGACGCCGGAGTACATGCGGTACGCGATGAACGGGTCAATCGCGTCCTTGAGCAGCTCGAACTCGCCGCCCGCGTTCCAGCGATCGCGTCGGTAGCGCAACCCCGCACGGTGGCGATTCGATTCGTAGTCCGAGTTGCAGCGATAGGGGTTGGGCACGTCGCGGTCCTCGTGGCGGAAATCGAGCTGGTAGTACGGCGTGAGGCCGTTCTCGAAGTCCTGCTGGATGCGGAAGTTAACGAGCTGGGAATCGCGCGATCCGTCGTTCGGAACACGATAGAGATAGTCGATCGAGACCGTGCTGCCGTTCGGGATCGCGCCGAGCGGATTGCGAAAGAGCTGCGTGCGATCGGCCGCGCGCGTCACGAAGTAGTCCAGCCCGGGCAGATAGATGCGCAGGCGCGCGGGATCGCGCACAACGATTGTCCACGGGATCACGTCGGGGCGCGAGAGCGTGACGGGCAGCGGATCGACGAACGCGCCGGACTCGGCCACGACGGCGCGGTTTCCGCCGCCTCGCGTCCGCTCCGACTCGGCCGTCAGCGACAGGTCGGCGGAGAACCGGCCCCAGCGGTTGTTGCGGGTGTAGCTGAAGTCGGCCGTCGCGCCGATCTCGTTCGTGTCCGAGTCGTCCTCGACGCGCTCCGCGAGTCCGTAGAGATCAAGGGTCGACGTGAGGTTCTCGTAGAGCTGGTGGACGAGTTGCCAGTCGGCGCGGTGCAGGTCGACCTCCAGTCCGCCGATCTCCTCGCGGGAGTACTGGTACTGGTAGTTCGTCATGAGCGAGTCGGAATGCCGCAGCGACATCCGCGGGCCCAACTCGACGAGGTCGCGGGCGTAGTCGCCCTGCTCATCCTGGAAACGCAGGACGGCATCGAGCCGGTGCTGATTCTGGTTGCCGAAGAGCAGCTCGTCGTCGAGGCGGAACTGGTTGCGCACGTTGTGGAACGCGTCGCGGCTGCCGCTGTAGCGCTCTTCGTTTTCCGCGTATTCATAGGTGAAGCGCAACGAGTGCTGCGCTGACGTGATCCAGGTCGCCTGGTAGCGGAGCAAGTCTTCGGTCAGGTTTTCGTCATCGTACGACCGACGACTGCCGGTCCGATCCACGCTGCGATGGTCGAACGTGAGCTGCATCGGCAGCGTCTCGTGCGTCCGGTACAACGCGAAGCCGTAGTCGTTCCGTTCCTCGCGCAGGCTTGGCAGGAACGGCCGGGCGTAACGGTCCTCGGACTTCAGACCGTAGGCGGTCCCGGAGATCTCCTTGCCGCGCAGAAAGTCGGCTCGAAGGTCGTAGGTAGACAGAAACCCCTCGTTCGTATCGACGTCGCGGTCATTGTTAAACGTCTCGTAATACCGCTCCTGCATCAGCCCAAGGCCGATCGAGCCGCCGATGGAGAGCAGATTCGGGTCGTAGACGCTGGCGTCGAAATCGAGGAGGAACTGCTCATCGAACGTCGTCCGCCGATTGCGCTGTCGCGTGGCGTCGAACCACTGCGGCCCGTCGTTGCGGACGCGCCGCTGCTCGAATTCGCTCGAGACCTCGAGCGCGGCGTCGAGTCGCTCAAGCGAGAACAGATTCCGGTTTCCGGCCGGTGCGGACCGCGGCGAATCGTCGGACGGCTGCGTCGTCTGCGCCATGGCCCGGGCCGATGCGAACATCGTCGCCGCGATGCACCCGAATCGAACAAACGTCGGGCCGGACGAGCCGGCAACTCGCCGCGGTCGCGGGCGAGGCCGCGATGCACCGGCGATGGTCGTCCGTGGTGCGGCGGCCCACGTCAACGTTCGGACTCCTCACCCGGCGCTGCGCGTGTTCGCCGTTGAAATTCCGGTCGGAGCAGTCGTCGGTCATCGCCGGCGTGCGGATCGTGGCACGATGCGCAGGGAGTGGACCGATCCCGGTGGTGTCGCTCGTTGAGCTTATAGGTGGGATCGTGGCAGACAAGGCACAGGTCCGGATCGCGCTGGCGAAGCAGGGTGGGCAGGGACGAGGCGTGCGGCAGGTGACACTCGTTGCAGGCGATCGCCGCCGCGGGGCCGTGCAGGAACGGCCGCGGCGCGAACAGCGCCGAGTGGCACGCGGCGCATCGCTCCGCCCACGGCTCGATGAGAAGTTGCCCCTGCCGCGAATCGTGACACTGGGCGCATTGCCGATCGCGGAATGGAGGGTGGAACGAGACGAACGGCGTTGAAGAGGCGGCGAACGGCTCTGCCGGAGGTCGAATCTGCGAGGGGGGTCGCGCGTCCTCGGCGGGCTGGCTCGCGGGCACCTCGAAGAGGAAGTGCTTGAGGCGTTCGCGCGTGCCGGCGGCGCAACCCCCCACGGCCGCCGCGACGACGACGCACTGCACGATACGAAGCCGATGGACGGTCAACGCCGCTCTGCCCGACTCGGCGAACGCGGTCCGGGCCGACCGCAATGGCCGAACTTTATACCGGAGAAGCACCTATCGTTCAATCGGCGCGTCGGGACGCGCAACAACAGGCCCCGGAGCGCGACCTTGCTGCTCGCGGCTCCGGGGCCTTCGGTCTGCGTTTCGAACGGGCCGTTACATCCGCGCCGTGGCAACCACCCGTTCGACGCGTAGAAACCTCACGTCACGCACATATCACGGCTGCGCGTGCATGGCCTCCACCGAGAACGGACGACCTTCGCCATGGCAGGTCGCGCAGGACTCGGTCCATCCGCCCGGAACTCCCGGGTTCAGCGTGTTCAACTCGACGTGTGCGGCGGTCGACGCGCTGTCGTGGCACGAGGTGCAGGCGACCATCCACACGCGGACGTCCGGGTTGGTCACCGGCTCCTTCCACGCGTCGGTCGCGTGGCACTTGGTGCACTGCGCCGGGCCCTCGGGGAGAACGGGCAGGTACGCGGTCGAGAAGTCGATGACGTTATCGCCGAATCCGATCAGGTCGTACGCCCCGCCGTTACGAACGACATCCAGCTCGCGGGCAGCGTGGATCTTGTGGATCATGACCTTCCAATCGATCGTGTCGGGGGCCGGATCCTGCGTCTGGCCCATCGCCGGGGTCGGCCGATCCTCGGCCCCGCCCACGTGGCACATGACGCATCCCGCAACGCCCTTGCGCCCGTTGCCGTGGAAGCCCAGGTCGCCGTGGCACATGTTGCATCGCTCATCCGTAACGAATCCTGCGTAGGGCTCGAGATCGCCGGCCGATCCGACGCGGATATCGAAGAAGGCGGCCGGTGATGCTTCGCGGTAGGTCACGCTGTCGATGGTGAACTGCCGCTGGGCGTAGACCTGCACCGTGTACGTGCCGGGCTTGAGATCCTGACCGGAGAGTTCGCCCGATCCGCCGGCGTAGTCGTAGTTGGCGGAGTTGTTGAAGGTCGCCGGATAGGTCATCGGGATCGCGACGGTGGACGTGTAGGTGAACGGTCCGACGCCGCTCGTCGGCACGCCGCCGTTGCCCTTAAGCGAGAGCGTCGTGCTGGTCGAGGTCGGGATGACTTTCTGGTAGTTGTCGGTCGGACCGGAGATCAGGAGGTTGACCGACGACAGGTCGGCGATGTTCACCGGGACCATATTGCGATTCAGCACGTTGAACGTCACGACGGGAATGTCGCCGGCCTGGAAGAAGCCCGCGCCCGTCGCGCCGGTCACCGACTGGATCTGGACCATGAGACCGTAGGTGTTTGCGTCGTTCGACAGCGGCGGCTGGTGGACCGTCCGAACGTCGTACGCCAGGCCCGGACCGTGGCAAAGCACGCAGGCGTCGTTCGTAAACGTATGAACGACGCTTCCGGGCGCGACGCGATAGGTCGGATTGTTGAGGTCCGCCTGAGTCAACTGGCCGTTGATCACGGCGTTATTGGTGCCATCCAGCACCGTGCCCAGCGTGAAGTTGATGTCGTCGTGGCACGACGAGCACCGCGCGCGGTTGATCGTCGTGTAGTAGTTCGCCTCCTGTGCTGCGCCGCCATGGCAGACCGCGCAATTGCGCGTCTGCTGGTTGAAGCCGGTCCCGCCGGGCATCCACGGGAAGGCGACGTGCGAGTAGTCATGGACCGCCTCGCCGAAACCGATTACCTCGTAGAGGTACGGATCCGCGCTGTTTCGGGTCGCCGAAACGCTCGGAAGCTCAACGCCGCGGTGCAGGGCGTGGATCAAGTCGGCAAACTGGATCGTTCGGCCGGGTGTCTCCTTGTTCGGGTCCGCCGAGATGCGGTCCTCGGCGCCGTTCGTGTGGCACGTGACGCAGCCGGCGACCGTGAACCGGTTCTCGCCGTGCACGACGACGCGCGTGTGGCACTGAACGCAATTCGATTCGAGCACGACCTGCCGCGGCGCAGGCGCGCCACCGCCGATGACGAAGTCGAAGAACGCATCGCCGGCGTCGCGGATCGTTTCGCCATCGATCATGAAGTCGCGGCGCGCCTCGATGCCGACGGTGTACGTCCCGTTCGCCAGCGCCTGGCCCGTCAACTCCCCGTCGGCCGTTCCGTAAAACGCCGAGTCGTTGTAGGGGGCCAGATACGTCGTCGGGAACGGATCGGGGAAGGTGTACGTGTAGGAACCGTCCGCATTCACCGTCGTGCGAGCGACGACGTCCGACGCCGGTGCGATCACGCGCTGATAATTGGTTGTCCGGCCGGAGACGTAGATCGAGAATCGATCGAGCTCCTCGACCGGGATCGGATCTCCGTCATCCGTCTCAATGGTGAACTGGACGTTGAACGGCCCGCCCGGCGTGACGGCCGCGCCGCTGTTGACGCTCAGAATCGTAACGACGGTTCCAGGCAATCCATCACCAGGCGCCGGACCCGGAGGGCCTTGAGGTCCCGGAGGGCCTTGAGGTCCCGGAGGGCCTTGAGGTCCCGCTGGGCCCTGAGGACCCTCAGGTCCCTGGAAAAACTGCAGCCAGAATTCAAGCCCACCGCACCCCGAACTCGTCGCAATCGTCCCGACGGCGACCAGAACGAGGGCCAAAATACCGACCCGGGAAATCGACCGAAGCATTGCAGGCCTCCTGGACAAGGGTCCACGGTCAATCAAATCCGGTTGCACGGAACCGGCGGCAATCTCCTCGCAATCGATATGCCAGACCAACCGCGGAAATGACCGCTCGCACACCTCGTCACCGCAATAGGTTGCGGCGTCGGGGAAGCCGGCGTACCCGATCGGCGGCTTCCGCTTCTCATTCTTGATAAGTACGTCGCAAGCCTGAGAAATTTCAGGGCTGTGCCGGGTCGCGCTTCGGAATTGTGCTTTGCGCGCCGATTCGCGTCAAATCGACGCCGCGACCGCGTCCACAAGCTCCTGCGCTGCATCGAGAAGCTCCGTGGAGTGCGGCACGTTGTGCACGCCGCCGCTGCCATCGTATTCGAGCAGGTCGAGATTCAGCTCGGCCGCGTCGAGCCGACCGATGTTCGGCTCGACCAGGAACGGCGTCATCCGCAACATGTCGATCATGGCGCGAATGGACGCCGACCGCGCGGCGACGTCGGCCTGCACCGAGTCGATCATGGTCTGCAAGGCGTTCGGGTCGTGGCATGGTGTGCAGTTCTGGACGATCACCTCAAAGCGATGGCCGCTCTGATTGGGATTCGCCGGCGTCGGGTCGGGGACCGTCACGTTGGGTCCGTGGCACTTGGCGCATCCGCCGAGCGAATCCATCCAGGCGTGGACTGACACGAACCCGACGAGCGGGACCGACGGGATGGACGGAGGCGAACCGGTCGGTGCGAGCATTCGCCCGCCGAAGCCGCTGAGGACGTTCCACTGCGGCGCGTGCGGAAGGACGCCCGGCTGCGGCGACGCGTCGGTATGACAGCCGGCGCAGGTCGCGGTCGGCGCATCGCGGAGCTGCGCGAGGTTGGGCGAGCCGTGCGGGGCGTGGCACGAGCCGCATCCCACGGGCTCCTGCGGATCATCGTCCATCGACGCGTTCTCGATGTTCGGCAGCGGCAGCGGCGGGCGCCCCTGAAGCGCGCGGGCCTCGTTCTGCCGCGCGATCGTCGCGTAGTCGGTCGAATGGCATTGCAGGCACGCGTCCGTCGCGGCCGGATCGACGAGCACGCTGTCGAGCGCCTCGGCGTGACCGGACGCGATCCATTCGTCGTAGTTGGGCTGCGCCGGCCCGGTGTGGCACTCGGCACAAACGCTCGTGCCCGGGAGGCGGTTGATGTCCGCCGGATTGCGCGTTCCGACGTGCCGCGCGCCCGGTCCGTGGCAGCTCTCGCACTGCACGCCGCCGAACTTCGGCGTCGCGAAAGCGCTCACGAACCCGCCCTCGCCGTACGCCGTTGTGTGGCACGGGAAGCACGACGTGTTCAGCTGCGCTCCGGCGGCGACCAGCGCCTCGAACGCCGACGCGTGCGGCGACATCGACCACGTCTCGTGGACGTCCCGATGGCACCCGCGGCAGACGTCCGCGCCGACGTACTCCGACGTGCCGCCGATGGAGGGTCCGCCCGGCGGAAGCGGAAATCCCGGACAACCGTTCATTCCACCCACGGCCATCAGCACGCACGTGGAGACGAGCAGCGTGAGCAGGACGGTCTGAATGCGGAAAGGTCGATTCACGCTATTCCAATCATACGCAGGCCGCAGCGGCATCTCCTGCGATGCAGATCACGAGCGAGGTGGGGTGGGCCCGGCGGCGAGATCGGGGACGAGCTGCTCGATGGCCGCACGATAGTGTAGCGCGGCGCGGTCTTTCGCTCCACGGGCTTCGAAAACGCGCCCGAGCCAGTAGTTCGTTCGCGCAGGATCGGGGTTCAGGAGCAGCGCTTCCTCGAGCAGCTTCTGCGCTTCGTCGAGCTTGCCCTGGCGGAACCGAATCGTGCCCAAAAGCAATCCGGCCTGGCGATTGCGCGGATCGCTCTTTCGAACGTCGGCGACCAGCGCTTCCGCGCCCGCGAGGTCGCCGGTCAATGCGCGGAGGTCGGCCAACTGCAACCGCGCGGGGGCGTACGACGGGTCGGCCTCGATCGCCTTCTCGAGCTCCGCGGCGGCCTGCGTCGTGAGTCCGCGGCGGCGCATGAACTCGGCACTGCGACAGAGCCGATCGGCGCGGTCGTGCTGATCGTCGCGGTCGGGACGCGTCGTGACGAGCCGCTGCGCGTGCTCGTCCGCGGAGATGCGTCCCGCCAGGAGCTTCAGGTGCGCCTCGGCCGTGTTCTGGTAGCTGAGGTCGTAGCCGGAAATGACGTACGCCAGCTTGCCGGACTTGTCATAGAACAGCGTGGTCGGCAGCACGATGACGCCGATGCGACCGTAGACGTCGCGGCCGGGATCGAGGGCGACCGGGATGCGAAGGCCCGCGCGGTGCCCCAGTTCGCGAAAGTAAGGAACCTGGACCGCGTCGGCGGTCAGCGCGAGCATGCCGATGTTGTCGGCAGCGATCGTGTCGCGCGCGGCCTGCAGCGCGCGCAGCGCGCGCTCCGAGCTCGACTGGCCCGCGGCGACGAAGATCAGCACGCCCGGTCTGCCCCGCCACTCGGCGGTCTTGGCGACTTTGCCATCGAGGTCCGTCAGCGAGATCTGCGGAACCGGATCGCCGGGCCTGGCGTTGCGCGGCATGGCGACGGCCGGGCGGTCGAGCGCTGCGCCGATGAGCGCCGTCAGCAACAGGATCGCCGCGGATCGGCGCCCACTCCACGAGTTGTGCCCGTCATGCATCATGGATCAGCTCCCCTTGTTCGGCGCGGCGGGCCACTGCGCCGCCGGCTTGTCCGGTCCGGATGGATACGTCACGGGCCGCGCGCGATCGTACTGGTAGGGCACGTGGCATCCCGGGGCGCACGATCCGCCGGTCTCGGTCTTCTCGAAGCGGATCGGCATTTCCCATTTTCCGAACGGGACGGAATTGCGGATGTGCTTGGCCTGATCGCTGGCGTGCGTCTCGTGACACGCGCGGCAGGTACGGCCCTTCGTGTCCTTGTTGACGTGCAAGTGATGCAGGTTCAGGTCGCCGTTGCGGAACCCCGTTAGCGTCGTGGTGCGCGGATCGAGCACGAGCGAGCGCTCATGGCAGGAAAAGCACAGGGCATAGCTCTCCTCCTTGAACGGCGCGTAGAACTCCGGCGGATACTCCTTGATGAGCAGGCGGAAGTTGTCGCCGCCGTGGATCTGGTGGCACGCGCTGCAGTTCTTCTCCGCGATCGGCCCGTGCAGGCTCTTGCCCGACGCGAGCACGGCGCTCATGTCCGCGATCGGGCCGTCGGGCCCCTTGAGCGGCTTGTTGTGACATTCCATGCACATGGCCATGGGGTTGTTTCGCAGCACGCGCGGGAAGTTCGTGGCGTGCGGCTCGTGACAGTTCAGGCACTGCCGGCCCTCGACGACCGCGCCGTGCTGCGTCTTGGCGTGCTCCACCGTCGAGCGGATGTTTTCGTGGCATGACAGGCACAACGGCTGCGCGGCCTTGCGGAGCATCATCTTCTCGGCCGACGCATGCGCGTCGTGGCACAGCAGGCAGTCCTTCTGCGCCGGTTCGTGGATCACGCGCGACGTCTCGATCTGCTGCGCCGAACTGACGTGGCAATCGAGGCACAGCTCGTTCGACGGCTTGAGCAGCAACTTGAGCTGATTCGAGGCGTGCGGATTGTGGCACGCCGTGCACCCGCCGGCCGCCACCGGCCCGTGCACATTCGGACGGCCGTGCGTCACGTCCTGGTGGCACGTCGCGCAGTTCTCGCTCGCCGAGCCGGCCTTGAGGAACGCGCGCGACTTGCCGCCGTGCGGATCGTGACAATCGAGGCACTGGCCCGCCTTGAGCGGCTGATGCACGACCTCCCCTTTCGGCGCCTCGTGACAGAAGAGGCAGAGGTCGGTGCCCTGCCGCGCGAGGCTGAAGGTGTGCTTTGCCGGGTCCGCCGCGTTGTGACATCCGCTGCACGCCTCGGCCGCGAGCGGCCCATGCAGCACCGGGTGCCTCGTTACCTCGGCGTGACAACCGCCGGTCGTGCACGTCGGCGTCGGACCCGTGGGACGGACGTTCGGCGGCGGTTGCTGCGCCACGGCGGCGCCCGCGAGGACTGCGACCAGCACAGCGACAAGCGTTCGTGCGATCATGAGACGTCATTCCTTCCCGCGCGGATAGGAGACCGGGGTTTCCCGATCGTAATCGTACGGCTGATGACAGCCCGGCGCGCACCCGCCGCCGGTAGCCGACTTCTTGAATCGAATCGGCATCGCCCAGCCGCCGCCTTCGAACGGAACCGCGTCCGCGATGTGCTTGGGCTGGTTGCTGCCGTGGATCTCGTGGCACGCCTTGCAACTGCGGCCTTTCTCGAGGCGGTTCACGTGCAGGAAATGGAGGTTCTGGTCGCCGTTGCGGAATCCGGTCAGCGCCGTCGTCTTCTGATCCATGACCAGCGCCTTCTCATGACAGGAGAAGCATAGCGCGTAATTCGTCAAATCGAAATCCGCGTAGAACGAGCTGGAGAAATAGGTCTTCAGCAGCCGCGCGTTGCTCGACCCGTGCACCTGGTGACACGCCTGGCACTCGCCGCCGCGAATCGGCCCGTGCAGAAACTCCGCCGACGTCAGCACGCTCTTCATCTCGGGAATCGTCCGGCCATCGTACGCCTGCTGCGGCTGATCGTGGCACGTCAGGCACACATCGGGCATCGACATCCGCAGCAGCGCCGGGAACTCGCTGGCGTGCGAATCGTGGCAGTTGAGGCACTGCTTTCCGGTGAAGACCGCGCCGTGCTTCGCCGTCGCCGTGCGGACCTGCTCGTCCACCTTCGTATGACAACTTCCGCAATGCTCGCTGCCCGATGCCCGCAGCAGTTTCGGAAACTCGGCCGCGTGCGGCGCGTGACAATTCGTGCAGCCTTCGACCGCCGGTCCGTGCGCCGTGCGGGCCGTCTCCATCTTCCGCTGGATCTCGGAGTGGCACCGGAAGCAGTGCGCCGCGCCGCTGCGGATCGTCAGGTGCGCATTGTCCGACTCGTGCGGGACGTGGCATACGGTGCACGCCCCCGCCGCGTACGGACCATGCACGACGTCGCCGCGCTCCTCGGCCGGATGGCACTGACGGCAACTGGCCAGGAGCGATTCGGCCCTGAGCAGGTACTTGGTCGCCGAGCCGTGCGGATCGTGACAACCGATGCAGCCCTGCTGCGTCACGGCCGCGTGCACGAATGGCTTGCCCGTCAGGACAACATGACAGCGCGTGCAGACTGCGTCGCCCTTGCGCGTCATCGGGAACGTGTGGCCCGGCTGCTCCGCGGAATGGCAGGCGTCGCAACCGCCGGCGGCCACGGGGCCGTGAACGTAGTCGCGTTTCGACAGATCGGTGTGGCACAGCGCCGAGACGCATCCGACGCCGGGCGGGACGCGATCCGGCCGCATCGGGGCGGGCGGCTTCGCGGCCACGGTGGTCGTGACGGCGGCCGGCTGCGATGGTGGCGTTTTCGCTGGCCCGGTCTTCGGTGGTTCCTGCGGCGTTTCGGAACGGCAGCCGACGTACAGCGCGAGACAGGCGAACCCAATGCACCACTCCGGCCGATCCGCGATCGCCCGCGTTCGACGCCAAGTTGCCCGACGATCGCGCCTCATCGCATCGGAAGCATCATGGGCCCGGCTCCGCGAGCGAGACCGCGCCGCCCGCTCCACATCGCCGGAGGATCTCTTCACCGTGCTCCACCGCGACATTCAGCAGCGCAACGGAGTAGTTGAAATTATGCACGCCGTGACCCAGTTGCACGAGAGCGACGTTGTGCCGGGCATCGGCGAGCTTCCGCGCCAGCTCGATGCGCAGCTTCTCGTCCAGTCGCGACGCCGCCAGCGCGGCGTCGGCCTTCGCGACGACGTCGCCCGCCTTCTTCGACAGGGCATCCAGGCTCGACTTCCATTCGGCGAGCTTGTCGGCGTACTTGCCGCCGGCCGGGTCGACCGTGTCGGCGTGGCACATGTCGCAGCTCTTCTGCGCCGCGACGTAGGTTTGCCCGACGATGGCGGCCTCGGTCTCGCCGTGCTCCTTGAACTGGTGGCACGCGATGCAGTCGACCTGCGCGCGGAACATCGGGCTGGGCATCGAGGGCACGCCGCGCCCGCCCACGCCGCGGTAAAGCTCGGACGGCCCGCCGTGCGTCTCGACGTGACAGCGGTTGCAGGACGTCGCGTCGGTCGTCACGCCGGCCGAGACGTGGTGCTCGATCTGCAGGTGGCAACTCGTGCACTCGACCTTGTGATTCGTGACGTGATTCTCGTGGATGAAGTTCGACTCGCCGTAGCGCTCGATGTGCTGCGGCTTGTTGTGGCAGTTCAGGCAGACCTGCTTCGGCACCGTGCCATCGCCCTTGATCGAGTCGCTATGGCAGTTGTAGCAGCCGACGCCGCGATCGATGTACTCCTTGTGGTTGAACATCCCGGTCGCGAGCCGGATCTGCTGTTTCGGCGCGGCGTGGCACGCGGTGCAACCACCGAGCACCTCCTGGTCGTGCCCGTGCACCTGTCCCTTGAAGTGACAGACGAAGCACGTGTCCAGCGTGACGGTGATGTGCCGGCCCTGGACGATCTGGCTGTGGCAACTGACGCAGCGGAGCTGGCGCCCGCGACGCAGTTCCGTCAGGTGCGGCTTGTGATCGAAGTGGACTTCGACGATCGCGCCGTTCGGCCGCTCGTACTTCCAGGTGGTCTTGCCCTCGAGCACTCGCTGGTCGTGACAGCCGCTCCGCAGGCAACTGTCGTCGCGGATCTCCGCGTGCGGCTTGCTGCCGTAGGTCCGCGTGAGGTACTTGGCGACCTGCGACGAGGCCTGCCACTTGCCCTTCAGCGTGTTCTTCCAGCCCGGCTCGAAGTGGCAGTCCTGGCACGGCACGTTCTTGTGCGTTGACTCGTGCCACGCCTCGTAGTACGGCACCATGATGTGGCACGACTGGCAGAAGTCCGGGTGCATCGTGAACTCGCCGAAGCCGACCGTGCCGAACACCAACACGATCAGCGCCGCCTGCGCCCAGCCGCGCCTGGAGAACCAGAATGGAAACCACCGGCTTTCGCGGTGGTAGACGCCCATGATGACGCGACCCCAGCCGGTGAACGTCAGCGCCACGCCCACCAGCGCGATCCCCGCCGCCGAGAGGAACATCGCGCCGATAATCTGCCAGCGCCCGTCGTTCGTGCGGTAGATCATCCAGAGCCCGAGCAGCGCGAGCGCCGCGCCGAGCAGCGTAAACGGGACCCACCACGGACGCCGGATGTCCGACCCCGTCGTGTCCATCGGTTGCAGCGACATCGTCCACCTCCCGCCGGCGTCAGTTCAGGCCGGCGCGGATAATCAGGACAATCAGGAGCGCGCCGACCAGAAGGGCCAGCACGCCGATCACCGTCGCGAGACGTTCGAGCCAGCGCGGCGCGGGCGGGACCCGCAGTCGTTCCAGCTCGCCCGACTCCTTCAATCGTCGATACTGGGCCGGGCGCTCCTCGCGGAACTCCGCCTCGGTGATCCGCCCGGTGAAGATGACCTTGTCGACCGGGAACTTCTCGCGTCGCAGGTGCGCATTGAAGAAGTGAATGGAGAAGATGAAGCCTGCCGCGAGCAGCGCCTCGTATCCGTGCACGACCGTCGCGATGTTGAACCAGTATCCCGAAAGCACCGTGCAGAAAAACGTCGGGAACCACAGCAGCAAACCCGATCCGCCGATGATCCCCGTGCCGAACAGGTCCGCCCAGTAATCGAACTTCTCCCAGTAGGTCCAACGGTCGAACTCCGGCCGCGGCCCGCGACCGAAGAACCAACGCACCATCTGCTTGAACTGCCGCCAGTCGGTCGCCGTGGGCAGCATGCTCGCCGGACCGAAGACGTAGCGGAGGAACGACTGTCCACCGCGGCGCAGCCGCCAGAGGTGGATGAGATGCATCGCGAGATACACCAACACGAGGACGGCGAAGCAGCGGTGCAGGGTGCCGGCCGTCTCGGGCCCGCCGACGACCCGCATCAGAGGAACGGCCCAGCGCGCATCGCTGAACTTGAGCGGCAGGCCCGTCAGCGTCAACCCGAAGAAACTGACGATGACCAGCGCGTGTGTCCAGCGATGCCAGGCCGAGAAGCGCCGGTAGACCGGCTGCCCTTCCGCCGCGTGCGGGGGGTCCGGATGCGCGCGGTGATCGAGCGTCCCGCGCACGAACCACGCGATCGAGTGCAGTCCCCAGAACGTGAACGTCACGCCCATGACGACGAGGAAATAGAGCCAGATGTAGAACAGGACCGGGTCGCGGCGTCGATCGCGGTAGTCGGAGTGCGGCCGGTACTTCACGAAATTCTCGCGAGCCGTCCGCGACATGCGCTTGAGCTCAACGTGGCACCGCGCGCACGTGTCGGCGAGCTGATCGGGCGCGAGGGTCGACGTTGGATCGGTGACGCGCTTGATGTTGTGCGCCCCGTGGCAGTCGCTGCACCGCGCCGCCCGCAGGCTTCCCAGTGCGTTCACCTGGCCGTGATAGCTCGCGCGGTACGTGCGGTACAAGTCCGCGTGGCACGTACCGCACTCGTTCACGATGTCGCGGAGGAATTCCGGCGTGTCGGCCCGCGTGATTTCGTGCGCAGAGTGACAATCGCTGCACACCGGCACCGCCGCCGCGGGCTGTGTCGACGTGGATCCGCCGCCGTTGAGCGCGATCTGACCGTGGACGCTCTCGGCGAAAACCATCTCGATGCCGACGTGGCACCGGCCGCAGGTCCGCGGGACGTTCGTGCGATGGATGGTCGACTCCGGATCGCGCGCCGGCCGAACATCGTGGTGCCCGTGGCAATCGGCGCACGTCGCGGCCACGACCAGACCCGCCCGCGCCACGGCCCGGCCGTGGACGCTGTCGAGATAGCCGCGGATGACCCTTTTCGCGTCGAGCCCGTCGGGCGTCTTGCCGTGATGCTGGACGTGGCAGCCGCCGCAGGTGTTGATCGCATGGAGCGGATTCGTTTTCGACTCCGGGTCGGACTTGGGGCGGATGTCGTGCGTCCCGTGGCAATCGGCACACGTTGGCGACGCCACACCCGCGCGGGTGGACGCCGTCGCGTGAATGCTGCGAATCACGTCGTCCGCCGCCCGAACGTGACAGGATGCGCACTGCGCCGGCGGCAGGCGCGCCGGATGCGGCAGCCGCTCCGCGCCGGGGTGACAGGCGGCGCAATCGAGCGCGCGATGAACGTCGCGCATCCGCGCCGCGGAATCCACGAACAGCGATTGCAGGTTCGGCCGCTCGGGCTGCGACTCGCCCGGCGCCATCGCGATCATGCCGCGGCGGTCGGCTGTGGAGAGCTGCGCGATGTGCGCCTGCCCGTGACAGTTCAGACATCGCTGATTGGCGTTCGGGTCGGCGGCGGGTTGGGTCGTCTGCGCGAGCGCGTCGCGGGCTGTCATCGACCATGCGAGTAGCGCGACCGCCCGGATCGCCCGCCCGCGCCGGATTCGTGCGACGACCGCGTCGATCACACCGTCCTCCATCGTCCCTCGCCGCACGTCGCGTCCCGGACGCTGCGCGCATCGGCGCCACCGGTGCCCATCGCGACGAGAATGCCGAGTATGCCGGAAAACGAGCGAAGCGACGAGGCCGCGGCGGTGACGACCGCGCCTCGAATCTGAACACCGAGCCCCGCGGGACGATCCGTCGCGCCGCGTGCCGATCTCAACGTGCCAGCGCGGGCACGCGAGGCATGGTCCGGGCGCTCGAATCGGCACGCGCCGAGACCGCGCGATACCGCAGAATCGCCCCGAAAATCACCGCGCATTCCACACCGAGGTATGCGGCGATCCACCCGAGGCCTCCCGCGCCGAACCCGTAGCTGTGCAACCCCGTCCCGAGGACATAATTCACACCGTAGTACGTCATCAGCACGAGCTGGAAGCAGACGATGCTCGCCACCGCCACGCCGAAATCCCGCAGCCAGCCCGTGAACCGTGCATGCAGCACTCCGAGATACCCGAAAAGCGTGATCAGCGACCACGTCTCCTTCGGATCCCATCCCCAGTATCGACCCCACGAGGCGTTCGCCCACACCGCGCCGAAGACGATGCCGGCCGTCAGGAAGATGACCGCGACGAGCATGATCCAGTAATTGAGCCGCAGCACCTCTTTTGCCTGCGCGACGCGCTGCGGCGCGAGCGTGTGCAGGCCGAGCTGCACGTGAGCGACGCCCATCGAGAGCGCCGCCGCGCCGTAGCCGAGCATGATCGTCAGCACGTGGATCGTCAGCCACGCCGTGTTCCGCAGCACCGGCGGCAGCGTCCGGATGGACGCGTCGAGCGGCAGGACATCTGCGAGGATAAGTCCGGCCGCCGACAGCGCCGCAGCGACCGTCAGCGCCACGCGCTGCCGGAACACGAAGTAGAAGATGAGGGCAAAGAGGCCGATGCTGCCGGCGAACATCACGAGCGACTCGTACATGTTCGACAGCGGCGCGCGGCCGGCGATCAACCAGCGCAGGACAAAGCCGTAGAGGAAAAAGCCGCAGCCGACGGCGGTCGCGACGACGGTCAGCGCGTCCCATCGCGCGCGCCGCAGGTACATCCCCGCCAGCCCGAGCACCATCGCCAGCGCGGAGGCGATCCACGCCCAGCGGAACGGATGCACGCGGTTGTAGTGAATCTCGCGCGCCAAGTGCGTCGGGCTCGGATACGCCGCTCCGCCGGCGGAACGCAGGAGTTGTCCGAGTTGCCGGCTCGCTGAGTCGAACGCGACGGCGTCACCGCGCACGAACGCCTGGCCCGTTTGCGTCCATGCCGCGTGCAGAGCGCCCGCGTCGGCGCGATGTTGAATCTCGTCCAACCGGACGTACGCCCCGTTCGGATCGCCCGCAGGCGGGACTAAGGCCAGCCCGCCGCCAGAAAGGAAATGCTGGAGCGCGCCCATGCGGCCGGCCACGTCGTCGGCCTGGCGCTGAAGCGCATCCAGCGGCCGGTCTGCGTGCCGTGCCTCGTCGGCCGCGACGATCAGGCGCTGCAACGGCTCGAGCATGGACAACTCGCGCAGGGAGAAATGTCGGCGCTCGACCGGTAGGTTCAGCGCGATCTTCAGCGGTTCGTGTTCCACCTTGATGCACGGCACTTCCAGCCAGTCCCGTCGCGCGAACGTCCACGACAGCACGACCGTCATTGCGTCGTGGCCCTGCCAGTGCTCGCGGCCGCACACGTGACGAACCGCCTGCCGCGCCGCGGTGTCGAACGCCGCGGTACGGCCATCCGATTGCACGGCGATGGATGCCACGTGACGCAGGTCGAGTCCCTCCGGCAGCGGCGGGGCCGCGAACACCGACGCGGCAAGAGCACCCACACCCAGGAGCGGAATTATTCCGAGTCGCGCGCAAGTCATGTTGCACTCTCCCGACGAGCCGGGCTGCCGCCCGGCCGGCCCAATCGCTTCGCGATGATCATCCAGACCACGCCCGCCGTGACGAAAAGGAACCCGCCATAGACGGTCCACTTGCCCGGGTCGCGCGAGACCGTCAGGATCGATGCGGACAACGATCCGCGCTGCTCGAAGCCGCTCTGGAAGAACGTGTAGCCCCCGTATCGCAGCGGCTGGTTCATCTGAATCGTCCGCCGCAATGGCTCGGAACGCGCCGAATCTCGAACCGTGACGTGGCTTGCGAACATGGCGGCCTGATTCGTACCCGGGTAGGTCTCGCGCTCGAACTTCTCGAGCTGCACGGAGAACGGCAGGCGATACTCGCGGTTCCGCAGTGTCAGCCGGTACGACCGCCCGCCGACCTCGACGACTGCCGGCCGGTTCCAGCCAAGCCAATGCGTCGCCTGCGATCCGCCCGCGCGGAAGGTGACGTGAGTCGCTGGAGTCTCCGCGCCTTCCTCACCGCGGGCGATTTCCGACGGAGCGAAGACTTCGCGGGCCGCGGGCAGGTACGTTCTCACCGCGAGCGGCAGGGTCAGCGATTGGACGGCGATCGGCGCGTCCGTACGGACCGGGCCGCGAACCACGCGACCGTCGGTCGACCGGACCTCGTATTCCAGGCCGCCCGGTCGCGGTACGAATCGCACGAGCGGCGCGCGATCGATCGCGTCGGCCGCGTACGCATTCTGTACCTGCGGGTAGACCGCCGTTCGCGCGTGCATCGACGCGAATTCCGGGAATTGCGCGAACGCGAGCCGCCGCTCGCTGCCCTGCGGTCCGACGATCTCGAACTCGATCGCCGGGTTGTTCGGCTGGTCCCCGCGGCTGGAGAGCGTCCGATTCGGCCCCACGACCGCGTCCGCGTGGTACGCGGTAATGCGCACCGACAGGCCGGACGCTCCCAGCGATACGGGTTTTCCGATGGACGACGTCACATCGACGACCGTCGTCGAACCGCCGACCTGAAGCGTCAACGTCCCGCGACTCGACGCAATGCTCGTGCTCGCCGGCGGAAGGTCGGGCAACGGCGGCGAATCCGGGCCCGCAAGCTCGATCTGAACACTCCCCAACCGCAGGCTCGGCGAGCGCGGCGTCAACCACGACGACATCCGCGGATCCGCGCCATCGCCCGCGACGGCGACCTCCACGGCCGCCAGGCCCGTCGCGCTCGGTTCGAACGACCGCGTCCAGCGCGCATTGGGCAGGAACTCATCCACCACAAGCGACAGGTCGAGACCCGTCGCGCTCAGCGCACGGCCCAGACCCGCCCGTGGCCGGATGCCGCTCATCGGCAGATCGACCTCCGTCGCGGGGGCATTCTCGCCCAGTCGTTCGATCCCGATGACGAGGCGCGGGATCGAGATCGCGTCGGACATGCCGCGCTCCTCGAGGCGCAATTGCCCCTCGATACCGAACCGGCTCGTGAGCAGCGCGCCGGCGAGGACGACGAGGACGCCGATGTGCGTGATGAGGAATCCGAGCTTTCGCCACGAGATCGTCCACCGCACAAGCGTCGCGCAAAAGATGTTCCCCGCAAGTGCGAGCAGCAACCCGTTAAACCACCACGCGCGATAGAACAGGACCTGCGCCGCCACGCGCCCGTGTCGCGCTTCGTAGATGCTCGCAGCGGCCATGGAGACACCGATCAACACAAGGAGCGTCACGCCGGCCTTCAGTGATCCCAGCGTGCGAATGACCGACCACGGATCCGCCGTCCGGACGACCGAACGATGCCGCGATTCTACGAACAAGGGGGTGGAAACGGCCTCGGCCATGGCTCAGGCTCCCGTACCAGACGATGCCGCGATGAACGCACGAAACATCGGCCCGAGCATTCCTGTTGCAACGCGCGTGCCGCCGTGCTGCGTGTCCGCGCCCGCGAGTGGAACACCGAAGCTTGATTATAAGATACTGTTCTTTATTGATTTACATATCAAGATGAGACCCTCTGGAAGTCCGCGACCGACCCCTCATCTCCCGTCGCCGCCGCTCAATCTCATTCCTGAGAAAACTATTGAATCTGACAATCGGCGCCGGCCTCGTCGCGCCGGCGATTCCGCGCTCCAGAGCACTCTGCTTTCGGTTGCATCTACTGGCACCCGAATTGCTAACGCACACGCATGGGAATCTCCGCGCCGTCGAGTCCGTAGCATGCGCCGCCGATTGCTCGCCATCGCCGCGTTGATGCTCGCCATCGTCCTGGCCGTCACCTGGACGCTGCTCTACGAACTCCGCGCGAATCAAGCCGACCTGACGCGGCTCTGGAGCCGCACCGACACCGTCAATGACGCGATGCGACTCGCCGCAACGCAGTTGGGCACGATCGAAGCCGTCTGGCCGAGAACGTCCGGAAGCACGACCGTCGTGCCCGATGCGCCGCGCCAGGCGATCGTGGGCCGCGCATCGCGCGAGATCGGCCGGCAGTTCGACCGGCTGACCGGGCTGGTCAGCGACGATCGCGTGCATCGTCAGGTCCTCGACCTGCGAATCATCCTGGCGGAGATTCATCAGCAGGCCGCGCCGGCGGAACCCCGGCCGGCGACGGCGGCGACATCGGTCGCGCGATTGCGGAAGGCGTTCGATCAGCTCTGGATGACGCTGTCGGAGCTGAACGGCGCGGACGCGGCGCGCGTCGTGCTACGGCAGCAGCACCAGGCCGATCGCTTCCTCGTCGTCATCATCGCCGTCGTGCTCGTCGGCAGCGCCCTCGTCGGCTACCACATCATCCGCGTTTCGGCCGTGCTTGATGACTTCGTCGCGGCCACTCAGCAGCTTCGCCGCGGCCAGTGGTCGCACCGCATCAGCACGCCGCCGGCGCGGGAACTCCGCGTCCTGGCGGACAACTTCAACGAAATGGCCGAGGAGCTGGCGCGGGCCGAGCGCCGGCGGACCGAGGCCGCGCAGGAGATGATCGTCACGCTCCACCACGAGGTCGGCAACGCCACCGCCAGCATTTCCGCGCTGGTTCAGGTGCTCCGGCGGCACGAGCCGGAGCTCAGCCCCGCGGTGGTTTCGGCGCTGACCAAGATCGACGATACTGTCCACCGACTGACCCGGACGGTGTCCCGGCTGCGTGATTTTCCGGCATTGCACGTCGCGGACTATCCGGGCGGCTATAAGATGTTCGACGTCGGCGACGCGCGCGAGCCCGAACCCGCGCCCCGGTCGAGCGTCGTCGGACCTCGCCAGGAGTAGAGCGGCGCATGCCGAGGAGCGCGAGAAGGTCCCCGCGCTGGGGCTGGTGGCACATTCCCGTCTTCGCGACCCTCGCGATCGCGGTCTTCTTTACCGCATGGGAGCTTGTCGAGTCGCAGTATTTCGGCGACGTCTCGTCCACCGCCCGTCGCTGGTTCTACATCGGCCGCGGCATTTTCGGCGCGCTGTGCATCGGCCTGGTCACCGGCCTTCTCGTTCGCCGGCACGAACGGCGCATCGCGCAACTGCGCCAGGCCGTCGTTCAGAACGACAAGCTCGCCACCATCGGTCAGATTGCGGCGGGTCTCGCCCACGAAATCGGCAATCCGCTCGCCTCGATCAGCTCCGTGGTGCAGTTGCTTCAGCGGGCCGGCCTGCCCGAAACGGAAAGGACCCGGCTCCAGTTGATCCACGGCGAGATCGCGCGGATTCAGGCCATCGTCCGACAGCTCACCGACTGCGCGCGACCCAGCCCTGCCGATCCGACGCCCTGCGACCCCGCCCGTATCCTCGACGATGCGATCGAGCTGGCGCAGTTCGATCCGCGCGCCCGCGGTGTGCGGATCGACCGACGCTACCCCGCGCGGCTGCCGACCGTGCTCGCGGTGCGCGATCATCTCATTCAGGTCTTCCTGAATATCATCTACAACGCGATGGACGCCATGCCCCACGGCGGGGCGCTGACGGTCGTCGGCGCGGTCCGCGATGCGAACGTCGTCATCGATTTTCAGGACACCGGCGTCGGCATCCCGCGCGATCAGCTCGACCGCGTCTTCACGCCGTTTTTCTCAACAAAGGAGCGCGGACGTGGCACGGGACTCGGCCTGGCCGTCACGCGCCACCTCGTTGTCCAGCACAACGGTCGCATCACGCTGGAAAGCACGCAGGGACGCGGGACACGCGTCAGCGTCGAGCTGCCGACGATCCGCGCCGACAGCGCCGAGGCCGTCCGACACCACCCCGATCGCGAACCCGCGGTCGTGCGAGGAGCCGGCAGCGATGTCTGACGCCCCGCCCCGACCGCGTCCTCGTGTCCTGCTTGTCGACGACGAGACGACGCTGCGCGAATCGCTCGCCGAGGTCCTCCGCGAGGAAGGCATGGATGTCGTCCCGCTCGGCGACGGCGACTCGGCCGTCCGCACCCTCGACCGGCAGACCTTCGACCTCGTCATCAGCGATATCAAGATGCCCGGAACCGACGGGCTGACGCTGCTGCGGAAGATCCACGAGTCCCGGCCCGGCCTGGGCGTCATCCTCATTACCGCCTTCGGCTCGGTCGATTCGGCTGTCGAGGCGATGAAGCTCGGTGCGACCGACTACATCGTCAAGCCGCTGCTGTTCGACGATCTGCTGATGAAAATCCGGCGCGTGCTCCAGTTCGGAGAGCTGCGGCGCGAGAACCGCCAACTCCGCGCCGAGGTCGAGTTCCGCCCGCCGGCCGATTTCATCGTCGGGAATTCCCCCGAGTTCCGCGAGATCATGGCCCTCGTCGATAAGGTCGCGCAAACCCGCGCGAACGTCCTCGTCGTCGGAGAAAGCGGCACCGGGAAGGAACTGATCGCGCGCGCAATCCATCACCGCGGCATCACGGCCGGAGCGCCCTTCGTGCCCGTCAACTGCGGCGGCATTCCCGAAACGCTGATCGAAAGCGAGATGTTCGGCCACCGCCGCGGCGCATTCACCGGCGCGATCCGCGACAAGATCGGCTTTTTCGAGGCCGCCGACGGCGGGACCCTCTTCCTTGATGAGGTCGGCAACCTCCCCATGTCGGCGCAGATGGCGCTTCTGCGGGCCATCGAACAGAAATCCGTCGTCCGCGTCGGCGACACCAAGCCGCTGCAGTTCGATCTCCGCATCATCTCGGCCACGAACCGCGATCCGGCCGACCTCGTTCGCGAAGGCTCGTTCCGCGAAGACCTCTACTTCCGCCTCAACGTCGTGCAGATCTCACTGCCGCCGCTGCGGAAGCGCGTCGAGGACATCGGCCCGCTCGTCGAGCACTTCATCCGCAAGTACAACATCGAGATGAAGCGGCAATGCACGGGCATCCGGCCCGATGCGCTGAAGCTGCTGACGGCCCAGCCGTGGAAGGGCAACATCCGCGAACTGGAAAACGTCATCGAGCGCGCGCTGATCTTTGTCGAGGATCGCGAGATCGCGCCGGACGACCTGCCGTTCCTCGGCTCGAGCGCCGCCGGTCGCGGCGCGCCGACGCCGCTGGCGGGTTCCGAGCCGATCGACGTGCGGCACGATTCGCTCGAGTCGGCGGTGCGGCAGTACGAGCGGACCTTCATCGGCCGCATCCTCGCCGATTGCGGCTACGACAAGAACCTCGCCTCGCGTAAGCTCGGCATCTCGGTGCCCAGCCTCTACCGAAAGCTCAAGGACCTCGGGCTTCCCCTGCAGGAATCCAACGGCCACGTCGACGGCCGCTGATCGATCCGCCGCGCTCAGGCCGCCTCAACTCCGGGCGATCGCGCGAATCAGCACGTATCTCAGCAGCTTGCAGCGGAGCAGGAACCGCGCCACCGCAACGCCTGCCAGTGCCCGACGGCACGGCCACCAGCGACGAATGCCCTCGCGCCGTACCGACCGCATCGCCGCGATCACCGAGCGATGCACGGCCCGGCTGACGTCGTCGAGCGACGCGATCTCCAGCCCTGCGCGCTGCAGCGATTCGCGATACTGACGTTCCGTCCAGAAATACGTCCCCGGCGCGCGAAGCACCTGCGGGAACCGACCGGTACAGACCAGGTCGCCGATCAGGACCGTCCCGCCCGGACGCACGACGCGCCCGCACTCGCTCACGAACCGCTCCTTGTCAGGGTAGTGAAACGCGGACTCGAGGTTGAACAGCACATCCGCGCTTCCGGAGCGAAGGGGCAGTGCCTGCGCATCGCCCTCGACGAAGCGCACGGCCGACGCGACGCCGCTCTGCTCAAGCTGGTGTCGCGCGTACACGACGTTCGATGCGCACAGATCGACGCCGATCGTGAGCATCGGATGGCGCGTCCGCGCAATGTGAATGGCCGCACCGCCGCTGCCGCAGCCGACATCGACCACGATCGCGCGCGGGCCGATCGACGTGGCGGCAATCAGCCTTTCGACGAGCTGCTCCTGGCACGATCGCAGGTCGCCATTCGCGTCGGCGGCGTAGCCGAGGTTGTAATGCGCTGCGCCGAAGGACTCGCCGAAGCGGATGGCGGACTGATAGGCGACGTCCATCTTGTGCCGATAGTCCGTCGGCACGCCGGCGGAGAACCGATCGTGCCTCACGCCGTGCGAATCGGCCGTCACGCGATCTTCGGGCGGCGACTCGACCGCGACGGCGCGCGACGCGACGTCGTCAACTGGTCGGACAGCGCGGTCGGTGCTTTCCGCGCGCGGCTGGCGAACATCGTTCACTTGATCCCGAACTTCTTTGTTCATCGCTGGAACCGCCTGTTCCGACGCGACGAGGTTTACTTCGCGGGAGCCGGTCGCGGCGCGACGAGCTTCATGGCATCGATCCCGCTTCGTCCGAATGTTTGGCGCGAGGAGACCGCAACCCGGCCAACCGCATTATCCCGCCTTTGGGCAAAACCGCCAGCGGGGCGCCGGGGGAGCGCAAGCCGCATCGCCCGCCGGGGGCCGGGCTGCGAGCGCGACGATCTCGATTGCAATGGCCGCATCGACCTGGCCGATGCGCGGCAATTCATCGATGCCGTGCTGGCCGCGCCGAAACTGACGACCTGCGACGCCTACACCGCCAACGTCAACGCCGACGTGCTGCCCGATGGCAAGCCCAAGGTCGACGGCGGCGACGTGCAGGCGTTCGTCGAGCGACTGCTGGCGCGCTAGTTCGAGGCCCTATTGCGGCGCGCGTTCCTGCAGTTTCGATCTCAAGACAGGCCGCGGTCGGATTCGAACCGACGAATAACGGATTTGCAATCCGTCCCCTTGAACCACTTGGGTACGCGGCCGCGAGCTTCGCGGGCTGACGCCGCCTCAATATACCGGCCGCCCGCGCCGCGGTCCATCCGCGATCACGCGCTCGTTTTCGCGGTCGCACCGCCGCACCGGGGCAACTCCAACAAACGCGCTCACGCGCCGGCTCGATCCGAAACGGACCGCGCGACCTCGTCCAGATCGAACGGCTTGAGCAGCACGACCCGCCGCCCCGCAACGGTCGACGCCGGAGAATCCATCACCGACCGCGCGGTCGGATCGGCCGTCAGCACGATCACGTCGCACTCCGCCGCCGCCGCACCCAGCCGCGCGAGCAGTTCGGTCGCCGATCCATCCGGAAGCCGGTAGTCGAGCAGCAGCACGTCCGGCCGATGCGCGCGAAACCGCGCATCGCCCTCCGAGACCGTCGCCGCCTCGTCGATCGAGTGTCCATCCTCCTCCAGCCGGACCCGCAGCGCCCAGCGGATCAGCGGCTCGTCCTCGACGATCAGCACGCGGCGTGCCACGGCCACTCCAGCGCGACGCAAAGACGAAACGGCCGCCGCGCCATCCCGCGGAAGCACGGACCGCACCACAGCATTGCGCGAGGGGGGACTCGAACCCCCACGGTGTTACCCACTGGATCCTAAGTCCAGCGCGTCTGCCAATTCCGCCACTCGCGCGGGTCCTGCGTCAATTGTACTCCACCGCCTCCGCCCGAACATCTGCCGCTCCTGTCGGCCGCGCCACAGAGAATTCGCTCGATCCGCCGGTGAACCCGACCCGTTCCGCCACGATTGCCCGCCCATTGCCCCGCGGGCGGCCTCTCGGTACGCTCCGGTTCGCGCGGCAGAAAACCCGCGCCCGATGCGTACGGTCTCATGCGGACCGCGATCGGGCGCTCGTTCGCGCGCCGTACTCCTCGCACCGCCGACCCAGAATCGCAAAGGGGTGTTCGCATGTATCGCATCGTCATCGCGTTGCATGTCGCGGCCTGCGTCGCGCTCACCGCCTCCGCCGCCGATGTCCGGGCCGAACTCGATGCCCGCGCGCTCATCGGCCCCGACGGACCGGCCATCCACAAGCCCGCCGATCGCATCGCCGCCGTTCAGCCGCTCGACGCAATCAAGCGCCATGCCGAACCGGCGCTCGATCTGGCCGCCGTGAAGTCTGACGATGCGAAGCGCAATGAGCGCGGAGAGCCGCCGCGGTACGCGATTCCGCGCCCCGTCTCGATGACGCCCCGCGACAGCGGCACCTGGGAAGCGCTGCCCGACGGCGTCTCGCTCTGGCGACTGCGCATCTCGTCGCCCGGCGCGGTCTCGATCAACTTCGGCTTCACGCGATACCTCATGCCCCCCGGCGGCCGACTGCTCGTCTACAACGCGACACAGACGCATCTGATCCGGCCGTTCACCGACCTCGACAACGCCGAGCACGGCCAGCTGTGGACGCCGCCGGTCGCGGGCGACGACGTCGTCATCGAGGTCACGCTCCCGGCGGACGCCGTGCCGCAGCTCGAACTGGAGCTCGGCTCGATCAATATCGGCTACCGACCGTTCGCGATTCCCAAGCCGCTGGCGGCGCCGGTTGAGAAGTCCGGATCGTGCAACGTGGACGTCGCCTGCTCGCAGGCCGACCCGTGGCGAGACGTGATCGACGCGGTCGGCGTGATCTCGACCGGCGGGAGCACCTTCTGCACCGGCTTCATGGTCACCAACACGGCAGGAGATCAGACGCCGTTCTTCATGACCGCGTTCCACTGCGGCATCAGCGCCGGCAACGCCGCGTCGCTCATGGTCTTCTGGAACTATCAAAACTCCTTCTGTCGGACGCCCGGCAGCGCCGCCAGCGGAAACCCCGGCGATGGCAATCTCAGCCGGTTCCAGACCGGTTCGTTCTTCCGCGCCGGCTCGTCCACGTCCGACTTCACGCTGGTCGAACTCGACGAAGCGCCCAATCCCGCCTGGGGCGTCGCGTTCGCCGGTTGGGACCGCCGCAACCAGAACTCACCCAGCGGCGCGTGCATCCATCACCCCAGCACCGACGAAAAACGCATCACGCTGTACAGCTCGCCGACCGAGATCACCTCCTACTTCGGCGACACCTCGCCAGGCGATGGAACGCATCTGCACGCCTTCTGGAGCCTCGGCGTCACCGAGCCCGGCTCGTCCGGCTCGCCGCTCTTCGACGTCAACCGGCGCGTCATCGGCCAGCTTCACGGCGGACCGTCCTCGTGCAGCGCGTCGGACAAGTCCGACTACTACGGCCGCTTCTTCCGCTCGTGGACCGGCGGCGGCACCAATGCCACGCGGCTCAGCAACTGGCTCGATCCGGGGAACACCGGCGCTGAGACCACGAACACCATCACGACCGGCGGCACCGGCGGCGCGGGCGGGGGCGGGGGCGGAGCGCCGGGCAATGATGACTGCGCGAGCGCCTCGGACGTCGGCACCGGCACGCACCACGCCTCCAACAGCACGGCGACCACCGACGGCTCGGCATCCTGCGGCGGGACCAACGGGGGCAACCACGATGTGTGGTGGAGCTTCACGGCGCCGTCCGACGGGATGTCCTTCATCGATACCGACGGCAGCAACTTCGACACGACGCTCAGCGTCTTCTCCGCCTGCGGCGGGATGCAGATTGCCTGCGACGATGATTCAGGCGAAGGCCTGCAATCCAGCCTGTCGTTCGAGGCAAGCGCGGGAACGAGCTACCTCGTCCGCGTCGCCGGATACGGAAACGCGACCGGCGCGATCACCCTGAGCATCTCCCACGACGGCAGCGGTCCGCCGTGTCCCATCCCGTGCGCGATCTTCTGTCCTATGACGCTCGCCGGCCTGTCCCTGCTGATGCTCGGACTGTCTTTCGCGGTGCGACGGACCTGCCGACGGAGGTTCGTGCGCTAGGCGGGCGGCGTTCGCATGCGACGATCGGCCGGGCGCGGCGACACGCGATCCATCCGCCATTCCGCGCGGCGCCCGCACTTCTTGACGCTCCGCCCTGCGCTCCCTATCTTCACGACTCTCCGTCGCGCCGGGTCGATCTGTCGACCCCGCGATTCCCATGGAAAGGAGCGGCCCTCAAATGGCAGCAGTCAAGATCGGCATCAACGGTTTCGGACGGATCGGTCGCATGGTCGCCCGCGCGATGGCGATGCGCGGCGGTGAATTCGAGATTGTCGCGATAAACGACGTCGGGCCCCCGCCGCGGATCCACGCCCACCTCTTCAAGTACGACACGGTGCACGGCACCTTCAACGGCGAGGTCGGCCATACCGACGATGCGCTCATCCTCAACGGCCGGAAGGTGCGCGTGTGCGGCGAGAAGGACCCGATGAAGCTGCCCTGGAAGGACCTCGGCGCGACCGTCGTCATCGAGTCGACCGGCGTCTTCACTGCCCGGCGCGACGCCGCCAAGGGCAAACCCGGCTATGACGACCACATCGCCGCCGGCGCCAAGAAGGTCATCCTCTCGGCCCCCGCCAAGGACACGATCGACGCCACGATCGTCCTCGGTGTCAACGACGCGATGCTCAAGCGCGAGCACACCTTCGTCAGCAACGGAAGCTGCACCACCAACTGCCTCGCGCCGCTGGTCAAGATCATCGCTGACAACCCCCAGGTCTTCGGCGAGAACGTCACCGGACTGATGACCACCGTCCACGCCTATACGAACGACCAGCGGATCCTCGATCAGGTCCACGGTGATGACCTGCTCCGGGCCCGTGCCGCCGCGATGAACATCATTCCCTCGACCACCGGCGCGGCCAAGGCCATCGGCCTGGTCGTCCCCAAGAAGTCGATCCAGCTTGACGGCTTCGCCTTCCGCGTCCCCGTCATGGACGGGAGCGTTGTCGATCTCACCGTCGCGCTGGACAAGGAGGTCGAGGTCGGCCAGGTCAACGAGCTGTTCAAGAAGGCCGCGTCGGCCGGGCCGCTCAAGGGCATTCTCCAGTACACCGAGGAGCCGCTCGTCTCGAGCGACATCATCAATAACCCCCACAGCTCGATCTTCGACGCCACGCGGACGATGACGGTCCCCAAGGGCCGGGGAAAAGTCCTCAAACTCGTCTCGTGGTACGACAACGAATGGGGCTTCTCGATGCGCGTCTGCGACCTGGCCCTCAAGCTCGCCGCGATGGCCTGACGACCTCCGACATCGTTCGACGCGGGTCGGGCCGCGCGGCGCATCGCGCACTTTTTTTTCAAAAACCGCACGCCGGGCGATTGAGGATCGCGCGCGCTGGAAATAGAATCGACATTCGGAGGTCGACCGCGCGAGATGCTGCGATTGTCTGACTATCTCGATCCAGCGCTCATCAAGGTGCCGCTCGCCTCGCGCGCCAAGCTCGACGTCATCACCGAGCTGGTCGACCTCCTCTGCGCCAACGGCCGCGCGACCGACCGCCAGCGGCTGCTCGATGCCGTACTGGCCCGGGAACGCCAGCGGACGACGGCCGTCGGGCGCGGGCTCGCCATTCCCCACGCCAAATGCGACGCCTGCGACCGGCTCGTCATCGCCATCGGCCGTACCGTCGAACCGCTCGAGTTCGACGCCATCGATGGCAAGCCGGTTCATCTCGTCGTGCTGATGACCAGCCCCCTCGAACAGGCCTCCGTCCAGATCCAGATGCTCGCCAAGCTCAGCCGCCTCGTCACCAACGAGGTCGCCCTCCGCGCCATCCTCGACGCGAACTCCGCCGATGCGCTCCGCCGCGCGATCGTCGAGCACGAAACCGTCTGATCCCCGCGAACGACCCTTTCCGCCGCTCCGCGATCCCGCGATGATCCACAACTGCCGTGGAGCCCGGATTTCTGCCCAGCTTTGACCTCGACGTCCCGCGCGAGGGCGCGTACCTCGCCGCCGGACTGGTTGCGGTCGCCGCCGCGATCGCCATTCGTTCCCGCTGGCGCCGCGGGCCGCTGCTGACGCGCATCCCGCGCATCGCGGCGATCGCGCTCGTCGGCGGATTCACCGCCATCTACATCGCCCGCCACTCCGACGACGCCGACGCGGGCACGTGCCTCGCGGGCCTCATCGCGACCGGAATCATCCTGCGACACCTCGCCCGGCCGCTCGGCGCGGCGGTCCCACAACCGACGCGGCTCGCGGTCGGCGCCCTCCGCGCATTGGCCGTCGTCCTCATCTTCGCGCTGCTCTCCCGACCGACGTTCCGCTGGCAGAGACTCCAGAACGACTCGCCCGTGATCGCCATTGCCATCGACCATTCGCGGAGCATGGCCATCCGCGACGTCCCCGCCGATCGCGCCGGCGACTTCGTACCCCGATTCGAAGCCGTACAGGACATGCTCACGAAGTGTCGCAACGTCCTCGGAGAACTCGAACGTCGATTCACGATCCGACGCTACGCGTTCAGCGCCGAGGGCCACGCGCCTGGGGCGAGGCCCGACGGCGCCCGAACAGCACTCGCCGCCGGGCTACTCGCCGATCTCGCCGCGTCCGGCACGCCGCGGCCGCCGGCCGTAGTCATCATCGTTTCCGACGGAGAGAACAACCTCGACCAGCCCACCAATCCCCTTGCCGCAGCGCGACAACTCACCGCCGGAGGCACTGCCATCTTCACCGTCGGCGTCGGCAGCGACCAGCCGACCGGCCAGACCCGTTCGATCCTCCCGCTCGAACTGACGGCCCCATCGCGCGTCACTCTCGACACGCGATTCCCCGTCGAGGCATTCATCGAGTTTCGAGGCTTCGCCGACGAGTCGATGCTCATCCGGCTCTTCTGGGACGACGTGGAAGCCGCGCGGACGCTCGTGCGCCCGATCGCCGTGCGGCAGACCGAGCGAATTCGACTCCCCATCATGGCCCGGCCGGCCGGTCCACACAGGCTCACCGTCGCCGCCACGACGCTCGCGCCCACGCCGTCGGTTCGGCCCGCGACGCTCACCCGCTGCGTCTTTGTCGTGGGCGAAGTCCTGCGGATCCTGAGCATCGAGTCGCTTCCGCGCCACGAATCGGCGTTCATCGCCCGCGCCCTGACAAGCGAGTCCCGGTTCAACATCCGACGCGTGCTCCTCGCCCCGCCCGTCGAGGGCGACTGGAGCAATCCGCTGCCCCGCGACGTCAACGGCTATCGAGAATACGACGTCGTCATGCTGGGCGACGTCACCGCGCCGGAGGTTGGGCCGCGCAGCCTGACCGCCCTCGCACGCGCCGTCGCCGATCATGGCACCGGGCTGGTCGTACTCGGGGGCGACCACCTCGCGGCCGACGCCTCGCTTTTCGATTCCCCGTTGCGAGACGCCCTGCCGATCGGCCCGCCCCGGACCGCGCCGTCGCCGACGCCCACAGCAATCATCCCGACGCCGGCGGGCCTGCGTCACGCGATTGTGCAATCGCTCGCCGACACACCCGATGACACGTCCGCCGTCGCGCGGACATGGCAAGCGCTTCCGCCGTCGCGGATTTCGAGCCGCTTCGGGCCGCCGAAACCGACCGCCGAGGTCCTCGCGAAGTCGACCGACGGGCAGCCGCGGATCATCGCCGCCTCGGTCGGTCAGGGCCGCGCGCTGGTCATCGCGTTCGACGACTCGTGGCGATGGTGCATGCAGCACGACGAGGGGCTTGCCGCGCACCGCCGCTTCTGGCGGCAGGTCGCGCTCTGGACCGCCAACCGCCGCCCGCAGATCAACGTCCAGACCGACCGGGACCGCTACGACCTCGCACGCCTGCGGACCGGCGACCAGACGATCGAGGTCGAGGCCGTCGTTCTGCACGGCCTGACCGGCACGACGCTCGGCGAGATCTCGGTCCACGCCGAGCGGATTGCGCCCGACGGCGCGCGATCGACGCTCCCGCTCGCGCGCGGCGACGAATCCTGGCGCGCGACGACCACCGCCGACGCCGCCGGGGAACACCGCATCCGCCTCGACGTTCGTTCCGGCGGCGCGGTGATCGGCTCGGCCGAGACCCGGTTTCTGGTGGAAGACCGCGACGTCGAGATGATTGAGCAACTGGCCAATCTCGACCTGCTGCGGCGCATCGCCGCCGTATCGGCTGGTACCGGGGGCGGCTTCACGACGCTCGGCGGGTTGCCCGATCTGCTCGAGAAGATCCGCGCCGACCACGTTGTCGCGCCGCGCTACGAAACGCGGAGCCTCGACGTTTCCGACGTCCTCGGATGGCCGCTGCTCGTCGCGATGGTCATGCTGCTGTCGATGGAATGGATGATCCGGAAGCGCGCAGGACTGGTGTAGCGCCGTTCAGCCGACGATGCCCGCCTCGGCCTGAACGACGATCCGCTCCTCGTTCGACTGCCCCACGTCGCGCGGCGACACGCCCTGCCAGGCCATCGTCACGAGGCAGCGATTGCAGCACACGTCCGCGTGCTGGGGCGAGATCCGCAGCGGATCATCGGCGAACATCGACCGCGCCCGCACGTACTTGTCATTGTTCCAGACCGAGCGGAAACCCGTGCCCACCTCGAGCGTGCCGAAGTCGTCGTCCTTGTAAAACGTCATGCAGCATGGCGCGACGCCGCCATCCGACGAAATCGTCACGTTGTGCCACAGGTAGTGACACCGGGCCCGCACCTCGACAACGCCCGCCGGACTGCGATTGCGATCCGTCGGCCGGTCGTAGCCGCCGCGAAGCGAACGGTACTTCGGATCGTTCGGCAGCCACGACTCGTCCTCGCAGTCCAGCGCGTGGAAGTGGATGTGATCGACGCCGATGTCCGCCGCCTTCTTCCGCGCCAGGTCGATCTCGTGCTCGTTGAACCGATTGACCAGGAACTGCCAGTACACCCGCGGATAACGCACGCCGCGCCGCTCGCGGGCCCGGATCACGCGGTCCATGTTCCGGTACACGTCGTCGAACTGCCCGCGCACGCGGTACTTCGAGTAGCCCTCCTGCGTCGCGCCATCGCAACTGACGCCGAGGTACTCCAGTCCCGACTCGACCATCCGCTCCGCGCCCGCCTCGTCCAGCAGCGTCAGGTTCGTCGAAATCCCGCTGCCGATGTTGCTGGCGGTCAGGTGCGCCACCATGTCCCACACGTGCGGATGCAGCAGCGGCTCGCCCCAATTGAACAGGTTCACGACGTACAGGACGTCCTGCAGGTGCCCCACGATGTGTTTGAACTGCTCCAGCGGCAGGTGCTGCTTCCGCCGACCGTACTCCAGCCGGCCCGTCGGACAGAACGGACACCGGAGGTTGCAGGCGTTCGTAATATCGACCGTCATCGTGTACGGCAGGCCGCGCATCCGAGCGACGCCGGCCTTCTTCTCGTACTCGACGCGCAGCAGGTTTCGCAGCTTGCGCAGCGTGGTGTGCCGACGGAACGCCGTGGCGTTTTTGCCATCCAGTATGCGATATAGATCGCGCAGACTCGGCACGCGTCACCCGCCCGATGGATCGGCCCGATCGAAGCTGCCGAACAGCCCCGAATGATCCAATTATACCCCCGCGCCGCGCCTCAGGACGAATCGAGTGACCCCGCCGCCGGACCCCGCATCAACTCCGCGATGATTGACCGGTAATCTTCACCGACGGACCGCGTCCTGCGGCGGCCAGAAGACGTAGTCGTCGGAGGCCGCCGTTCCGGTCGCGTCGTCACCCCAACGCGCCGAGTGCACCCCGCCGTCGTCGGTCCCGTTCTCCGACACCGAGTACAGGACAGGCCCGCTCTCCGTCACGTGATATCCGAAATCCCGCCCGCTGAACGGATCCTCACGCGCCGACCCGATCTCGTCCGCCGGAAGGTCGTCGAGGCGAGAAGGCCACGCGCCCGTCCGCAGGCGATGCGCATGGATCGACAGCGCGAGATTCGTCGCACGCCGTGAGGCTTCCTGCCGGTACCGCAGTGCATGCGTCCGGCCGAGCCCCGGCATCAGCGCCGTCGTCACCGCGTTCGTCGAGGCGTAGTGAAGGCCCAACTGGTTCAGGTCCGCGGCCCGAACCGCCGGATACCCCGTCCGCGCGAGTTCCGCGTACTCGCGATAGTAGTTCTGAAACGCAACCACCGTCTCCACGGGATCGGCCTTCAGGAATGACTGGAGCTTCTCGTCCGGAACTTCATCATCCGTGCCCATCGTCAGCACCTTGCGCATCCGCTCACCGTCGAACGCCCGCCGACCGGCCGGATCGACCGCGACCGCCGAGTGCTGCACGATGTCCATTACGAATGCCAGCTCGCCCTGCACCCATCGCGCCGGGTCCGGTGCCGGGGTTTCGAGCTCGCCCAGCACGCGCCGCGCGTGCTGGACGTCCGCCGGTGACAGCACGCCCTTGGCAAGCGCGATCCGCGCTTGCGAATAGACGAGGTTCTTTTCCGAAACGCCGACCAGTTGTTCGATCAGGCTCACTCCTTGTTCGAGATGCCGCGCGCCCCGCAAGACGGTCGCCCACGACTCGACCATCGCCTCCCCGCGGACCTTGCCGCCTTCCGCGCGCCAGCCATTGCTCAGGATCTGCTGCGCCATCGTCCGATGCCCCGCGAGGTCCGGCAGGATGATTCCGATCAACAGGCGATCGGAGTCCTGGGGCAAAAAGTCGATCGGCGTCGCGTAGTCCCGGTGCAGCGTCGCGGCCGTAAACTGCTCCACGAGCGGCAGCGACTCCTGATAGCTCCGCTCCCATTCCGGATGCGCGGCCGGCTCCCACGGCCCGATCTCGATCGATGGGTTCGCGTCGTTCAGGAGGCTGCTGAACGCGGGCAGCGCGCTTTCCGGCTCACCCTTGTCGTTGAACCGCGTCAGCAACGAGCGGTAGAGCGGCGCCGCATCGTCGCTCTTGCCGGCGCGCGACCACGACTCCAGCCACGCACCGTAGTCCACCCGATTCTCGAAGTCCGGCGGCGGCACCAGGAAGTCCATCGGCGGACCCTCGTCCGACCACTGCGCGAACCAGTTCGGCACTCCGTGCGGCTCGATGAACAGCGTGTTTCGCGTCAGCTCGGCCGTGGGGTCCGGCGGCGATGCGTTTCGCGCCCAGTTCATCCACCGCTCAACGGCCTCGGCGTGGAGCGGCGCGACGACCTCCGCGCCGGCATCGGCATCGGCCGGCACGTCGGAATCCGCGCCCGCCGACCCGCCGGGACTGCGACCGCCGCGGCTCTCGCCCCGCGGCACGAGCAGCTTGACTGCTGACGCGCCCCGATCCACGCAGACCAGCGCGATGATCGAACCATCCTTCATCCGCGCAATTGATGCATCGTGTACACGGCCAAGCGGCAGCGACGCGCCCGCAGTCCAATCCGAGCCATCCGCCGACGCGATCGAGCGGATGGACCCGCGCTCCACCACGTACGCGAAGTGTCTCGCGCGACTCTTCGAGCCGCGCGCCGCGGACTCGTTCGAGAGCGACACCTCGCCGCGCGACTCGAATCTCAGACCGTCGGCCGACTCGGCGCGGATGCGCACATCCGGCCGATCGGTCCGCCGGGCGAACAACTGCACGCCCCGACCCGACTTGACGACGACCGGGTCCGCCAGCCCCGCCACGTCGTGCGTCCACCGCAATCCCGCTTCAACCTCGTACCGCCCGCCGTCCGACGAGATCGCCGAGCGAATTACCGCCGATGCGCCCTCTCCCGAGACGAAATACAGCCGAATCCGCCCGCCCGAGACCGCCGCCAGCGCCGGATCGCGCGGTCGGCCCGCGTCCGCCGACAGACCCCTGAACTCGATCGGTTCCGCCTTCGACCAGGTCCGTCCGCCATCGCCGGACCGAGAAACGCACAGGTCGCTCTCGGCCCCCGAGGAATCACCCATCCGCGCGAACACCGCCACCAATCCCGATTCACCCGCGACGCACACCGACGGCGATGCCCCGCGTTCCGCCAAGACCCCTCGAATAGCCGGGTGCCCGGCGCGATCGAATACCACCGCCCGAATCGCACGATTCGACGACTCGGCCCCACCGCTGGCCATGCCGGCCGACGACAGCACAAGGTTCGCTAGAAAGGCGACGAGCCCGGTCGACGCCGCATGGCCTGAGACAAAAGACCATCTTACCCGTTGATTCGTCATCGCGTCCGTCTCCGGCATACCCGTCCAACCAGACGGATATCCCGGTCGGATGTTAAATCGGGCGTCCGGACTTTCGCGCGCGGGACGATCGGGCTGATTCGAGGCCGACGCGGCCGCTACTTCAGCTCAACAGACCAGTAGGCGTGATCGAGGAACTGCTTCCAGCTCGAGTACCGCCCGTCGCTGAGCTTGATCGACAGCACCGGGTTGCGGTGCGGTCGACGCGGGACCGCGAGCAGGTGCATGCGAGCCTCTTCCGGCGTCCGCCCGCCCTTGCGGATGTTGCAGCGCAGGCAGCAGCAGACGACGTTTTCCCAGGTCGATTGCCCGCCCTGGCTGCGCGGAATGACGTGATCGAGCGACAGCTCGGTCGTCGCAAACTTCCGCCCGCAGTACTGGCACCGGTTCCCGTCGCGGGCATAGATGTTACGGCGATTGAACTTGACTTCCTGACGCGGCAGGCGGTCGTAGAAGCTCAGGCGCACGATCCGCGGAACGGCGATGTCGAACCGCACCGTGCGGATCCAGTCGTGGCTGTCCGGCTCGAACTCGCGCTTGAATTCGCTGACCTCGCGCCACCCGTCGAAATCGTACGCGAGGTACTGCCCGTCTTCGATGTGGATCACTTCCGCCATCTTGCGGCAAAGAAGCGAGAACGCGCGCCGCACGTTGATGACGCGGATGGCAAGGTAATGGCGATTCAGCACCAGTACGTTGCAATTGAGTGCGGTTGCGACAGCGTCCATGCGTGCGAAATCCCTCCGGGGATGCACAGAGGCCCATCACTGCGAAGCGGCCATCCGTTGGACTACGCCGATTCTAGAGGCCTCGGGTCACACAATGCAAGGCGCGCCACCCGATCGCGCCGAGCCGCCCCGACCGTCCGCGAATCCGCGCGGAATCCCGCGCGGCGCCGCGGTGAAGGCTTGACGAATACGCCGACGCTCCACCGCCAGTTGACAGACCCGCGCGACGAGGCTTTACTGAAGCGTGATAATTCGCAGTTCCGGGGCCGTAGCTCAGTTGGGAGAGCGCTTGCATGGCATGCAAGAGGTCACGAGTTCGAACCTCGTCGGCTCCATTCCCGCAGATTCGCGATTCCAGCGCGGAACGCAGCGCGTTCGCAGCCGCACGTCGGATTTCCGCGCGCCCTTGATGCCCGAGCCGCCCGACGGCCGCTCCTGTTGCACCAGACCCCGCATCACCTCCGATGAGCCACGACTCGCCCGTCTCCTCTCTCGCGCGCAACGCCACCTCCACCCGCGTCCCGCGTGATATTCAGCTCGTCTTCTTCATCAGCGGCGCCAGCGCCCTGATCGACCAGATCGTCTGGACCCGCGCGCTCTACCGCATCTTCGGCGTCACCGCCCCCGCCACCGCCACCGTCCTCGCGACCTTCATGGCCGGACTGGCGATCGGAAGCTGGATCTGCGGACGCTGGATCGACCGCGGCGGCTCCTCCCTCCGGCGCTACGCACTCATGGAACTCGCCATCGGACTCATGGCGCCGCTCACGCCGATCATCTTTCGCCTGCTCCAACCGATCTACGTCGCGCTCGCCGGAACGACCGGGCTGGATTCGCCGATCCTCCCCCTCCTCCGCGGCGTGCTCTGCGCCGCGGTTCTCTTGCCACCGACGATCCTCATGGGCGGGACCCTGCCGGTCCTGGCGAAGGGGTTCCTCCGCGAGCAGCCCGGCCGCGTCGTCGCGTCTCTTTACTCCATCAACACCTGGGGCGCCGTGGCCGGCTGTTTCGCCACCGGGTACGTCCTGCTCGGCCTGCTCGGCGAAACGCGGAGCCTGCTCGTCGCGGCGGCCGGCAATCTCGTCGCGGCGATCTGGGCCTATTCGCGCTCGACGCGCGAATCTCTCGCGCCGGCTCCGAAACCACGCCCGGCCGCAATATCGGCCGCTGATCCGCATCGCCGGCCCATCGTGCGAACGGTGCTCGTCGCCAGTTTCGTCAACGGCTTCGCGTCACTCAGTCTCGAAGTGTTGTGGGGCCGGACGCTCGGCCTTTACACCGACGCCAGCGTCTACGCGATGACCTGCATCATCGGCGTATTCCTGATCGGCATTGCCCTCGGCAGCCGCGTCGCCGGCCGATTCGTCGATCGAACCGCCCGGCCGCTGGAGCTGCTTGGGTTGATGATTGTCGCCATGGGCGCCCTCACGGCCCTGCTGACCGCGGGGTTTGCCCTGCTGATGACCGGCTACCCTGTCGGCGCGATTCTCCCCAGCCTTGACACGCCGCTCATCTGGTTCAGCCTGAAGACGATGGTCCTCGCGGCGATCATGGTCGTGCCGGTGACGCTGCTGTCGGGTGCGTGCTTTCCCTTCTTTGCGCGGATCGTCATCCATCGTGACGGTCACGAAGGCCGCGAACTGGGCACGGTTTACGCCGTCAACACCGTCGGCGGCATCCTCGGCGCAGCGCTCGCTGGATTCGTCTTTCTGCCCTTGTTTCACGACCAGGCCACCTACCTCCTGATGGCTACTGCCTACGTCCTCACCGGCGCGGCCTGCCTTGTGACGGCCGCGCGCCGCGGCGTCGCGTTGATCGTCTCCGTCGCGAGCCTCGCGATCTCCGTGTATGTGCTGCCGCCGAACCGCAGCCTGTCGCGCAGCCTGATCGAGCCGCTCGGCCAGATCGTGTCCCACGTCGAGACCGCCGCCGGCACCGTCACCGCGCTCGTCCGCCGCGAGGGCTCCAAGGCCCTGCTCGTCAACGGCACCGGCATGACGATCCTCTGCACCGACACCAAGTTGATGGCCCACCTGCCTCTGACGCTGCATCCCAACCCAAGAAACGTCCTCGTCATCTGCTTCGGCATGGGAACCACGTTCCGCTCCGCGTCGTTGCATCCCGTCGACGTCACGGCCGTCGAGCTTCAACCCGATGTGCCTCGGCGTTTTCAGTTCTTCCACGACGATGCCCCGCAGGTCCTCGCGCAGCCAGGCCGGCGGGTCGTCATCGGCGACGGCCGGAACTTCCTCCAGGTTTCGCGCGACCGGTACTCGGTCATCACCATCGACCCCGCGCCGCCGATGTACTCCGCGGGAACGGTCAACCTCTACACCCGCGAGTTCTTCAAGCTCTGCTACGACCATCTCGACCCCGATGGAAACACGTGCCTCTGGATCCCCATCGAATCATGCACGATCGACGACATGCGGCTGATCGTCCGCACGTTTCACAGCGTTTTCGACCACTGCCAGCTTTGGATCGGTCCGGACGGATTCGGCCTGTACCTCATCGGCTCGCCGAAGCCCCTCATCGTCCGCGCGGACCGACGCCGCGCGATCTTCAACGACCGACGCATCGTCGCCGACATGACCGAATACCCGCCCCGCTTTGTCCCCGGCTGGATGAACCTGACATCGCTATTTCTTGCGAATACCGACGGAGTCAACCGCAGCACTCAATCCGAATCGCGCCTCCTGACCGACGACCGGCCGTACACCGAGTTCCCGCTGCTGCACTGGCTGCGACTCGGTTATCGCTGGCACGAACGATGGTTGACGCTGCCAGCGCTCAGAGACTTCGTCCAGCCGCCAACCGTCGATGTCTTTCCCGAACTTGCGACGCCCGGCCCCGCAACGGCCCCCGCTTCCCATGGCCCCTGATCGCCGCGCCCAACTCGATGGACTCGGCGTCATCTTCGACATAGACGGTGTCCTCGTCGACAGCTACGCCGCGCACCTGGAGAGCTGGAAGCAACTCGCCGCCGAAAACAACCGGACCATCAACGAAGCGCAGTTCGCCGCCACCTTCGGCAAGACCAGCCGCGACATCATCCGCGAGCTTTTCGGCCCGCACATCGTCGACGACGACGTTCGCCGCCTCGACGATCGCAAGGAAGCGATCTACCGCGATCTGATCCGCCACGACGTGCCGATCATGCCGGGTGCGACAGGCTGCGCCCGCGCGCTGCGCGACGCCGGTGCGAGGCTCGCCGTGGGTTCATCCGGACCGCCGGAAAACGTGCAGCTCGTGCTGGAGGCCTTTCGGCCCATCGTCGATTTCCACGCCGTCGTTACCGGCGCGGACGTGCGCCGTGGAAAGCCCGACCCCCAGGTCTTCCTACTTGCCGCCGATCGACTCGGGCTGCCGCCGGCCTGCTGCCTCGTCATCGAGGACGCACCCGCCGGAATCGAGGCCGCCCATCGCGCCGGGATGCGGTGCATCGCGCTCGCAATCCGCCCGGACCGCCGCGCGGTCGTTAGCAGCGCCGACGCCGTTGTGGATGCTCTCGCCCGGCTGACCCCGAGTTTGGTACGGAGTTTGTGTGCGATTCCCGGTGGAACTCCTGGGCAATAATACCCAAAATACAGAGCATCGATAGCCGACGACGGTTCTGACTTAGAACATAATCTACGCAAACTATTATTATACAACGCTTTACAAACATCACCGACGATCGGAGCCGATCGTCCTCTGGCGTGGCGAGCGGATTGCATGGGGGAAACTACGGACAATCTTGATGCGCCTGCGGGGTCCCGTACGAGACCGACCAATAGAGCCCGGGTCGGTACAGCGGCGTGACCCCGCTTTTTTTTGCCGCGCCTGCTCCGCCCCGCCGGACATTCATCGCCCCCAAGCCCCCGCCCGCCCGACGCCGATACGACACAGAGCCGCGCCGGGCGACGCCCGCGTCGTACGGCACGCATCGCCTCGGAGATACCCGTGTCGCTGCCGAATCTCCAGACCGTCGCCGTCGCGAATCCGCAGGTCGCGCAGCGACTCGCCGCGCAATCGTTCGACGAAGCGCGGGAACACGCCCTCGGCGAACTCGCCGTCCGCCTCAGCGATCTCGCCATCGTCGAAATGGCCGCCGGCGACATCGACGCCGCCATCCAGCGCCTCGAGCAGGCCGTCAACGCCTCGCCCGCGCGGGCCGAGCCGCTTCACAACCTCCTCGCGGCCCTGCTCACGTCACGCCGACTCCGCGGACCCGCCCTCGAGTCGCTCACACGCTTCGTCGCAGCACACCACGCGACTCAGCCGTGGCTGCAACGCTACGACCTGCTCCTCTTCCTACCGCGGTTCGTCAACTTTGAATTCGTCGCCGGAAAGTGCAACCTGCATTGCCGGATGTGCGTCGGCCGCAACGCGCCCAACTATCCCGACCGGCTTACGTACGTCTCCACCGATGTCTTCGAAGAGACCCTCGCCGCCGCGCCGACCGTCAACGGCCTGACGCTCAGCTCCGGCGACAGCGACCCGCTGCTGCATCCCCAGTTCGAGCAGATCCTCGACATCGCGAAACGCCATGCGGTCTGCCTCGATCTCTACACCAACGGCCATCCGCTCGGCGCGCGGATCGCGCGGCGAATCGTCGACTCGCAAGTCGTCCAGATGCTCAATTTCTCGATCGACGCCGCCACGCCCGAGACCTACCAGCGCATCCGCGGCGACGACTTCGGCCGCCTGCGGCAGAAGATCACAATGCTCGCGACGATGAAGCGGGAGGCCGCGGCACCATGGCCGTGGATCTCCTTCTCCTTCGCGGCGATGAAGGACAACATCGAGGAACTGCCCGATTTCATCTCGCTCGCGTGCGAGCTCGGCGCCTCGCGCGTTTTCGTCGGCGACCTCATCGGCTGGGACGGGGGTCCGTCCGACAACGCCCTCGCCACCGATCATCCGCGCTGCTTCGAATTCGTCGCCGAGGCCCGCCGACGCGCATCCGTCGCCGGTGTCCAACTGCAGCTCCCGCAGCGGTTGCTGCACCCGCCCGCGCCGGAACACACCCGGACGGATCGAACGGCGATCTCGATGCGCGGCCGAGACGCGTCCTTCGATCCCGCCGCCGGCCGGCCATCGACCGCCGACTCCGCGACGATCGACGCCGTCGACCCGGCTGCGCGCCGCTGGCGCTGCTGCACCTGGATCACCGGCGTCTGGGTCCAGACCGATGGCCGCATCGATCCGTGCTGCCTCGTGCACGACGTCGCTGACATGGGCAACGTCCACGACGGGCCGCTCCACGCCAACCAGAAGTTCGCCCGCGTCAAGCGATTGTTGATGTCGGGCAAGGTCTTCGAGGCGTGCCGCGGCCAGCGGATGTGCGAATACGTCCAGCAGCAGCAGACCGCAGGCATTCCGCTCCGGATCATCCGTGAAGCCGAGCTGGGCGCGCTCTACCGCCCGATCTGGCCGGCGGGGACGAAAGAGACGGTCCCGCTGTCGGTTTCCGCGCGCACGACCGCCGCGCCGTCGGATGTCCGCGCCGCAGCACGCACCGCCGCGTCAGAGACTATCGCAGGATCTGGTACGCGATGAGCAGGATGACGCCGACCGCCAGCATTCCCAGCACGATCGTCACCCAGAGAACGAGGCTCGCCAGCGGGATGTCTCGAACCCGGTCGCAGCGGATCGTCTTGTAGACCACCCCCACGCTCGCCGCGAGCGGCAGCAACATCAGTAGCCGCCCCCCGCCGGAGATCTGAACCGGATCGATGAAGAGAGTTGCCAGCAGCGACGCGAGCTCGGTCATGGTCCGCCTCCGCCGGCGGGCCTCGGCGACGAAAGGTCGGGCGCGTTGACGGCCTCGGCACGCGCCAGCGCATCGATGATCACCAGCAGATTGAGCAACCCGGCGATGCCCGTGTACACGACGGCGATGTCGACCGTCGGATACGTGGCCGTCAACTCGAGACGGTCGGGGATCGTCTTCGACCACATCAGCGCGCCGACCGACTGCACTCCCGCGCAGAGCTGCGCCGCGAACCACGCCCCGTTGTCCTGCACGTTCATCGTGCTGCGGACGCCGCCCAGTGCCACGCCGCCCCAGAACGTCACCACGATCGTCACGAAGAAGATGCTCGCCCGGTCGCGATGTCCCAGATACCAGTGCCCCAGCCCCGGCAGCAGCCATGCCAGCGCCGCCGTCAGCGGCGTCGAGCGCGTTCGAACCGCCCGCCTCGCCGACGCCGCCGCGCGTGATGTCTCGCCCGCCATCCGGTCCTCTCGTCCCTCAGAACCCGCACGGCCCGTTCGGATCGCCGCAGCGCCCGCACGCGCCGCCGATCTTCGCCGGCGCGCTCGCCGCTGGTCCCTGCCGCGCCGCGAACACGCTCAACCGGCGCTCCACGTCCTTCGCGCCACACTCCGGACACGGCACCGACTCGCCCGCCCGGCGCACCAACTCCTCGAAATCGTGCCCGCACTTGCGACAGCGATACTCAAAGACCGGCATGAATCACCCGCGACTCGCGCAAGACGCGTAACGACCATCCGGAGTATACCATTCGCCCCGGCCGGCCACAATTTCAGCCGCACGGGCTAGGGCGCCGCGGTCCACTCCCCGGCCGCCCGCCGGACCGCGTCGATTCGACGCCAGTGCGTCCCGTTCCAGAATACGCGGCCGCACCGGCGACACTCGAAGAACTCCGTCGCCCAGACCAGGCTTCGCGCTGGGACGCGATCTCCCACCTCCGCGGCGTCGACCCGCTCCAGCTCGCCGCCGCACGCCATGCAGCGAGGATCTCGAACCGTCAGACCCAGCCGTGACACCACGAACCGCACCTGGTCCAGCATCTTCATCCCGCGCGGAAGAAAGCACGATTTCACCTCGCCCAGCCGAATCGCCCGCCGCTCGAACAACCGCGAGTCGCTCGAAATCAGGATCCGCCCCTCCCCCCGCGCTTGACGCACCAGCTCGCCGTCGTCGATCCGCGGCGAAAACGTCGCGTCGTAGCCCAGCGCGCGGAGCCACCGCGCCAGCCCCCCGCACATCGCGTCGCATGCGAACGCCGGACCGCCCGGATCGCGCTCCGCCGCCATGCTCACATGATAATTCGATCGGCCCGGGGCCGCCCCTACGGACTGACGAGCTGAAACAGATATACCGCCCGTTCCGACGCGTTCGCCGCCGCCAGCACACGACCGCCCGTCGCCACGCCCGTCGTATTCGCGGTGTTCGTCGCGACCGCCGCCTGCACCGGCGTGCCGGCCGTGTACGGGCTGAGGGTGTTGATCGGCACGAGGTCAATGCCTGACGGGCCGCTGAGGATGACGCCCACGCGCGTCGATGGGAAGAAGACGACCTGGCCGCTGGTGGGCTGAACGTTCAGCGTGGAGACGTACTGACGATTCAGCACCTGCGATGTGCCGGCGTCGACGATGGCGACGTTCCCGCGCGTCGCCCCGGACGCGATCGACACCAGCAACACCTGCCCGTCGCCGCTTCGCGCGAGGTTCCGTACGTTGTCCGACGTGCTCTCGAGCACGTTGATCGTCGAGATTCCGCCGGTCAGCAGCGATACGCTCTGCAGGGCCTTGCCTGTCGTGAGCCACGCCGTCGCGCCGTTGGTCGACGTCGCCAGAGCGCCATCGAGGATGTCGATGCCGAGCTGACTCGTCATGTCCACCTCCCGTTCGACGCTGCCGCTCTGTGCCCCCATGACGCCGACGAAACGCGCCTTGCCTGCCGGCGCGCCGCCGTTGAGCAGCGCAACCAGCCGCCCGCCGTCCTGCGTCAGGTGGATCAGGCGCAGGCCGTCGTTCAGAAAACTCGTCGCGCTCGAGATGCTCGCCGGGTTCACGCCCTGAACCGAGTTGAAGAACGCAAAGCCCGGCCGGTGATTCTGGAATGCGATTCCGGCGTACGCCGCGTTGCCCGAACTGCGGAAGAGCACGGGCAGGGCCGGGTAGTTCGCCGGACTCGGCGACTGCGGCGCGACGATGTTGCCCACGAGGTTCCGCGACGACGTCCCATACACCAGTATCCGCGGATCGCCCAGCTCGACGAAGCCGACGCGCCCGCCGTCCGGCGACACGGAGACGGGGCCCGCGGCCGAGAAGCTGTTCGGCGATGGCAGCGCCAGCTCCGACGCGACGCGATTGGCGGTCGTGAAGTACAGCACCGAGCCGCTGCTCGTGCCGATGAACCCGGCCGACCCGTCCGGCAGCAGCGCCACGCTCGTCGGAGTCCGCGTGCCGGTCGGCACTGTCCCGATCAGGGCGAGGATCGGCGCCGAGTTCGCGTCCGGCGCCTCGTTGAGCGTGATGTTGCCATAGACGAAATCGCCCGTCTGGAGGCACGCCGTGCCGCCCACGCCCCCGGTCGTCGCCAGCGTCACCGCCAGGAACGCGCCCGTCAGTTGCGTGCCCGCGCCGTTGGGCATCAGCGAGTAGAAAAACGCCATCTGCCGCGCGCAGAGCGTCGTCGTGTTCGACACGTCGCGCTCGCTCACCTGGATCAGCAATCCGACCGTGAAGCGCTGCGACGTCCCGCGGATGTAGCCGCGCTGCGACGCCCCCGTGATCGTCCCGCCGCGGACCGTCGTCCACGCGATCGTCCCGCCGGTCTGGTTGAAAAACGTGTCGCGACCGGACGGCAGCGGGAAGTTCACGACCCCGGTCTGGTCGTACGTCACCGCGCCGCCGGCGATGTCCCAGCCGCCCGCGATGTTCGGCGGCGTCGATTCCGTGTACACCGGAAACGCCAGCCCCGCCGCGTTCAACTGCGCAATCGCCGCCTGCACCAGCGCGTGATTCACCAGCGCCGTCAACGAACCGAACTGGTTTGGATCAAGCCCTCCCCCGCCGCCGCCATCCGGGCAGCCCGCGACCAGCGCCAGGCACACCGTCCCGAGTACGATCAACCGTCGTCGCACGATTCAACTCCGGATTGCGAGACCGGGCAGGCGATGAATGCGGGAGTCAGCGAGGTCATCATACGGCCATCCATGGCCCGGGCGTCACCGATTCTATCCGCACCACCCCGCGGTCGGTTCGCCCGTGCGGATTTCACGTCCGCGGACGCAATACGCTAACGGATCGACGCACCGGCGGTCAAACCGTGAGGACTCTCCAGCGCGGGGGGACTTGCCTTTTCCGGCGACCCTGATTAAAAACGCATCGTCCCTCTTAAGTCTCGCGGACGCGCGAGGGATTCCAGAACGCGTCCGCAATATCCGGCCCCCATCGTCTAGTGGCCTAGGATATCAGGTTCTCATCCTGGAGACCGGGGTTCAAATCCCCGTGGGGGTACTGACAGGGATGCGACCACGCTGTCTTGCCGCGGCGTGGTCGTTTTTTTGCGCAGAAAACAGGCTCCGGACCGAGGTCGGCCGGAGCCCGTTGCTCGATTCAGGTTGTCCGCGCGACAGCGGCGCGGCCAATGACTCGGCGACTACGTCCCGCCGCCGCCACCGCCGCCAGTCCCGCCCGTCGGCGGATCAGAGGGGCCTCCGCCCGGACCGCCCACCAGCGGCGGGAGCACGTCGGACGTGTCGCATCCCAGCGGGATCGTGCACGAAGGATCCGTGCGGAAGTCTGGAATCTCCAGCAGCGGGAAAAGCAGGTTGACCTGGTCCACCGGCGTGCAGACCGTCAGAGGGAAGATCGTCCCGCACGGCGTGATCGACAGCGCCAGATTCATGCAATTCCCGTTGAACATCGAACCGACGCTCACCGCGGCCGCCAGCAACGCCACCTTCCGATACATCCGAGGTCGAAACATCGTTGACACCCTCTTCTCGCGTTTCATTTCAATCCCACCGACACGCGCTCGGCGCATCGTCAATTCCCGCCGCCATCCGTATCCTGGATGAACGTCACGGGACAATCCAGCAGCAGATCGTCCTCGCGGTTCATCACTTCGCCCTGCGGAACTCCGTTCTCATCGACGATCTGAATGTTCGGCACGCCGCACGGCGCGAACGGGCCGATCGTGCAATTCGGTGTGCCCGTCAGTGCGCAAAAGTCGATCGCGGCCAGGCCGAAGTTGATCAGTACGCCCGCGCAATTGCCCAATTGAAGCAGCGTTCCCCCCGCCAGCAACGCCGAGAGCATGCAGACGGTTCTTGCCTTGCGACGGATCATCTCAGTTGAACCTCCGGAGCCCACGTTGCGGGAGTCTATTCCCCGGCCGTGTTGCGCCCCAGCCGGAGAGGCAGGCAGTTCTTCCAAAAGAATACTACCGATCACGACGCGCGGTTTCAAGCAGGGCCCCGTGCGCCGATGCGCGGAAAGCCTCCGCGCCCGCTTGTTTCATCGGCGATTCCGCTCCGTCGTATCAATTCGGGGCGGCTTATCCCCCATACCCGCCTTGCACGGGATCCAACGCGGCCCCGATGACTTTGTGAATCGTTTCACGATCCACCGGCCGAATTACTCCCAGCTCCGTTACGATCCCCGCAATCAACCCCGCCGGCGTCACATCAAACGCCGGGTTGTAGCACTCCACACCGACCGGTGCGGTCCGCCTTTCGAAGCCCTCGCAGACCTCCGCCGCCCCCCGTTGCTCGATCGGGATCGAAGCGCCGTTCGAAATCGTCAGGTCAAAGGTCGAACTCGGCGCGGCCACGTAGAACGGAATCCCGTGCGCCTTGGCCAGCACCGCGACGCCGTACGTCCCGATCTTGTTCGCCGTATCGCCGTTCGCCGCGATCCGGTCCGCCCCCGTTACGACGATCGACACGCGCCCCTCCCGCATCACCTGCGCCGCCATGTTGTCACAGATCAGCGTCACGTCGATCCCGGCCTGCATCAGCTCCCACGCCGTCAACCGTGCCCCCTGAAGCAGCGGACGCGTCTCGTCGACGAAAACGCGGAACTTCGTGCCGCGCTCGTGCGCCGTGTACATCATCGCCAGCGCCGTGCCGTACTCCGACGTCGCCAGCGCCCCGGCGTTGCAGTGCGTCAGCACGCCGCCGCCCGGCGGAATCAGCGCTGCCCCGTGCCGCCCGATCGCGCGGCACATCGCGGCATCCTCGTCTCGAATCGCATGCGCTTCGCGGAGCAAACACGCCCGCGCAGCGTCAAGCGGCTCCGCGCACACCGACTCCGCGCAATGCCGCATCCGCCTCAACGCCCAGAACAGGTTGACCGCCGTCGGCCGCGCCGCCGCCAGGTGATCGCACGCCTTGCACAACTCGCCGAACCAGTCCGCCACGCGACGCGCCGCGATCTCCTTCGCCGCCACGACCACGCCGTACGCGGCCGCACACCCGATCGCCGGCGCCCCCCGAACGCGAAGGCTGCGAATCGCTTCGTGCAGCGTTGCGACGTCGCCGCACTCGATCCACGCGACCTCGTTCGGCAGCCGCGTCTGGTCCAGCAGCTCGAGGCAGCCATCGACATCGCCGCGCCACCGCAGCGGCCGCAACGCTCCTGGTCCGGCATGTGGTGGAGTTGCGGTCATGAACCCCGTGCGGCGATCGATTGGCGCGACGATGTATCAGCTCGCGGCGACCTCGGCCATCACTTCCACTTCGACGCACGCGTTCATCGGCAGCTCGGCCGCACCGACGGCCGCCCGAACGTGCCGGCCCCCGTCGCCGAAGACCTCGACCATCAGATCGCTCGCGCCGTTCGCCACTTTCGGCTGATCGAAGAATCCCGCCGCGCTGTTCACAAAGACCGCCAGCCGCACGATCCGCGCGATCCGATCGATCGATCCCGCGGCCTCGGCCAGCACCGCCAGCGCGTTGAGCGCCGCCCGACGCGCTGCCGCCTGCGCGACCTCCAGCGTCACGTCGCGACCGACTTTTCCCGCCGCCAGCAGTTGACCGTCCTTTATGGGCAACTGCCCGCTGCACATGACCAGCGTCCCGACGCGCGTGCCCGGTACGTACGACCCGATCGGCTTCGTCACCGGCGGTAACGAGAGTCCCAGCGACTGCAATCGCTGCGATGGCGTCATGGCGCCTCCTCCGCCGGCGACGCTCCCAACGGTCGATCGCCCGCATCGCGCGCGGTCGCGTCGTCCAAGATGCGGAGATCGATGTCCGTTCGGATGGAGTCGAGCGCCGACAACACCTCGTCGCGCTCGTCCTCTTCGGCGTCGTCCACGATCGCGGTGCCGCCCGACCCCCTCGCGACCGGCGCGGATTCCTCCGCTTCCTCCCGCGCGTCCGATGCCTCCTCGCTGCGCGGTCGATACTCCCACTCCGTCCCGATCGTGATCGGCTCGTTTCGCAGCAGCACGACGAAGATCGGACCGAACTGCTCCGGCTGCTCCACGCGCACGCGCTGCTGGCGGATCAGCTCCAGCAGCGCCAGGAACAGCCCGATCGCCTCCGCGCGCGTCCGCCCGATGAAAATCCCCGCGAACGGCACGTTACCCTCGCGCGCGAGCCGATCGAGGATGTCCGTGGCATGCAGCGCAATCGGCGTATCGTCGAACACCACGTCGTGCGTCACGCCAGCCCGGCCGATTGACGCCATCACGTTGTTGAACGCCGCCACGAGGTCCCACACCTGGACCTCGTCGAGGTCGCAGCCGCCCGGCGTCGCGCCGGCCGGCAGGATCGGGCTTCGCGGCCAGCGGGCCGCCTGAAGCGCCGCGGCCGTGCCCAGTCCGATCGAGGCGTCCTTGTACTTCTTGTATTCGAGCAGTTGCCGCACGAGCTCCATCCGCGGATCGTCGAGTGCTTCTTCGGTCGCTCCCTCGGTCGGCGCGCCCGGCAGCAGCGTCCGCGACTTGATCTCCATCAGCACCGTCGCCATGACGACGAACTCGGCCGCCGCGTCCGGATCGATCTGCTGAAGACAGCTCACGTACTCGCAGTACTGGCGCGTGACGGCCGCGATGGGGATGTCGTAGATGTCCAGCTCGTTTCGGCGGATCAGGTAGAGGAGCAGATCGAGCGGGCCGTTGTAGACGTCCAGTTGGACCTTGTAGTCGGGCATCGCGGCGTCATCGTATTCCGCGCCGCGGGCCTTCGCAATCGCCGCCGGCCGACCGCGGCCCGGCTGCGAGAACGAAGTCCCGGCCCTCAGCATCCCTGGCGACTTCCACGACGATGACTTGCGGTCCATGCGAGATGCAACAAGCACAAGCATTGCGCTTGCCGGTCCGGCAATGTGTCCTATGCTGAAAGTGCAGGCACCGGGGGGCCGTCCCGCCTTCGGACCGATCGGAAGGGCGGGCGTGCGCATGGAGCGCCCGACGTTCAAGGCGATTCGGACCGCGACAGGGGAGTTTGTGTGGTCCGAACGGGCGCGGGGGTTCGCGCAATCCCAGGAATCCGAGAAGTTCGTGTGTAAGGTCGTCTTCCGTTTCGGGTCTACAGGAAGGCCGCGGTGGCGTGGGAGGGCTGGCCGTGAAGCTCCGTCTATCGATCCTCCTTGCGGCGCTCGCGATCATCTTCTCACTGCTGTCCGACCTCGCGTCCGCGCAGGACGTGCTCCTGCACCGCCAATTGCCCAATCGGCTCGGCGGGGCACTGTCAGACACACAAGCCCTGTTCTCAGGTCCCAACGGCCCAGTGTCGGGCCAACTCGCGGCGGACCGATTCCGACTGAGCCAGGCCGACGTCATCAGGAAACTGGTGGTTTGGTCATTCTTCGGAGGACAAACTGAACAGTTCGATCCGCCCCCGCCGGTCACGGAAACCATGCGTGTCCGCTTCTACGCCGATGCCGGTGGCCTGCCGGGCGAGCTGCGCTACGAGGAGGAGTTCCTGAACCCGCCGCGGGTCTTTACGGGCTTTTTTGTAAGCGGCGGTCCGGTCCGCAAGGAATACCGCTACGACGTGACGCTGTCGGCC
>JAKLKO010000026.1 GCA_023150615.1 Phycisphaerae bacterium
GCGACCATCGCCGTGATGAACAACAACGCCGTCGAGGGCTCGGGAGTCCAGAGTTCGTAGGCTAGCTGTCCGGGCGACAGAATCCTCCACGGCGTATCGATCGGATACCGAATAGCAAACTCGCCGCCATTGGACGATTCCCATCTGAAATGGCTTGCAATATCGTCGAGCTGAACGATCGAGATCCAGTAGTCTACTCCCGGCACGGCGGTGAACGGCGTAGCAAGGTCGACCGTAAACAAGTACTCCGGCGGCAACGGACCTTGGGCGATCTCGTAGCCGGTCGCCTCTCGGCTCGGGTTCAGAAACAGCTCTTGGTACAGCATTGTTCCGGGGAGTCCCGACTGATCGGCGTAGAAGCGCACGCGGATCGTCTCGCTTGTCGGCGGCGGCTCGATCTGCTCATCGAACTGCCCGCCATAGAATCCCCACGCCTTTAGGCGAAATACCTGAGCGCTCGATCCGAGCGAGAAACGATCTCCTGATATCATTGCGTCAGGAAGACCAAGGTTGTTTATCACCGCCGTGTCCGATGTAAACCCGAACCGTCGATTCGGCAATTGGCGGTGCAGGAGCACGTCCTGCGCGGATGCGGGTTGCGCGGCGGCAAGTCCGGCAAGCCAGACCGCGGCCGTCATCGAGAATGCGAATGCTGATCGGCGCGCAAGAGCAACCATACATCCTCCCGTTCGGGCCGTCGCGGGGCATCGACCGGCCTTGGTGCCGCGGGAGACGCGGAGTGGACCCCTCCTTATTGACTATAGCACGGATTACCGGACAGCCAAGTCGGAAATCGCCTTTCCCGCATCTCGCCCGGCCGTCGGGCGTTGCGATCGAGTTCGATCCGAGCGATGCGCCGCGACGCGTTCCGATTCATGATGTGGCGCCGGTGCTTCAGTTACCTACCTGACCGACTCATGTGTGTCACTCTGCGGGATCCGACCGGACGTGATCGACAGTGCGCAACCTCTCGGCCGGCGAGACACCGGCCGCTTCGATGCGCGCGGGCGGCGTGCGGTTCGCGCGAGTGTGGAGGAATGGCTCGGCGGGAGTTTCGCCCTCCCAACCAGGGGCCTCGCTCTTCCAAGCAGGAGCCACGCGCTGCCGCGCCGGACGTCTACTTGTGGGGAGTTCAGATCGAGGTTTCGGGGTTGCGTGATTTCCAATTCCGGATCGCCGATTCGAGAAAACGCGTCGATCCTTACGGGAGGATTGACCAGCGCGATCATCGGGGGGCGGGGCCTGGCCGGATCGGGTACAATTGGCGGTTTGGCCCGGTGATACGACGAGGCGGTGCATGCCTGAATTCCAGATTGTCTCCGACATGCGGCCTGCGGGGGACCAGCCGGCGGCGATCGAAGCGCTGATCCGCGGGACTCGGGAGGGTCGGCGGCACCAGACGTTTCTCGGGGTCACGGGCTCGGGCAAGACGTTCACGATCGCGCACGTGATCGAGGCGTTGCGGCGGCCGACGCTGGTGATAAGCCACAACAAGACGCTGGCGGCGCAGCTTTACGAGGAATTCCGCGAGCTGTTTCCGCACAACGCCGTCGAGTACTTCGTCAGCTACTACGACTACTACCAGCCCGAGGCGTACATCCCGCAGCGCGACATCTACATCGAGAAGGACGCAAGCCGCAACGACGATCTCGACCGGCTGCGGCTGGCGGCGACGAGCGCGCTGGTCAGCCGGCGGGACGTGATCATCGTGGCGAGCGTGTCGTGCATCTTCGGGCTGGGTTCGCCGGAGGATTACAAGTCGAGCGTGATCGACGTGCACGTCGGGCAGCGCTGGGAGCGCGACGAACTGCTGCGACGCTTCGTCGATCTGCAGTACACGCGCAACGACCTGACGCTGAAGCGCGGCTCGTTCCGCGTTCGCGGGGACGTGATCGAGCTGTGTCCGGCGTACGAGGAAACGGGCTACCGCATCGAGCTGTTCGGCGACGAAGTGGAGCGGCTGGAGGTGATTCAGCCGCTGAGCGGGCAGACGCTCTCGCGGCCGGAGCAGTTTTTCATCTATCCGGCGGTGCACTACGTGATGCCAAAGGAGCGGATCGAGCAGGCGGTGGCGTCGATCAAGGCGGAGCTGGACGAGCGGCTGGATTACTTCCGGCGTCAGGGCAAGCTGCTGGAGGCGCAGCGGCTGGCGGCACGGACGAAGTACGACATCGAGATGATCCAGGAAGTCGGATACTGCTCGGGGATCGAGAACTACTCGCGGCACCTGGCGGGGACGGCGCCGGGGGCGAAGCCGTACACGCTGATGGACTACTTTCCCGAGGACTTTCTGCTGGTGATCGACGAGTCACACGTGACGATTCCGCAAGTCGCGGCGATGTACAACGGCGATCGGGCGCGGAAGCTGACGCTGGTGGAGCACGGGTTCCGGCTTCCGAGCTGTCTCGACAACCGGCCGCTGAAGTTCCAGGAGTTCGAGGGCATGATCGCCAACGCGATCTTCGTTTCGGCGACGCCCGGTCCGTACGAGCTGAAGCAGTCGGTGGGCGAAGTGGTCGAGCAGGTGATCCGGCCGACGGGGCTGGTGGATCCGCTGGTGCACGTGCGGCCGGCGCGCGGTCAGGTGCCCGATCTGCTGCATCAGATTGAGGCGCGTGCGGCGGCGGGGGAGCGGACGTTGGTGACGACGCTGACGAAACGGCTGGCGGAAGATCTGTCGTCGTACATCAAGCAGGCGGGGTTGAAGTGCCACTACCTGCACAGCGAGATCGACACGCTGGAGCGGATTGAGATTCTGCGGGACCTGCGGGAAGGGAAGTTCGACGTGCTGGTGGGCGTGAACCTGCTGCGCGAGGGACTGGACCTGCCGGAGGTGTCGCTGGTGGCGATCCTCGACGCGGACAAGGAGGGGTTTCTGCGGAGCGCGACGAGCCTGATCCAAACGATCGGGCGGTGTGCGCGGAACGTGAACGCCGAGGTGTACCTGTACGCGGACAAGGTGACGCCGGCGATGCAGCAGGCGATGAACGAGACGGCGCGTCGCCGCGCGCTGCAGGAGGAATACAACCGCGAGCACGGGATCACGCCGGAGACGGTGCGCAAGGCGATCCGCAGGAACCTCGAGACGCTGATCGCGGCGCAGCGGACGGTGCGAGAAGCGGCGGCGCAGTCGCAAGACGCGCTCGATCTGACCGAGAGCATCGCCGATCTGGAGCGCGAGATGCTCGAGGCCGCCGAGGCGCTGGAGTTTGAGCACGCCGCGGAGATCCGGGACCGGATCCGCAAGCTGAAAGAGAACCCGACGCTGTTTGCGGCTCCGGCTGGCGGCGACGGTGGTTCGAATTCAGAACCGGGGTCCGAGTCGCCCGGCGGGGCGGAACGGGCGCCGGGGGATGAGGCGGAGACATCGGGCGCGCCGAATCGCTCGAGCGTGAAGGACATCATGGCGTCGCAGCGTCGGCGCCGGCGGTGATCGCTGCGCGGAGGCAATTGCCTACGCGGCCGGTGCGGCCAGTCCAAGCTCGTCGGCGACGGCCTGCATGGCGGCGATGCAGTTGCGGATGTGATCGTCGAGCGGCAGCCCGAGCAGTGCTGCGCCGGCGGCGATGTCATCGCGGTTGACGGCGGCGGCAAACGTGGCGGTCTTGAGCTTCTTCCTCACGCTCGCGGGTTCCATCCCGACGAGGCGCGTCGGCCGGACGAGGGCCGCGGCGGTGAGGAATCCGCAGAGTTCGTCGACGGCGAAGAGGGCCTTTCGCAGCGGGCGGTCGCGCGGGTAGTCGTCGAGGTTCCAATCGGCATGCGAGAGGATGGCGGCGACGATCTCCTCGTCGACGCCGCGCTGGCGAAGGATCACCGCGCCTTCGCGGGTGTGCGCGGGCGGGTCGGGCCAGCGTTCGTAGTCGAAGTCGTGCAGGAGACCGACGAGTCCCCATTGCTCTGCGTCGCCGCCGAGTATGCCGGCGTAGTGTCGCATGGCGGCCTCGACGGCGAGCATGTGCTTTCGAAGCGAATCGGAGGCGACGAATTCGCGGACGAGGCTCCAGGCGTCGGCGCGGGTCATGAACACCTCACAAATTCGTGACAAGTTCCGCGATCTGGACGGCGTTCAGGGCGGCGCCTTTGCGGAGCTGATCGCCGCAGGCGAAGAGGCTCAGGCCTCTTCCGGGCGGCTGGCTCGGGTCCGCGCGGATGCGGCCGACGAGGACGTCGTCGCCGCCGGAGGCGTCGATCGGCATGGGGAACCGGTTGTGCTCGCGGTCATCGACGACGCGAACGCCCGGCGCGGCAGCGAGCAGTTCGCGGGCCTTCAGTTCGCCGAGCGTGTCGGCGAAGGTCAGGTTGATCGACTCGCTGTGGGCGCGCGGCACGGGAACGCGGATGCACGTCGCCGAGATGGCGAGGTCGGGCGCACCGAGGATGCGGCGCGTCTCCTCGATGACCTTTGATTCCTCTTCGTTCGAGCCTTCGGGGCCGATGCTCGTGTTGTGCGAAAAAAGGTTGTTGACGATGGGGTAAGGCAGTGCCTTCGGGACGAGCGCGCGTCCGGCCGCGGCGGCCTCAATCTGTTCGTGAAGTTCGCGCAAGGCCCGCGCGCCGGCGCCGCTGACGGCCTGGTAGGTGGAGACGACGATCCGCTGGAGTCGTGCGGCGCGGTGCAGCGGCCAGACGGCCATGCAGAGGATGATGGCGGTGCAGTTGGGGACGGCGACGATGCCGCGATAGCCACGGATGGCGTCGGGGTTGATCTCCGGAACGCCGAGCGGGACATCGGGCTGCATCCGGAAGGCCGAGCTGTTGTCGATCACGATCGCGCCGGCCCGGACGGCCGTCGGAGCGAACTCGCGCGATATGGTTTTGCCGGCGGAGAAGAACGCAAGGTGGCAGCCGTCGAAGCAGCCGGGCGCGAGCGACTCGACCATGACGGGGCGACCGGCGAATTCGATCCTGGTGCCGGCGGAACGGTTTGACGCGAACGCGCGGAGGTTGGTTACGGGGAACCGGCGTTGGATGAGGACGGAGAGGAACTCCGCGCCGACGGCTCCGGTTGCTCCGACGATCGCGACGTTCATTTTGCAGTGGCCCAATCGACTCTTGGACCGGCTCGCCGCACGGACCGGCAGTACGGCACCGGCGAGTAATTAGTACGCTCACGAGGGGCGTTCCGGCAACCGGTCGTGCAGGGCTTGACGGGCGTTGTGGGAGCGGCTACCGTTGCGAGACTCGCCGGAACGCAGGCGGTCGCGGGCGGCGGGTGGCCGGGCATTGTGCTCGAATTTTTTTGGCCGACATTGTACCATTTGTCACAATGTCGGATGAGCCATCGCCGCAGGGCGGACCGCCAGAGGACGAGGATCGTCGGCAGTCGTCCGAATGGAATCGGCTGAGCGCGCTGGCGTTTGAGTTCATCGGCTACATGGCGGTGCTCGGGTACGCCGGGTACCAGCTCGACGTTCGGTACGGATGGGGCCATCGCGGGATCCTGTGCGGTCTCCTGTTGGCACTCGCGGCGTGGCTGTATCGGTTTTATCGACAGACGCGGGACCTGTTCCGCTAGGTGAAATCGGGTGCGGATTCTGGGCATGACGCTGATCGCGGGCGCCGCGGCGGTCTGGGCGACGCGGGCGATCGCGCAGAGCGCGACGAATGCGGCGACGGCCGAGGCGATCGCGCTGGGCGCGGGCGTCTGTGTCCTCGCGGCATGGTGCGCGCTCTGGCCGCCGGTGCTGGCCGCGCGCTTCGCGCCGGACCATCTCGGGAATGCGGGCCTGGCGGCGATGGTGACGCGGTTGTTCGTGACGCTCGGACTGGCGTTGTGGCTGGCGCGGTCGATGGGCGCGGCGCGACCGGCGTTCATGAACACGCTCGTGGTGAGCTATCTCGTGCTGCTTGCGGCCGAGACCGGGTTGATCATCCGGCTGGTCCGGATCTCGTGGCGGCCGCCGAATAAAACGCACTCCGCATGACGTCGATCCCGAACACGCTACTGCTGGCGGCCGCGGCGGGTCATGATCCGAAGGATCACGTGCTGCCGCACGGGCTGTTCCAGATTTCGTCGACCAACCTCCGGCTGCCGATCTTCGAGAACCAGGCGGGTCAGTTCTGGTTTACGAATCACCTTTTGATGACGCTGGTGGCGGCGGGACTGACGCTGCTGGTGTTCGGGGTTGTCGGGGCGAGGTACCGGATGGCGTTGGCGCGGGGCGATTCGGCGACGTTTGTGCCGCGGGGATTCGTCGGGCTGATCGAGAGCCTGATGGATGCGCTGCGGAGCGGCGTGGTCAAGCCGGTGCTCGGTCCGGACACGGACCGCTTCATGCCGTTCCTGTGGACGGTGTTCTTTTTCATCCTGTTCTGCAACCTGCTGGGGATGGTGCCGCTGGATTCAATCGTCGCGCTGTTGACCGGCGTGAAGCACCTGGGCGGCACGGCGACGGGGAATATCAACATCACCGCGGGCCTCGCGATCTGCGCGTTCTTCACGATCCACTTCATGGGGACGTTCGAGGTGTATCGCGGGCTGGTGGCGGGGACGTACGGTCATCATCACGGCGAGGGCGACGCATCGCACGGGTCGGACGAGCACGGCGCGCACGGCGATGCGCACCGCGAGCACGTCCACGGGCATCATGGCGTCTCTCCGATGCTGGCGGTCCTGGCGGCGCCGGTGCTGTATCTCTGGAACTTTGCGCCGCACGTGTTTCAAAAGCCCGGTCCGCGGGGGCCGCTGCCGGCGGCCATGCGGATCGTGACCGTGCCTCTGTACACGGTGCTGCTGGCGGTCACGCTGCGGCTGATTCTGGGCGTGATGTTCAAGGAGCAGGGTGCGGTCGTCGGGCAGTGGTTCGGCGCGGTGCTGGGCGTGGTGGCGGGGTTCTCGACGAAGGGCCTGCACTGGCTCGATCTGCTCGATGCGCTGATGTGGGAGATCCTGTTCCTGCTCGAAACGATCGGCGCGTTCGTGAAGCCGTTTGCACTGGCGATGCGACTTTTTGCGAACATGATCGCGGGCCACATCGTGCTGGCGTCGCTGATCCTTCTGATCCCGGTGTTCAAGGGCTTGACGCTGGGGTATCTCGGCTCGTCGCTGCCGGTCGCGATCGGATGCACGCTGCTGAGCGGCCTGGAGCTGTTCGTGGCGTTCCTCCAGTCGTACATCTTCATGTTTCTGACGACGATGTTCATCGGCGCGGCGATCCATCCGGAGCATTGATGCGTTTCTTGCAGTTGGAATCTGAATTCGAGCGGCGTCGCCGCACGGCGCGTCGTGACGCAGCGAACTGCGGTCGGGGTCCCCGACGCCCCGGTCATTCTGTGTTTTAAGGTCGGAACCACCGGGATTTTCAAGGGAGTTTTGAGATGGATATGGACATGTTGGCGCAGGCCACGCAGTTGATCGGCGACAAGGGTCTTGCGGGCCTGGGCGCCGGACTGGCGCTGGGGTTTATCGTGCTCGGCGCGGCGAAGGGCATCGGGCACATCGCGGGCAATGCGGTCGAGTCGATCGCGCGGCAGCCGGAGGCGGGCGGACGAATCTTCGTCGCGATGCTGCTCGCGGCGGCGCTGATTGAAGGGTTTACGTTCTTCGCGATCGTGCAGGCGAACTCGATCGGCGACTTCCTGACCAAGGCGGCCACGGGCCAGTAGCGCGTGCGCGGAGCAAACGAGAGCCACGGCGCCGGGCCGCCGAGCGGTTCGGCGCCGCATCGACGGGGAGTCCAGATGCGTCGAGCGATTCTGATTCTGGGCGTGATGATCGGTCTGGCCTGCGGCCCGGCCCGCGCGGCGACCGACCCGGCGCACGGCGGGACGGCGCCGGCGTCGACGGAGACGCACGCGGCCGGCGAGCACGAGGCGCACGGGCCATCGTACGGACTGCTGACAGTCGACGGGTACGCGATGATCTGGACGATCATCGTCTTCGTGCTGCTGCTTCTCGCGTTGAGGCTCGTGGCATGGAAGCCGATTCTCCAGGGGCTTCAGCGGCGGGAGAAGTTCATCCTCGACTCGCTGGCGAACGCGAAGCGCGAGCGCCAGGAGGCGGAGAACCTGTTGAAGCAGTACACGGCGCAGATTCAGAAGGCGCGGGAGGAGGCGAGCGCCATCGTGGACGAGGGTCGGCGGGATGCGGAGGCCGTCCGGAAACGGATTAGCGAGGAAGCGCGGGCCGAAGCGCACGCGCTGCTGGAGCGGGCGAAGCGCGACCTGGCGATCGCGCGGGACGACGCCATCAAGGCGCTGTACCGGCAGTCGGTCGACCTGTCGACGATGATCGCCGGGAAGCTCGTGAAGAAGCAGTTGACGCCGCAGGACCATCAGGCGTTGATCGACGAAGCGCTGCACGAGATCGGCCAGTTGCGGCACTAAGGCGAGACGGTTCGAGGATGGCGACGTGACGGGCGATTTCGACACGATCCAGGCTGCATCCAAGGTCTATGCGCAGGCGCTGCTCGACCTGGCCGGTCCGGCCGGCCAGGAGCAGGCAGTCGATGACGAGCTGCGCTCGCTGCATGAGCTGTTCACGTCGAACGCGGAATTCGCGGCGTTCTTGTGCTCGCCGGCGATCGATCGGGACCAGCGTCGCGAGACGTTGCGAAAGCTCTTCGGGGTTCGACTCAGCGCGACGGTGATGAGCCTGCTGCTGGTCCTGAACGACAAGACGCGGCTCTCGATCCTGGCGTACGTGTGCGACATGTACCGGAGGATGCTCGAGCGCAAGCGGGGCGAGGCGCGGGTCTACGTGACGACGGCGGTTCCGCTGACCGGCGCGCAGCGGACGAAGCTGATCGAGATGGTGACGAAGTCGACGCAGTGGCGGCCGATCTTGTGCGAGACGGTGGAGGAGGGGGTGCTCGGCGGCCTGCGGGTGCAGTTGGGCGACCGTGAGATCGATCGAACGGTCGTGAGTCGGCTGCGGTCGTTGCGGAATGAGCTGTTGACCAACGTGGATACCGAGATTCAGAGCGGGCGGGCGTTTGTCACCGAGAACTGAGATCCGGCGACGAAAGCGAGACAGGTGCGATGAAGATTCAGGTCGATGAGATTACATCGGTCATCAAGCAGGAGATCGCGCGCTACCACGATCAGCTCGAGGTGTCCGACGTCGGCCGAGTGCTGGAAGTCGGCGACGGCATCACGCGGATCTACGGGCTGGGCTCGGCGATGGCGGGCGAGATGCTTCGGTTCGAGTCGGGCGAGATCGGGCAGGTCTTCAACCTCGAGGAGAACTCGGTCGGCGCGGTCGTGCTCGGCGATTACTTGAAGATCGAAGAGGGCGAGCAGGTCAAGGCGACCGGCCAGCTCCTGTCGGTGCCCGTGGGCGACGCGATGGTCGGCCGCGTGGTCGACCCGCTCGGCCGGCCGCTGGACGGGAAGGGCACGATCATCTCTCCGCACCGCTGGCCGCTGGAGTACAAGGCGCCGGGGATTGCGGAGCGCCAGCCGGTCAACGAGCCGCTTCAGACGGGTATCAAGGCGATCGACTCGATGATCCCGATCGGCCGGGGTCAGCGCGAGTTGATCATCGGCGATCGGAAGACGGGCAAGACGGCGATCGCGCTCGATACGATCATCAATCAGAAGGGCGGCGACGTCATCTGCATCTACGTTGCGATCGGGCAGAAGGAATCGACGGTGGCGGGGATCGTCGAGCGGCTGCGCGAAGCCGGGGCGATGGACTACACGATCGTCGTCTCGGCAGGCAGCTCGAACTCGGCGCCGTTGCAGTACATCGCGCCGTACGCGGGCGCGGCAATGGCGGAGTACTTCATGTACCGGCAGGGCCGCGCGACGTTGTGCATTTATGACGACCTGTCGAAGCAGGCGGCGGCGTATCGTCAGCTTTCGCTGCTGTTGCGGCGACCGCCGGGACGCGAGGCGTACCCGGGCGACGTGTTCTACTGTCACAGTCGGCTGCTGGAGCGGTCGTGCAAGCTCGCCGAGCGGTACGTCCTGGCGAAGAAGGGCGCCGATCCGAAGACGACGACGGGCGTGAACGACAAGGTGTACATCGGCGTTCCGGGCAAGCACGAGGCACAGCACGACCTGGCGGCGATGCCGAACAAGGACGAGTTGCAGATTCTGAAGATCTGGAACTCGGGCGGGTCGCTGACGGCGCTGCCGATCATCGAGACGCTGGAGGGCGAGGTTTCCGCCTACATCCCGACGAACGTGATTTCGATCACGGACGGGCAAATCTACCTCGAGCCGGATCTGTTCTTCGCGGGCGTACGGCCGGCGGTGAACGTGGGCATCTCGGTGTCGCGCGTGGGCGGGAACGCGCAGATCAAGGCGATGAAGAAGATCGCCGGCTCGCTGCGGTTGGACCTGGCGGCGTACCGGGAGTTGGAGGCGTTTGCGCAGCTCGGAACGGAACTGGACGCGGCGACGCAACGGCAGCTCGATCGCGGCGCGCGGATGGTGGAACTGCTCAAGCAAGGGCAGTACCGGCCGTACCCGGTGATTTACCAGATCATCAGCATTTTGGCCGGGACGCGCGGGTTCCTGGACGACCTGCCGATCTCGCGGGTGCAGGAGTTTGAGACGGAACTGCTGAAGTTCATCCGGGATGAGCATCCGGAGGTCGTGGCGGAGTTGCGCGAGAAGCGGGAGCTGACGCCCGAACTGGACAAGAAGCTGATGGAGCTGCTCGGGCAGTTCAAGGCGCGGTTCAAGAAGTAGCTCGGAAGGTCGATGGCCAAGGCCCGTCAAATCGTCAAGCGCCGCAAGGCGGTGACCAACATCCGCAAGATCACGCGGACGATGCAGCTCATTGCCAACGCGCAGTTCCAACAGGCGTTCAAGCGCGCCACGGCGACGAAGCCGTACACGAAGAAGATCGGCGAGCTGGTGCGCGACCTGTCGCAGTCGGCGGGCGGGGCGGTGGATCATCCGCTGCTGCGCGAGAACCCGGAAGCGGCGAAGGACGTGATGATCGTGCTGACGTCGAACCGCGGGCTGTGCGGCGGATACAACGGCGCAATCCTGCGAACGGCCGTGGCGCACCTGAACGCGCCCGGGGCGCTCCCGACGGACCTGTTCGTGGTCGGCAAGAAGGGCGTTTCGTACTTCCGGTTTCTCGGCCGGCCGATGGCGGAGCGGATCACGCACATTACGGAGAAGCCGCGGTTCGACCAGGTGGAGCCGATCGCGGTTCGGATGATGGACGCGTACACGGCCGGGACGTACCGGACGGTGCGCGTGGTGTACATGAAGTTCATCTCGACCGGGCGGCAGGTGCCGGAAGTGCTGCAGTTGCTGCCGCTGCGCAGCGCGGAAACGAACGAATCCGGCGGCGAGCCGTCCGACGCGGCGGGCGCGCGACGGCATGAGTACGAGTGCTCGCCCGCGCCGGCCGAGTTGCTGGCGCGTCTGCTGCCGCAGTCGGTGAAGGTGCGGTTGTTCCAGTGCTTTACGGACGCGGCGGTGAGCGAGCAGGTGGCGCGGATGGTGGCGATGAAATCGGCCACCGAGGCGGCGGAGGACATGATCAAGTTGCTGACGCGGCGGTATAACCGGGCGCGTCAGACTCAGATCACGATGGAGCTGCTGGACATCGTCGGCGGCGCGGAGAGCTTGAAGTAGGCGGCCGTGGCGGCGGCTTGCCGCGGCGCGGTGGCGCGGAAGCAGGGAATTCACCATGAAGACGAACGGGCATGCGACGGGCAGGATCACGCAGGTCATCGGGTCGACGCTGGACGCGGAGTTCCCGGAGGACAAGTTGCCGCGGCTGTACAACGCGCTGAAGTGCGAGGTCTCGCGACCGGTGGGCGAGACGGTCGAAAAGGAGACGCTGTGGTGTGAGGTCGAGCAGCAGATCGGCGGCGGTCGGGTCCGCGCCGTGGCGCTTGGTTCGACCGATGGTCTGCGCCGCGGCTTGGAGATCATGGACACGGGCGAGCCGGTGAGCGTTCCGGTGGGGCCGGAGACGCTGGGGCGCGTCTTCAATCTCGTGGGCGATCCGATCGACGGTCGCGGCGCCGTCGCGGCCAAGATGCGTCGACCGATCCATCGGCCGCCACCGGAGGCGGTGGACCTGGTTCCGAAGACGGAGCAGCTCGTGACGGGGATCAAGGTCATCGATCTGCTCGCGCCGTTTGTGCGCGGCGGGAAGACGGGGCTGTTCGGCGGCGCGGGACTGGGCAAGACGGTCATCATCCAGGAGATGATCGCGCGGATTGCGCGGGAGCACTCGGGCTTTTCGGTGTTTGCCGGCGTCGGCGAGCGGACGCGCGAGGGGAACGACCTGTGGCTCGAGATGCAGGAGGCAACGTTCAAGGACACGACGGGCAAGGTGAAGAAGGTCATCGAGCATACGGCGATGGTGTTCGGGCAGATGAACGAGCCGCCGGGCGCGCGTCTGCGCGCGGCGCTCAGCGCGCTGACGATGGCGGAGTATTTCCGCGATGAGTCGGGTGCCGATACGATGCTCTTCATCGACAACATCTTTCGCTTCAGCCAGGCCGGCTCGGAGGTCTCGGCGCTGCTCGGACGCATGCCGAGCGCGGTCGGCTATCAGCCGACGCTGGGCACGGAGATGGGCGAACTGCAGGAGCGGATCACGTCGACCAAGTCGGGCGCCGTGACGTCGGTGCAGGCGGTGTACGTTCCGGCCGACGACTTGACCGATCCGGCGCCGGCGACGGCGTTTACGCACCTCGACGCGTTCATCGTGCTCGCGCGGTCGATTTCCGAGAAGGGCATCTACCCCGCGATCGATCCGCTGGCGTCGTCGAGCCGCATTCTGGACGCGAACTACATCGGCGAGCGACACTACACCTGCGCGAAGCGCGTGCAGGCGATCCTGCAGCGCTATCGCGACCTGCAGGACATCATCGCGATCCTCGGCGTCGAGGAATTGAGCGAGGAGGACAAGCTCATTGTCGCCCGGGCGCGGAAGATCGAGCGGTTCCTGAGCCAGCCGTTCTACGTCGCCGAGGTCTTCACCGGGTTCCCGGGCAACTACACGCCGCTGGAGGACACGATCCGCAGCTTCGAGGAGATCTGCGACGGAAAGCACGATGGCCTGCCGGAGCAGGCGTTCATGTACGTCGGCAGCGTCGATGAGGCGGTCGAAAAGGCGAAGAAACTCGCCGCGGCCTGATCGGGAATGTCCCGGAAGCGCCGACCATCCGCGTCGCCGGGGACGTCGCGCGATTCGGTAAATTCTCCCTCTCAACCGGAATAAGCCGGCGGGGCGGCGGCATCCTGCCGTTTGCCGGTGGATCGTGCGCAGAAACCGCCCCCGGGCGAGGAGCGGAATCCGCCGTTTCTGTCCTGTCCGTGGGCGCATCAGCCGTCCGGGCCGTCCAATCGTTGTATACAATGATAGGTTCGACTACGATCCGATAATTCATGTCGGTGAGGCGTGTGGCCACGGCATGGCCGGACGAAGACCGGGACGTTTCATGGTTCATTGGCCCGGGGCAGTGTGGGGGATGGCGTGCATCGTCGCGGCGGCGTGCGCGGCGGGTTTTGCGCAGAATGCAAAACCCGGGGCGGAGAAGCCCCGCCTGGCAAGGCCGCCGCAGTTCAAGCCGGGGATTCTGCGCGACATCGCGAAGCGGGGTCGGGGCCAGCAGGCGGTTGAGATACCGGCCGGCGCGCTGACGCTTTCGATCGATCAGGACGCCGAGCGCTGGCTTTCGAAGGCGCGGCAGGCCGCGGAGCGCGGGGATTGGAAGCTGGCGGTGGATACGCTCTGGCGCGTGATCGACCAGCATGGTCGGTCCATGGTGCATGACGAGCGCGGGGGCGTTCAGTCGGCGGCGGAATGCGTGTGGCGGGGGATCGCAAGCTGGCCGGCGGAGGGTCGCGAGGTTTACGAGTCGGTTCACGGGCCGGAGGCGTCGCGGCTGTTTTCGGATGCGGAGCGTTCGCTGGACCTTGAGGGGTTGCGGCGCGTGGCGCGTCGATACCGGTGGACGCGTGCAGGGGCGGCGGCGCTGGAGCGCGTGGCGGCGCTGGCGCTCGATCAGGGTTTAGCGTCCGAAGCGGCGGATGCGCTGGAGACGCTGGAGTCGTTGCCCAATCCGCCGCTGCCGCGGTGGAAGTTGCTGCTGCGTCGTGCGGTTGCCGAGCGCGCGGCCGGTCGGCAGGCGGAGGCGCTCGCGATCCTGCGCTCGCTGCGGCAACCGGACGAGGATGCGCCGGCGGACGCGCGCGTGCCGGAGTCGGAATCGGCGTTGCTGGCGACGGTAACGGAATACGTTCAGGATCGGGATGCCGGTTTGCGCGCGCGGTCGCGCGATACGTGGCCGCTGCCGATGGGCGGCGGGGACTGCCGTGCATGGAACGACGCGTTGTCGCCGTCGGCTGATGCGCAGTCACCGTGGCGGGTATCTCTTCCGGGGACGGAGTCGATCGCGGCGTCGCGGATCGCGGACCTGTGCGTGCGTCACGGGCTGGGTCCGATCTGGCAGTTGGTGACGGACGGCCAGCGGTTGTACGTACGGTGTCCTGCGGGCGTTCTGGCGCTGGATGCGACGACGTTTGACGTCGCATGGGAAGCCGCGGTCCGGCCGACGGAGCGAGCCTCGACGGCGGGGGCGTCGTTCATGCCGATCGTTCGCGGGGATTCGCTGCCGCAGTTCGGGGTGGACTACCTCGATGCGGAGAGTCTGAGGGTTCTCGCGGACGAGATCGGCGGGATGATCGGCTTGGGTGCGGGGCTGGTGTTCGTCGTCGAGGAGCCGCGCGAGTGGCGCGAAGGCTCGGCGGTGTTCCGGCAGTTGGGTGGGCGGCAATGGGCGGTCGTGCAGCCGTTCGGGAGCGAACCGGTCGAGAACAGCCTTTTGGCGTTCGAGGCGCGGACGGGCAAGCTGGCGTGGATGCGCGGCGTGGGCGGACCGCCGACCGACGGACTGGTCGAGGCGCACTTTTTCTGCGTGCCGGTCGAGTGCGGGGATCGGCTCGTGGCGCCGTACCTGGCGGGGACGGACCTGGGTCTGGCGGTCTTCGGGTCGGATGGGGCGCTGGTCGAGCGGGTCTCGCTTGGCAGCGCGCCGACGGAGTTGTTTCCGCGCAAGGGCGTGCTGCAGCCGACCTGTGTGGACGGCGAGCTGTACCTCGGAACCGGCGTCGGGACCGTGCTCGCGCTGTCGGCGGATGACCTGTCGGTGCGCTGGGTGGCGCGGTACACGCGCGGCGGGGAGATTGCGGTCGAGACGAACGTGCTTCCGCCGGGCAAGCGTGGGATCCAGGTCGCGGTGGAGAGCGCGATACCTCCGGGGTGGGCGTCGTGCGCGCCCATCGTGGCGGGCGGGATGGTGATCGTCGCGCCGCCGGATTCGCCGTCGATCCTGGCACTCGATCGCCGGACGGGCGAAACGTTGTGGCAGGTCGCGCGCGAGAAGGGGCGCTACCTGATCGGGTGCGACGACGAGCGGTTGTACGTCGGCGGCGCCGCGATCCGTGCGTTGCGATTGTCGGACGGCAAGCGCGTCTGGACCTGCGACGGGATGGACGCGAGCGGGCGCGGCGCGCTGTGCGGTGGGCATGTGATCGTTCCGACGGTGCACGGACTGATGACGATCGACGCGGCCAGCGGCCAGGTCGTGTCCGGAGCGCCGGATTCGTCGGCGCGGCGCGTGATGGGAAACCTGGTGGCGCATGGCGGATCGCTGTATAGCGTGACGGCCGACGCGCTGGAGCGGATACCTGACCTGGCGCGGTCGATCGAGGAGACCGAGAAGCAGCTCTCGCAGCGACCGCGCGACGCGGCGGTGCTGTTGCGCCTGGCGACGCTGGAATCGCTGCGCGGAGACGTGGATCGGGCGTCGTCGCTTCTGGAACAGGCGCGAAGCGGTGTGCGCGATGGCCACGAGTCGGACACGGAGCGGATCGACGATCAGATCGATCATCTGTGGATCGAGATGCAACTCGCGCGCGCGGCCGAAGCGGCGGACGCGGAGCGGATCGACCTGTTGCAGGCGGCTGCCTTGGCGGCGCGGCGACCGTCGGATCGCCTGCGCGCGGGAATGATGCTGGCCGAAGCGGAGCGGTCGCGCGGGGCGCGGATGGCGGCGGTGCGGCGCTACGTCGATCTGGTGCAGACAGCCGGCGGGGAGGCGACGGAGCTGGAGCCGGGATTGAGCGCGACCGCGTGCGTGGCGATCGGCGAGCGGCTGGAGCGACTGTGGCGCGAGCTGGCGGAGGGGGAGCGCGACACGGCGCGGACGGAGATTCTGGAACGGACGGCCGGGCGTTCGACTGATGGACTGGCGCGGCTGTGCGACGGGCTTGGCGACACGCCGGTCGGTGCTGCGGCGGACATCGCGTGGGGACGACGGCTCCGGCGCGAGGGAGAAATCGAGGCGGCGGCGTTCGAGTTTCGCCGAGCTGCTGAACGCGCCGGCAGCGAGCATCGCGCGCTGGCGGCGGAGGCGTTTGCCGGGCTTGTGGAGGTGTACCTCGATCCGCCGGCGGGTATCGCGCCGCGGCCGGACCTGGCGGTGGCGGAGCTTCGCCGCCTGCGCGATGGATATCCGAACGAGTCGCTGCGCGACGCGTCCGGGGCGGCGGTGCCCGTTGGCATGTTCGTCGCGGACTGGGCGCGGCGACTGCCGGGCGGGAGCATCGAAGCGTATTTGTCGGAACGGGCGGCGGTCCCGGACTTTGCGAGCTGGGCGGTGGTGGGTCAGCGGGTCAGCCCGATGGACGCGGAACGCGTCGCGGCGTACCGGGTCTCGCCGGGCGGCAGTCAGCGCGAGAATCCCGCAGCGATCCTGAAACTGTCGAACCAGATCGTCGGGATTGACCTCGCCGGAGCGCTTCCGGCGGCTGAGACGTGGTCAACCGATCTGGAGACGTCAGGCTACGGGTGGCAGATTCAGCAGCGGATGCGGATGTCGTCGGCACGGTCACCGCGCAACGAGCGGTACGCGGTGTCCGGATTGGCGGCGGCGGTGTCGGTCGATGGGATGATCTACCGCGTGGGGATTCCATCGGGACGGGTGCTGGGACCGCCGCTGGTGGTCAATCCGGCGATGGACGACCGTCCGGAGCCACCAGTGGTTTCGGTCGGCGGGTACTTCGTGTTTGCGCTGAACGGTCACACACTGGCTGCGGTGACGGAACGCGGAGGTGGCGGCCCGGCGTGGGTACGCGACCTGGGTGAAGACGTGCGAATCGAGCGGTTGTTCGTCGGCGAGGAACACGTCGTGGCGACGGACGACCTGCGGGGTTCGGCGTACGTGCTGCGTGCGTCGAGCGGACGCCTTCAGGCGCGGATCGGGATCGGGTCGGGTCAGCGCGCGGTGGGTCCGGGCGATACGGCGACGCCGGCGCCGGCCGTCGTCGAGTCGATGGTGTGCTCCGGCGAAACAACGGCGGTGAAGGGCTGGCACGCGGCGTCGGGCCGGTCGGTCTGGCGGCAGGAGCTGCCGGCGGCGGTGGTGTCGATTCGTCCGTTGGGCGAGGCGCATATCGGCGTCACGTGCGGGGAGTCGAAGTTCGCGGTGCTCGAGTCGCAGACGGGTCGAATCATGTGCGTGGCGGAGCTGACGGACACGCAGTTGCCGCCGGCGGCGGCGGCGATCGACAGCGGCCAGCTTCTGCTCTTCGTGCGTGCAGCGTCGGATTCGGACGCGTGGCAACTGGCGGCGTTCGACGCGGCGACCGGCGCGCCGCTGTGGTCGCGCGGCGGGATGCTGAACGCGTTCGTCAACGATCGCATGCTGGTCGAGGGGCGCTCTGTGATTCCGGTGGTCGAGGTCATGCGGTTCGAGTCGAGCGCGAGGTCGGACGCGCCGTATTTTCCAAACCGGCCGGATGCATCGCAGACAACGGCGCGGGTCGTATTCGTCGACAAGACATCGGGAAATCGCGTGGGAGCGCCGATTTCGCTTTCGGGCGAGGGGGGCCTGATCGGCGGACTCGTGCAGGACGTGATCATGAGCACGGATCGCATGCTGCTGGTCACTACGCAGGGCTACGCGGTGATCGGCGGCGGGACGATTGCGCCGCCGTCGAATCGAACGGGCGGTTTGCCCGACGCGGGGACGCCGTGAGGCACGTCATTTTTCTTTGGGTGTTGATTCCGGTCGCACTACTGGTGGGGGCGATCCGGGTCGCGCCGGCCGACGTCGGCCGCGGCGCGAGCGTCCCACCGCGGTATCCGCCGCTGGTGACGGCGACGACCGACGCGGCGATCAAGAAGGGGCTGGCGTATCTGGCCGGGCGGCAGGCGTCCGACGGCGCATGGCGCGAGCAGGTGCACGGGGCGTACGGCGCGTACGCGGTCGCGATGACGTCGCTGTGCGGAATGGCGATGGCCGGTTCGGGCAGCACGCCGACGGAAGGTCCGTACGCGCCGGCGATCAACCGCGCGGTGACGTTTCTGCTTCGCAGCGCGCAGCCGAACGGGCTGATCTGCCGCGGCGGCGACGAGGAGTCGCGGTCGATGTACGGCCACGGTTTTTCGATGCTGTTTCTGTCACAGATGATGGGAATGGAGGGCGATTCGGAACGGCGGGAGGAGATTCGTCGTGTGCTTCAGCACGGCGTGGAGCTGACGGGTCGGGCGCAGAGCCGGCTGGGCGGGTGGATCTATACGCCCGACTCCGGCGGCGACGAAGGCTCGGTAACCGTGACGCAGGTGCAGGCGCTGCGGGCGTGCCGCGATGCGGGCATCGCGGTGCCGCGGTCGATCATTCGCCAGGCGATGGCGTATCTCGACAAGTCGATCCAGCCGGACGGTGGGATCGCGTACCGGGTCGGGATGAGCGGGTCGCGTGCGCCGATCACGGCGGCGGCGGTGGCGTGCTGGTTCAACGCCGGTCAGTACGATGATCCGCGGGCGACGCGGGCGCTGGACTACTGCCGGCGGAACATCGGGGTGGGGCGGGAATCGCAGAGCGTGTGGGGCCATTACTTCTACGCGCACCTGTACTACGCTCAGGTGCTCTATCTGGCGGGCGGCGATCGATGGAAGGAGTACTATCCGGCGATCAGCGCGCGGTTCGTGGAGACACAAGCGGAAGATGGTTCGTGGGAAGGCGACAGCGTGGGGCGCGTCTACGGGACGGCGCTGGCGCTGACGATACTGCAACTGCCGTACAACTACCTGCCCATCTACCAGCGGTGACGACGACGGTCGAAAGGAGACGAGGCGTTGAGTCAGAACATGGAATCGGGATCGGGCGACGTGGCGGCCGTGGCGCGGCTGCGCGACACGTACCGGCGGCTCCGCGAGGGGTTCCAGCGAGTGATCGTCGGACAAGACGAGGTGATCGAGCAGATGCTGATCGCGCTGTTCGCGGGCGGGCATTGCATTCTGGAGGGCGTGCCGGGCCTGGCGAAGACGCTGATGATCTCGAGCCTGGCGCGGTGCCTGAACCTGAGCTTCAAGCGCGTGCAATTCACGCCGGACCTGATGCCGTCGGACATCACGGGAACGGAAGTGATTCAGGAGGACCGCGCGACGGGCCAGCGGGTGTTCCGGTTTCTGCCCGGGCCGATCTTCGCGAACGTGATCCTCGCGGACGAGATCAACCGCACGCCGCCGAAAACGCAGGCAGCCATGCTCGAGGCGATGCAGGAGCGGCAGGTGACGGTGGGCGGCGTGCGACACGCCCTCGATGCGCCGTTCTTCGTGCTGGCGACGCAGAACCCGATTGAGCAGGAGGGCACGTACCCGTTGCCCGAGGCGCAGCAGGACCGGTTCATGTTCAAGATCTTCGTTCGCTATCCGAGCTACGAGGAGGAGTTTCAGATCGCGACGACGACGACGGTGGATCAGATGGCGACGGTCGAGCCGGTGTTGTCGGGGGCGGAGATCCTCGAGTTGCAGCAACTCGTGCGGCGAATACCGGCCGCGCCGGCAATCGTTCGCTATGCCCTCGATCTGGCGCGGCGCACCCGTCCGGATGAGCCCGGCGCGCCGGAGCTCGTGCGGCGGATGGTCAACTGGGGCGCGGGACCGCGGGCGGTGCAATTCCTGATTCTGGGCGCGAAGGCCCGCGCCGCACTGTACGGCCAGCCGTACGCGTCGACCGAGGATATCCGGGCGGTGGCGCGGCCGGTCCTGCGACATCGAGTCATCATGAACTTCACTGCACAGGCGGAGAACTACACGCCGGATCGCCTGGTGGATGAGCTTCTGGAGCAGGTGCCGGTACACGGTTCGGCGGCGATCGACAGCGAGCCGATCGGACGGGTGCTGAGCGCGTGATGGCGGATGGTCCCAAGGTGACGGGGACAGCGGCGGGGACGGAATCGGGCGCGGCGCGGTTCCTGCGGCCGGAGGTGCTGTCTCGGATCGGCGACCTGGAGCTGCGTGCGCGGCACGTGGTGGAGGGCTTCGTTTCGGGGATGCACCGCAGTCCGTACCGAGGGTACTCGGTGGAGTTCGCGGAACACCGGGAGTACGTCGCGGGTGACGACGTGCGCCACATCGACTGGCGGGTTTGGGGGCGGGCCGATCGCCTGTTCATCAAGCAGTACGAGGAAGAGACGAACCTGCTGACGCACCTGGTGGTCGATTGCTCGGCGTCGATGCGTTATCCGGAGGCACGGACACCGGAGCGAATGACGAAGTTCGAGTACGCGGCGACGCTGGCAGCGAGCTTGGCGTATCTGCTGGTGCATCAGCAGGACGCGGTGGGTCTGCTGCTGTTCGATCGTGCCGTGCAGACGGACCTGCCGGCGTCGGCCAGCGTGTCGCACCTTCGAGCGATCGTCGAGGGCCTGTCGCGGGCGCGGACGGAGGAGCCGTCTGAAGCGGGCGTCCTGTCGGGCGAGTTGGCTCAGCGGTTGCGTCGGCGCGGGCTGGTGGTGCTGATCTCAGACCTGCTGATGGACCTCGACACGATCGTGGAGAGCTTGGACCGATTCCGCTTTGATCGGCACGAGGTCATCGTGATGCACGTGCTGGACGAGGACGAGCGGACCTTCCCGTTCAAGGAGCATACGCGGTTTGAATCGCTCGAGCCGCCGGAGGCGATGCTGACGACCGATCCGCAGTCACTGCGGGCGAGCTACCTCGAGGCGGTGGAGCGATTCGTGGCCCGGCTCGGCGCCGTTTGTGCGGACAGAGCCATCGACTACGTCGGCCTGACGACGACCGAGCGGCTGGACGTGGCGCTGCGGCGATATCTCGCGGCGCGGGCGCATCGGTTGCAACGGTGACGGCGTCATGATGAGCTGGCTTGGGACGTGGCTGTTTCATCCGATGCTCGCGCTCGGCGGGCTGGCGGTGGCGTCACCGATCCTGATTCACATTCTATCCCGCCGGCGCGTGCGGCGGGTGCGCTGGCCGGCAATGGAGTTCTTGCTCGAAGCGCAGCGGCGTCGGCAACGTCGGGTGCAGATCGAGCAGTTGCTCCTGCTGCTGCTGCGTTGTCTTGTCGTGCTGGTCCTGACGCTGCTCGTGGCGCGGCCGTTCATCCGGCCGAGCGCCGCGGCGGCCATCCTGGGGTCGGCGCCTCGGACGGACCGGATCATTCTGCTCGATGACTCGTACTCGATGGCGTATCGCGCGGGTCCGAACGAGAGCGTGTTTGAGCGCGCGACGCGGGCGGTCGGCCAGATCGTCGGCTGGGTCTCGGCGGAGTTCCCGGGCGATTCGCTGACGTTGCTGCGCCTCAGTGCGCCGAAGGAGGCGGCCGTCGCGGTCAGCCGCCTGGACGGCGACGGCGTCCGGCGGACGACGGATCGCCTGTCGCTCTTGACGGTCAGCGATGAGCGGGCGCGGTTCAAAGAGGCGATCGCGGCGGTCGCGTCGCACATCGAGGAATCGGCCGGGCAGGCGAACACGGTCGTCTACGTCGTGGGGGACTTTCAGCGCGTGGACTGGGTCTCGTCGGATGCGCGGTCGCCGGAGGCGTCGCTCATGGAACCGCTGCGGCGACGGAGCGAGTCGCGGCGCGGATTGAGCGTGGTGCTGGTCGACGTGGGGGTGGACCGCGCGGCGAACGTCGCCGTGACCGCGATCGAGGAGCGCGTGCCGCAGGTTGTGGCGGGCGTGCGGGCGACGTATGACGTGACCGTTGCAAACTTCGGCGACGAGGCGGTGACGGACGCGGAGTTGCAGGTTTCGGTCGCGGAGCAGGCATGGCCCGCGCAGCCGCTGGCGAGGATCGAGCCGTTTTCGACGGTTCGGCAGGCGGTGGAGGTGACGTTCGGGCGCGAGGGGGGCGATCGTCTGCGGGTTGAAGTGACGGGCGCGCGGTCGGCGAACCGGCTGGCGCTGGATGATCGGCGGACGCTGGGCGTATCGGTGCTGTCGGCGGTACCAATCCTGATCGTCGACGGCGAGCCGAACAACGACGCGTATCGCGACGAGGTCTTTCTGCTGCGGACTGCGCTGAATCCACCGGGGGAGATTCTGAGCGGCAACAGCGTGCGCGTGATCGATGACGAGCAGTTGGTCGCAACGGAGCTTCAGGCGTTTGCGCTCGTGGTGCTGGCGAACGTATATCGCGTGAGCGACGCAGGGCAGGAGAAGCTGGCGCGGTACGTCCGCGATGGGGGCGGCTTGCTGTGCTTTCTAGGCGATCAGGTCGACCCGGGGCATTACAACGATGCGCTGTACGCGGCGGGGCGCGGGTTCCTGCCGGCGGAGCTGGGCGACGTGTTGATCGCGCCGTCGGCGTCGGAGGGAGTCGCATTCGGATCGTTCGATGAGACGCACCCTGTGTTTCGCCCGTTTGCGGGCGCCGCGGCGCAGCTCCTGCGAGGCGTGCGGGTCTATCAGTACGTGACGGTGACGCCGGCGGGGGCGATCGCGGCGGAGTCGAGACCGGCGGCGACGCAGCCAGGCGCCGGCATGCGGGAGGAATCGGCGTCGCACGGGATTCCCGCGGCGCGCGTGCTCGCATCGCTGGAGGACGCGGATCGATCGCCGCTGCTTTTGGAGCGCTCGTACGGCGCGGGGCGCGTCATCCTGTGCACGACGACGGCGGACCTGGAATGGAACGGCTGGGCGCGCGATCCGAGCTACGTGGCAATGATGCTCCAACTTTCGCAATATCTGGCGCGGCGGTCGTCCGAAAGCGGCCAGACGCTGGTGGGTTCGCCGATTCGGGTCGAGCTGGATCCGACGGTGTTTTCATCGAACGCGTCACTGCGGCTGCCGAGCTATCCGCAGGACCCGGCGCTGTCGCTGGAGGCGCGGGCGCAGGGCGTGTCGCTGGTGCTGACGTGGGATCGGACGCGACGGGCAGGGGCGTACACGTTCGTGCTGAAGACGCTGGCCGGTGACGAGACCCTGCGATTCGCGGCGTGCAATCCGGATGCGGCCGAAAGTGATCTGCGCCGTGCGACGCCGGCGGAGCTGCGAACGGCCTGCGAGGGCGTTGCGGCGACGTACGTGCGCGACGTGGCAACGCTGTCGGGCGAGTCGCGCGAGGCGCGGCGCGAGTTGTGGTGGCCGTTGCTGCTGGTGGCGATCGGGTTGCTGGTGTCGGAGCAGGCGCTGGCGCGGTGGTTCGGGAGTCGCGGTTGATGGCGGAGACGATGCCGAGTGTCACGAGCGCCGAGCGGATCGAGGAACAGCTCGAGCTCGCGCGCTGGTCGAGCGGCAACGCGCTCCTGATCGGCGTGGCCGCGACCGCCGTGCTGCTCTATGTCGCGTGGTGGATGTATCGCCACGAACGGCGCGGAGACCTGCGCTGGTCGACCCGGACGGCGCTCGTGTCGTGCCGGTGGTTGGTGCTGATCCTGCTGGGGCTGATCGGACTGGAGCCGGTGCTGGCGCGGTACGTTCATCGGCGGCTCGACGCGACGACGATCGTTCTGGTCGATGCGTCGGCGAGCATGCAGATCATCGATCGCTATCGCGACGCGTCGGATGCGCGGCGCGTGGCGCAGTTCGTCGGGGAGGAAACAGTGCCGTCGGATCGGACGCGCTGGGCGCTAGCGCGGGAACTGCTCAGCTCGGAATGGCTGGCCGGGCTGGCGAGTCGCAACCGCGTGGAGGTCTTTACGTTTGCCGATCGGACGGAGCGCATCTCGATGTCGCCGACGCCGGTTTCATCTGCGACGGGGCCGGCGGCGGGGGCGCCGGCGCTGCCTGCGGAGGCGATGGGTCGATCGACGAATTGGGCGTCCGCCGTGCAGTCGGCGATTGATTCGCTGGGCGGCGCACCGGTCGCGGGCGTCGTGGTCGTGTCGGACGGGGCGTTCAACGCGGGCGAACCGCCGGAGGCCGCGATGCGGTACCTGAAGGCGCGGCAGGTGCCGGTGTACGCGGTGGGCGTGGGCGATCCTTCGCCACCGTTGAACGTGCGCGTGGTCGATGTCACCGCGCCGCGAACGGTTTTCAAGGGCGAGCCGTTCCAGGTCACGGCGTTCCTGTCGGCCGAGGGCGTCTCGGATCGGACGCTGACCGTGGACCTGCTGGAGCGTCGCGCGAACGAGCCCGGGCCGTCGGAGCCGCGGGCGACGCAGTCGGTTCGGGTGCGCGGCGACGGCGGAATCGATCCGGTGGTGTTCGAGCGTCGACTGGAGCGGGCGGGGGAGGCGTCGTTCGTCGTGCGGGTCCGGCCGATGGAGGACGAGTCGATTGCGGCGGACAACGCGCGGGAGACGCTTCCCGCGGTCCGGGCGTTGGATGACCAGATGCGAGTGCTGCTCGTGGGGGGCGGGCCGAGCTACGACTATCGCTTTTTGGCGCGGTTGCTGATCCGTGACAAGACGGTGGACGTGAGCTGCTGGCTCCAGTCGGCGGACGATCGCGCGGTGCGCGAGGGCGACACGGTAATCGATCACCTCCCGAGCACGCCGAAGGAACTGTTCGAGTTCGACGCGGTGCTGCTGTTCGACGTCGATCCGCGCGAGATCGATGGTCGTTGGGCGAGCCTGGCGGCGTCGCTGGTGACGGACTACGGGGGCGGGCTGCTGTACTCGGCGGGCCGGCAGCATACGACGGAGTTCATGCGCAGCACGAAGATCGCGCCGCTGGTCGAGCTGCTGCCAGTCACGGTGGACACGAACGCGGAGCTGGTGCTGAATGACCTCGGGTTGTATCAGCGGAAACCATGGCCGATCGTGGTGCCGGATGATGCGCTCACGAACCCGATCGTGCGATTGTCGGACGACGTGCTGACGAATCGGGCGATCTGGGGGCGGCTCGAGGGGATCTACTGGCATTATCCAGTGCGTCGCGAGAAGCCCGCGGCGACGGTGCTGATGCGGCACGCGAATCCGCGGATGGTGAACGCGGACGGAGCGCACGTGCTGCTGGCGACGCAGTTCGTCGGGTCGGGTCGGACGGCGTTTATTGCGACGAATGACACGTGGCGCTGGCGGCGGTCGGGCGAGACGTACTTCAACCGTTTCTGGGTGCAGATGCTGCGGTTCCTGGTGGAGGGCAAGCTGCTCGGGGCGCGGAACCGCGGGCTGATTCTGACGGACAAGGACCGGTTCGTCGTGGGCGAGTCGGTGATCGTCACGGCGCGACTGCTGGATGAGAAGTTCGGGCCGCTACGGCAGGCATCGGTCGACGCGACGGCGACGTTTGCGAACGGCGAGACGCGGACCGTGACACTGGAGCCCGTGCCGAATCGCGCGGGGTATTACCAAGGTCGGTTCATCACGGGTCGCGCGGGGACGGTGCGGCTGAGCGTGACGCTCCCGGGCCGGGGCGGTCCGGCGCTTCGGGCGGAGCGCGACGTGGTGGTGAGTCAGCCGGATGTCGAGATGACGCAGCCGATGATGCGGCGCGAGGCGCTGCGAGAACTGGCGGAACAGACGGGCGGGCGGTACTTCGAGATCGACGAGGCCCGCGCGCTGCCCGCGGCGATCGAGCATCGGGGTCAGACGCAAGTGCTGCGTGAGCGACCGCGGCCGTTGTGGGACAACGGCTGGGTGCTCGGTCTGCTGCTGACAGTGTTGAGCGTTGAGTGGATTCTGCGACGGGCGGCGACGCTGCTATGAGTGCGTTTACGGCGTTTGAGCATGAGGTGCTCCGGCCGCTGCACCGGCTGGCGCGGCGTGCGCAGTGGTACGTCGTTTTGGAGGGGATCGCGACGGCGGTGTGCGTGTTCGTGGCGGCGGGGGCGTTTCAGTACGCGACGGATCGGCTGCTCCACTTGGAGATTGGCCCGCGGGCGGGTCTGCTGCTGGCGGCCGTCGCGGCGGTGTGCATCGTGCTGTGGCGAGGCGCGGTTCGGCCGATACTGTCGGGGCTGGCCATCGATTCGGTCGCGGCGGTTCTGGAGCGGCGCGAGCGCGGACTGCGCGATGCGCTCGTGAGCGCGGTGGAGTTCTGCGCATCGGCGGGCGGCGATCCGCGATTCAACTCGCCCGGGCTGGTCGCCGAGGCGATCATGCTGGCGACGGCGAGGTTTCGATCGGTGCCGACGCGTCGGGTCCTGAACCGGCGCGGGCTGAATCGCAGCCTCGCGGGCGCGGCGCTGGCGCTGGTCGTCGTCGGAGCAGGGGCGTGGTCGGATCCCGGGGGCTTCGCGGTCTTTGTGAGCCGCAACCTGCTGCTGTCGGAGACGCCGTGGCCGTCGAACGTGCGATTTCACGTCGAGGGCTTCCGCAACCGCGCGCTGCGCTATCCGCGGGGCGATGAGTGGACGTTGCGGGTCGATGTCGAGGGCGATCTGCCGCGTCGCGGGCTTCGGATGCAGTACGAGTCGGCGTCGGGCGAGCGCGGCGAGCGCGTCATGACCGCCGTCGGCGAGCGTCAATATCGACTGGAGTTCGGCCCGCTGGAGGACTCGCTGACGTTCGCGTTTCTGATCGGGCGGCTGGGGCTGGACGAGCGATCCGAGTCGTTTGAAGTCGTCGCGGTGGACCGGCCGGCGGCCCGCGCGCTGAGCGTCGAAGTCACGCCACCGGCGTACACTCGGCAGTCGGCGTACCGCTGGCCGGAGGGGCAGACGAGCGGCGACGTACTCATCGGCGCGACGGTGACGTTGACGGTCACGCCGAGCAAGGCGCTTCGCGCGGCAGCAGTCCGTGGCGGCGGGACTGAGATTGCGCGCGCGCGGCGTATCGCGGATTCGCAGTGGGCCGCGACGTTCGTGCCGGCGCGGTCCGGCAGCTACGTGTTCGGGCTGACGGATGAGGAGGGCCTGGACGACTTGCACCCGGTCGCGTGCTCGATCCGGGTCGCGCGGGATCGTCCGCCGCGGGTGCGGTTGACGCTGCCCGGTGCGGGAGAGCTGGTCGTGCCGGAGGCGGTGCTGCGGACGGTGCTGGAGGCCGAAGACAACATCGGGCTTGCGTCGGCGGAGCTGGTGTGGCGCGTGGAGCGCGCGGAATCGGCGGGCGAGGCGTCCACTCGTCCGGCGACGACGCAGCCGAGCGGGGGCGTTGAGCGACTGATCGAGCTGGAGGTGAACCAGCCGCGGTTCTCGCGCGATGGCCGCTTTCCGCTGAGTGGATTGTCGCTCTCGCCCGGGGACCGGCTGACGCTGTTCGGTCGGGCGTTTGATTTCAGTCCGGCGGAACCATCGACGCGGCCGCACGCGGCCGAAGAGCGGCTGGCGAACGAGGGGCGGTCGACGATCTTCACGCTCCGCGCGGCGACCCGGGAGGAGTTGCTGGCGGAACTGGCGCGGCGCGAGTCGGAATGGCGGCAGGAGTTCGAGCACGCGATCGCGTCGCAGGAACGGATTCGCGATGACAGTCGCGCGGCGGGCGAGGGGAACGAGGCGCGGCCGGCTGGATGGACCGAGCGGCGAAGTTATCGCGCGCTTGAGCGGCAGCAACGGCAGTTGGCCGCGCGGGTGAAGACGATCCGGACGCAGTTTCAGGGCATTCTCGCGGAGATGGAGATCAACCAGCTTTCGGGAACCGGCGTTCAGACGCGGCTGGTGCGCGGGATCATCGAGCCGATGGGACGGTTGGCATCGACGGACATGCCGGACGCTGCCGATCTGTTGCGGCAATTGGATCAGTCGCCTGACGCAGCGGTTCTTAAGCGCTTGGAACAAGCGCATGACGAGATCGTCCGAAACATGCAGAGGATCCTCGCCCGAATGCTAAAATGGGAAGGATTCAACGAGGCGGTGGGGTTGTTGCAGGAGCTGCTGAAGATGCAGCAGCAGATTCACGAGGAGACGCGGCGTCAGCTCGAGCGGCAGTTGGATGAATTGCTGGGCGAGCCGACGACGAAGCCGGGATCGTGAGCGTGGGCCGTTCGGTAGATGTAAGAGGACGATGATGGAGCGATGCCTCGGCTGGAGCCTGGTCGGTGCGGTGATCGTGGCGGTCTGCGCGCTGTCGATGACCGGGTTCGCGAAGTCGGATCCGTTCGCGACGTCGCAGCCGGGTCATCGGGAACTGGAGCGACTCGCCGAGCGGCAGGGGATCGCGATCTCCCGTCTGTCGCGCCTGGAAGACCGGATGTTCCAGCTCAGCCGGGTCTTGAGCGCGTCGGAGCCGGATCAGGCCGCGCGACTGATGAACACGCTGGGTGCGGCGCGGGGGATGCTGCTGCGTCCGCGGCTGGAGAAGATCCTCGCGGAGATGCGGGCCCTGCGGTTGTCGGATGCGGCGGACGAGCAGGCGCGGATCGTGGGCGATCTGGAGCGGCTGCTTCGGATCCTGCTGGACGAGGAGCGCGATCCGGAGGCGCGCCAGCAGGAATACGAGCGGTTGCGATTGCAGCGCGAGCAGCTCGAGCGGATCGTCAAGGAGCAGGAGGAGGAGTTGAAGGCGGCGCGGGAGGGCGCTGCGGCGGACGAGCGGATGGCGGCACTTGAGGCGCTGAAGTCCGCCGTGGAGGCGTTGCTTGGACGGCAGCGGGACGTGACGGCGCAGAGCGATGCGGCGGCGAAGGAGGGCCGCGCGGAGTCGAACGAACTTGCCGAGCGACAGGCGGAGTTGAAGAAAGAGGCCGATGCGCTGGCGGAGCAGATGAAGAAGGCGCAGGACGCGCCGACCGAGCTTCCGGCCGAGGCCGAGCGATCCGCGAAGCAGGCGTCGCAGGCGATGGGACAGGCGGGGCAGGCGCTCGAGCGGGGTACGCCGTCCGAGGCGAAGGGCGCGCAACAGGAGGCCGAAAGGCAGATCGAGAAGCTGCTGCGATTGCTCGACGAGGAAAAGAAGAAGGCGGAAGCGGCGAAGGACTTCGGCGCGCAGGCCGACGCGCAGCGCGGGACGAAGGACAGGACGCGGGCGCTGAGCCGCGACATGAAGAACGATTCGCAGCCAGAGGGTGATGCGCCGGGCGAACCATCGCCGTCGCAGCCGCCCGAACCGCCGGGCGATCCGAAGGGCGGAGAGGGTCCGCCGAAGCCGTCGGGCGAGTCGCCATCGCAGGGATCGCAGGGCGGCGGCGAGTCGCCGGGTCAGCGCTCGGTCGATGAGGCGGTGCCGCACCAGGAGAAGGCCGAGCAGAAGTTGCGAGATCGCAAGCCGGCGGACGCCGCGAAGGAGCAGCAGGCGGCGTTGGACAAGCTGCGCGAGGCGCGCGAGGCACTGGAGGATGTCCTGCAACAGCTTCGCCGGGAGCAGCAGGAGGAGCGGCTGGCGGCGCTCGAGACACGCTTCGCGGCGATGCTCGAGAAGCAGATCGAGATCAACAAGAAGACGAACCGGCTGGATGGGGTGGAGCGCGAGAAATGGTCGCGGGCAGACCAGTTGGAGCTTGCGGAGACGGCGCAGTCGGAGGACTGGATCCGCGATGAGGCCGGCAAGGCGCTGAAGATCCTGGAGGAGGACGGAACGACCATCGTCGTGCCGCAGATGGTGCAGCAGGTCTTCGAGGACGCGGGTGCGGTGGCGCAGCGCCTGAAGGCGGCGGAGACCGGTCCGGTCGTCCGCGAGATGCAGGAGACGATCGTCGAGACGCTCGAGAGCCTGCTGGCAACGATCCGCGAGTTGCAGCGTCAGCAGGAGGAGGCGGCGGCGCAGGGCAATCAGCCGGGCGAAGAGTCGGAGAATCCGCCGCTGGTGCCCGGCTCGGCGGAGCTGCGGCTTCTGAAGACGCTTCAGTTGCGCTTGTTGAAGACGACGCGCGAATTGGAGCAGCAGCGAATGCTGCCGGACGTGGCGTGGGAACGGGTTCAACTGCGGATCGGCGAGATCGGCAAGCGTCAGGACGACGTCGCGCGGATGGCGCTGGAGATGATGGAAGGCGAGCGCAAGCGGCCGTGAGCAATCGGGTCGAGGACAAGCGGGTCATGTTGTGCCGCCGAGCAGTCGGCGTAGTGGCGCTCATGCTGGCGCTTCGTAATGTTGAGGCCGCGCCGGTTTTGCGCGAGGCATCGACGCAGCCGGTCCGCGTGGCGGCAACGCGGTCCGCGCCGCTGCGGCCGGTGGAAGTCGTCGAGCAGTTTGTCGCGTCGCTGAGCACTCGCGCCGGGGTGGACGCGGCGGCGCGGGAGTTTCTCCGCGCCGAATGGGAAAGGCGGAAGTCGACTGATTCTCGCGGCGAATTTCTGCCGGAGGCGCTGGCGGTCGTTGATTCGGATTTCAGGGCCGCGCTGGACCTGCAATCCGGCGGTGACAGGGCGAGGGCGATCGAGGCGTGGACGCGTTTGACCGCGCATGCCGATGCGTACGTCGCGACTGCGGCGACGTTTTTCGTGATGCACCTGCTGACGAATGAGCAACGATCGGTCGAGGCGTCGGTGCTGTTCGAGGGACTGTGCGAACGCGTGGCCGACTGGCCGCAACGGACCGTGGCTGCCGATCAACTGGCATTCCTGGGAGCGTACTCGGCGCTCGAGACGCTTCAGTATGATCGGGCGCTGGAATTGCTGCGGGAGTTCCTGGACCGGTATCCGGAAGCGCCGGAGCGGATGCGGCAATCCGCGGAGCAGATGTTGCTGGAGCTGTCGCGGCGCGAGCCCGAGCGGCTCGGGGACGTGCACGACCTGATGCACTACGCGGCGCGGGAGATTCGGCTGGGCCGGACGCATCCGGACGTGACGGGGCGGCAGGAGCGGGCCGTGGCGCTGCTCGATGGACTCATCGAGGAGGCCGAGGATCGCGAGAACTCGCAGAACAACAGCGGCTCGGATCAAGGTCAGAATTCGCGCAATCAGCAGAATCGATCGGCCCGTCGCGGCTCGCGGCCGGCGCAGCGATCGATGCTTCCGAGCGGATCGGCCGGCGAGCCGAATCTGAACGAGGCGCGTCGCGTGCATCCGGGGGAGTCGTGGGGGAAGATGCCGGCGCGGCAGCGCGAGGAGTTGCTGCAGACGCTTCAGACGCAGTTTCCGAGTCAGTATCGCGCGCTCGTCGAGCAGTACTACCGACAATTGTCGAAGGAACCGGAATCGCCGTGACGACCTGCGCGCTCGTGATGGTCGGGTTCGTCCTGGCTGGCGTGGATCGTCCCGCGCCTCCGGACAGTCCGCGCTTCAGGCTCGTGCTGGTCGATGGTGCGACGCGCGACGTGGCATCGGTTGCGTTGGGCGCCGACGAATCGTTGCGGACATCGCCGGCATCGGACGCAGCGCTGACGGTCGATGACGTGATCGAGATTGCGCCGCTGGGCGGCATCGGCGGCGCGGAGGCCCCGGCGTTCCGCGAGGGTCCTGTGCGGACGGTGTTTTTGAGAGACGGCGGCATGCTCCGCGGCCGGATCGAGTCGGATGACGTGGTCGCGGAGGGTTTGCGATTGCGTACCGGCTGGGATGACGTGCTTCGCGTGCCGAAAGAGCATCTGGCGGCAATCCGGCTGGCGGCGGAGCGGCCGGCGATGGAGCGTGAGCTGTCGGCGCGGCGCGCGACGCGCGATGTGTCGCGCGATCTGCTGATCGTCGAGGGCGGGCAGCGGGCGACGGTGGTGCCGGGGGCGCTGGAGCGGCTGACTCCGACACGGTGGGCGTTTCGGGTTGGTGATCGCGTGCGCGAAGGTGACGTGGACCGCGTGTATGCGATCGTGTGGGCGCGGCTGGCGGGGGATGAATCGGCTGCGACGGCGCGGATGCGGCTGCGCGATGGGCAGGAGTTCGGCGGGACGATTCGAGCGATGGATGCGGACGGCGTGGTCGTGGAGCCGTCGTTCGGCGGGAGCGCGACGCTGCCGTGGGCGTGGGTCGATCGCGTGCTGCTGCGGAGCAGTCGCGTGGAGTTCCTGTCCGATCGCACGCCCGAAGCCGTCGAAAGCCGCGGAGTCTTCGGAGACCGGTGGCCGTGGCGGGCCGATGCGGGCTGGTCCGGCGGACCGTTGCGGATCGGGACGCGGCGCTTGGGGAAGGGGTTGGCGGTGCATGCGTACAGCCGGATGGAGTACGCACTCGGCCCCGGGGATTCATCGTTCGCCGCGACGATCGGCCTCGAGGGCGGCCCGGGCGAGGTCGGCTCGGTCGTGTTCCGCGTTCGCAGCGAATCGCGCGTGCTGTTTGATAGCGGGACGGTTCGTGGAAATGACGCGGCGCGCGACATCGTCGTTCCGCTGAAAGGTGCGAAGCGTCTGATTCTGGAAGTGGACATGGGCGACGACCTCGACCACGGCGATCGCGCGGTGTGGGGTTCGGCGCGATTGATCCGGTGAACGCCGTTGGGCGTTGGGAAGCTCTCGCGTGAATCCGATCCTGATCGCCGCGTGCGTATTCCTCCTGCCGGCCTCGGCGGATGAGGCGAAGGGCGTTGCGCTCGCGCGGCTTCGTGCGCTCGAGCGGTCGCGGGTCGAGATGATCCAACGGCTGCTGCCGTCCGTCGTCTGTATCTACCCTCCGAACGACATCTCGGGCGGCGGATCGGGCGTCGTGATCGACGCCGACGGCTACGGGCTGACGAACTACCACGTCGTACGGAGCTTCGCGGGGGATCGCGTCGGCGACGGCGGCCTGTCGGATGGAAAGCGGTACCGGCTCGAAGTGCTGGGACTTGATCCGACCGGCGACGTGGCGATGTTTCGGCTGGTTGGGGATCGCCCGTTCTACGGCGCGCCGCTGGGGGATGCGGATCGGCTGCGCGTCGGCGACTGGACGTTCGCGATGGGCAATCCGTTCCTGTTGGCGGAAAACCAACTGCCGACGGTGACGCTCGGGATCGTGTCTGGCCTGCATCGGTACCAGAAGGGGACCGGCGGCGCGCTGATCTACACGGACTGCATCCAGGTCGATACGTCGATCAACCCGGGCAATTCGGGCGGCCCGCTCTTCGATCTGCGCGGGGAGCTGATCGGGATCAACGGCCGGATCAGCGTCGAGGACCGCGGTCGGGTCAACGTCGGACTGGGATACGCGATCACGATCAACCAGATTCGGCGCTTCATTCCGGCGCTGCGTGCGGGGCTGGTCGTCCGGCACGGGACGCTCGGCGCGACGGTCCGCGACCGGGCGCTGAATCACGTCATCATCGATCAGATCCTGACGGACGGGGCGGCGTATCGGGCGGGGTTACGCCTGGGGGATCGCGTGCTGGAGCTGGCAGGCGTGCCGATTGCATCGTCGAATCAGTGCCTGAACGTGCTGGGGACGCTTCCGGAACGATGGCCAATCACGGTGCGGTTCGAGCGCGATGGCAAGTCACAAGATGTTTCGCTGCGGCTCGATCCGCTGCCACTCGCGAAAGGCCTGACGCCGCCGAAGGAGGTAATGGAACGGTTCAAGATGAAGGATCCGTTCCGACCGAATACAAAGGCGAACCGGGCGGCTGTACGGCGGTTGTTGCGGTTGTATCGGCGGATGGTGGGGGGCGACGAGGCGATCAAGTCCATCGAGTCGATTACGTTCCGGGGCCGGCTACGGAAAGGCGCGGGGGCGGATGCTGCGGAGGAGGCGGTGTCGATTTCGGAGAATCGTCCCGGCGGAGAGCTCTCGTTCAGCGAGGCGCGAGGTGCGGACGTCGAGCGTTTGCTTCGCTGGTCGCTGCTGACGATGACTGGCGATACGTGGGCGCGGCGTGGTCGCGTGTCGGGCGCGGACGAGTTGAACGGCGAGATTGCCGCCGTCGTTGAGTTCCGCGAGAAAGAACGTGTCGTTGCGCGGATGTGGTTCGAGGACCTGGACGGCCGGTTGTTGCGGATGGAAGTCGCGGGCGATGACGATGCGACTCCGCTGCGCTTCGAGTACGACGATTATCGTCGCGATGGGGCGTGCCGGTGGCCGCATCGGCGGCGGGCATACGCGGGCGAGCGGCTGTTGTCCGAAGCGATCTTCGACACCGTTCATGCGGAAGGCGCGCGAGCGGAGTGAGAGGCGGAATGTCGGCGCGACGGCGAATGGGCGTGTGGGGCGTGTCACTCGCGCTCATGATTGTGAGCACGGGCGGTGTCCGCGCCGATCTCGACCGGGAAGCGAGCGACGTTCCGCCGGTGCTGCCGAACTTCGCGGCCGCGACGGTCGAGCGCGTCCTGCCGGCTGTGGTCAAGCTGTACGGGGCATCGCTGGGCTCGATCAAGGACTACGGCACGGGCGTAGTGGTATCGGAGAAGGGCGAAATCGTCACGATCGACTCGGTGCTGCTGGACGCAGAGAATCTCCGCGCCGTGCTGTGGGATGGTCGGCGATTCCGCGCCGAGGTCGTGCGGCGCGATCCAGTTCGCGAGCTGGCGCTGGTTCGGATCGAGGCGAATCGGTTGGCCGCACTGACGCCCGGATCATCCCGTGATCTCTCGCCGGGGGATCCGGTGATCGCCGCCGGGAACTGCTTCCGCGTTGCTGAGGGCGAGGAGCCGGTGACGTTCATGTACGGCGTGCTGTCAGCGCGGACGTCGATTGAGCTGCGGCGGCGTGCGCAGCCGCTGGATTACGGCGGCGAGATCCTCGTCACCGACTCGATCATCAGCAACCCCGGCATGGCCGGCGGACCGCTGCTCGACGTGGAGGGCACCTGGGTGGGCGTGATCGGACCGCTGGCGGACAGCGAGCTGACGAACACGCGCGTCAATTACGCGATTCCGATCGAGGAGGTTCGCAGTTTTCTCGGCGGTTCGGCACGGCCCGCGGTCGCGACGACGCGACCGGGCGTGGAGTCTCGTGGGCGCGGCGGACGCGCGTACCTGGGATTGCACCTGTTCACGCTGGGCTATCGTCGCGTTGCCGCGTATGTGGACCGCGTGGATGCGGACTCCCCGGCGGCCGCGGCAGGGATTTGTCCGGACGACCTGATCATTGCGATCAACGGACGGCGCGTCGGAACGATTGAAGACTACCGCGCACTGACCGAGGCGCTGCGACCGGGGCAGACGGTGGAGATGTCGCTGCGGCGCGGAAAGGCCGTCGTGTCCGTGACGATGGTGGCGGGGGCCGGGCCGTGACCATGGCGATGCTGGTCGGCAGCGTGGGCATTCTCGCCGGCGCGGGCGCGCCCGATGCGGCGTCGATCGAGACGGCGCGTGAGTTGGCGCGCGTCGTTCGGGCCGCGGTGGCTGCGGCATCGCCGTCGATCGTCACGATCGAGACGATTGGAGGCGTGCAACCGGATGGAACGGGCCGTGGCGCGGCGGCGACGACGCGTCCGGCACGACGTCGCGGCGGTCCGGGCTTCCGCGTGGCCGAAGGATCGACGACGGGCGTGGTCTGGAGCCGCGATGGCCTGATCGTGACAAGCTCATTCAGCTTCGTTCGCGATCCCACGCTGATCAACGTCGTCCTGAGTGATGGAACGAGGCACGCCGCACGGCTGCTGGCGAGGGACTACATCCGGCGGATCGCGCTGCTGAAGGTCGAGGGCGCGTCGCTCGTCGAGGCGCGATGGGTGCCGGTCGGCGAGGCGGCGATGGGACAGTACGCGATCGCGTGCGGTCGCGGGTTTGGCGGCGCGACGCCGTCGGTCAGCGTGGGGATCATCAGTGCGACGGGCCGGCGCGGCGGGAACGCGTTGCAGACCGATGCGAAGCTCTCGCCGGTGAACTACGGCGGGCCGCTGATCGACCTCGAGGGACGCATCTTCGGGATTATCGTTCCGATGGCCGGGGCCGGTTCGGAGCTGGCGGGCGTGGGGTGGTACGATTCGGGGATCGGCTTCGCGATCCCGCGCGAGCGGATCGCGGCGACCATCGAGCGGATGCTGCGCGGCGAAGATATCGAGGCGGGGAAGATCGGCGTGGTGCTCGTGCCGAGCGCGCCGCCCGAGGAATCAGACGATGCGCCGCCGCCGCGGGTGGTGATTGCGGCCGTGGCCGATCCATCGCCGGCGCAGCGCGCGGGGATCCGACCTGGCGACGTGATCATGAAGCTGAATGCCGAGCCGGTCGGCGGACTTGACGACCTGCAGCGCCGCCTGAGTGACCTCGAGGCCGGCACCACAATCGACCTGACGCTGGAGCGCGACACCAAGCCGGTCACGGTGAGGTTGTTGCTCGCGCGGCCGTCGGAGATCGGTCCCGTTCAGCCGCCTCCGCCGCCGGCCGGCGACTTGCCGGCGACGACTCAGCCGGCGTCTCGGCCATCGGCGTCGTAGGCGCGGCGACTATCCCTTCAGGTGCCGCTCGAGGAACATCGCGAAGAGGACGTTCGCGACGTCGCTGTTGGAGCGCTTCCGGAAACCGTGGCCTTCGCCCTTGGCCATGAAGAACCAGACCGTGCGACCGGCGTCCTGCATCTTCTTGACGATCTGCTCGGCCTCGTAGAGCGGCACGCGCGGGTCGTTCTGTCCGTGTGCGACGAACAGCGCCCCGCGGATCTTGTCCGCGTTGTTCAGAGGCGAGATTCGGACGAGAAAGTCGCGCATTGCGGGATCCTGCTCATCGCCGTATTCACGGCGGCGCAGGTCGCGGCGGTAGTCGCGCGTCCGTTCGAGAAACGTGACGAAATTCGCGATGCCGACGACGTCGATACCGGCCTTGATGCGGTCGGGGTAGTTCGTCATGCTCGCCAGGACCATGTAACCGCCGTAGGAGCCGCCGAAGATGCCGACGCGCTTCGCGTCAAGCTCGGGCTGCTTCGCGATCCAGTCGAGCAGGGCGCCGATGTCGCGGACCGAATCCTCGCGCTTCATGCCGTCGTCAAGGGTGTGAAACGTCCGGCCATAGCCCGTCGAGCCGCGGACGTTGGGTGCGATGACCGCGATGCCCAGCTCGGTGACGAAGTACTGCATGAGGCCGGAGAAGCTTGGACGGAACTGCGCTTCGGGGCCGCCGTGCACGCTGATGACGACGGGGAAGGGACCTGTGCCGGCGGGTTTGTAGTAATACGCAGGAATCGTCCGGCGACGACCGTCGACCTCGTCGAAGGTCTCGAACGCGATGCGGGTCGGGGCGATGAAGCGCCGGGGGTCCAGACCGCCGATCTCGCTCCAGGTCCAGCGTTGGACCGCGCTGCTGTCGCCGAATTTCGAGACGGGAAGGGTGAAGACGTCTCCGGGCGACGTCGCGGATGAGAACGTCAGGCACAGGTGCGTGCCGGCATGATTGAAGCGCATCGCTGAGATGAGCCCTTCCATGCCGACGGGAACGGGGCTGTAGCTGAGGCTCTGCGGTGAGTCGAGCCGGTAGAGGCGCGACAGGCCATTCTCGTTGGTGGTGAAGACCACTGCATTGCCGGCCGGCGATGCGGCGACGGATTCAACGTCCCACGGGAGGTCCTTCGTGATGGCCTGCTCGTTCCCCGTGGCGAGGTCGTACTTGTACAGCACCTGGAATTCGCCCTCGTGGTCGGCGGTGTAGAAGATCGCGGCGCCGTCGGAGGAGAACTCGGCCGAGTCATGCAGGGCCTTGCGGTCGGGCGGGGTGACCGAGCGGATCTGGCGCGTGGCGAGATCGAGCAGGAGAATGTGTGATTCCTTGTTCGAGACGTAGTTCATCAGCAGGATCTTGTCCGCCTGGGGACTGAAGTCGATCGGCGAGACGGCGCCCGTGCCCTCGTGGATCAGTTCGGGTTTCATATCGCCGGCGAGGTCGATGAGATAGGTGTCGTAATCGCGGCCGTTGCGACCTGTGCCGTAGAAGGCGGCGCGTTTTCCGTTTCGGGCGACGATGAGCGAGCCGTGCTGGCCCTTGCCGTCGGTGACGCGCGTCGTGCGACCGGCCGCGACGTCGAGATAATAGACCTGGTAGTCCTCGGTTCCGCCGACATCGCGGAGAAGGAGGATTCGCTCGCCATTGCTGCCGGGGATGAGGCGTCCGCTCGTGACCGGCTCGTCGTAAAACGTCAGTTGCGTCCGGGCGCCGCCGGGCTGAGTAAGAAGGTGAAGCTGGGCCGCGTTGCCGAGCCGGGTCTGGATGAGGATGCCCTGCAGGGCGCGAGAGTCGTCGTTGGTGTCGATGACCGTGGCGGAGCGGACGTTGAAATACTGGAGCATGCGTTCGCGCACCGCGGGATCGATCTGCGGGACGCCGGCGAGCACGTAGTCGCCGCGGTCCTCCACGCCCTTCAGTCCGAGTGAGAGCGATGGCGATGCGCCCGCGGACGGCCCGGTGCGGCCGCCGAATTGTGTGCAACCACTCGCCATGGCCGCCGTGATGGCTGCGGCGATCGTGATTCGCGAATGAGCGAAGGCTGCTGGCAGTCGGTGCATGGCTTTCTTCCTTTCGGTGTTGAATCTCCCGGGCCCGCGGAACTCGGGCGGTGATTATACCGGGCGCCCGGCGGGAGGGTATGCGGCGAGTTGCGAGCGGCCGACCGGGACGCTGCGCGCCGGGCGCGGCGGGTCGTCTTGCGCGGCGTGCGGGCGAGCTTGTTTGGACGTGCGCCGCGGTCTAAGATGGACCGAGTTGAGGGCGTAGCTCAGTCGGTAGAGCAACGGCCTTTTAAGCCGTGGGTCCTGGGTTCGAGCCCCAGCGCCCTCAGTCGATTCCCCGCCCGTGACATGTCGCGCCGGTCGGCCTAGAGACCCAGCCAGACGAACATGAAGTTCAGGAACGGCTGGAGGTCGTCGCCGTCGGCGTCGTTGTCGCAATCGGCATCGACGCCCGCGATGGCCTGCGGATTCGTATTGATTCCGAGGAGTACATCAACGGCCGCGGCGAGATCGGCCGCCTCGATGAGGGTGTTGAGATCGACGTCGCCCAGCTCGCACGAACAGTTTTCGACGACGATGGAATTGGTCGTGCTCGAGATGTCGCCCGTGACGTCGGAGCCGTCATCGCCGACGACGGCGGTCATGGCGAACATCCCGGCGGTGGCGGGGGTGCTGAGCGTCGATCCGGCGGTGACGGCACGGGCGCGAAAGCGCAGCGTCGTCACGACCATGCCCTGCGGCGGGGCCTGCGCGGGCATGCCGAGCTGTCCGAAGGCCGTGTAGAACGCATCGCCGTCGTCGAGGTTGTTGTTGAGGCCGTCGGCATCGGGAAAAAAGCCGTCGCTGATCCAGGGGCACATCGCGCCGCCGGGCGGGAAGCAGTTCTGTTCACCGAGGAATTCGAACGCGACGGTATCCCAGTTCAGTATGACGTCGACGCCGGTGAAGAGCTGGGTCGAGGTGTCATCGGAGCGGGCGACGAGATCGACTTCGATGATGTCGTCGCAGCCGAGCGTTGAGACGGTGTTGCTGGGTACGAGGACGAGATCGATGAGCGCGGAAGCGTGCGCCACGGGGATCAGCAGGGCCGCGCCGACGATTGCGAAACGAATCCATGTTCGTGTCAGGGAGCCCGAGTTACAGCAAACCATGATTGATGCTCTCCGGAGTGAGGGTGTCGCGCATATCTCCCGCCGGAACGGACCGCGTCGTGCGGACCGGCGACGATGCGGAGATGAGCGAGACGACCAGCCATCATCGACGGGCGGTCGGACGGGCACCATCGCCCGCCGGACCGTCCGCGCGAGGAATCACGAAACCGCGCGTCAGCGCTTCGGTCGGTGCGGGGCGACGCTGACCCCGGCTGACGCCCTCATCTTCTGCGAGAGCGTGTTCGGCAGGCCGGCACGCTGCTCGAAGATCTGCACGTCCTTGTAGTCCACCACGCCGTCGGCGTTCAAGTCGGCGGCACGCTGTTCGGCCGGCAGGGCGTTGATCGAGACGAACGACTTTCCGAGCGTCCCGACGCGCGGCGCGACGACCTTCAGGTTTCCGTCTTCGCAGGTACACATCGACTCGAGCAACCAGTTGTTGGACAGGAAGACGTAGTCGAAGTTGCCCTGAATGACGCCGTTCAGGTTGAAGTCGGCGTCGCGCGTGCCGTTCCACGGGCATCCGCCGTTCGCCGCCAGGTTGCCCGACGAGATGACGAAGAACGTCACGTCGTCGATGTCGACGATCCCGTTGTTGTCGGTATCGCCGCTGAGCAGGTTCAGCGTGTCGGGGCCCAGGACTTCGTAGTAGTCGCCCTGGTCCGTCAGCGGCTTCGTGTCCCAGAGCGTGTGCTGCTCGTCCTTGGCGCACAACTCGGTCCATGCACCGCAGGGGATGTCGATCCATGCAACGGCGAGGGCCGTGTTGCCCGTGCCCTGGTTCGTGAAGTTCAGCGTCACATCGACCGGATCGGCACACAGCGAGCCGTTCTTGGCGATGAAGCGGATACAGCGCTGTCGACCGGTGCCGGCATTGACGTTGGCCAGCCGGATGCGGACAAACACCGGATTGGTCGGCAGGACCGTCACGTTGATTGAGTGCGTTGCCTGGTTTCCGCACGCATCGGTCGCCGTACAGGTTACCTGCGTGGTGCCCTGCGGGAACGTGCTGCCGCTCGGCGGATCGCACTCGACCGAGACGGGGTCCGCCCCGCAGTGGCCGAACGCGAACGGCGAGTTGTAGTGAACGACGGCCGTGCACTCGCCGGCGTCGGCATCGGTCTCGATGTCGAAGCAGGCGTCGAAGCCGGAGCGCGCGGGCTGGCTGGTCGGGCAATCGAAGGTCGGCGGCAGCTCGTTGACGGCGGTCACCGTTTCCTCGAATTGTGCGGCCTGGTTTCCGCACTTATCGGTGGCGTTCACAAAGAGCGTCACCGTATCCTCGCAGCCCTCAACGAACGCCTGGTACTCGGCATGGACGAGGACGCGACCCGGTCCGTCCTGAGTAATGGAGATCAGGCAGTTGCCATTGCCCTTTCCGTTGCCGCGGTCGTCGCCATAGCACACGTCATCGAAATACGCAGAGACCGATTTCTCGTTGATCGCGCAGTCCTCAACAACCACGTCGAACGTCAATAGGGCGAAGCAGTCGCCGTCGATCGGGACGACGGGCTGCGACGTGGCGCTCGTAATGACCGGCGGCTCGTCGTCCATGGCGACGAAGACCTGCTTGCAGGTATTCGTATTGCCGGAGCCGTCGGTGGCGGTGTAGATGCGGACGAGGATCCGCGGCTCATCGAAGCAGCCTTCGCCGGCGACGAAGTCCTCATGCGACAGGAAGACCTCGCCGCAGTCGTCCGAGATCGTCCCACCGAGTTCCATGAACTCCTCGGGCGTCGTGGCGGCTGGCGGCAGGTTTTCGACGCAGGCGACGAACTCAGTCGTCGGCTCGGGGCACTCGATGAACGGCGGCTCCGTATCCTGCTGCGTGATCGTCTGAACGCAGGAGCTCTGATTGCCGCAGTCGTCGATGGCCGTCCACGTCCGCTCGATCGTCGTCGGGCCGACCTGCTCGTCGGTGAAGTCGATCTGGACCGACTCGTCGCAGTTGTCCGTGGCGGTGGCCATGCCGGTCAGCCCGGGATCCGGCGTCGTGTTGCACGGGATGTTGATGTCGTCCGGACACGTGATGACCGGAGGCGACACATCGCTGAGCACACCCACGTCGGAGCAGTCGGCCGCCAGGTTGCCGCAGCAGTCGCTGGCGGAGACCGTGATCAGAACTTCGAAGGAGCACTCGGCGATGTTCTCGACCGTCACAAGACCCACGACCAGCATGGCGTTCGGGTCATTCGGATGTGGCGAGACGTCGAAGACCGGCGTGCCGATGGTGGTTGGCGGGCGGCCGCCCTTCGGATTGGGCATCGGCGCCTCTTCGGCCGTGACGGAGACATTCATCGGATCGACGCAGCAGTTGTCCTCGATGACGGCGGAGAACTCTACGACGCCGCTGCAATTCTCGCCGATGTACCCGTCGTCGGCACTGCACCAGATCGTGGGCGGGGTGGTGTCGACGACGTGGATGGACTGTTCGCACTGCGCGGTGAGGCCGCAGCGGTCGGTGACCGTCCAGGTCCGCACGAAGCTGAATTCCTCCGAGCACTCGCCCGGCGTCGGCTCACTGTCAACGTAATCGAGCGACGTGGTACCGCAGTTGTCGCTCACCTCCGGAATCCCGGTGAAATCCGGGTCCAGCGGATTGAACTTCGGGTCCTTGAAGCACTCGACGAACGCCTCCGACGGGCATTCGATCGAGGGCGGCTTCTCATCGGTAACCTCGACCGACGTTTCGCACCACTGATCGGGCGAGGAGTTACCGCAGCAATCCCAGGCGCCGATCTGCAGGTCGATCGTCGCGCTGCAATCGAGGAGATTCGAAACGGCGACCGAACCCTCGACCGTGATCTTGGTCGCGTCCTGCGGATCGACCGTGACGTTGTAGCTCGGTTTGCCGATATCCGCGTCCTGATCGCGGGCCGTGACCTGGATGAACACGTTCTGCGGTGCGATGCAGCAGTTGTCATCGAACATCGCGGAGAACGTCACGAGCCGCGTGCAGTTGTCATCAACTACGCCGCCGGTGGCCTCGCAACTGAGCAGTTCGGGCGCCATTGTGTCGACGATGGAGATCGTCTGATCGCAGGTGCTCTGGTTGCCGCAGGCATCCGTGGCCTTCCAGGTCCGCGTGATAATGCGTTCGGCGGGGCACTGGCCCTGCTCGACGAAGTCGCAATAGGTGATGACGACCTCGCCCTGGCAATCGTCGGTGGCCGTGGCGACGCCGGTGATCTCCGGATCGATCAGGTCTTCCAGCGGCTGCGACGGATCGCATTCGAGCACGACGTTGCCCGGGCACGTGATAACCGGCGGCCGGCCGTCCATGAAGAACGACAACCCGCCCGGTGGGGCGAGATTGGTCGGATCCACCGGGATGCCGTTGAGGCTGAGCTTGGAGACGGACATTCCGCTGACGCGGAAGTCGAGGGTCGTCGACGAGCATTCGGTGACGACCTTGAAGACCAGCGTCGCGAGCAGCGAGTCGGCGTTCGTCGGCGGCTGCTGTGTGAAGGCGGTCGAGCCGTCGAGGTTGATCTGCCCGACGCCCACCTGCGCATTGCCGCCCGCGCCGAGCGTGCGGATGTGCGTGGGGAACGTTGAGTAGGAGCTCTCGCTGACGACGAAGTCGAGTGCGTTGTCGTCGAACTGGACGAACGCCTGGAAACCGTTCACGTCCTGCGTCAAGTTGCGCATCCAGAGTTGCACGGTCACGTAGACCATGTTGTCCTGGGTGCTGAGCTTTCCGATGCAGTCATCCTCCGCCTCGAGCGACAGGGAGTTGTGCAGCGGAACCGGATCGCAGACGTCGCCGATCCCGTCGTTGTCGCTGTCGAGCTGATCGGGGTTGGAGTCTTCCGGACAGTTGTCGATGCAGTCGGCGTGACCATCACCGTCGCTGTCGACGTCCGGGACGCCGCAGCCGCAGTCGCCGGGCTCCGTCTTGTTCGGATCGTTGGGGCAGCCGTCGCACGCATCGCCGACGCCGTCCATGTCGGTGTCTTCCTGACCCGGGTTCGCGCTGCCGGCACAGTTGTCGCAAACGTCGCCGACGCCGTCCATGTCGCCGTCTTCCTGACCTGGATTCGGCGTCATCGGACAGTTGTCGACGCAATCAAGCGTGCTGTCGCCGTCGGCGTCGCCGCTATCGGGGATTCCGCAGCCGCAAACGCCCGGATCGACCTTGTTCGGATCCATCGGGCAGCCGTCGTTGCAGTCGAAAGTTCCATCGCCGTCGGTGTCGACGTCGGGGACGCCACAACCGCAGACGCCCGGGGCAACCTTGTTCGGATCCATCGGGCAGCCGTCGTTGCAGTCGAAAGTTCCATCGCCGTCGGTGTCGACGTCGGGGACGCCGCAGCCGCAGACGCCCGGCGCGGTCTTGTTCGGATCGTTCGGGCAGCCGTCGTTGCAGTCCGCCGTACCGTCGCCGTCGCTGTCTGCGTCGGAGACGCCGCAGCCGCAGATGCCCGGCGCGGTCTTGTTCGGATCGTTCGGGCAGCCATCGACGCAGTCGAGCGCGCCGTCGCCGTCGCTGTCGGGCGTCTCGGGGTTGCCGCAGCCGCACTGTCCGGGGTCGGTCTTGTTGGGATCATTCGGGCAGCCGTCGACGCAGTCGAGCGCGCCGTCGCCGTCGCTGTCGGGCGTCTCGGGATTGCCGCAGCCGCAGACTCCGGGGTCGGTCTTGTTGGGATCATTCGGACAGCCATCGACGCAGTCGAGCGCGCCATCGCCGTCGCTGTCCGGCGTCTCTGGATTGCCGCAGCCGCACACGCCGGGCGCGGTCTTGTTGGGGTCGTTCGGACAGCCGTCGAGACAGTTGATCGTGCCGTCGCCGTCGCTATCTCCCGTGTCTTCGACGACACCGCAGCCGCAGACGCCCGGGGCAACCTTGTTCGGATCGTTCGGACAACCGTCGTTGCAGTCCGGCGTGCCGTCACCGTCGGTATCGACGTCGGAGATGCCGCAGCCGCAGATGCCGGGCTCGGTCTTATTCGGGTCCATCGGGCAGTTGTCGCAGGCATCGCCGGCGCTGTCACCGTCCTGATTGGCTTGATCGGGGTTGGCGATCATCGGACAGTTGTCGTTCGCGTCCGCGATTCCGTCGCAGTCGCCGTCGGCCGGAAGTCCGCAGGGAGCGGCGGGCGAGGCGCTGTTGCGCGGATTCGGCGCCCCGGTGGCGAAGTCGGTGCTGTTGTTGTCGGTCTCGGTGCAGCCGTTGGCTCCGCGCTTGGCGGCAAGCGTGGCGGAGAGGTTGGGGGTCGGGGCGGTCTCGGAGCAGTTGGCGGTTGCGCCGTACCCGACGAAGTCGACGACGGAAGGGCCGAGCGGACAGGCGCCGCTCAGGGCTGTGCCGTTGTCGACGAGCGCGACCTTTCCAGCGCTGATCGCCATGAAGATGTTGCCCGTGGCGTCGGGCGTGGGTAGCACGGCGCCGGTCGCGCCGCCGGAACCTTCCTGAATGAGGTAGTACCCGCCGGGCGGGATCGAGCCGGAGAGGGCGGTCGTTGACCACGTCGTTCCGGTCGCGCTGGCGTACTGCACCGTCCAACCGGTGATGTTGACGGTTGTGCTGCCACGGTTGAACAGCTCGATGAAGTCGTTGCGGAACGGCGAGCCGGCAATCCCGCTGCCGCTGTAAACCTGGCTGATGACGACGCAGCCGCTCGCGGCCTCGGCCGTTCGAGTGCTTGCGACGCTACAGGCGCAGGCGATGGTCAGGACGGCGAGCCGAACGAGGTTCAGAGTCCGTGTCATGGTAGCTTTCTCCCCACCGACGCGACCGTGGTCGACGTCGTAAACTGGATAATCTGGCGAACCTGACGACACAGGGAACGGCGAGTGCTTGGGCTTTCCGGAGCGCCTCGTTCCGCCTCCCCAGCGTGCTGTTCGCTTCAGTTGACTCGCGTGGCGGGTGTTACGCCGAACGCGAGTGACGCGCACCGCGAGACGTCGGATGCCTCTTCCGCAGAACACCGCGACAAGCTTTCCCATCCGGGCGGTGCGAGCACCCGACGCACACAATTATGCCTGAGCGAGGCAGTTGACGCAAGCGCCCTTTCCACGAGATTCTACAATCCGAGTGATTCGACACGGCGCGCATCGTCGTCGAGCGCGGTGATAAGGGCTGCCGCATTTTCCTAGGGGGAAATCCCCACCAAGCGTTCGGCTGCCAGCTACGCAGCGAATCGCGTCCGTGAGGAACGCATCGAGTCAAACGTCCCTCGGGAGGACCTGCGAAGGGCATACATCGGACAACTCCATCGTTTGTTGAATGCGCGTTTCCACGGATTTGTGATTGGCTGTAATCTTTTGGTCGTGTTAGAATTGCGATCACGGAGCGGACGACTGGGTGGTTCGCGAATCAGCGCGTCGTCGACGTGTTCCAAGGCGGGGATTTCGCTTGCATGTTTGAAATTCCTGGGCTACGGTAAAAGGCGTTCCCACGGCGCGGCTCGCCCGCGTCGGCGGTGAACGGGCCTGCCTCGCACACCTCGGTCCAGGGATGGCCTCGCAAGGTACTGTTGAACGCTAGAGCACGCGGCCGTGGTGCCGCGGATTCGGAGGTTTTTGATCATGGCGAAGTCGAAGTTCGAAGCGGTTCGATCGTTCGCGTGTTGTTCGGTATCGGTATTGACGAGCTTGGCGTCGCAGTGTTCGTCGCTCGGAATCCTTGCGCTGGTGATCGTCGGGTTCGGGCTCGGTTCGGCGGACGTGGCGAGCGGTAGCGTTGCGAGCGCGCTTCATCGGGCATCGTCGTCGCTCGGGATGCTCGCCGTGGGCGGAACGGACAGCGACGGCGACGGGATCGATGACGCGAATGATAATTGTCCGAACGTCCAGAACCCCGGGCAGGAAGATGACGATGGCGACGGCGTCGGGGACGCGTGCGACAACTGTATTTTTGAACCCAACGCCGGGCAGGACGATACAGACAACGACGGGATCGGCGATGCCTGCGACGACTGCACCGACAGCGATGGCGACGGCTTCGGCGATCCGGGCTTTGCGCTGAACACCTGTTCCGACGATATCTGCCCGAACGATTTCAACCCCGGCCAGGAGGATGATGACGGGGACGGGCTCGGCGATGCGTGCGACAACTGCGTTTTCGCTCCGAATCCAGGTCAGGAGGATGACGATGGTGACGGCGTCGGAGACGCGTGCGACAACTGTCCGTTCAGTTTCAATCCCGGGCAGGAAGATGACGATGGCGACAACGTCGGCGATGCCTGCGACATCTGCATCTTTGATTTCAATCCGGGCCAGGAGGACGATGACGGCGACGGCTTCGGGGACGCGTGCGACAACTGTCCCGTGACGTCGAACGCCGACCAGGCCGACGGGGACGGAGACGGCGTCGGCAACGTATGCGACGGCTGCCCGGACGATCCGAACAAGTCATCGCCGGGCCAGTGCGATTGTGGAAACCCGGACACGGACACGGACGGCGACGGGACGGCCGACTGCAACGACGGCTGTCCTGACGATCCCGCCAAGACCAGCCCCGGCGCGTGCGGCTGCAACGTCGCGGACACGGATTCGGACGGCGACGGTACGCCAGACTGCAACGACGGCTGCCCGAATGACCCCAACAAGACGCAGGCGGGCCAGTGCGGCTGCGGTAATGCCGATACGGATTCGGACGGCGACGGAACGGCCGATTGCGCCGATGGCTGTCCGGCGGACCCGAACAAGACGAACCCGGGCATCTGCGGCTGTGGCGTCGCCGACACGGATTCGGACGGCGACGGGATCCCGGACTGCAACGACGTGTGTCCGGGCGCCGACGACATCGATAGCGACGGCGACGGCACGCTCGACTGCAACGACCTGTGCCCGAACGACCCGAACAAGGTCGCGCCCGGTCAGTGCGGCTGCGGTGTGGCGGACACGGATTCGGATGGTGATGGCACGCCGGACTGTAACGACATGTGTCCGAACGATCCGAACAAGACGCAGCCGGGGCAGTGCGGTTGCGGGAACGCGGACACCGACAGCGACGGCGACGGGACGGCCAATTGCAATGACGGCTGCCCGAACGATCCGAACAAGGTCGCGCCCGGTCAGTGCGGTTGCGGCAATGCCGATACGGATTCGGACGGGGATGGCACGGCGAACTGCAACGATGGATGTCCAAACGATCCGAACAAGATCGCGCCGGGCGTCTGCGGATGCGGTGTGGCCGATACCGATTCCGACGGTGACGGCGTGCCGAACTGCAATGACGGATGTCCGAACGACCCGAACAAGACGGCACCGGGCGCGTGCGGTTGTGGCGTCGCGGACACCGATTCGGACGGCGACGGAACGGCGAACTGCAACGATGATTGCCCGAACGACCCGGACAAGACGGCACCCGGCGCGTGCGGTTGTGGCGTCGCGGACACCGATTCGGACGGCGACGGGACGCCGGATTGCAACGAGACGCCGGGACCGCAGCCGTTCCCGTTCTGCGGGTTCTGCGGCGGAGGCGGTGCGACGGCCGTGTCGCTCTCGATGCTCGGTCTCTTCATCGCCCGGTCGATCCGACGCGGTCCGCGTCGGGCTGCACGAGCGCGGTAGCCGACCGGCTCGATCGACCAGCGTCGCGCCAGCGCACTAACCAAGAGGCCCATCGACGCGAAGTCGGTGGGCCTCCTCATTGTGCGCCGGGCATGGCGCGATGACTTGGAGGTGTAAGTCCTCTGGGAGCCCTGATCGCGGGTACCCCTAGCTGAACCGCAAC
>JAKLKO010000027.1 GCA_023150615.1 Phycisphaerae bacterium
CCCCGGTCACACCTTGCACGTCGGAGTCGAAACGGGCGTGCACGCATCGGGGCGGACGTTCTGGCCACGCGCGTTCCCCGCGTCGATTCGCCCCGCGCGGACCCGCAGACGCCGCGCGCGCGGACGCTCGCGCGATGCGCCGTAAGATCTCGCCGAATTTCGGAGGATTTCACGTGGCTGAAATCTCACCCCCGGAAAAACCCCGAGCCCAGTCCCGAACGAGACCCTACGCCTGCACCAGCCCGTTCTGGATCGCGAACCGCGTCAGGTCCGAGTTGTTCCGCAGCCGCAGCTTCGCCAAGAGCCGCAGCCGGTACGTGTCGATCGTCTTGACGCTCAGATGCAGGCGCTCCGCGATCTCATGATGGTTCCGACCTTCGGCCAGATCCCGCAGTACCTGAAGCTCTCGGTCCGTCAGCACGCTCACCGGATTGTCGTTCGCCGCACCGGCCCGCTGCATCGCCTGCGCCGCGTCCGCCACCTCGCCACTGAGGTACTGCTCACCGCACCGCACCGCGCGGATCGCCGCGGCCAGTTGCGCCGGCGCAGATTGCTTGACCACGTACCCGTTCGCGCCCGCATTCAACAGACGCACCGCGAACTGCGGGTCCGAGTGCATCGTCAGAATCAGGATCGGCACGTCGGGCCACGCCGCGCGGATGTGCTTCGTGGCGTCAATGCCGTCCATCCCCGGCATCGTGATGTCGAGCACGATCACGTCCGGCACGTTGTCCCGCAACAGCCGGATCGCCTCCGCCCCGTCGCCCGCCTCCGACTGCACGCGGATGTTCGGCGTGTCTTCGAGCAAGCGACGAAGGCCCGCGCGGACCAGCGCGTGGTCATCGACCAGCATGACCGATATCGTTTCGTTTTCGAGCGCAGCAGCGTTCATTGTGGAATCTCGATTCCTTCCGCGGCCGACGCTCCCCCTGCGGCCGATCCGGTCTATCATACCGCACCCGGCGCTCGGGACGTCAACGCCGGTCGGAGCGTCGAGACCCGGCGCTTGGCGCATCGCCTCGTCGGGGTATCATTCCGCCACGAGCTGGAGACATTCCCATGTCCAATCGACACGTGATGCTGGTCGGGTTGCTGGCCGGCGCAGGGCTGCTCGCGGGCTGCCGCCTCGGGACCGGCGTTCGAGAGCGCCTCGCCGGCAAGGAAGCGCCGGACTTCACGCTGAAGAGCCTCGATGGCGCGAGCGTCCGCCTGTCGAGCTTCCGCGGTAAACCGGTCATGCTCGCCTACTGGGCCGTCGGCTGACCGCCCTGCCGTGTGGAGGCTCCACACATCACGAAGCTTCATGAAAAGTACAAGGACCGCGGCCTTGTCGTCCTGGCGGTCAATGCCTGGGACGAGGATGAGGAGACCATTCGCTCGTTCATGAAGAGCAAGAAGCTGGCGCACCCCGTGCTTCTGAACGGTCGTTCGACATACTACGAGGTCTACCGCAGCCGCGGCGTGCCGAAGACGTACTGGATCGACCGCGAGGGCAAGGTCGTCGGCTCGCATCTCGGCTTCTCTCCGGGCGATGAGAAGGAATTCGAGAAGATGATTGAATCGCTGCTCTGAACCCGCAGGCGACCAACGCAATCGGGGCCTCGATCCTCCGAAGATCGAGGCCCCGTGATTTTCAATCCAGCTCGGTCGAAGCGAATCAGGCCGCGCGGCGAATGCGTCGAACGCGCGTCTGTCGGATCGTCCCACCGATCAGTCCCGCGAACATCGAGAACAGGATCGGGAAGCCGATCCCGCCGCACATGTCGCCGGACGGCGATGAAGGACGGGACGGAACACTCGGAGTGGTCGGCGTCGTCGGATTCGTCGGTTGCGTCGGATTCGTCGGCGGATTGGTCGAACCGCCGGTCCCGCCGCCGACCCACTGCATGATCAAGTCGCGGTTGGAAGAGATCAGCCGCGGACCGCCGTTCGTCGTGCTGCCGCCGAAGGCGTGGATGGCGACCACGCGCCGCGATCCGGTCGCGCCGTCGAACACCCACACCGGGCCGCCGCTGTTGCCGCCCGAGCTGTCGGCCGTGTACCGCACAACCCGCGACTCGACCGCGGCCACGCTGCTGTACGAGTGCCACAGCGCCATCGTGTTCGTATCGCTGCCCACCTGGCCCGGGTAGCCTGCGAGGTTCACGGAACTCGGCGACTCGTCGAAGACCAGCGGCATGTAGGTGGAGATGCCCGCGAACGGCTCGCTGAGGATGACCGCCGCGTAGTCATATTCCGAGCTTTCCGTGCTCGCGTATTGCGTGTTCGTCCGCAGGTCCCGCGACGTCTGGCTGCCGTACGGCCGCGTGACCGGTCCGCCGGCATAGTCCTGGCGCTGGCCCGGCGTCACGGTGATCTCCCGCGCGAAGCCGCCATCGCTCGCCCCGAAGACCATGTGCCCGTTGGTAAGCACGGTCCGCGGACCGACGAGGAAACCCGTCCCGCGGTAGCCGTTGCCGTTGGCCGCGACCATCGACAGGTGGCAGATCGCCCGCCACGGAAACTCCGTTGTATTGGTGACCCGCCTGCGGTCGTCGGTCCCGATGACGCTCTTTGGTGCGCCCGCGTCGAAGCGATACAGCCCGTCGTCCGAGAGGAACGGCTCGCGGACCGGCAGGACCGGCTGGAGGTTCGCATCGACGACGTACGACTGCGGCGCGTTCTTGTCGACCGACTCCATCCAACCGGCCGAGGCCGTCAGGAGGAGCTGCGCCTCCTCGATCGTGAGGTCACGCAATTCCGGCTGGATCATCCGCAGCCGAACGCGGCGAACGCCGTCCGCGCCCACATCGTCAAACTCCTGCCATTCATAGACGACGTTTTCGATCACCTGCACGACCGTCCGCGCCGGCCGCTCATCGACGCCCGCCTTCTCGCTCCAGTCCCTGAGCGACAGTTCGGAAAGCGGAATCAGGCGATCGGCAACGTGCGCGCCGAGTTCACTCTACGCAACCTGTGGAAGCTGGCCGAACGTCCGGCCCGCCAGCAGAAAGCTGATGGCCAGCGCCAGTACCGCGATCAGCAGGCTGTTCGAGCGCTCCCCCGTGCTGCGTCGCTTCGTCGTCTTCGAATTCTGTGTCATGGCCCGTTCTCCTTTCGTCCATTGCCGGGCTTGCGAGTCGAGCACCGGCGTCAACCGGAGTACCCGCCCGACGATCGCATCTGTCACCGATCCCGAAGAAATCCGACCGCGGCGCCCCGCCTTGTATTTCTGCCACGGATTCCCGGTTTTTCCTGACAGAGGCTCAATGGCCTCGTGTACGACCCTTGGCGGGGCGAGAGGGAGGCGTGCGACATGGCACGATTGCAGCGAACGCATGCGGCGAACCGGACGCACGTGCGAACTCCGAACGCCGGAAACGGTGGTCGCGATCGGCTTGCGCCCAGAACGCGTTGCGGCACGATCGGTCCGAACGATCGGCCGCGCGAAACGGCGATCGGCGAGGACACCCGGGTCAGCCTGCTGCTGCGTCTCCGCGATCGCGACGACCGATCCGCGTGGACCGATTTCGACGCGACGTATCGGCCGCTCGTGTGGCGCTACGCGCGGGCGCGCGGACTGGACGCGAACACGGCGGACGATGTCACGCAACTGGTGATGGCGGCCGTCGTCCGCGGCATCTGCTCATTCGATTACGACCCATCGCGCGGTCGCTTTCAGGGTTGGCTGCGGACGATTGCCAACAACCTCGTGCGCCGGATGCGGCGACACGCCGAGCCGCTTCCCGCCGGGACTCGACTCGCGCAGCCGTGTGCGCGCGACGTTGCGCCCGACGCGGCCTGCGAGGCGGCGCTGCAACGAGAGCGACTGCGGGCCGCCCTTGCACGAGTCCGGCGGGAAGTGGAAGATCATACGTATCTGGCGTTCGAACGGTACGTACTCGAAGAGCAGCCGGTCGAACGCGTATGCGCCGGCCTGCAACTCACGGCGAACCAGGTCTACAAGGCCAAGTGGCGCATCCTGCGAATGCTGCAGGAGCAGTTCGGCGAACGCGGTTCCTGCGAGGTCCGACGATGAATGTCTGCCCGGACGACGAACGACTGTTGCGCTATCACGCACAGGAACTTCCTCGCCCGGAGTCGGACTGGATTCGACAGCACGTCGACGCCTGCGCGCGGTGCGCCGACCAACTGGCGTCGGCGATCAAGCGCGAGGAACAGCTCGTGTCCCGACTGCGCGACGCCGTTCGGAACGGGCGCAGTGTCCCGGAGGCATCGCCGGGCCACGCCGCGCCGGGCTCGCGCGCCGACGCGTCGCCGCCCCCGATCATCCCCGAATACGACCTGTTGAAGCGGATCGGATCGGGCGGCTTCGGGCACGTCTGGCTGGCGAAGCACCGGCTCACCGGGCTGCTACACGCCGTCAAGATCATCTCCCGCGCGGGCGGCGCGCAGGGCGACGCGGCGCAACTCGAACTGGAGGGCATCCGCCGCGTCAAGGAGCGGATCGCCGGACATCCGCACCTCATTCCCATCGAACACGTCGGGCAGACGGACGCGAGCCTCTACTACGTCATGCCGCTGGCGGACGATGCGCGCGGCTCAGGGGTCTACACACCGGACGGCTACGAGCCCATGACGCTCAGTGACGAACTGCGCCGTCGCGGACCGCTGCCGGTCGACGAGGCCATTGCGATCACGCGGGCCGTGCTCAGCGGCCTTGAGTGCCTGCACACGGCCGGACTGCTGCACCGCGACGTGAAGCCGGCAAACGTCTTTCGCTGCGCCGGCCGCTGGCAACTCGGCGACACGGGCCTGGTGGCGCGTCACGGACGACTGGAAAACCGCGCCGGCACGCCGCTCTATGCGCCGGCGGAAGGCGTGGTCGAACGCAGCGGCGACCTTTATTGCACCGGCACGATGCTGGCCGAGCTCGTCAGCGGGCGCACGCCGCGCACAGGCGTCGATCCGTTCGCGGTCCGCGCATCGGCCGGAAGCCGCGCGCCGAAGGACGTGGCGTCGGTGATCGCGCGGGCCTGCGATCCGGACCCCGCGCGGCGCTTCCAGACCGCCGCGGAGATGTCCGCTTGTCTCTCGCCCGGGCGGCCCTGGCGCGTTTCACCGTACTGGCTCGTCGCCGCCGCGCTGCTGGCGAGCGTGGCCTGGCTTCGATTCGCCGGGGTGTCGCCGCGCGAGTCGGTCCATCGCCCGGACTCGTCCGCGCGGACCGACCATCCTGCCGCGCCGGAGTTGATGGTCGAATGGTCGCCGTCGCCGCACTCGACGGCGCGCGGACCTCTCGACGAATTCGCATTGCCGCTTCGGACCGGCAACGTCCTGTATCTTCGCGGGCGCCTGCCCGAGGCGTCGTACCCGTACGTCTTCCTGCTCAGCGCCGCGGAGCCGCCGCAGTGTCTGTATCCCGACGAGGACCGGTCGGTCGAGCCGGTGGCGGAATTCGTCAGCCCCATCCCGCAACCGGAGCACGGACCTCGCACGAGCGGCTGGGAGCTGGAGAATCCGCCCGGCACCAAGGTGGTGCTGATGGTGGTGCTCGACGAACCGGTGGCCGACGTCTCGACGCTGTCGTCGGAGTTGGCCCGCGTCGGCGTGCCGCAACTCGATGCACGCACAATGTGGGTCGGCGATCCGGAACGGCCGCAGGTGATCGGGCGTCGCGATCGCGGCGTGCGAAAGGTGCCGACGTCCGCCGCGCCATCGCTGCTGGACTCGATCGGCGGGACGATCAGGAACCGGATCCGCTCGGCACGGATGATCGCCTTCCCGCATGTCGATACACGCGAGACCCGGTAGGCGAGAGGGACACTGACCGGGCGACTCTGGTCATCCGAATTCTCGCGCAATTCGCGGTCCGTCCGGTACACTGGGACGATCTCGTCCGGATGAGTCGATGTCCCGGCTGCTGGAATTCCGGCTGACGATCTTCTGCGGGGCGGTCGCCGCGTTAGGCGGCCTGCCCGGGCGCGCTTCGCCGCCGAGTGCGACGACGAACAGCGCCGCGACAACCCGCGAATCCGCACCCACGTCCGGCCCGACTTCCCCATCGGCGGAAGCGGACGACGGGGCCGCCGAACTCCAGCGATTCATTGCCGAACTGAACGCACCGACGGTCGACGCAGTGCTTCAAGCGCTCGCGCCGATCCCGACCCTGGCCGAGGTCCGCGATGCGATTGCACATCCGGAGCGGTTTCCGAAGCCGCCGGAGATGTCCGACGCGCACGCGAAGCAACTGACCGAATGGCTGGACCGCATCGACGTTCTTCGCAAGCAGAGCCTGGAGGCGCCCGACGAGGCCGCTCAACGGGCGGCGCTCGACGAGGCGATCACGCTGTCGGATCGCATCGTTGAACGGATGGCCCGCGCTGGTTCGGAGTTTTCACCTCACGATGTGGCCGATGCGCGGGCGTTTTCCGCGCGATTCAGAATTCTCCGATCGCTGCCGCAGACGGCGCGGCGTGAAATCGCAAGCGCCGAGGCGCTGCGCGGCCGCGTGATGGAATTGTATCGAGCCGGTCAGTATATCGAGTCGCGACGTCTTGCGTTTCAGCAGGTGGAGATTTTCGCGCGGCGGCTCTCGAAAGACGATGCGTACACGGACAGAGCGTGTCAGAACCTGGCGGCGATGCTGTTTTACAGCGGTGAGTACTCGGCGTCGATCGGGGTGTGCGGCGCGGCGATCATGAGCTGCCGACGCCTGCTGGGCGACGCGCATCCCGATGTGTACTCGATCGCCGGCGTCATGGGCGAGGCCCTCCGCGCACGGGGAGACTACGCCGCCGCCGAGGCGATTCAGCGCAAGGCCGCGCTCATGCGCATGATGTTGCGCGGACCGCAGCATCGCGACGTCGCCATCAGCCTCAACAATCTCTCGCTCGTGCTTCAGGACGCGGGGGACGCGGCCGGCGCCGAGCCGTTCGCGCGCGAAGCGCTGCGCCAGTTTCGCGCGCTCGCCGGCAACGACGATCCGCTCGTCGCAACCGCGCTGAATAACGTCGCGGCGATCCTTCGCGACCGCGGGGACTTCACGGCGGCCGAGCCGCTGGCGCGCGAGTCCATCGAGCTGCATCGGCGGATGCTCGGCCCCGACCATCCGAGCGCCGCCATCGCCGTGCACAACCTGGCGCAACTGCTCTCGACGAAGGGCGACCACGAGGCGGCCGAACCCCTGTACCGTGAGGCACTCGCGGCGACGCGCCGCCAGATGGGCGCCGATCATCCTTACGTCGGGTTCCGACTGAACAACCTGGCCTCCGTGCTCGCCGAGATGGGCGACGATGTCGAAGCGGAGCGACTGAGCCGCGAGGCGCTCGATCTCTTTCGCAAGCGCTTCGGTAACGAACACCGCCACGTCGCGGCGAGCCTGTACACCCTGTCACAGTTGCAGCTTCGACAGGGAAGGTACGCCGACGCCGAGACGTCCATCCGCGAAGCGATGGCCGTTCTTCAGAAGCAGGTCGGCGACCGCCATCCGAGCTTCGCCGTCATGCTGGGGCAACTCGCCGAGACGCTTTTGAAGTCCGGCCGCCTGGCGGATGCGGAAACGAGCGCGCGGCGCGCGGCGGCTCTCTCCGGATCGCTGCTGGGTGGCAGCCATCCGGACGCCGTCGCAAACCTCGGGACGCTGATGGAAGCGCAGGTGGCGCGCGGCGACTACGTCGCGGCCGTCGCGACCGCGATTGACGCCGCCAAGTGCTTTCAGGCCGCGCGGCTTCGCGCTGGGAGCGGCGGATTCGATCGCACCGCGTTCTCCGCGCGGTATTCCCCGTACGAGCGCTGCGCGACGGTTTTGCTGCGAAACGGCCGCGGCGCCGAGGCGTGGCAGTGTCTGGAAGAGGGTTTCGCGCGCGGTCTGCTGGACGCCGTGGCGGCGCGACGCACACGGCCACTGACCTCGGACGAGCGCGAACGCGAGGATACGCTCCTCGGTCGACTCGCGCGTCTGGACGAGCGCATCGCGAGCCTGACGCCCGGACCTGCTGAAACAAGCCCGGGGAAGGGTCGATCCGGAACGGACGCACTGCGGACGTCGCTGCGGCGCGAGCGTGACGCCCGAGTGACGGAACTGGCCGCGTTCGAGCGATCGATCGAAGAAAAGTACGGCGCGGCGGCCGGCGACGTCTACGAGCTGCCGCGGGTGCAGGCGGCCATGCAGCCGGACGCCGCACTCGTCGCCTGGGTCGATCTGCAACGGGTCATGCCGCGCGTCGAGGCGGGCGAAGAACACTGGGCGTGCGTCGTCCGCTCCTCGGGCGCGCCGCATTGGGTCGCGTTGCCTGGCACCGGCCCGACAGGTGCGTGGTCCGACGCGGACGCGTCGCTGCCGGCGCGCGTTCGACGGGCGCTTTCATCGCGCGACAGCGACACGCAAACGCTGCGATCGTTGAGCGCCGAGTTGCACCGTCAGCGAATCGCGCCCATCGAGGCGGCGCTCGCGTCGGATTCAAGTCTGCCGCCGGTGCGTCGGCTGATGGTCATACCCGTCGGGACGATGGCCGGGATTCCGATCGACGCCCTGACGGATCGCTACACCGTCAGCTATTCGCCGAGCGCGACGATCTTCGCGTGGCTCGCCGAGCGACCGCGCCACGTCCCGGCGACGCCGTCCGTTGCAACAGCAGGACCGACGCTGCTGGCCGTGGGGGATCCCTCGCTGGCGCGGCCCGGTCACGCGGCCGACTCGCGGGCCGAGTTCGCGCCGCTTCCGGCGACACGCGTCGAAGTACAGCGTATCGCCGCGCTTTTTCCCGGCGCGGCGGCGGAGATTCTCGTCGGCGACGCGGCGAGTGAGCCGCGGCTCGACGCGCTTTCGACGGCCGGAAAATTAACGGCGTTTCGCTACATTCACTTCGCGACGCACGGCGTGATCGACGACCGTACGCCGATGCGATCCTCGCTGATTCTGTCGCAGGTCGACCTGCCCGACGCGTACGCGCAGGTCCTGGCGGGCCGCGAGGCCTATGACGGCCGGTTGACGGTCGATCAGATCATCCGCACGTGGAAGCTCGATGCGGACCTGGTCACGCTCAGCGCATGCCAGACGGCGCTCGGTCGCGGCGCGGGCGGCGAGGGGATGATCGGCTTTTCGCAGGCGCTGTTCGTGGCCGGCGCGCGGTCGCTGCTGCTGAGCCTGTGGAAGGTCGATGACGCGGCCACGTCGATCCTGATGGAGGAGTTCTACCGCCGGCACGTCGAACGCGGCCTGCGAAAGTCCGAGGCGCTGCGCGAGGCGAAGCGCGTGCTTCGGGAGATGCCCGCGGACGAAGCGCGGAAGCGCGTGGGCGCATGGACCGAACTCGCGGCGGCGCCGCGCGGCGTCAAGCGGACGTCAACGACCACGCGACCGGCCATGCCGTCGGAGGCGCGCCCGTTCGCCTCCCCGTACTATTGGGCCGCATTCGCGCTGATCGGCGATGCGGACTAGCCGGCGTTGCGGGACGGCGCGGCGAGGACTATCGTGAGCTTTATGCGGACGCCCCCGAAGCGAGCGGACCTGCCGGCCGACGATCGGTCGGTCGAGGCGGCGATGATGGCGCGGCTGCGCGGACGGGACCCTGCGGCGTTCGAGGAGTTGGTGCGTCGACACGGCGGGGCGATGCTGGCCGTGGCGCGGCGACTACTCCGAAACGAGGACGATGCGAGGGACGCGGTGCAGGACGCGTTCGTCTCGGTGCTGCGGGCGGTCGACGGCTTTCGCGGGGATGCGCAGCTTTCCACCTGGCTGCACCGCATCGCCGTCAATGCAGCGCTCATGCGATTGCGGCAGCGCCCCCGCCAGACGGAACGAACGATCGATCCGCTGTTGCCGCAGTTTCTCGAAGACGGCCACCAGATGCAGCCGGCGCGGGCGTGGGGCCAGAGCGCCGAGGAAGTGCTCGACCGCGAGGAGACGCGTCGGACGGTGCGGCAGATGATCGACGAACTGCCGGAGTCGTACCGCATCGTGCTTCAACTGCGCGACATCGAGGAGTTGAGCACGGCCGAGACGGCGGCGCTGCTTCAGATGTCGGAAAGCGCGGTCAAGGTGCGCCTGCATCGCGCGCGACAGGCGCTGCGGACGCGCCTCGACCAGTTGTTCTCGACGGGTGCCCTATGACGTGTCGCGAGGTGTTCGAGTTCCTGGCCGACTACACCGCCGGCGAACTGCCGACGGCGCAGCGTGAGGTGTTCGAGCGGCACCTCTCGCTCTGTCCGCCGTGCGTCGCGTACGTCGAGAGCTATCGCACCACAATTCAGGCGGGGCGGAAGGCCTTCGACGATCCGGAGTTCGCCCCGAACGCCCCGATTCCGGAAGAACTCGTGCGCGCGATCCTGGCGAGCAGGTCCCGGGGCGAAAACTCGTGACGGAATTCCTTCCGGGGCACCGACCGGATTGCGCAAACCCGGCCGCGGATCAGGGATTCAGTTCGCTTACGATCGAATAGCGCGGGCGATGAACGCGATCGATGACCGGCGGTACCGGCATCGTCACGACGAGACGTCCGGCCACGACCGAGAGATGATCGTCGTACGGCGCGATCCGCGTGACGCGCAGGTTCTCGGGCGGCCGATCCACGTGGACGATCTCGATCACGTCGTCGAGCGACGGGCGGACGTCGGTGCCGACGATGAACGAGAGGCTGTCGGTCGCGCGATCACTGAGCCAGCCGCGACGCAGACCGTCGTCGCCGGCGCGCTTCCATTCGATGCGGCCGCTGACGCAGACGCGCTCCGTGGATCGACGATCGAAGTCGGCGGTGCTTTCGAGCATGGCGGGCATCGTGCAGTCCTGCTGAGGTTGCGGCGCGTGCGCATCGACGACCGAAACGCGACGCCTCGCTTTCGTCGGATCGATCGATGCGCGGATTCAGTTCCGGGGGCGGCCGGACGCGGCCGGTTGCGGCGAGGGCGATTCCTCGAAGTTATCGGATGCAGGCAATCGGCCGGAAGGTAGAATGGGCGGGCGATCGCCGCGGCACGTCACCGGTTCACTTCGCGCGGCGAGTCGGAGGAGGCCATCATGGCGTACAAGATTCAACGAGTCGAGGTCTGGGTCGCCGATCTTCTGAACCGCCCAGGAACACTGGCGCGGATGCTGGAGGCGCTGAGCGCGGCCGGCGCGCGGCTGGAGTTCATGGTCGCGCGACGGGTGACGGAAAGCTCGTCGCGGGTGTTCCTGGCGCCGATTGCGACGCCGCGTCAGAGGCGCGCGGCCCGCGACGTCGGACTGCTGCCGGCGAAGGGGATGCACTCGGTCCGGATCTCCGGGGATGACCGGCCGGGACTCGGCGCCGCGCTGACGCGCGCGATCGCAGGGAAGGACATCAACATCCGCGGGGCGTCGGCGGCGGCCGTCGGCCGCAAGGTCATCTTCTATTTCGCGTTCGCGTCCGACGGCGATACGAAGGCTGCGATGTCCGCGGCCCGTAAGTGCCTGAACACACGGAAACGCTGACGACCTCGGACCGATCACGGCGTCCGACAACGGCCGTGCGATCGACCGGGGCGTGCGACATTCCGAGCCGACGGCCTGGCTTGGACGGCGGGATTACCGGTCCATCCATCTTTCAAATCCGACCGGGATCGGGTAGAATATCCGAGAATCTCCGGGACTCGCTTCGCGCGCGACCGCCGAACCGGAAGTCGTCCCGTCGCATCCGAGCGGTCGCCGATGCGCACGTCTATTGTGCAGAGGAGGCAAGAATGCACTCAGCCCCACGTCTCATCGTCGGCGTCGTTCTACTCGGAATCACGATCCCGGCGAATGGCGCATCCGCGCCGATCGCCGGTGGTGCGAAGCCCGCACCGCGGGGGAAGTTCGTTCGGATCTCCGCGGATCGCGTCGAGGCGGTGCGGGGCGCCGGCGTTCGGGCGCGGCTGTCGCTCAACTACGGCATTTTCGTGTGGCAGGAGCTGGATGCGGCGGAATTCGCGAAGCTGCGCCGGAGCGGTATTCCGTTTGAGGACTTCAGCGACGGGTTTGCGCTGACGCTGGGTGAGACGACCTTTGATCCGCTGCGGGCGGTTCCGGCCGCGCCGCCGGGGCTTGAGCCGGTCGCGCATGACGGCGGGGACCTGCGGCTGGTGCAATTCGTCGGGCCGACAAGGCAAGAGTGGCTTGATGCGCTGGAGCGCCAGGGCCTGCGAGTCGTGCAGTACCTCGAGCCGTTCTCGTACATCGTGTACGGGCCGAGCGCCGGCCTGTCGCGGGCTGCTGGCGGGGCGCACGTGCGCTGGACGGGCGAGTTCGCGCCGGCATACCGCATCCTGCCGCGCTGGCGGAATCTGGGCGACGCGAAGATCAACGTGCGAGTCCAGATCGTACGCGCCGCGGACGTCGCCGCGACGCTGCGCGCGATCGACGGTCTCGGCGCGAAGCTCGACGGCCGGGCGGTAGTCGATCGACATCTCGAAGTCGCCCACTTCAACGTCGCCGGCTCGAAGCTCCAGAACATCGCGACCATGCCGGGCGTCTACAGCGTGCAGCCGGAGCCGACGGACGGCGGACTGCGCGGCGAGATGAGCAACCAGGTCAACGTCAACAACGTCAACGGGAGCAACCAGGCGTTTCCGGGCTACCAGACGTGGCTGACGAGCGTCGGGCTTTCGGGCGCGGGCGTCATCATTGCGAACGTCGACGGCGGTGTGCAGGACACACATCCCAACCTCGTCAATCGCATGCTGCCGTGCACCGGCTCAACGTGCGGCGGCGCAACGAGCAGCAGTCACGGAACGCACACGGCCGGCATCATGGCCGCCGATGGATCGTCGGGCGTGCTCGACAGCTTCGGATTCCTGCGCGGTCAGGGAATGGCGCCCGGCGCGAACCTCGTGGAACAGCTCTACAGTCCGACCTTCACGCAGCCGAACGGCATGCTGACCCTCATGCTCCAGTCGTATCAGAACGGTGCGTTGCTTTCGGGCAACAGTTGGGGTCCGGCCGGCACGCCGCGCGGCTACGACGGCGACACGCGGCAGGTGGACGTGGGCGTGCGCGACACGGACAGCGTCACGCCGGGCGACCAGCCGCTGTCGTACGTCCTGTCGTTCATGAACGGCAACGGCGGGACCAGCACGCAGGGGACGCCGGACGAGGGCAAGAACATCTTCACGATCGGCTCGACGAAGATGCAGAACTCGGGCACCGGGTCGCAGATCCTCCAGATCAACGACCTGTCGTCGAACTCGGCCCACGGTCCCGCGCTGGATGGACGGACGATCCCGCACATGGTTGCGCCCGGCTGCTACGTCGACTCGACGATCCCGACGAACTCGTACGGGCTGAACTGCGGCACGAGCATGGCGTCACCGCACGTCAGCGGCGCGGTTGCGCTCTTCATCGAGTACTACCGTGGGCTCCCGGACTACGCCAACGACCCGAGCGCCGCGATGATCAAGGCCGCGTTTCTCGTCACGTCGCGCGACCTGGCGGGCAATCTGGACGCGGACGGCGGGGTCCTCGGGCATCCGTTCGACAGCAAGCAGGGCTGGGGGCGCATGGATGCCGAGGCGGCCGTCGCGCCCGAGCTCTCGACCCTGTACTTCGACAACCCGACGGTCTTCGACAACACGGGCGAGCAGTGGATTCGAAACGTCTCGGCGAACGATCCGAGCAAGCCGGTCAAGATCATGCTCGTCTGGACCGACGCGCCGGGGCACGGCCTGGGCGGAAGCACGCCCGCGTGGAACAACGACCTTGATCTCGTGGTCGAGGATGGCGTCAACACCTTCCGCGGAAACGCCTTCAACGCATCCGGCTGGTCGCAGGCCGGCGGTGCCGCGGACTCGAGGAACAACACCGAGGGCGTGTTCATCGGCCCGACCGCGCCGGGCAGCTACACGATTCGGGTCGTCGCGACGAACATCAACTCGGATGCACGCCCGAACCAGGGCGACGCCACGGACCAGGACTTCGCCATTGTCTGCTACAACTGCGCCGCCGATCCAGGCTTCGTTCTCGGCGCGACGCCGAACATCCAGTCGGTCTGCGCGCCGAACGACGCGGTCTATACGATCAACGTCACGCAGATTCAGGGCTTCACCGATCCCGTGACGCTGTCGGCCACCGGAAACCCGGCCGGCACGACGGTCAACTTCGCGCCGAATCCGGTCACGCCGCCCGGCTCGAGCACGATGACGATCGGCAACACCGGCGCGGCGGCGGCCGGCAGCTATGCCATCCAGATCGACGGCGTGTCGGGCATGCTGAATCGGACGGCCGGCGCGACGCTTCGCATCTACAACGGCGCACCGGGCGCGGTCACGCTGACGTCGCCGGCGGACATGGTGACGAACCAGCCGTTGCGGCCGACGTTTGCGTGGAGCGCCGACCCGGCGGCGGCGTCCTACGCGATCGAGGTGGCGTCGGACGCGGGGTTTGCGTCGATCGTCGCAAGCGCCTCCGGTCTGCTGAACCCGACCTATACGCTCGGGTCGGACCTGGCGATCGGCACCACGTACTACTGGCGCGCGCGGGCCGAGAACCCCTGCGGCGTCGGGGCGAACTCGGCCGTATGGAGCTTCACGACGCGCGTCATTCCGGCGATCCTGCTCGTCGATGACGACGACAACGGTCCGGATGTGCGTTCGTACTACACGACGGCGCTGGACGCGCTCGGCCGGTCGTACGACATCTGGAACACGAACAACACGGACAATGAGCCGACGGCGGCGCAGCTGAGTCCGTACAAGATCGTGATCTGGTTTACCGGCGATGAATTCGGCGGCTTCTGCGGTCCGAGCAGCACGAGCGAGACGGCACTGGCGACCTTCCTGAACTCGGGCAAACGCCTGTTCATGTGTTCGCAGGACTACCTCTACGATCGGGACAACCCATCCGGTGTGCCGACCGCGTTCATGCAAACGTATCTCGGCATGGTCAGCCCGGGCGGCAACGACGTCAGCCAGACCACTGTCACCGGAGCGGGATCCGTCTTCGCCGGCTACGGGCCGTACACGCTGTCGTACCCCTTCACCAACTTCAGCGACCGCATCAGCCCGGACGGCACGGCGGAGATGGCATTTAACGGCAATGCCGGCAGCGCCGGGCTCAACAAGGCGACGGCGGTGTATCGCACCGTCTTCTTCGGATTCCCGTGGGAGGCGATCCCGACGGCAAACGATCGCCGACTGGTGATGCAGAGGATCCTCGACTGGTTTACGCCGCAATGCGGCACGGTCCGCGGCGACCTCACGGGCGACGGGCAGGTGACCGGTGCCGACCTTCCCGATTTCGTCGAGTGCTATCTCGGCGGAAACACGTTCCTCGGCAACTGTTCGTGCGCGGACATGGACAACGACCTGGCGTTCTCATCGAACGACATCTCGCTGATGACGCAGTGCGAGCTGGGGATGGGCTGCCCGTAGCCGGCGCCGACGGCAGACGGCTCCTGCACGACGGTGCGGGGGCGATGAGGATCGCTGCCCTGCGGGGTGAAGCTCCGCGACTGCGCACCTACTGAGTCAGCAGAAGCTTCGCGCCCGCGACGACGAGCACGACGCCCAACCAGCGTCGCAGCGCCGTAATCGACAGCACGCGCGTACCGAGCGACGTCCCCACGACCCCCCCTACCACGACCGCGATGGCCCAGACCAGCGCCGCGGGCGGCATCGCCGGCGCGCCGGACGTCCAGACGCCGACCAGGCCCGCGAGCGAATTGACGACGATGAACGCGGCCGAAATCCCGCAGACGACGCGCGTCTCGGCCCAGCCCATGAGAATGAGCAACGGACTGAGAAAAATCCCGCCACCGACGCCGACCAGCCCGGAGAGAAAGCCGATCGCGGCGCCCAGTCCCACGGCCAGCGCGCGGTTCGGCCGGTGGACCGAGGCATCCTCACGGCGTCGCGGATGGATGATCAGTCGCGCGGCCGCGTAGAGCAGGATGACGCCCACGATTTGCTTGTAGATCAGCGCGGGGATGTGAATCCAGCCGCCGAGCAGCGCGGCGGGCACACTGCCGGCCGCGAACAGGAGAAACAGCGGCCAGGAGAACGCGCCGCTACGCACGAAGCGCACGGTGGCGATGCCCGCGACGAGGATGTTGAGGAGTAGCGCCGTCGGTCGCATGATCGCCGGGGCCATGCCGGCGAACGCCATGACCGACAGATAGGCCGAGGCGCCTCCGTGTCCGACGGCGGAGTAGAGCACGGCGGCCGCGAGGAAGAGCGCGGGAAGCACGACGAAATCCTGCATCGCGGCCGATCCTACAGGATGCGGCGGTCGCGCGGAAACGGCGCGACCGACCGACGCGATGGGGATCGTCCAACGGCGCGACGCCTCGGACGACCGGCGATACGTCGAATCTGGATTGTGTCTTTCCCGCGATGCGCCTAGGATGATGAGGATGGTTCGGGTCCAGCGAATCCTGCTGCCGATCGACTTTCAGAAGTTGTCGATCCGCGCCGCGGAGTATGCCGCGTACCTCGCGGACGTACACGGGGCGGAGGTTCACGTCGTCCACGTCGTGACGCCGGCGCAGATCGTGCCCGCGGCGGCCGAGACGCCCGATGCGCCGATGATCTCGATCGCCGTGCCCGTCGACGAGCTGCTCACGCAGGCGCGGCAATCGCTCGATCGCTTCATCGATGCGCACCTGGGCCGATGCAAGAGCCGCCCGGCCGGAGAGGTCCTCGTGGGGCAGCCGCACGTCGAGATCTCGCGTTACGCCGCGGATTCGCACATTGACCTGATCGTCATCGGGACGCACGCGCACGGCGTGGTGCACCGCATCTTGCTCGGGTCGGTCAGCAAGGCGGTCCTGGAGCACGCATCGTGCGCCGTGCTCATGGTCCCGGCCGCCGCGAATCCGGACGTCGGCTGACGGCCTTCCGTCGCATGTTCCGCGCCGCGGAGCGTTGCCATCTCCGATCGTTGATCGTGGATTGTCGATCGGCGCCGTAAGTCGTCACGCCTTTGGAAGCCGGCGAGCAGGACAGTCGGCGGCTGGATTCCCGCCCCCGGTCGGAGTCGAGGCCGAGCTTGCGCGGGATTGACGATGGGGATCCGTTGGTCCGCGGATCGGCCCCTGCGATCTACAAGCCGGCTCCGATCGTTGCGCGACGGGAAAGCCGCTGGAGACCCAGCAGCGCCGCGCCGAAGGCGGCGACATGCGCCGGGCGCTGCGGGACGTGAACCGGTTGTCCGAACTTCTCCTCGCAAGCCTTGGCCATGCCGCGCTGCCGCGCGACGCCGCCGATGAAGACCACCGGACCATCGAAGTTGAGCCGCTTGAGCTGGCTGAGGGCGCGATCGGCCAGCGACTGATGCACGCCGCAGACGATGTCGGCCACGCTGCGACCTTCCGAGACGTGGTTGATGATCTCAGACTCGGCGAGGACGGCGCAGACGCTGCTGATGGGCTGGGGGTTCTCGGCCTCGAGCGAGATCTGCCCGAGCTGATCGAGCGGCACTTCGAGGTATCTCGCGACGCGCTCGAGGAACCCGCCGCTGCCGGCGGCGCACTTCTCGTTGGTGCGGAACATGCGGACCTTGCCGCCGTCGCGCAGCGCGATGGCGCGCGTGCACTGCGCGCCCATGTCCAGCACAAAGCGCGCATCGGGAAACAGGGCGTGCGCGCCGCGCGCGGCACAGGTCAGGTCGGTGATCTGAATCGAGCGATCGTCGAAGTTGGACCTGCCGAAACCGGTCGCGGCGATGTAAACGACCTGATCGGCTCGAATGCCCGCCTGTTCGCACGCGGCCGCGAGCGAAGCGCGGCCGACGGATTGAAAGTCCGCGCCGGTCCGCTGGATCGAATCCGCGACGACCTGGCCCGTGCGGTCGACGATGACGGTCTTGGTTGTGCCCGCGCCGAGGTCGAGTCCCGCGATGAACTCCATCGTGCTCCCCTTTCAAACTCCGTTGCCGCCCGCCGGCGGGACATCCCGCCGATGCTCGAAGCGCCACGCGCGGCTTCGCCGCCGCGTTCGACGGCTACTGATCGACCCACTCCGCGGGCACGTCGGTCGGGACGGGGACCTCGCGCCGCGCCGCGAGCACGTGATCGAGCGCGTAGAGCGCTGCGCCCAGCGCGCCGATGAAGTGCGCCTCCGGGCTGACGTTCAGCGGCATGCCTAGCTTTTCCTCCAGCGCGCGGACCATGCCGAGATTGCGCGCCACGCCGCCGGTAAAGGTGATCTCCGACTCCATTCCGACGCGCCGCACGAGGCCGATGGTCCGCGCGGCGATGGCCTGGTGCACGCCGGCGAGAATGTCCTCGATCTTCTTGCGCTGCGCGACGTAACCGAGGATGTCGGACTCGACGAAGACCGTGCACACGCTCGTGAGCTTGATCGGTTGCGTGCCGCGGAGCGAGATCGCGCCGATCTCATCCAGCGTCAGGCCCAGGACATCCGCCGCGCCGGCGAGGAAGCGGCCGGTGCCCGCGGCGCACTTGTCGTTCATGCAGAAGTCGACGACGTTGCCCTCGGGGCCGACCTTGATCGCCTTCGTGTCCTGGCCGCCCATGTCGATGACGGTCCGCGTCTCCGGGAACAGGAAGTGTGCCCCGCGCGCGTGGCAGGAGATTTCCGTCACCTGCGCGTTGCCGGCCTCGATCTTGTACCGGCCGTAGCCGGTGCCGACGACGAAGCCGATCTGCTCGCGCGGGACGCCGTTCTGCTCCGAGAGGGCGTCGAGCGCGGCCTGTCCGGCGCGCTTGACGTTCGCGCCGGTGTTGATCAGGGCGCGGGCGACGATCGCGCGGGCCGAGTCGACCAGCACGGCCTTGGTCTGGGTACTTCCGACGTCGATCCCGGCGGCGTATTCCATGTGTGATTCCTATGTCCGCGCGGCGCATTCGCGAATGCGCTTGTATTGCAGCGATTCGAAGAATGCGTCGATGCGGTTTTTCATCTGGGCCTCGGCGTAATAGCGCGGATCCTCGAGGTCCGACTCGAGCATCAGCGTCGGGACGCCGAGCTCGCGCGTGAAGTACTCGCGCATGTCGCCCTGGCCGGCGCTGAACAGCCGGCAGCTCTTGATGCTGTGGATGACGAGCGCGTCGGCGTGCCACTCGTCGACGTAGCGGCGGATCTGCGCGTAGCGGTCGGTCATGGTGCGGTTGCAGAGATTGTGAACGAGCATCTGCTCGGCGATGGATTCGAGCGGGCGGTCGGGATCGTGCCGGAAGCCGAATTCCCACGTGCCGCCGACGGTGGAATAGGTGCTCTGCACGGCCACCGCGCCCCAGGTCTCGAAGAGGTTGCGGAAGTTGCGGTAATAGGGATACGGCGGCGGCCCTTCGGTGACGATCCGGAAGCGCTCCTCGGGCAGCACGCCGCGGCCTTCGGCCACCATCTGCTCGTACTCGGCGACGGCGGTATCGAAGAAGTCGGCCGCTTCCTTCGTGCCGCGCAGGGCGTTGATCGGGCCCATCATGTTGATGCTGTCGAAGTAGGCGTCGAACGGCGCGGGGCGGTGTTTGCAGAGTTCCTTGCAACGGCTCCAGCCCGCTTCGGCGCGGGCGGAGTAGCGGCAGATCTCGCGCAGGCGGTCGATGTCGAACTTGCGGCCCGTCAGCGCTTCGCAGCGGCGGATGAGCTCGTCGAGCTGGGCCATCACGTAGCGGACATCTTCGGGCGACGGCCGATCCTCGCGGATGAACGGGATATCGAGCATGACGAGCGGCGCGTTGAACATCGCGGCGCAGTGTTCGAACCACTTGATGTAGACGTTGCACCCGACGAAGTTACAGACGATCAGCGACGGGACAGGGATGTTGCCTTCCGGTCCGACGCCGCCGGAGAGCGTGAAGCCGACATCCGCCTTGACGTAGGCGCAGTTGTCGGACGCGTAGCCGATTTCCTCGGCCTTGAGGATGTAGGGCAGCGACTTCTTTCGGATGGCGAGCTGAAGGGCGTTGATCTCCGGGAAGACCGGCAGTATGTCGAAGCAGCGGAGGATCTCGACGCAATTGCCGCTGATCATGAGGTACGCGCTGGGCGTTGAACCGCGCGTGGCGTCCTTTAGCTGTCCCATCCAGGCGGTCATGATGTCGCGCGACTGGTCGTGGACGCCGGCGCGGTATTCGCGGACCGGCAGCGGGACATGTTTGCCGGAGGTGGCCGTCGTGCTCGTCGTCATGGACATGCTCGCTTTCAGAAAATCTGCGGGCGGATGCCGCGCGCCTATTCGAACAACATGGACTCCGCGAACGTCTCGATCTCGGTGCGACTCGCCTCAAACGTCCACATCTTCTCCTCGAACTCCAGTTTCAGGTGCGGGATGCCGTGCTTGTCCAGCTTGGCGATAAACGGGACGTAGTCGAACAGGGCCGGCTCGCAGAACTTCGCGGGCGTGAAGATCACGGCCTGTGCGCCGGCGCTGCGCACGCGCTGCAGCAGGCCGTCGGTCCGGGGCGACGCCCCGTCGTGCCGAACGGACGAGTACTCGCTCCGCGTCAGGTAGGCCGTCGCGAGCGATGACAGCGCGTCGCCGTTGACCGGCACGTCTTCGCGGAACCAGCGCCAACCGATCAGCAGGTCGTCGTCACGGACCTGGCAGCCGGCGGCCTCGATCGTCTCAATCAGCAGGACGGGCGGCTGCTCACAGAACGCGCCTTCGATAACGACGTCGACGCTGTCGCGCGGATGCGCGGGTCGCTGCGAGGCGAGCTTGAGCAGGCGCTCGAGGAGCGGCGCGTAGTCCTCCGGCATCATCCGTGAACCGGCCTGCACTACCGTGCAGAGTTCGGCGGCGGTGATGGATCCCGGGTGCTCGCGGCGGAAGGCGTAGAGCTCGCGCAGTCGTCGCCGCACGCGGTTGTAGAGCTTCAGACTGGTTGCGAGCGACTCGTCCGGGATCGGCCGGCCGACATGGCGCGCGAGGTTTGCGCGAAAGCGGTCAAGCTCGGCCCGCGTGTACTCGTGCGAGCGCTCGTTGAGCATGTTCTGCGGCAGGTGCAGATATTCGATGAACATCTGCGGGGCGTTGCGTTTCACGAGGCTGGCGAGGTTGCGGGCCACGTCGCAGATCGAGCTGAAGACGGCGCCGCGGAAGCCCGACATTTCGTCGCGTAGGAACAGCTCCAGCGCGCTCTTGGCGATCGAGCAGATGAAGGATTGGAATCTCGCGTCGGCGTGAACGATCTCCAGCTTGCCACCCACGCCGAACAACCCGACGGGCAGGAGTCCGGCCGCGTGGATGATCTCAACCGGCGCATAGACCGGGAACACGGCGAAGCCTTCGAGTCCCGGACGGGACTGCCGCGCCTGCTCCAGCGCCTGCGCGGGCAGTAGCTCGTTCAGATCGCGACACTGCTGCACGATTTCGTCGAAACTCACGTTGGACTCCTGTGCCGATCGTCTTGCGCCGTGGAACGCGGCGCTACGACGGACTGTCCGCCATTCCGTTCTCGGCCGGATACTGCCAGCCGGGCAGCGCGGTCTCGCCGCAGGCGTAGTCCATCGGCGGGGGTTTGCCGCCGCGGTCGAGCAGCGTCAGCAGGCCCGATCGGATGAACGGGTTCTTCGCCGGGTCGAACGTCTCCGCGGTCTCGGAGGCCAACTCGGCGTCGGCGGCCGCGACGGCCTGGTCGGTCGAAACCGAGCCGCAGGCGGCGCAGGCCGTGCCGACGGTGTGTCGGGTCAACTCCTTCTTGAACAGGGCGCGCGAGTACGGCGCATCCTTGGCCATCGTGCGGGCGCGCTCGAATCCGCGGCGGAGCGCTTCCAGCTCGTCATCGAACACACCGTTCGACAGACCGAGCTGGTGCGCGCGATCGGCGGTCAGCCCCTGATCGAACAACTCGAAGATGGCCGAGTCGCCGAGTCCGAGTCGCTTCAGTTCGCCGGCCGCGCCGAAGCCGGGGAGAATCGCGTAGTCCAGTTCGGGCTGGTTGTAGGTGTTCTTCCCGCGCCAGTCCGAGCGGCGTTCGAGCGAGTCAAACACAAATCCGGCCGCGCGGACGTCGAAACGCTGGTCGAGGAAATAGGTGAATTCGGCCCCGCCCCCCCACTTCTCGCCGAAGACGCCGATGGTCGCCACGGGACTGCGCTGAATCATGCGGAAGAGCTGCACGGCGTTCCGGCTCGACGCGGCCGCCTCGTCTGCCGGCAGGGGTACGTAACCGCGGCGTCGCTCGAACCAGCCGCGATTGAACTCGCGGGCATCGGCGCCGAGCATTCGCATGCCGCTGCCGGCGGCCGTAAAGAGGACCGCGCCGCACTTGCCAGCGCGATGCAGCGCGAGGACGCGAGACCAGGCGTGCGCAAGCTGGTCGATAAGGGCGCGATTGAAGACGTTCCCGCGGAGCGGGTTGTTGAAGACGATCGCGGCGACGCGGTCGCGCGTGGAAGGCTCGACGAACTTCAGTTCCGGATAGAAGCCGCGATAGACGGGATGCCCGCGCGCGGGCCGGCCCTCGGCGCGCGGTGTGGCGCCGAGCGTTGCGGCGACATCCACCTCCGCGACCGGCGTGCGATAGAACCTTCCGTAGCCCAGTAGCCGTTCGATCCGCAGGTCCTTGAGCTTCAGGAGGAGGCTCGGCCGGCCCTGCCGCGGACCGGCGACGCCGTCGATGTCGAGGATGTCGGGAATGTGCGGATCGTCGGCATTCTCGTCGCGGGCGCGGCGGACCAGTTCGATCAGGCCGTCGACCGTCAGTTGCGCGATCAGCGCGTCGATCAGTTCGATCAGGCCGACCTTGTATCGCAGTCCGGCGCGCGTCGAGAGGTTGATCTGGCCGGGCGTGGCGACGCCGTCGTCGATCAGGTCGAGCGCGTAGAGGCAGATCGGCAGGGCGTAGCGTCGAAACGCGCGCCCGCCGGCGTCCGCCGCGCGCGCGACGTGCACGAGCGCGTCGGCGCTGCGGACCTTTCCGGCGCGGCGATCGATCTCGACAGCTTCGTAGTAGGACCAGAAGTCTCTGCGCGAGATCTCGCGGATTGGGACGTACTCGCCGCACGCCGGGTCGAGCACGGCCCGCGGTGGTCCGGGCGAGGGACCGTCGCCCCAGGCGAAGAAGCCCGTGCGGGCCGACGAGGCGAAGCCCGTCGTGCCTTTCTTTTCGAGCGCGGCGATCCAATCGGGATAGGAGCGGCCATCGCGCTGGTAAAGGCCGCGCAGTCGATCGTGCGCGGGCAGCGACTGACCGAAGTGCCGCGACGACTCGGTGTAGGGCATGTGGCCGGTGAGGTCGAGCACCTGGAAGGGATTGGCGGTCAGCAATTCCCACAGGCCGCCGAGCTGTACGATGTCGGCGTCGTTGCGGACGTCCCAGGAGATGATCGCGGCCATGGCCTGGAAGATCGGATCGGTAATGTAGCCGTGGTGATCGACCGGCAGCGCGATGACCGATTTTTCGAGGAGCTGGTCTGCGAAGACGGTGCCGAATGCGAAGGTCTCGTTGGATGCGTACTTGCCCTTCATCACGTCGATGAGCCGATTTCGCTCGAATGGGTAATAGCCGTGGACGGTCAGGAGCTTCTCGCGGAACGCCTCGGAGGTGAACAGTTCGGCAAGCTCTGACGTCGTGTGCGATGAAGTGTTCGAGAAGACCGCGGCGATGCGCTCGACGTCGATGGTGCGCTCGATCCGCTGGAAGATGCTCGCCTTGATCTCGGACCGTTCACTCGCGACTTCCCAGATCAGGTCGGCATCGCGCAGGGCGACGTCGTCCCGTGTGAAGGACACGCGGGCCTCGAGCACCCGTGCGTCCTCCTCGCGGATGCGTCGGTCGCGGACCTGGCCGTCCCGCCAGCGCATCAGGGTTTCGCGGGCGCGTTCGAGCGCGGCGTCGCTCACGTCGAGCAGGATCAACCGGGCGTCGGTCTTGCTGAGCAGGTCGAGGGCGATGCCCTGACCCATCGTGCCCGCGCCGATCAGCGCGATACAACGCACTTCGTTGACGCGCCGCACAGCCGCGTCAATCGTCTTGTCCCCGAAGGAGAATGCACGCTTCATCGGTCGCTTCCAGCGAGCAGTGCTCGCACGTGTTCCATTCGCCGGGCGTCACGGCTTCACTTGAATCACGACGGCCACGCCCTGGCCGCCGCCGATGCACGCCGATGCGCAGCCGTGTCGCACGCCGCGGCGCTGCATCTCGTAGATCAGGTCCGTGATCAACCGCGCTCCGCTCGCCGCGAGCGGATGGCCGATCGCGATCGCGCCGCCGTTCACGTTGACCTTCGCGCGGTCCAGTCCCAGCTCCTTCTCCACGCCGAGATACTGCGCGGCGAAGGCCTCGTTAATCTCCCACAGGTCGATCTGATGCCGCTCGAGCCCGGCCCGCGCGAGCGCCTGCTCCACCGCCGGTACCGGGCCGCGACCCATCACCCGCGGATCGACGCCCGCGACGCCGTAACCGAGCATCTCGACGTGCGTCGGCCAGCCCTCGCGTTCGGCGACCGCGCGGTCGGCCAGAAGCAGCGCGGCGGCGCCGTCGCTGATCTCGCTCGCATTGCCGGCCGTCACAAGGCCGTTCGGCGTCAGGGCCGGCAGCGCGGCGAGCGTGTCGATGGAGGTCCGCCGCACGCATTCATCGCGGGCGAGGTGCACGGGCCGGTCGTCCGGCCCGGTCGTTTCGAGGACGAAGGTGCCGCGGAGGGCGTCGCCGCCGTTGAGATGGCTTTCGCGCTGCGCGGCGCGGGCCCGCGCGTGGGACAGGTCGGCGAACTCGTCGCACTCGCGTCGCGTGACGCCGACACGATGGCCGTACTCGTCCGCGGTGAGCATCATGCTCGTGTGCGCGAGGTCGTGGTTGAGCGAGGCGAGCATGGCGTCCTCGACTCCGCCAGTCTCGGCGAACTCCCAGAAGCTCGTATGCAGCCGCGGCGCGCGGAGGATCCGCGGCACGCGCGACATGGTCTCGGCCGCCACGCAGAGCACGACCGAGGTCTCGTCGACGTCCGGCGGGAGCACGATGTGCTGGAATGCGCAAACGGCGGCCTGGAGGCCGGATCCGCAGATGCGCTGCACGAGCAGCGCGGGCGTCTCAACGTTGAGACGGCAGCGCATCGCGACGTTGCGCGGAAAGTAAATGTCCTGCGCGCCCGGCGCCGTGTGCTGGTAGACGTTGGCGCCGACGGCGGCGTCGATGCGGTCGCGCGGCACGCCGGCGCGGCGAATTGCTTCGTCCCCGGCGAGAACCGCCAGGTCCTCGGCCGAGAGGCGGCTGAGCGTTCCGCACTTCAGCCCGATCGGCGTCCGTGCCGCGCCGACGATGCAGACTTTCGGCGAACGGTCAGGTGGCATGGGCATAGGCTCCTGTCGCCGCCGGGACCGGTCCGACCGACTCTCCCGCGTCGATCACGTCATCACCCGGATCGGGCATGAAGAGCGCCTCGATCTTGCGCTTGTACGTGTCGCAGACCGCGCGGCGGACGAGCTTGCCGGTGGCGGTCAACTCGCCGCGCGTCGCGGACGGTTCTTGATCGGCGAGAATGGCGCGTCTGACGCGCTGGTACTTCACGTCGATCAGCGGGTTGATGCGGCGAAGCTCCGCTGCGAACAGTGCCCGGACTTCGGGCAGCGTCGTGAGCCGATCGGCCGGGACGTTGTGTCGCACGGCCCACTCGGCCAGGCGGTCGAAGTTCGGGAACAGCAGCGCGGCCACGAAGTCCTTGCCGCTGCCAAGCACGATCGCCTCGCTGAGGTAGGGAGATTCGTTGACCAGCACCGTCTCGACGCGCTGTGGGTGCACCTTTTCGCCGGTGGTCAGCTTGAACGCGCCGTCCTTGCGGCCGAAGATCCGCAGTCCATCGCGGCTGAACTCGCCCAGGTCGCCAGTGCGGAACCAGCCATCGTCGGTCAGCACGCGGGCGTTGGCATCCTCGTCGTTGAGGTATCCGAGCATCACGTTCGGCCCGCGGACGAGGATTTCTTGATCGTTCTCGATGCGGATCGACACGCCCGGAATCGGCATGCCCACGTAGCCGCTGCGCCAGGGCGCATCGAGCGTCCGAAGCGTGACGCAGGGCGAGGTCTCGGTCAGGCCCCAGCCCTCGAGCACCGGGATATGGCGGCGGCGATAGGCGGACTCGACGGCCGCGGACAGCGGCGCGCCGGCCGTGAAGACGAACCGCAGGCGACCACCAAACACGACGCGGTCGGCCGCGGCATCTTCGCGACAACGGGCCATGAGCAGGTCGTGGACGCGCGGCACGCTGCAAAAGATCGTCGGGTTGAAGAGGCTCCAGTTTTCGACGAGGCGGTCGACGTCGCGCCCGCGCGAATCGTCGAGGCAGAGTTCCGCCCCGCGGTACAGCGTCAGGAAGCGCTCGAAGAGCCCGCCGAAACTGTGGTGCCACGGCAGGTAGCTCAGCAGCACATCGCGCTCGCTGACGTCCCAGATGAGGGAGAGCGCCTTCTGCTGGGCGACCATGTTCCGATGGCAGAGCTGCACGCCCTTGGGCGGTCCAGTCGTGCCGGAGGTGTACATCACGACGCAGAGGTCGTCGGGCCGAACGCCGGCGATGCGCTCGTCGAGCGCCGCGCGGCTCGCGCCGCCTTCCGTCAGCAATTCGGCGAAGTCGGCCGCGCCCCACGAACGGCTCGCCGCGTCCGCATCCATGACGAAATATCGCTCGACCGTCGCGTGCCGAGCGCGCTCGATCTTCGCGAGCTGGTGCCGGCCGGATGCGATGACGATCCGCGGGCGGGAGTGTCCGAGGACGTAGGCGACTTGGGCCGGCTGCGAGCCGGCGAAAATGGGCACGGTGACCGCGCCGATCGAGACAGCGGCCATTTCAAACAGGTACATCTCTGCGCGGTTCTCGGAAAGCATCGCCAGCATGTCGCCGCGGCGGATGCCGATGTCGATCAGACGACGGGCGATCCGCGACACCTGATCCGCGAACTCATCCCACGTCACGGAGACGACGCCGCCATCGCGCCGGTACCGGACGTAGGTCCGGCCGGCGAAACGCGCGGCGCGCTCGCGCAGCACGACGCCGAGCGATGACTCGTGTTCTCCAAGCGGGATCGGGCTGGTGTGCTCTTCGCCCACGCGGCAAATGCCGACGCACTCGTCGAGTCCGAGGGGAGTGGTCTGGCAGTACGCCAGGCACGAGTCGCGCAGCAGACCCTTCGTGAGCGCAAATCGCTCCTCGGGCGGTCGATTCGCGTGCGCGGCGGACCATGGGTCGATCCCGCTGCGGCGGCGGACGAGGTGCGACGCCGCGAAATAGACGATGTTGGTCGCCAGCTCCTTGACGTGCGAGCAGCCGGTTCGCCCGCCGATGCGTCGGGCGATCTCGCCGACCACGCCGCGCTCGACGCGCAGGCCGACGAGCCGCGCGGCGGCCTCCTCGATGGCGCTGCACACGGGGAACGGCGCTCGGATGACGCTCAGACGGCAGCGCGTGATCTGCTCGTCGGGCAGGAAGACGTTCACTTCGAGTTTGATGAGGTGGTCGCTGTCGAGCATGGTGCCGATCAAGACGAGGTCGTCATGGCCAGCGTTGTAGAGCTCGACCGAGAAATCGCGCCGGGCCGCCAGTTGCATGTTCTCGTACCTCCCGTCTCCCCCCGCCGCGTCGCGCTGCCGCCGCCGGATGGCCCGCGCCATGGATTCCTGGACCTGTTGCTTGAGTTGTTTGAAGAGCGCCTCCTCGGCCGTCATGCCGGCGTTGGCGGCGTAACGCGCCAGCGGCGACAGGAGCCACTCCTCGTTGGAAAAGAGCTTGACCTGATCCAGCCCGCTCGCGACGGCGTCGCGGAACGACTTGACCGAGCTGGTGACGTGATCGGGATCGGCCAGGATGCGGGCCCGATGGGCGGACCACACCACCTCGTAGTCGGCATCGGGCGGATACGCGCCGGCGGACTTTCCGACGTCAAAGACGGCCCGCGTGACGCGATCGACGAACGCGGCCTTGGTCGGGTCCTTGCAGAGATCGCCCATGCGCAGGTCGATCAGCTCGCCGTCGGGTGCGACCATGTGAATCAGTCCGCCAACGTTGAGCACGATCGAGATCATGGCCTTATCGAACTCGACGCGCGTGCCGGGCACGCCCCGCGCGTGTCGGAACGGATACTCGTGAGCGGTCAGGATCGCCTCGACGCGCTGCCGCTCCGTCTCACCGCCGCCGGCGAAGGCGAGCGCGCCCTTGTGTTCGAGCACGTAGGCGGCCTCCGGCCCGGACCCGCGGCGACCGCCGGCCTGCATCGACACGCCGCGGACGACGCGATCGAGCGTGGCAGCAGCCATCGCGTCCGTGAACGCGCCCAGCCGGCCCATGATCCGCGACTCGCGAAGCTGCTCCTCGAACGCGCCGACGACCTGCTCGGCGAGAATGCCGTTGGGCAGCACCAGCAGGATGGGCATGTGCGCGCGGACGTCATCGGCGTCGCGGAGGCGGCCGCGTTCGGTGAGGCTCTCGAGATAGCGCGTGACGTGGACGGTGAATTCGTCGACCTGGTTCGGCTCGCAGCAGACCATGATAAGTTCGGGCACGCGCTGCTGGGCCTCGGCTTCGAGCAGGTTCGAAAAAATGCGCCCGCGGAGCGGAACGAGCCGCAGCGTGCCGTGGTCGTCGAGCCGGAGCTGCCCCGCGCGCTTGAGCGAGTCGGTGATCCCGCCGCCGCCGCGCCCGATGAAGCACTCGGCGCGGGCATGCACGAAGAACGCAACGCCGAGGGCGCCGGGCGGATGCACGCCGATCTGACCGGAGCTGATCACGCGGACACCTCGCTTTGGGCGGAGCGCGGGCGCTCGTCCAGATCGTGCGGGTCCACTTCGCGGGCGAGCAGCGCGGCCCCGTAGGCGCCGGCCTGCTGCGGCCAGGGCGGCAGCAGCGGCGGCGCGCCGAAGATTTCCTCGAGCGCACGCAACATCGCCCGGCAGTGCGCGACGACACCGCCGGTCGCGGCGATTGGGCCATCGCGCGCCGCGCACATCTCGAAGACCCGCGCGGCGATCGATCGGAACAGCCCCATCGAGATGTCCTGCCGCGGTTCGCCGGACTTGATTCGTTCGATGACCTCCGTGCCGGTGAAGACGGTGCAGTAGCTGTTGAGGACCGAGTGGGCGGTCGAGGTCATCGCAAGCGCGTCGATCGCCGACAGCGGCACGCCGAGGCGCACGGCCACGGATTCAAGAAACGTCCCGGTCCCGGCGGCGCACTTGCTGTTCATGCGATAGTCGACCAGTTCGCCGCGCGCGTCGATCCAGATGACCTTCGTGTCCTGCCCGCCGATGTCGACGATGCCGCGCACCTCGGGGTACCACGCGCGGGCCCCGCGCGCGTGGCACGAGATTTCGGTCACATGACGCTGAGCGCCGCGGACGTTCTTGCGGCCATAGCCGGTCGAAACGCAGCAGGCGACGTCGCCGCGGTCGAGTCCCGTACCGCCGAGCGCGAGCGTGAGCGCGGCATCGGCGGCCTCGGCGTAGTCGAAGCCGGACGACACAACACCGTGCCCGACGATCGTGCCATCGGCGGCGAGCACGACGCACTTCGTGGCCGACGAGCCCGCGTCGATCCCGACGTAGAGCGGCACCGCGCTCATCCGGCCACCTCCTGTGACACGGCCGAAGACGCGGGCCGCCGGCGGACCTCGAGCTGCTCGACGAAGGCCTCGAGGTTGGTCATGGTCTGGGCGGTGGAGAAGAAGCGCTGATCGCTGAGATCGCCGTCCACGGACAGCACGGCCAGGCCGTGGTCTTCGCGGAGGCGCTGCGTCATTCCGAAGCGCGAGTTGGTGTTGTTCGGGCAGGTTCGGGCGTTGTGGAAGATGAGCCCGTCGAGGTCGAAGCGACGGACCATCTCGAGAAGGAATGCCTGCTTGGTCGGCTCGTCGCGGTTGATGAAGATGGCGATGCTCGCCCGCGCCATCCACTCCAGCGGATCGCCGCCGGAGTAGTCCTCGAACGCCCACGAGTTGCAGTACGTGCTCGCCGCCACGGCCACGCCCAGTTCGAGGCACTTGTCGGACAGGTCGCGCAATCGCGGCCAGACCGGCATGCCCTCCCAGTAAACGCGGAAGCGCTCGTGCGGCACGGCCCCGACGCGGTCGCGGACGCGCTGCTGCATCTCGGCGAGCAGCGTCTCGTAGTAGGCGACCGCGGCCGGCGAGCCGCGCATGAGGATCACCGGGGCCATGTGTATCAGGCCGTCCCAGAACGAGATCGGGGCGGGCCGGGCGCGGGCGGTGTCAAGGACGCGCCGCCAGAGCGTGCTCGCGGCGCTCGATCGCGCGACGACCTCGGCAAGGCGGTCTCGATCGAGCTTCTCACCGAAGTGAGCCTCGATCCGCTCGATCAGCGCTTGCAACTCGCCGCGGACGAAACGGACGTGGGCGGGTGTGATCTCGCCGAGATGTGTCGGCGGACAGATGCCGAGTACGGGCGCATCGTGTCGCCGGCCGAAGAAGTTCCACCAGTCCTGTACTTCGCGGCACTGGTTCGTGCTGTAGACGAGCAGGTCGGGACGCGGCGGTCCGGCGATGCCGTAGGCGTCCTGAAGCGGGCTGACGCCCCGCAGCGCGGCGCCGATGTCGCTGTTCATGTACGAGCAGGACTCGGCACAGTAGCCGGCGCTGACCGCGTAGGGAATAAGCTGGTGGCTGAGCCGCTTCGCGCCCAGCAACGCCCCGTGGTTCTCAGGGAAGTACGTCGCGAAGCCGAAGGCGACGAGGATCTCGCACGGACCGACGGAGGTGCACCACGCGACGCGGCGATCCGCATCGCAGGCCGCTGCGTCGAGATCGAGAAAATAGTCCCGCATGAGCGACTTGAGCTGCTGCGCCGCTCGAATCTCCACACGTGGGACTGCGTGTGACACGCGATGAGTCTCCCGGTCCGCACGTCGGCCTACGGCACGACGATCGATCTCAGCGACACACCTTCCTTCATGACCTCAAACGCCTTGCCGAGCTCCTCCAGTTTGAAGCGGTGCGTGACCTGGCGCTTCAGGTCGATCTTGCCCTGCTCCACCATGCGGATCAGCGGTACGTAGTCGACCGGCCGGCAGCCCAGCGAGCCGAGCACCTCGATTTCCTTGAACATGATCTTCCCGGCGACGATCGAGATGGACTCGTGGGTGTAGCCGACGACGACGAGCCGCCCGCCGACCCGAACGCACTCGAACGCCTCTTCGATCGTGCGCGGGTTACCGATCACCTCGAGCGCGATGTCCACCCCGCCGCCGGTGAGCTTTCGCACTTCCTTGCTGACGCGTTCGACCTGCGAGGCGTTGATCGTGTGCGCCGCTCCGAACTGCCGCGCCCATTCGAGCTTCCGATCGCTCAGGTCGACCGCGATGACAGTCCCGCCGGCGGCGGCGGCGAGCTGCACTGCGTTGATACCGACGCCGCCGCACCCGAAGACGACGACGGTGTCGCCGGGCTGAACGCGGGCGCGGTTCTTGACGGCGTGATACGGCGTACTGATTGCGTCCGCGATGATGGCGGCCTCCTCGATCGGGATCGACGCCGGAAGCCGCAGGACATCCTTGGCCGGCACGGCGACGAATTCCGCGTACGCGCCGTCGAAGTGATTCCCGAGCATCTTCATCTCGGAGCAGATGTTCTCGCGACCGCTGCGGCAGAACGCGCAGTGGCCGCACGTCAGCACGGCCGGGATGAGGACGCGCTCGCCGGGCTTGAACTGCGCGACGCCCGGCCCGCATTCCGCGACGACGCCGGAGGCCTCGTGGCCGAGGACGATCGGTGGCTTCTTGAAGGTCGAGACGCCGTGCTCGATGTAGTGCAGATCGGTGTGGCAGACGCCGCAGGCCGCGACGTGAACGAGGATCTCGCCCGGGCCGATGCGCGGCGTGGGTAGATCCTCGATCTTCAATCCGACGTTTGGGCCGTGAAAAACTGCTGCTTTCATGTCTGCGCCTCCGCGCCGTTCTCGTTACGCGTGCTTCCAATTCGGCGGCCGCTTTTCGAGGAACGCCGAGATGCCCTCGTGCGCATCCGCCAGCTTCATTAGTTCGTCGAGGTAGAGACGCTCCGCCCGCTCAAGATGGGCCAGGACCTGCTCCCGTGCTGCGAGGTGCGTGGCCCGCTTGGCCATGCGAAGAACGGGCCGCGAGAGCCGGCGGACCTGGCCGAGGTATTCGTCGATGCGCGTGTCAAACTCGTCGGCAGGCAGGACACGATTCACCAACCCGATCCGCGCGGCCTCGGTCGCATCGATCACCGTGCCGAGCGCCGTCAGCTCGGTCGCATGACCGAGTCCGACGCGAAACGGCAGGATGGACGCCGCAACGGGCGGGAAGACGCCCACCTGCACCTCGGGCTGCCCGAGCTTGGCGCGGTCCGAGGCGAGGACGACGTCGCAGAAGATGGCCAGTTCGCAGCCGCCGCCGAGTGCCGCACCCTGCACGGCGGCGATCGTCAGCGCATCGGTCGCCGCCATCTTTCGAAAGATGCCGTGGAACTGCGCGATCATGTCGCCGACGCGATCGGCCGCGTGATCCGCCACGTCCACACCGGCGCAGAATGCCTTGCCCTCCGCGCGGATGACGATTGCAGCGATGCACGGGTCCGCAATCGCGGCTTCCAGCGCGGTGTTCATCTCGGCCATCATCGGGAGGTGCAGCACGTTCAGCGGCGGCCGTCGAAGCGTGAGCGCAAAGATCCCGTCCGTGTTCGCCGTCAGAATGAACTCATATGCGCTCATCGTGTCCGTTCCCTGTCCCTGCGGTTCAGATGTACTGCCCGCCGTCGACCTTCAGCACCTGGCCGGTGATGAACCGGGCGCGGTCGCTGCACAGAAACGCGACGGCCTCGGCGACGTCTTCCGGCCGGCCGACGCGCCCGAGCAGTATCTCGCGGAGCGATTCCTCGCGGGCCTCGCCCGGAAGGCCAGCCACGCCGGGCGTGTCGATCAGCCCCGGCGCGATCGCGTTGACGGTGATGTTGAAGCGCGCCACCTCGCGGGCGAGGGCCTTCGTCAGGCCGATGACGCCGGCCTTGGCGGCCGCGTAGTTCGTCTGCCCGAACTTGCCGCGGAGGCCGTTGATGCTCGAGATGTTCACGATCGCCCCGCCGGCGCGGCGCATGATCGGCACGGCCGCGCGGCTGACGTAGAACATGCCGGACAGGTCAACGTCGATCACGTCGCGCCACTGCTCGTCGGACATCTTCCAGATCACCGAGTCCCGGAAGATGCCCGCGCAGTTCACGAGTACGTCGATGCCGCCCCACGCGCCAGCGAACGACTCGACCGCGGCGTGCGCGGCTGCGCTGTCGCGAATATCGCAGACTTGTTCCCAGAAGCGACGACCGAACGACTCCACGCGCTGGCGGACCGGATGCACATCCGTAGGACGTCCGACATATAGGGTGCCGATATCGCAGCCGTCCCGCGCAAGGGTCTCTGCGACGCTGCGACCGATGCCGCTGCTGCCGCCGGTGATCAAGGCCCGTCGCGCGCCCGCCATCGCTTTCTACTCGGTACCTCGCGGTGCGGCGGCCACGGCCGATGCGGAGACCGCGGCGCCGCACTTGCCGCAGAACTCGAAGTCGAGGGGCAAGCCGCCCGTTCCGCAGGCCGGACAGGTCCCGGCGTAGGGACCCCAGAGGAACTCGCTGGAGCCGCCCTCCGCAGCGCGGCGTCGCAGGCCGACGTAGTCGGCCCTTCGCTTCTGCACGAAGGCCGTCATGCCCTCATGCGGTTCAAGGCTCGTGTAATGGACCGCGAGCCAGTCGCGGGCGTGGCCAACGGTCGCGTGCCACGCAAGGTCTTTCCAGAAGTTCACCTGCGCCTTGGTGTAGCGCGTGCACTCGAAGAACTTGTGGACGACCTGATCGCAAAGCTCCTTCACCACCTCGTCGAGCAGCGAAAAGTCGATGCGATAGCCGTCCCTGCCCTTCAGGGCGGCGGAAATCTCCTCCGCCGTCGCGCGTGACGCGAAGGGGTTTTCCCACGGGTCGGTGTTCCAGTCGGCGACGTAGCGACGATCGCCCGTAAAGCCGGTGCAGAACCGCCCATCGGCGCGACGGACCGTCGGTACGACGACGTTCACCAGTCCCATGCCAAGGGCCGTGAACGCGGCGTAACGTTGGTTGAGGAAGAGCATCGCCCGGGCGCGCCGGTCGCCGACGTGCACCGGCAACCACTGCGTCGCCCCGCCGCACGCGACCGAGCCGACGTTCGTGCCGATCTGTCCGACCCACGCGTGCTCGCCGATGACGGCCAGATCGCAGGCAAGCTGACTCTCATTGCCGCCGCCGACGGCCATGCCGTTGATCCGCGCGATCACGGGCTTGGCGCAGTTGGTGATCGACTCGAGGTACGCCTTGAAGCAGCACATGTACTTCCAGTAATCGCGCGGCGTGCGGGTGTAGGTCTGCTGGTACTCCTTGACGTCGCCCCCGGTGCAGAATGCCTGGTCTCCGGTGCCGGTGAAGACCACGACCGCGACGCGGTCATCCCACGATGCGTCCTGAAACGCGGCCGCCAACTCGCGAAGGGCCGGAGTGCTGTAGGCGTTGTAGTTCTGCGGCCGGTTGATGGTGATCCGGGCGATCCAGTCGCGCTTTTCGTAGATCACCTCGCGGAATTCGAACTCTCGGGGGTCCCGGGGGGGGAAATGGTTCATTGGAGGCTCCGTGCGATCTCGCGGGCGGCCGGGTTGTTCGCCAGCACAGGGACCAAGACCTGCGATAAAACCGAACGTACGTTCGTTCGTCTTCCGACAGTCTTATCGGATGGGAATGTGGCCTGTCAAGCGCTTTTTTGCTTGACGGAAGCGGTTTCGTTGGCGATAATCCGGGCACTCGATTGGATTGTACGCCAGAGTCGCTTCGAATGAAGACAAGCAATACCGAACAAACGTTCGATCCGAACAGTGCGTCCGAAGCGGCCGCAACCTCCGAGGGCCGCGGGACCTACGACGAGCGTGTCAACCGTATTCTGGCGGCCGCGACGGGGGTAATCGCCCGCGTCGGCTACGAGAAGGCCTCGATGCGGCAGGTGGCGCGGGCCGCGGGGGTCAGCCTGGCGGGGCTGTATCATTATTTCGACAGCAAGGAGAAGATTCTATTTCTGATTCAGTTTCGCAGCTTCAACGCCCTGTTGACGGGCCTTCGAGAGAAGCTCCACCACGTCGAGGATCCCTTCGACCAGCTCCGCGTCATGGTGCGCAACCACACCGGCTACTTCGTCGCCAACATGGCCTCGCTGAAAGTCTGCTCGCACGAACTGGATTCGCTGACGGACGAGGCCTACGAAGAGACGTTCGCCATCCGGCGCCACTACTACGAGGTGACGCGTGGGATCGTCGATCGGCTGTTCGACAAGTACGCGCCCGACAGCACGCTGGATCGGCACGTCGCCACGATGAGCCTGTTCGGGGCGTTGAACTGGCTCTATCGGTGGTATGACCCGAAGCGCGGCGGGTCGCCCACCGCCCTGGCCAACCAGCTTGCGACGCAGTTTCTGCACGGAATCCTCGGACCGCCGCCGGCGCCGGACGCGGCCGGTGAATCAGCGCCGCCGTAGCCGAAACGGCTCGGTTTTGTAACCGCGCGGCTCGGGAGTTGTCGCTTGTACGTGCCTGAGATTGAACTTCACGAGTGCGATTCGATCGAACAGGCGGCTGCGCTGATGACCCGGTACGGGGGCGAGGCGCGACTGCTGGCCGGCGGGACGGACCTGCTGGTCGATCTCAAGACGCAACGGCTGCGGACCTCGCACCTCGTATCGCTGCGGCGCGTCGCGGTGCTGCGCGGGGTCACGCTGGAAGAGGGCAATGGGCCCCGCAGCGCCGGCGCATTCGTCCGGATCGGGGCATTGACGACGATCAACGAACTCGACGCCGCGCCACTGGTGCGTCGGCACTGCGCCCCGCTCCTCGATGCGACGCGCGAGATGGCCACAGACCAGGTGCGGAACCTCGCGACGGTCGGCGGAAACCTCGCCAGCGCGGTTCCGTGCGCGGATCTACCGCCGATCCTGATCGCGCTCGGCGCTACGGCGGTGATCTGGTCGCGGGCCGGGGAGCGCGTCATTCCGTTGGAGACGTTTTGTGTCGGTCCGCGACAGACGGCGCTGCAGCAGGGGGAGTTGCTCGTCGCAGTCCGGGTCCCGGCAGCGCGGGCAGGATTCGGCGCTGCGTACGCGCGGTTTGCGCTGCGCGAAGGAAACGCGATCGCGGTTGCGTCGGTCGCGGCCGGGCTGGCGCTTGCGGATGACGGCGCGATCTCCGAGTTGCGGATCGTGCTCGGCGCGGTCGCACCGACGCCGGCCCTGGTTGCAAAGGCGAATACGGCGCTGATCGGCAGACCCGTGGATGATGAGGCGATCGAGCGGGCCGCGTCGATCGCACGACAGGCGGCATCGCCCATCTCGGACATCCGCGGTTCGGCGGAGTATCGCCGTGAACTGGTCGACGTGCTGACGCGCCGGGCGCTGGCCGCCGCGGCGCAGCGGGTGCGGGAGAATCGCACATGACGCTGGTCCGAACGCTCCTGGTCAACGGTCAGAGGCACACGCTCGCCGTCGAGCCGTTCGACACGCTGCTGGATGTCCTCCGCGACAAGCTGAACCTGACCGGGGCCAAGAAGGCGTGCAACGTCGGCGATTGCGGCGCATGCACGGTGCTGGTCGATGGCCGGCCGGTCAACAGTTGCCTCGTGCTCGCGGTGGAGGTCGAGGGCCGCCCGATCACGACAATCGAGGGCCTCGGCGAGATGCGCGAGGGCGTGCGTGAATTGGAGCCGCTGCAAAAGGCCTTCGTGCACGAGGGAGGCATTCAGTGCGGCTACTGCACACCCGGCATGGTGATGGCCGCCACGGCGCTGCTGAGTCGGAATCCGAAGCCGACGACGGACGAGATCAAGAATGCGCTGGCGGGCAACCTGTGCCGCTGCACGGGCTACGCCGGCATCGTGCGGGCAGTGCAGCGCTGCGAGAACTACCGCGACGACGGAACGTGCGCGGCCAAACGCGATGGCGCGCATGTCCCGGGCCGCATCAGTCGTGAGAGCGCGGCGGAACCCGGCCGGTATCGGTCGGTGGGCGAGTCCCTCCCGCGGATCGACGCGGTCGACAAGGTCACGGGGCGGGCACTCTATACGGCGGACATCCGGCTCCCGGGCATGATCTACGGCAAGATCCTCGGCTCGACGATCGCGCACGGGACCATCCGGCGGATCGATGTTTCGAGGGCTGCGGCGCTGGACGGCGTCCTCGCGGTCATTACCGGGGCGGACGTGCCCGACACGACGTACGGCGTTTCGCCTGCGCGGTATGACGAGCACGTGCTGGCCAAGCAAAAAGTCCGGCACGTGGGCGATCCGGTCGCGGCGGTGGCGGCGATCGACGAACGCACGGCGGAGCGGGCTGTCGCGCTGATCGACGTCGAGTACGACGAATTGCCCGCAGTGCTGGACGTATTTGAGGCGACGGCGGACGGGGCTCCGCTCGTACACGAGCGCTACGCGCGGAACATCGGCACGGAGGTGCACCAGCACTTCGGCGACGTCGACGCGGCGTTCGCGCGCTGTGACCACGTCCGCGAGGAGGTCTTCACCGGAAACCACATCTACCAGTGCCCGCTCGAACCACACGCGGCGATTGCGCGATGGGACTCCGACGGCACGTTGGTGCTCTACACGTCGACGCAGGCGCCGCACTACGTGCAGTACATGCTCGCGCACGTCTTCCACATTCCGGTGGGCCGGGTCCGCGTGATCCGCCCGGCCGTCGGGGGCGGATTCGGCGGCAAGGCGGCCACGACGCCGCTCGATTTGTGCGCCGCCGTGCTCAGCCGCAAGACCGGCCGGCCGGTCACGATGCGATACTCGCGCGAGGAGATGTTCCATTACGGGCGCGGGCGCCACAAGCAGCACATGACGTTCAAGCTCGGCGTGGACCGCGACGGGCGGATCCAGGCGTTTTCAAGCGAGATCTACCTCGACGGCGGCGCGTACTCATCGTTCGGTGTGGCGACGGCATACTACGCCGGGAGCATGATTCCGACGCTCTACCACATCCCGAATTACAAGTACGACGGCTATCGCGTGATGACGAACAAGCCGGCGTGCGGCGCGATGCGCGGGCACGGCGTGCCGCAGCCGCGCTTCGCCTTCGAATGTCTGCTCAACATGATCGCCGACGACCTGAGCATCGACCCGGTCGAGATTCGCCGCCGCAACGCGATGGACCCCAACACGCGGACCGTCAACGACATGGACATCCAGAGTTGCGAATTCCGCGCAACGCTGGACGCGGTGGAGAAGAAGTCGGGCTGGCGCAGCAAGTACGGGCGACTGCCACCGGGTCGCGGGATCGGCATTGGCTGCGGCGGATTCGTGTCCGGGGCGGGGTACTGCATCTATCGCGGGCAGGTTCAGCTCTCGCACGAGAAAGGCCCCGAGCCGTTCCAGAAGCACTCGATCTTCCCGCACGCCAACGCGATCGTGAAGATTTCCGAGGACGGCATGGCGGCGGTGTGCATGATCGGCGCGGCCGAGATCGGCCAGGGCAGCGACACGGTGCTGGCGCAGATCTGCGCCGAGAGCCTCGGCATTCCGGTGTCGCGGGTGCGGATGCGCAGCGAGGACAGCGACATCTCGCCGATCGACCTTGGAGCGTACTCGTCGCGGGTGACGCTGATGGGAGGCCACGCGGTCTCGCGCGCGGCCGCGGCGGTCGTGGAAATGCTCCGACCGTACGCCGCGAAGCTGCTCGGATGCGAATCCTCGGAGGTTCGGGCGCGCGATGGGAAGATGTTCGTCGAGGGCGATGCCTCGCGGAGCGTCGACTGGGCCGAGGCGGCGCGAAAGTACTTCAACGAGAACGGCCCGCTGGTCGGGTCGGGCTGCTACAAGCCGCCGGACGGACTGGGCGGCGATTATAAGGGCGCGACGGTCGGGACAAGCCCGGCATACTCGTTCGGCTCGGCGGTGTGCGAGGTGTCGGTCGATCTCGAGACGGGCAAGGTCCGCGTGGAGCGGTTTACGGACTACCACGACTGCGGCACGCCGATCAACCCACAGGCGGTGCACGGACAGGTCGAAGGCGCTATCGTCATGACCGCCGGCGAGACGATCATGGAGGATGTGCAGTTCGACGCGAAGGGGCGGATCCTGAATCCGAACCTGCACGGCTATCTGATGATGTCGATCAAAGATGCGCCGGAGATTTTCAGCGATCTGGTTGATTCGTACGAGCCGCGCGGGCCGTTCGGAGCGAAGGAGATCGGCGAGGGCGCGACGCTGCCGGTGCTCGGGGCGGTGGCGCACGCGATCGCGAACGCCACGGGGGTCTGGATCAAAGACCTCCCGATCACGCCGGAGAAGATCCTCGCAGCGCTGCGGGAGCGACAGCGAACCACCGACGTGCCGGCGGCGGCCGCAGTCGGCACTGCATAGGTAACCAGCGCACCGGCCGTTGGATCGCGCGAGTCGGAAACGGACGAGCCACTCGACGGTGTGGCCGTGCGCCTACGGTGGTGGACGATGCGCATTCACTGCCTGCAGCACGTTGCGTTTGAAGGGCCGGCGAGCATCGCCGACTGGGCGGCGGCGAAGGACCATGCGTTTCGAGTGACGCGGCTGTTCGAGCCGGAGCCGCTCCCGACGCCCGACGAATTCGACTGGCTGATCGTCATGGGTGGGCCGATGAGCGCGCATGACGAGTCCCGGTATGCGTGGCTCGCGGCCGAGAAACAACTCATCAAGCAGACGCTGATCCGAGAGAAGCGCATGCTCGGCGTCTGCCTCGGAGCGCAGTTGCTGGCCGAGGCGCTTGGCGCCCGCGTCTTTCGCGGTCGCTCCCGTGAGATCGGATGGTTCCCGGTTCGACGGGGACGCGATGCCGATTCCTCCGCGGTCTTTCACGATCTTCCCGCGGAGTTTGTCGCGTTTCACTGGCACGGGGAGGCATTCGATCTGCCGGCCGGTGCGCTGCATCTGGCACAGAGCGACGGCTGCGACAACCAGGCGTTCGAATCCGGTTCGGCGGTCGGTCTGCTGTTTCACCTGGAAGTCACGCGCGCGTCCGTGCAGGCGCTCATCGAGCATTGTGGACAGGAGATCGGCACCGGGGCGTACGAGCAGTCGCCCGACCGCATGCTCGCGGACGCCGAGGCTTTCGACCGGGTCCGAACGATGCTGTGGAACCTGCTCGAACGGATCGCGGCGACGAAGTTACCCTGACGAAAGCGAGGCCGCGGGGTGTTGCGTGATTCAGGTCGTCAAGGGCACGGCGCGCTGGAGAAAAGGGCGTTGACGAAATCCTGCACGTCGCCACCGTCAATCATCTCATCCAGGTTCATGTCGGCGGGACAGGTGCGAGTCGGCGCGCAGCTTGCGGAGGCGCAGTTCGATCCGGGTCCGGCGCTCGTTCCGCCCAACGCGATGCAATCGGCATCCGTGACCTGCAAGCACGGGCCGGTCGGCAGGCAGCACGCAATCGTCGTCGTACAGGGCGCGCTGCACGGCACTCCGACGCCGAGAAGCGTGCCGTTGCCGCGGGCGTTGCATTCCGCCTCGGTCACCAGCACGCACTCGTCGGCGCCGCAACCGACCGTGTGGACGCAGCACGCGCCGCCGATATAGCTGAAGTTCACCGAGTTCGTCCCAGACTGGGCGACCGCGAAGGGCTGCATCGGCAGGTCAAGCCCGACACCTGGCGGCGCGCGGAAGACGACCGAGGTCTGACTGGCGCTGATGATCGTGCCTGCAACGGCACCGACAGTGACACGGTCGACGCCGAGCATGTTTGCGCCGGTGCGCGTGATCTGCGTGTTTCCGGCACACGGGCCGCTCGTCGAGACGATTCCTGGGATGATCGGCGGATCGTAGAGAAAGTTCAGCGATGGACCGGCTCCGACGGGAGTGACCAAGCGGACCGCGCGATTGCCGAACCCCGGCGGCGAGGTCACGACCAATTCGGTACGCCTGTTTGACACGATTGTCGCTGAGGCTTCGCCGAACATCGCCCGGAGCGCACCGAAGAGATTCTGGCCGATCAACGTCACGGACGTTCCGCCGGCCGCGGCGGTAGACCGTGATGCGGCCGATGCGGAAGCGTCGGGACGAGACAATTCGCCACGGCGGTCGCGAGGAAGCCGGAATCGTGTCGGTCGAGATGGGCACGTCGGAAAACCTCCGTGCGCACGCGTGCACAAGTGTGTGCACAACCCGAGGTTGTCCCGAAATGCCTACATCGTGGAATCGCTTAATCTACGATTCCGTAATGGGATGAAGAACGGAGAGGGGCGCGGATTCGATCCAGCTTGATTCGCCAACTTCCTCCGAAACCGCAGTTGTTCGCCCAACCTCAAGAGCGGCAACGATTTCGCGCGTCGCGCCGATATGCGGTTCCTCCACGGTTCTTACCGTCACGGGACGCGTTTTGAGGGGAGTTTGAGGGCAGTTCCGCATATGATACCTCCCAGAAACCGTGTTGGCAGGTGTCTCGCATTAGAATTGAAATCGCAGACCGCGCGACCGTTGCGGGGAGTACTAATGTCTATCAATCGAATTCTCGCTACCTCCATCGGGTTCATTTCCGTATCAGCGGCATTGGCCGATCCCGCGTCATTCACGCCGCTTGGCGATCTGCCGGGCGGTACCTTCTACAGCGGCGCAGGTGCGATTTCCGCTGACGGCTCCACGATCGTCGGCACATCCGTTTCCAATTACTGGGGGCCGAACACCTCCAATTCTGAAGCCTTTCGCTGGCAAGGTGGCATGATGATGGGGTTGGGCTTTCCGCAAGGTTCGAACCCGTACCCGTTCAGCACTGCGCAGGCTGTTTCGGCCAACGGCAACATTATCGCCGGGAGCGGCTCATCGAACGAGGGCACCAACGAGCCGTTCCGCTGGGAAAGCGGTGTTTTCACGCCACTGGGGCGAATCCCTGGATACGGCACAAATGCTCACCTGACGACCGGCATCTCGAATGACGGTGGCCGGATCGTCGGATGGGGATATGACGCCAGCGGACAGAATACGCAGGCATGGCTTTGGGAGAACGGAACGATGATGGGCTTGGGGACGCTGCGCGGCCAGCCCGGCTCCATAAGCGCGGCGTACGGCATTTCTGGGGATGGCAATACCATCGTCGGCAGCAGCGACGACCAGGCATTTCGTTGGACTAATGGAACCATGACTGGCCTGGGATTCTTGCCGTCTCCATTCCCCGGACCGGACATTGTTCAAACAAGCTGGGCTTCCTCGGCTTCCGGCGATGGTAGTGTCATCGTTGGTGGTTCGAGGGCTTTCGACTACGAAAGTCTGGATCAGACCGAAGCATTTCTTTGGCTCAACGGCAAGATGACGGGACTCGGCGATTTACCCGGCGGTGAATTCAGGAGCTATGCGACCGCCGTTTCGGCTGATGGCACGATCGTCGTGGGACAGGGAACCGGAATGAGCGGCGAAGTTGCCTTCATTTGGGATTCGTTGCACGGCATGCGCGACCTTCGCGATGTCCTTGTGAATGGTTTCGGCTTGGACTTGACGGGCTGGACGCTTCGATACGTCAGTGATATCTCCGCCGACGGCACGGCCATCGTCGGCATGGGCCTCAATCCGAACGGGGATTATGAAGCGTTCCTTGCGCTCGTACCTGAACCGAGCAGTTTGTCACTCGCCCTCTTGTGCGTGCTTGCTGGTGTTACGAAAAAACAGAAAATGCGATGAACATCCGCGCCTTGACGATGGGATTGTCCCGAGCGTAGTTGAAAAAGAGCGGTTCTCCGCGGGAGCTTCCGACGTCGGTAAGCTCCCGCTGGTGTT
>JAKLKO010000028.1 GCA_023150615.1 Phycisphaerae bacterium
GTGTGAACCGCCGGATGCCGAACGGCACGTCCGGTGGTGTGGGAGGCCGGGGCCGCAAGGCCCCCGCCTACCCGATTCTACTTCCGTGTGTGCGCGCGTCGAGTCGTGGGCAGGCCGGCGGCAGCGCCGTGTTTTTCGCTTGTCGTTCGGGCGTGCGATCCGCCCATGGTGCGCGGCCGCGATTCGCGCGATCCGCTGGCGCGGCCTCATTTCGCGAGTCGGGGTTTTAACGACGACTCGTCCCGCGTCGGCGGCCCGCGAGCAGTCCGGCCGCCAGCAACGCGAGCGTCATCGACGTCGGCTCGGGGAAGATGGCGTGGTCGATGATGCTCGACATAATGTCGTCGGTCTGGAGCAGCTCGAGCGCATCGACGTTGTCCGTCGGCAGAAGTCCGATCCCGCCCGCTTCCGCAAAGACGTGAACGACGAATCCCGAACTCGTGAGGACGTCGGCGGGGCTGAAGCCGAGCGCGCCGAGCGATGGGGAGTCGCGTGTGAGCGAGAACAGCACCTGATCGAGGCCCGGCTCAAAGACGTTGTCGCCGTCGTCGAGGATGATCATGTCGTCGATGTCATCGAACGGCTGGAGGCCGAGCATGTTGAAGTTGGCGTAGAGCACCTCGCCGCCTGGCGCGAAGGGATTCGAATCGAAGAAGACGTCCGCGCCGCTGGATCCGGGGAGCGTGATGAGCGAGGGACTGTTGCGTGAGACGCTGAAGTAGATGTCGGCCGGCGCGGGGCCGCGCAAGCTGCTCGTCGGATAGGTGTAACCGTCGGAGTTCTCGCTCGGTCCGGGCGGAACGAAGGACGATGGCGGCACGGCCGGCTGAAGATCGAAGTCGACGCCGCCCGCGTCGCCCTGATTGACGACGAGAATGTTGTTGATGGTCACGCGAGGCGCGAAGGGCACGGGACCGGTCGTGGTGAACAGGCTCGTGGTCATGAACATGTCGGCGGCGGCCTGGTTGAGCGAGGCCTGCTGCTGGACGTTGTAGGGAAAGCCGAGTCCGACGAGTCCGGGATCGGGCGGAACGGCGCCGATCGTTTCACGATCGACACCGAAGAGGAGCGCGAAACTTCCCGCGGCAGCGGCGCGCCGATTGAATGAGATTCCATCGAGTTCGTCGCCAGGCATTCCGAGTCCGAGTCCGACGTTGGGAATGGCGACGCTGGGCCCGGGCTTCTGGAGGACGTCGTCGGCGTGGATCGGTCCGCCGATGCTGAGCGATGCCTGGTCGATGGTGAACAGCGGCGTTGGGAGCGGATTGTTGGCGAGCGGCGGGGGCGTGCCGGCGATCGCATCGCGGGACGTCCCATTGAGAACGGCGATAGCGAGGATGCCGATCGCAGACGAATACGCAGTGCGGCCGAGGTGGCGCTTCATGAGATCCTCCTTCCGTCGGGGCGCAGTAGACGATCGGGATCGACGTCGCGGTGTGCGAAAGGTTCGATTCGCCGGTCGATCGCGAATAGGTCCCCGACCTGCCTCCGTATCCATGATACCGCCGCGCTCCGACGGAAGGCGGTCTGGAATCGAAGTCGGACACGAAAAAACGGCCCTGCGGGGTGTCTTCGGGGAGCGATAAGGTCCGGATATGGCGGGGGACGTGGACCGAGCTTGGTTGCTCGATTCTTGTAACTCATTTCAGAAAAACGATTTGCACTAATCGGACGGGGTGGGACGGGTCGAGGCGCCGGCCCGCCGCAGCGGCCAGTTGGCGTCACGCTCGGCTCGGACGAGGATGACGCGCGCGAGGTAGCAGAAGTCCTCGTCGTCCCCGGCACGCTCGGCTTGTCGGAGCCAGTCGAGGGCGGCGTCGCGCTGCCCGGAGGACAGGAGGTGGACGCCGGCGGCGACCCAGATCGGCGCAGCGCGGCGTCGATCCGCGGGTTGGGTGGCCAGCGTTCGATGAGGCGCAGCGCGCTGCGCACGAACGGCGTCGGTCCACGCTCGCACGGTTACCTCGGTCTGCGGCGCATCCACGTCGGTCGAGAGCGACTTGCTGTAGTCGAGGCTGCCGCGCGTTCGTTCGACAAGCCCCGCGATTTCGTCGCCGTGCCCGAGGAGCAGCAGCGCGCAGACCGAGGAAATGAGGGCGCGCGGCGATGACGGGTCCATCTCGACGGCGCGTCGGGCGGCCCGGAGGGCTTCGTCTTCGCGTCCGGCATCGGCGTGCACCAGTGCCGGGAAAAGGGAGCTGGTCCAGAAGCGCTTGGGGTCGGTCTCCGGACAGACCTTGGCCAGTTCGGCCAGATCCGCAAGCGCGCGATCGTACCGGCCGCTCCAGTAGCACGCGCGCCAACGGTATTCGAAGAGCTCGGACAGGTAGTTGCGGCGCTCGATTCGCCGGAACGTGTTGTCCCACGCGCGGATGGCCTGTTCCACGTCGCCGCGACTGTCCCAATACTCGGCCTCGGCGGCGTAGCCGCGCGAGCTGTCCGGCTCGGCCCGTTGCGCATCGCGTGCGGCCTGCAGCGCGAGCTGAAACCGTTGTTCGGCGGTTTCGTGATCGCCGGCGTCCGTGCAGACTTCGGCGGAGCGGCGGTAGGCGATCGAGAGCAGGTAGCGCGGATAGGCCTTGTCGATCTGGAGCGTGCAGGCGGACTGAAGCAACTGAACCTGCTCGGTGAACCGTGCATTACTGCGGTTCTGGTACATCCAGTAGTTGAACGCCCGGGCGAGATGGAGCATGGCCTGCGTGTTGCGCGGCTGGAGTTCGATGGCGCGCCGGTAGCTGTTCGCGGCATCGTCGGGACGATGTCGGACCAGGGCCTGCGCGCGGAAGAAATGTCCCGCGGCCGTCCGCGGTCCGCCGGCGCGATCGGCGCGATCGACCCAGCGGAGTTGCTCGGTGAACTGGTCGTCCAGTCGCAGGGCCCAGGCGAGGAGGTAGCCGGCGTCGAGTTCGTCCGGGTGCTCGGCAAGCAGGTCCTTTAGAATTCGAATGGCGGCGCCACGGTCGTCCATGAGATGCGCGAGGGCCCTCGTTGTGCGAAGTGGGACCGGGTCCGCGCCGGCTCGCGCCGCGCGGTTGAGGACATCGAATGCGTCGCCGGCAATCTGGTAGTTGTCGTAGGCGAGCTTCTCGAAGACCTTTGCCACGTCCTGGTTGGCGCGCCGATGGCGTTCACGAACGCTCTGCCAGCCGAGGCCCGCGATGGCGAGCAATAGCGCGGCGCTGAGCGCGATGACGGTCGTGGCGGCCGGATGACGGCGGACCCACTTGAACGCGCGCTCGATGGGGCCGACGCGACGACTGAGGATCGGGACGTCATCGGCGAAGCGCCGAAGATCGGTGGCCATGTCGCCGGCGGTCGGGTAGCGGCGTGCGGGGTTCTTTTCGAGGGCGCGGAGGCAGATGGTCTCGAGATCGAGCGGGATGTGGCGATTGAGCCTCCGCGGCGAGGTGGGTTCGCGCGTCATGATCCGCGCGGTGACCTGCGCTCGATTGGCGCCCTCGAACGGACGGCGGCCGGTCAGCGTTTCGTAGAGCGTTACGCCGAGTGCGTAGATGTCCGTTCGCGCGCTGATCTTGTGCCGATCGCCTTCGAGCTGTTCGGGGGCCATGTAGGCGGGCGTGCCGACCATCTCGCCGGTGACGGTGACGGCGGGTTCATCGAAGATGCGTGCGAGGCCGAAGTCGGTGATGTGGAGTTTGCCATCGCCGCCGAGCAGCAGGTTCTGCGGCTTGATGTCGCGATGCAGGATGCCCTGGCGATGGGCGTGGTCGAGTGCGTCGGCAACTTCGCCGAAGACTCGCGCGAGGCGCCGGAAATCGCGGCGGTGACGGGTGATCGATGCGTGGGATGCGTCGTCGGCGCGCGACGTTTCGGTTTCGGGGGCGAGCCAGCTTTCCGGATCGCGGAGCGCGACGTCGAGGCTGACGCCGTCGATGCGCTCCATGGCGTAGAAGAGCAGACCGTCGTGCTCGGCCTGCGAATAAACGGCGACGATGTTGGTGTGGTGCAGCCGGGCCGCGGCCTGGGCCTCGCGCTGAAAGCGTCGGATGCCGGCGTCGCCCTGAATCAGCCCGGCAGGCAGGATCTTGAGTGCGACGTCGCGGTTGAGAGAGATCTGCCGCGCGCGGTAGACGACGCCCATGCCCCCGCGTCCGAGCTCCGAGATGATCTCGAAGTCGGCGATCCGCTTGCCGAGGAGCGTCGGCGGTTCGTGACGCGACGGCGGCGGTGCGAGTGTGTCGTCGACCGCCGACGGTTGTTGGCGTAGATGGGACAATGCGCCGACGATGTCGCGGGTTTCGCGCAGGCGTACGCGGCACGCGGCGCAGCCGTCGAGGTGCTGTTGCACCGCGGCAGTCTGTGCCGGTTCGAGCGTTCGCTCAACGAAATCGAGCAAGAGATCTTCGGTTTCGTCGCAGGTCATGCGCTCGAGTCGTTCAACGCGCTGAGGCGTTGTCGGAGAAACCGCGTGGCGCGTGCGAGCCGGGCCTTGGCGCCCGAATGGCTGAGTTCGAGAGCGTCGGCGATTTCGGAGGTGCTCAGGCCCTGGAAGAAATGCATGATGACGACTTCGCGAAGATTGTCGTCCATGCCGGTGACGATGGCATGGATCTGCGCGGCCTGGTCGAGTTTGAGAGCCCTTCCGGCGGGCGTGGTGGACGGATCGACGGCGAGCAGCGCGGGGCCGTTCGCGTGCGCGGATTGGACGGCGGAAAGCCGGACATTGGGATGCATGCGTCGCAGGGAATCGATGCATCGGTTCCGGGCGACGCGATAGAGCCAGCCGCGAAGACTGCCGGACGGGACCTGCGCGACCTCGACGCGACAGCAGGTGAGCAGGACGTCCTGAACGATGTCCTCGGCGCTGGCCTCGTTGAAGAGCATGCGGCGGCAGAACAGGCGGAGTTCGGAACCGTAGCGACGGCTGATGTCGTCGATCGCGGCGGCATCGCCGTTGCGGAGCCGCTTCATCAGCGCGTCGTCGTCGGGATCGGACACGAAGGCGTCTCCCGGCCTCGAAGGGACGTATCCTCGCGCTATTCTATCGCAACGGCGCGGGGGCAACAGGTGGCGATCGGCGAATCGGGGGGGCCGCAGGGGGCAAGAGAATTTCGAAATTGCAGTGGCCGGTTTGTGCGACCGTGCGTCTTCATGTGGGAGACGACGACGCGACGCTGAGCGAAGGCTGAAACGCGACGACGACTCCAAACGGCTTCTTCCTCCTCCTTCTCAACAAAACGGCATCCCCATTGGGATGCCGTTTTGTTTTCCATCGCGCGGCGCGGCCGTGGTCGCCTCGACAAAACTCGAGAATATTCCGGAGTCGTGGTGTCCGGCGCAAGCGGTGATGCGTCTTCCCGTGGGAGGTCGGATCACGGGTATCGCGCCGCCGCGGATCGCAAGCGGACCCGGGCGCTTCGAGCGTCGGCGCGTTGAACGGTCGGACGATCTTCGCCAGTCGGGTGACGACCGCGCGTGGGGTCGCGGCAGGTTTCGGTAACGAGTTTTCGGAGGTGTTCAATGCGGGAGAGTTCAGTCGTGTCGAGCGAGCCGGCGGTGGTGCTTCGTCGCCCTGTGTCATGGGTGATCGTTCTTGCGTCGCCGGTCTTTCTGTCGGCGGCGGCGGCATTCGCGCAGCCGACGTTTACGATCGATTTCCAGGGGCCGACCAACGGCGTGCCAAACGCGTTCACGCTGGCGCCGATTACGGCGGCGGACATCCTGAGTTCATCGGTCGGCGGACCGCCGATCGGCGTTCCGGCATTTGGACCGTTGCCGCCGCCGGGCACGGTGATTCCGGGCGGCCCCGGAGGATTGGGCGTGCTGCCCGGCTTCGCGGGACTTCCCGGCGAGGTGGATGCGCTGTCGTACGGTCGCGATTCGCGAGCGATGCAGAATCCGATCCCCGGAACTACGGCCACCACATACTACTTTTCCGTGGACGAGTTTGCGGTGGGGATCGCGGGCACGCCGTTTCCGCCCGCGGTCTGGAACGAGGGCGCGTTCGGCCCGTCGTTCGAGGCCTCGGCGGACGTGTTCGTGAACCCGATGCTCCCACCGGGACCGCTGCCGCCGGTGATTCCGCCGTTTCCGCCGGCGGGTAATACCGGATTCCTCGATGGGAACGGGCTGCTCAGCGTGGGCGGATTCGTCTATCCGGGACTGGGCCTGATCGAACCGAATCCACCGACGCCGCTCGCCTTCCCCGATCCCGGCGACAACCTGGACGGGATTGACGTGGACACGGTCCCGGCGGACCTGGCGGGCCCGGTCTATTTCTCGATGGACTCGGCGTTTATTGATCCGCTCGAGGCGCTGCCAGCCAACACGGGCACGGCGATCGCGAACGGCTTCGTCGGCGGTGACGTCGTGACGGTCATTCCGGGCGGCGCGATGGCGCTCTACGCCGCGGCCGGCCTGCTGGGGCTGGATCTCGTCGCCGGACCGGACAGTGATGACCTTGACGCGCTGGCTTTGTGGGAAAACGGCGTTCCCGGATATCAGCCGTCGCTTGTTCCGTACGACTGGATGATGGGAGCGACGGACATGCTGTTGTTCTCGGTGCGGCGCGGTTCGGCGCTGATCGGGTTGCCGGACAGCATCTGGGGCGCGCCGATCTCGGAAGGCGACATCCTGACGACGCCGTTGCTCGGCGGATTGTCGCCGCTGCCGGGCATCTTCATCCCGGCGGAGTGGATCGGGCTGGCGACGCTGCGCAGCGGATTGCCGACGCGGTTCGGATTCAACGACGATCTGGATGCGCTCGATGTCGTACCTGAGCCTGCGACGGCGGGCCTGCTGATGATTGGCGCGCTGCGCCTGCTGCGGCGGCGACGCTCGCGGTAGGGTTCGTTCAATGAATCAGCGTCGACCGGGATCGGGCGGCGCTGGAGGGAGTCGGGGTCCGCGGACGGCTTGCCACCGTCGGCGGGCCCTGCCATTTCCGGGCGAGCTTCGGGGCTGAAAGCGCAAGAGCGGCTGATCGAGGGGGCGGTAGAGCGGATGGGCCGGGGTGCCGTCGCGGTTGTAGGCGATGGCGAAGACGGGGGCGCGGGCATGTTGTGCGATGATGCGCTCGACCACGGCGATGCGATCAGCGATGCGCGGATGAAAGGCGGCTCCCCACGCGGCGATGATCAGGTCGGCTTCGCGGCACGCGCGGGCGAGATGACAATCGTTTTTGGGTCCGATGGGATCGGGGGCGGCGATCAGCGCGCGCTTGTCGGTGGATCGCAGCGCGAAGAGGTTTGCCATCTCGAGTTCGCGCGCGCCGGCGCGGACGGCAAGCGATCGGCAGCAGGCGTCGACGGTCGGATCGCGGCGACCGAGGGAGGCGGTCGAGGGATTGAGACCGATGGCCAGCGCGCGGCCGCGGCCGGCGGGATTGACGATAAAGCCCAGACGATAGCGGAACCGTCGAAGGCGGCGCGGGGCCTGCCAGGCACCGATGCGCTGAATGGTCCGTGCGGCGGGCGAGAGCCGCGGCGGTCGCGCGATCACGAGGCGTGGCCCAGGTCGCCGCCTTCCTTGATGTACTGCCGGAAGTCGGCGATGAGCTGCCGCGTGATGGGGCCGGGTTTGCCGTCGCCGATCTTGCGCTTGTCGATCTCGACGACGGGGCAGACCTCAGCGCCCGTTCCGGTGATGAAGGCCTCGTCGGCGGCGTAGATGTCGAAGCGCGTGAGTTCGGCCTCATCGACCGGGAGGTTCCGCTTTCGGGCGAGCCGGATGATGAGGTTGCGCGTGACGCCGAGAAGCAGTCCGCAGTGCGGCGCGGGCGTGCGGACGCGTCCACGGGAGACGATGAAGAAGTTGTCGCCGGTGCATTCGGCAACGAAGCCCTCGTGGTTGAGCATGACCGCCTCGAGACAGCCGGCGTCGATGGCCTCGATCTTCGCGAGGATGTTGTTGAGGTAGTTGAGGCTCTTGATCTGCGGGCTGAGGGCATTCGGGTGGTTGCGGATGGTGCTGGCGGTGATCACCGCCATGCCGTTTTCGTACATTTCGGGCGAGAACATCGCGATGCGGTCGGTGATGATGAATACGGAGGGGCTTACGGTTCGGAAGGGGTGGATGCCGAGCGTCCCGACACCGCGGGTGCAGACCATGCGTATATACCCTTCCTTGACGCCATTGACCTTCACGGTTTCGAGCATCGCGTCGGTCAGTTGTGCTGGGGTGAACGGGATGTCGAGTCGCAGGCCCTTGGCGGAGAGATAGAAGCGGTCGATGTGGGCCTTCGTTTCGAAGATGCGGCCGTTGTAAACGCGGATGCCCTCGAAGATTCCATCGCCGTAGAGCAGCCCGTGGTCGTAGACGCTGATCTTCGCGTCCTGGACGGGGACGAGCTTTCCATCGAGCCAGATCTTGAGGTTCGGATTGGGGATGTACTCATCGGCAATCGGCATGATTTCACCCGAAACTACTGAACGACCCGGCCGTCCGACAATCGCACGATCCGATGTGCCTGTCGAGCGATTTCGGCATCGTGCGTGACCATGACGATCGTCTGACCTGCCTGCGTCAATCGTTGCAGTACGCCCAGAATTTCGCGCCCCGTCGCAGAATCCAGATTACCGGTTGGCTCGTCCGCGAGCAAGACGGCGGGACGGTGGATCAGCGCGCGGGCGATCGCGACGCGTTGCCGTTCCCCGCCGGACAGTTCGTTCGGTCGATGAGAAATCCGGTCGCCGAGTCCGAGCGATGCGAGCAGTTCGACGGCCCGGCCGCGGATCTCCCGTTGCGATGCAAACCAGCCGGCGGCGTCGAGCCCGACGACGTGCGGCAGCAGCGTATTTTCGAGCACGTCGTACTCCGGCAGCAGGTGATAGAACTGGAAGACGAAGCCGAATGCCTCGTTTCGCAGCCGGTTCGCCGTTGCATCAAGCGTCATGGACGGTACGTCGTCGGCTCCGGCGGAGTTCGCGGCGGGGCGTCGGTCGGCGATGCGATGGGATTCGTCCGGAAAAACCGGCTGCTGGCGGAAACAAACCTGGCCGCGTTGCGGGATGTCGAGCGCGCCGAGGATGTGCAGGAGGGTGCTTTTTCCGCTGCCGCTGCTGCCCATGATGGCGACGAATTCCCCGGGGGCGACGGCGAGATCGACGCCGCGCAGGACGTGCAGGCGCGTGCGACCGAGCACGTAGGTGCGGTGGAGGTTGCGGGCCTCGAGGATCGGTTCAGCCATGCATCGGGCCTCGGCGTTCATTCATATCGCAGGGCCTCCACGGGCCAGGTCCGTGCGGCGCGCAACGCTGGAACGACGGCCCCGATGACGGACGCGAGAATCGCGGCGATGACGATGAGGGCCAGGTCGGAGCCTTTGACCTGGTCGGGGATCTTGTCGAAGGAGTAGGACTCGGGGCTCCAAATCCGCCAGTCGGGGTTGAGTCGGGCGAGCCAGTCCTGGATGTCGTTGATGCGGCGGACGAACGCGATGCCGATGAAGGAACCGAGGGCGCTGCCGACGATTCCGATTGCTGCGCCGTAGGTGAGGAAGATGGCGGCGACTCCTTCGGGCGAGCCGCCGACGCTCTTGATGATGCCGATGTCGCGCGTCTTTTCGAGCACGATCATGTAGAAGATGCAGAGGATGAGGAAGACGGCGACGACGCTGATGATGCCGAACATGATGACGACGAGGACCTTTTCCTTCTGTATCGCGGCGATGAATTCGGCCTGGAGCTCCTCCCAGGTCGAGACGTGCACCGTGGTCATCATGCGATAGTCTTCGGCTTCGGGTTTCATCCGTTGGGTGAACTCATCCCATGCGGCGGCGATCTCGCCGCGCGCGCCGAGCAGGTCGAAGGGGAGGCGGAACTTGATCTGTATCTGCGAGCAGCGGGCCGGGGCCATGCCGCTGTTGTCGGCGCGCGGCAGCGGGCCCATCGCGAGCTTCTCCTGCAACGTCTTGAAGTCGACGTAGATGTTCTTGGAGTCGATCTCGTAGATGCCGGTCCTCGAGTCGTCGACGTAGCGGAAGGCGGGCGCGGGCGGGGGCTCGGCCGAGACCGCGCCGCTGCGCGTGAGCGGGAGCATGGTGACGATGCAGATGCAGCCGCGGGGAAAACGGTCGCTGCGCTGGTATTCGCCGGAGGGTGTCCGCCGCGCGATGATGTCGCGCCCGATGATCACGCCCGGATAGGGCTTGCCGATCAGCGCGGGCTTGAAGGCGTCTCCTTCGGCCGGGCGGTAGATTCCGGGTCCGGGGAAGTACTCGCCGCGACGGCGGGCGTACTGCTCCTGCACTTCGCGCGGCTGCGTCGCAAGCCACTTTGCCAGCGCCGACTCGTACGGCTCGGGCAGCACGGCCGTTTCGGTCTGCGGATCGAAACCGAACACGGGCATCTGGACGGGACCCAGATGCGTGGTGCCGGGATAGCGTTCGGCGTAATACAGGTCGCGGCAGAACTGGTTCACGCCGCAGTATTCATCGAGAGTGATTCCCCAGATCTGAACGGGATAAGTCTGGCCGTTCTCGAACCGCAGCGTGCCGTAAGTCTGGATCAGGGCCGTGGCCTGCTCCACGTCGGGGCGGCGGCGCAGCTCCTCGATGAACTCGGCGTAGTAGGGAAAACCGCGAAGTCCGCCATCCATAACGATGTCGCCGAGCAGGCCGGTCGCCCGCGATCGGATGGTGTCGACGAAGCCGCCCATGACGCTGATGACGATCAGGAGCATGGCGACGCAGAGCGTGACGGCGCTGATGGAGAAAAAGGCGATGCGCTTCCGCTGCAGGAGCCGGGCGGCGAGGAACGCGCTGTAGTAGCGCGGAAGCGCGAGGTCTCGCGCGAGTCGGCCGGCGATCCAAAACAGGACGATGACGGCGGCGAAGAGGACGAGCGCGAGGCCTGCGTTGAGCATGAGCCACTCGGGCGGCGGGAGTTGACCTGGCTCCATGCCGAGCCAGTGCAGCGGCGCAACGGCGCGCGCGAGCGCGGAGCTGAACGGCGGCGCCGGCTCGCGGAGCCGCGCCGGCAACCACTGATTTGCCCAAGTGGCCGCAGCGGCGGTGGCGGTGACGCGCGCGAGGAACAGCGCCGTGGCGGCCGTCGGCGGACGCGCAATGCGGAACAGACCGGGCCAGCGGACCATCAGCATTCCGGAAAGCAGGAGCAGGCCGGGCATGAAGACGCAGTGCGCGGAGCCATCGCGCGAGACCTCGGCCGGAACGAAGAACCAGGGGATCCCCACGAGCCGGAACTGGATGACCTCGTGAAGGGATTCGAACGGCGTGTCGTCGTCTGCGAGGGCCTCGACGAGGGAGTCGGCTTCGCGAAGGTCGCGATCGGCGCCGCTGCGGAGCGACTGGAGCATGGTCTGGCGGCGCTGCTGGACGGCGGGTGGAAGCTCGCCGAGCCGGTTGCGGCGGCGCAGGGCCTCGGAGTATTCTCGCCGGCCGGGGATCTCGCGGCCGACGAGCGAATAGGCGAGCACGCCGTCGATTGATAGCACGACGCAGAGCAGGAAGATGACGGACCAGATCGCGCCCGCGAGGACGGTCGCGCCGCGATGTGCGAGTCCTGTCTGCCATCGGCCGATGGTCTCCAGTCCACCGACGATGACCCGCGCGAACCAGAAGAGCAGGTGGATCGGAAGGATCGCGGCGGCGACCAGAATCGCCAGCGGTGAACACGCCCAGACGGCCCCTGGCCGCAGCGCGATCGGTCGGCGCGCGATGCGAGCCGCGGTGAGGTCGAGCACGAGGTAGTAGGCGAGGCCGGTCAGGTTGACGTAGGCGATCAGCAGGGCGTAGGCCGGCACGGAGACCGGGGCGAGGATTTGGAACAGGATTCGGCGCGCGCGCGGGTTCACGGATGCTGCGCTTCGTCCGCTCCGGCGCGCGGGCGCTGGAGCGGGAAGAGGATGACGTCGCGGATGCTGGGGGCGTTCGTCAGGAGCATGACGAGCCGGTCGATTCCGACGCCGAGGCCGCCGGCGGGCGGCATGCCGTATTCGAGCGCCATGACGAAGTCCTCGTCAAAGACGCGCATCGTCTCGTCGCCCTCGCCCCGGAGCTGGCGTGTAAACGTCTCGCGCTGAACGGCCGGGTCATTCAGTTCGGTGTAGGCGTTGGCGAGCTCGGTGCAGGCGACGTACAACTCGAAGCGCTCGGCGATGCTTGGGTCGTCGGGCTTGCGCCGCGTGAGCGGGCAGAGGTCGGCCGGATAGTCGATGACAAACGTCGGCTGGACGAGGTGCGGTTCGACCAGCGCTTCGAACACCTTGTTGATGACGATCGCATCGTCCATACCCTGCGTCGGGATGTTCAGCGACGCGGCGCGGGCCTGTACGGCGGCGGCGTCGCGTCCGTCAACGCCGGCGAACTCCTGCAGCAGATCGAAGTAGCGGCGTCTAGCGAACGGCGGATTGAAGTTGATCGCGTGAACGCCAAATGGCCGGATCGCGCCTCCACCGATCCGGTTGATCGCGGCGCGGATCATGCCTTCGGTGATCTCCATCATGTCGGAGAGATCGCCATAGGCCTGGTAGAGCTCGAGCATCGTGAACTCGGGGTTGTGGCGCGGACTGATGCCCTCGTTGCGGAAGTTGCGTGAGATCTCGAAGACGCGTTCCATGCCGCCGACGAGGAGGCGCTTGAGGTACAGCTCGGGCGAGATTCGAAGGAACAGCGTCATATCGAGCGTGTTGTGGTGCGTGGTAAAGGGCCGCGCGGCCGCGCCGCCGTGGAGCGGTTGAAGCGTGGGCGTTTCGACCTCCCAGAAGTCGAGGCTTCGGAGGTACTCGCGAATCGACTCAATGATCGTCAGGCGGGCGCGAAACGTCCGCATGACGTCCGGATTGACAAAAAGGTCGACGTAGCGCCGACGGTATCGGAGGTCGACGTCCTGCAGGCCGTGCCACTTCTCGGGCGGCGGACGAAGGCACTTGGTCAGAAGGGTGAGCGAGCGTGCCCAGACGGTCAGCTCGCCGGTCTTCGTCCGTCCGAGGACGCCGTCGACGCCGAGCAGGTCGCCCAAGTCGAGGAGTTTGAAGAGTTCCCACGCGGCGTCGCCGACGTCGCGGCGCGAGACGCCGATCTGGAGATCGCCGTCTGCGTCGCGAAGGTGAAGGAAGGCGAGCTTGCCCATGTCGCGGAGCAGCACGATTCTGCCGGCGACACGGATGCGGGCGCGATCGTCGGTGGCGCCGGGGGCGAGCTGAAGCGGCTCGGCCTTGCGGCGGACGATTGCGCTCGGGAGCGTCGCGGGAAACCGGCGGCCGTACGGGTCGTGCCCGAGTTCCCGGAGCCTGCGGAGTTTGGCCAGTCGTGCTTCAAGGAGATCGCTGGACATTGGCTTCGCCGTGCATCGCCGCGATGAGTCGTCCGCGCCGGACGCCGCCCGCGGCGGAAAATCCGCATGCTAGTCGCGGGCTGCGCGGGCGGCAATGTCCGGACGCGCTGCACGACGGACCGGGAAGCGTATTCCGCCGCGTGGAATGAGTTCGGAATAGAATGAAGGCGATGGATGCCCCGGTGACGCTGGAGTCGCTTCGTCCGCGGGATCGCGCGGACGTGCTGGCGATGTGCATTGCCGTGCAGGCGAACGTCGCGGCGCTTCGCGTTGCGGCGGCGCGGCGCATCGGGGTTTCGCCTGAGGAGCATGCGATTCGCACGCCGTCGCCGGGGTGGGTCCGACGGTTCCGTGAGGTGCTGATCGATCGGCACGCCCTGTCGGCGCTGCCGGACGACGCACTGGCGTTGCGAGTGCACCAGGTGTGGGGCGAGTTTTCCGCGCTATGCTGGGTCGTCGGCGTCAACGATCCGCATCAGCCCGGCGAGTTCGCGGCGCTGGAAAAGACGGCCGAGCTGCGTTGCCCGCTCCGCATCCAGGAGAAGCTGGACGACGTGCAACGCGGATTGTGGCGGCTTCGGTTTGAGCAGCGGCTGCGCTGCGATCCCGCCGGGCGAGGTGAACGGGTGTCTCAGGCGGAGCGCGAGGCGGCGCAAGCGATGCCGCTTCGCGTCGAGGGAATGGACGTCCGCCTTTGCGATGTGGCGGCGCTGGTGCGCGCCGCGTGCGAGTTCGCGGGGATGCTCGCGGCGTTGCGCTGGGTGGCCGACGCGCGTTGGGAGTGGGAGGCACCGGGCATCATGGAACTCGGACCGGGCGATCAACCGGGCGTTCCCCCCGAGCAGTGATCAGTCATAACCCAGGGTCTCGAGATCGTCCTCGTCGAGCCCAAAGTGGTGCCCGATCTCGTGCAGGACGGTCACGGCGATTTCGCGGACAAGTTCCTTCCGGTTCTTACAGACCGTCTCGACGTTTTTCTGATAGATGACGATCCGGTCCGGGAGGGCGGGGGGCTCGTCCAATTGCCGCTCGGTCAATGGCGTGCCGAAGTACGCGCCGAACAGCTCCGATGGATCGTCGACGCCGAGTTCGCGGCAGTCGTCGGGCGTCGGCCGTGCTTCGACGTCGATGACGATCCGGTCGAGATACTGCTTGAATCTGGGCGGAAGCGATTCGACCGCGTCGGCGACGGCCCGTTCAAATTCGGCAGGCGACATGCGCATGGTTCGTGCGATCCGGTCCGTCGGCGGGGAAGGCTCGACGCCGCCGATGGTAGGTTAGTAGGATACGGCCGGTCTGGCGAGGTCGTCGTCCATTTGGGAGATTGCGATGCGGTCGAATCGATGCGAGCGGTGCGTAGCGGGGTTCTGTGTGCTCATCCTGTGCGGGTGCGGACCGTCGGGCGGGATTCGCATCACGCCCGTGCCGGTGGACCGGTCGCTCGAGATGACGATGCTGGAGCGCGAGTCGCCGTGGATTTCGGAGAAGGTCGCGATTCTCGACATCGACGGGGTGATTCAGAACGCGGCGGAAGGCGGTTTCCTGACGGACGGCGAGAACCCGATGACGCTGATGATCGAGAAGATCGACGCGATTCGGCGCGATCCATCGATTCGCGCGGTCGTGCTTCGCATCAACTCACCGGGCGGGACGGTGACGGCGAGCGACATTCTGTACCAGGAGCTGATGCGGCTGAAGCACGAGACGAAGAAGCCGATCGTGGCGATGCTGATGGATGTGGCGGCGTCGGGGGGCTATTACATCGCGTGCGCGGCGGACGCGATCATCGCCCAGCGGACCACCGTGACCGGGAGCATCGGGGTCATCATGCAGACGGTCTCGTTTTCGGGGACGATGGCCAAACTGGGGATCAAGGCGGATGCCATTACGTCCGGGCCGATGAAGGACGCGGGGTCGCCGCTTCGAGACATGAAGCCTGAGGAGCGAAAGGTCTTCGCTGAGATCGTTAACAAGCTGTACGAGAATTTCCTTGACGCGGTCCGCGCCGGACGACCGAAGATCGATCCGGACAAGTATGCAAGCATTGCAGATGGCAGGGTTTACACAGCGGCTCAGGCTGTGGAAAACGGTCTGATCGATCGCATTGGGACCCTCCGGGATGCGATCGCGACGGCCAAGGAGCGTGCGGGCTTGAAGCGGGCCAACGTGGTTGCGTTCCGGCGACCGCTGGGCTGGAAACCGAACGTTTATTCGGCCGCACCGGGGGTTGGGCGGGGGGGGCTGACCGTCAATTTTTTGAACGTAAGTGCCGAAAATATCTGGACAAACACGCCGCGCTTCCTGTATCTTTGGACACTAGAATGATGCGGGAAAGCGCGCGGCGAGAGCGCTCCCGAGGGTGCACGTTGGTCACGGCATCCGCGTTCCATTTCTAGCCGTGATCCGGGTGCGCTGGCACGCGTGCAACAGGTTGCACCGATGATGCGTCGGTGCATCGAGTGATCGGCATGCCGCTCAAGGTTCGCTGCAAACACTGCGGCGCAGAGCTGGTGCTACACGACGCCTTCTCCGGCGCATCGTGTCGTTGCCGACACTGCCGCGCGATTTTCGACGTTCCATCGGTCGCAACGGCATCGACGCCGCGATCTCACGCGCGGCCGCCCACGCCGCGCCTCGCGGTGGCCGCCGCAGCGGGCGCTGCCATTGCCTCCGCGAGCCGTGCGTCGGCGGCGGTCGGCGCGAAGTCCAGCGCGGTTGCGGGCAAGGCGGCCGTTCCGGCGGCGAAGTGGGCGTCGCTGCTTTCGTCGAAGTGGACCGTCGCGGCGGGGGTGATCGTCGCGGTTTCGATTTCGTCCATCAGTTGGGTTGCGTTCCGCGGACCGGGCGAACCGACCGGAATCGTTTCGCACGACGGGCGCGGCGGCAATGCACAACTCGTTCTGAACGAATCGTCGCGAGACGAGGAACCGGCGCCGACGATCGACGGAAAGATCGACATTCCGCCGCTGAAGGTGGCGATCCAGACGTACTTCGCTCAGCCGCTGACCGCGCCGCGTATTGCGTGGGTGGTCGACGGCGGCGAGAACATGGGCCGGCACTACGAGAACATCGCGTCGCTGACGAAGTTCGCGATGATGCAGGTGAAGCGCGGATCACAAAGCTACGGCGTGGTGGTCGCGACGCCGGACGATCCGAAGCTTCGGTCGATCGACCAGGCGGGACCGCGGAGCTATCGCATCGCCAAGCAGGCGCTGGACGACTTCACTCCGGCGGGACGGGCCAATCTGCCGCGGGCGTTCGCGGCGGCGGCACGGCAGCGGCCGGACGTGACGTTCCTCGTCGTCGCGCGTGAGCTGGACCGAGAGGAGCTGCGCGAGATCCGCCGCCAGGCCGCGGCGATCGGAACGACGGTCAACGTCATCGCGATCGAGTCGGACCAGCGGGCGATCAAGTCGCTGGCGGCGGCGACGTCCGGCACGGCCTCTTATCTCGACGGCGGCACGCTCGAAGCGTGGACGAAGATGATCGCGTCGCGCCCGGTGCTCATGAAGCTGGAGCACGATTACCTCCTCGGGGCGCGCTAAGCCACGGTCAATCCCTCCGTTTTTCCTGATTGCGCTTGTTCCGCTTGCGCGGCGGCCTCAGGCCTTTTGCAGGTTCGTCGCGTCGGCGGTGAACGTGATCGTCGAGCCGGACGCCTCCTTCACGCGGACCTTGCAGCGACCCTTGCGACGCAGCCCGTCGCGTTCCGTCTCGCTCGGGATGTGCACGACCTCGGCCTGCACGCGGCGATCGCCGTTGAAGAACATCTGCTGCAGGCGCTTCTTGACTGGACCCGAGATACGGCCGCCGTCGTCGTCCCATTCGGACCATTCGGGGATCGGGGTCGGCGTCACGACGCGGACACGGGTCCCGGCGGCAAGGTACTTCGCACCGTTGTTGTTGTTCGATTCTGCCATTGACTGATGCACTCCCATGCTCGGTGATTGAACCAAGTCCGATTCCGGTGGGTTGGATGGGGACCGCTTGCGAATCCCCCGTCGCGACAGCGCGGCCCGGAAAGTCCTCTCCGACCCTTGGCACGATCAGTTTATGCAGCCGCACGGCGGGCGGCAATGCCCCGGTCCGGGCTCGGGAGGAGGAACCGGCCCTGACGAACGGGATCGGTCGGGCCTGGCCGGCATGCGAGTGGCGAATCGGCCGGGATGAGCGATTCTTGGTGGTCGGGGTCGCCGATTCATATAATCAGCGGTTGCCGAGGTCGAACTCGGGGAGCAGCATTGTCGGTCTCGTTGCTGAAGTGCGCCAAGTTCGAGGTGATCCGTCGCGACGTACCGCGGCGCGACGGGGGCGTGGCACACCGGGAGATCGTCGTGCACCCGGGGGCGGTGGTGGTGTTGCCGATCCTGGACGACGGGCGCTGGGTGATGATCCGGAACTACCGCGACACGGTGGACCGCGAGTTGCTCGAGTTTCCGGCCGGGACGCTCGATGTCCCCGGCGAAGACCAAGTGGCCGCGGCGCATCGGGAGCTGGAGGAGGAGACGGGGTATCGCGCGGCGGCGATGTCGGAGTTTTGTGCGTTCTATCCATCGCCGGGCATCCTGACGGAGTTGATCCGCGCGTACGTAGCGACGGGGCTGACGCGGCATGAGCAGCGGTTGGATCCATCGGAGCGGATCCGCGTGGAGATCGTCGAACCGCGCGACGCGATGGCGCGACTGGATCGCGGCGAGATCCAGGATGCGAAGTCGCTGATCGCGATGCTGATCTGGGCTCGTCGGAACGGGGGGCGGCCATGAGCTGGCGGGACCGGCCGTACGCGGATGGTTCGTTCGATCCGCCCGGATCGTCGCCGCGATTCGTCGACAATCCGCTGGGGTGGTCGCTGGCGCTCGGACGTATTTCGGGCATACAGATCCGGGCGCACTTCGTCTTTATCCTGTTCATCGTTCTGGAACTGCTGACGGCCGAGGGATCGATCGCGTTCGCGGCGCGGTGGCTGGGGTTGCTGTTCAGCATCGTGCTGCTGCACGAACTCGGGCACTGCCTGGCGGCGCGACGGGTCGGAGGCGATGCGACCGAAATCCTGATGTGGCCGCTGGGCGGACTGGCGTTCGTCCGCGCGCCTCAGACGCCATTCGCGCAGTTCATCACGACCGCGGGCGGCCCGCTGGTCAACGTCGCGTTGTGCCTGGTCAGCGGCGGCGTGCTGGTCGGACTGGCCGGGACGATCGGGGCCGTGCCGTTGGATCCGTTTCGCGGCTGGGCGGGCGCAAGCTTTATCACGAGCGAGTGGCACCTGTGGCTTTACCTGGCGTTCCGCGTGAGCTACGTGCTGCTGTTGTTCAACCTGATTCCGATGTATCCGCTCGATGGGGGGCGGCTGTTGCAGGCGGCGTTGTGGCCGGTGGTCGGGCTGCATCGGTCGATGGAACTTGCGACGAGCGTGGGGATGATCGGCGCGGTGGCGCTGGGTCTGGTGGGGGCGGCGAACGGCGAGTTCATGCTGATCGCGATTGCGGTCTTCGGATACATGACGTGCCTGCACGAGCGGCGACTGGTCGCCGCGGGCTTCGTGCGCGATGAGGGTGTGGGGTTCGGCGCGGCGGAAGGGCACGCGGGTCCGACGGGCCGGTCGCGCGGCGGCTGGTTGGCGCGCTGGCGTCGACGACGGTTGGCGCGTCAGGCGGAGCGGGATCGTGCGCGCCAGATTCAGCTCGACGAGGACGTGGACCGGATCCTTCTGAAGGTCCATCGAGAGGGAATCCAGACACTCACGCGGGCGGAGCGCCGCACACTGGAACAGGCGACGCGTCTTCGGCAGGAAACCCGGTTACCACTGGAATGAGCGATTGAAATGACGAATTCGTTCCGACAGGTCGGGCGGTATCGAGAAGGCCGGGGGACGGCCGCGCATCGTGCGGGTCTGGTCGGATGCGCCTTGGCGGGCCTGCTCGGCACTGCGTTCGCGACCGGATGCGGTGAGCCATCGCGTCCGGGGTTGATGTTCTATCGGCCCCCGCCCAAGCCGCCGGCGCGGGCGACGGCGTTCAAGGTCGGGCGCTACGGCCGTGCGGCGGAGATGGGAGTCGGCGGGGTCGTCTCCGACGCGTCGAACTCCGGCGAGCAGGCGGCGACGTACCGGTCGTTCGGCCGGAGCATGGATGTACGGTCCGATTCGCGGGGCGAGCGCGCGGCAGACCCGGCCGAGGAGTTGATCCTGTCGCGGCGGTATCGCGAGAGCGCGAGTCGATTGTCGACCTGGGGCGAGTCGGCCGTCATCGGGGAGTCGGGGGAGCGGGCGGCGCAATACAAGGTAGACCGCGAATGAGCGCGGCGTTGCGACTGGCCGTGGCCGGCGCCGCGGGGCGGATGGGCACGCGGATCATCGCGTTGGCGTCGGCCGATCCGGCGTTTCGCCTCGGCGCGGCGCTGGAGTCGGCACAATCGAGCGCACTCGGGCGCGACGCGGGGGCGATCGCCGGTGTCGGATCGTTGAACGTGCCGGTGTCAGCGGAACTCGCGGTTGATTTCGACGTGTTGCTGGATTTTTCCTCGCTGGAGGGGAGCCGGCGCTGGCTCGACGAGTGCGTTCGTCGCGGGCGGCCGATCGTCATCGGCGTAACGGGACTCGGTGCAGCGCATCAGACGGCGATCGACGAGGCGTCGCGGCGAATCGCGGTGCTGCAATCAGCGAACACGAGCGTGGGCGTGTGCCTGATGCTGAAGGCGGTCGAACAGTTCGCGTCGGCGCTGCCGGCGTCGTTCGACGTCGAGATCATCGAAGCGCATCATCGCATGAAGGTCGATGCGCCGAGCGGAACAGCGCTGGCAATTCGCGACGCGGTGGTCCGCGGCCGCGGCGGGCCTGGGGGCGGCACGGTGTTCGGCCGCGAAGGCGCTGCCGGCGCGCGGCCGGACGGCGAGATCGGGATGCACGCGATTCGCGGCGGCGACGTGGTGGGTGAGCACGAGGTGCGGTTCATCGGCCTGGGGGAGACGGTCGCGGTGCGGCATTCGGCGCATTCGCGAGATACCTTCGTTCGAGGCGCACTCCACGCCGCGCGCTGGATCGCGGGCCGTCCGGCGGGGCGCTACACGATGGCCGACGCGCTCGGCGCCCGATAGCGCGCATCAACGGCGATTTGTCCAGGCGGGGTCGGAGTACTTCGTGCGGAGCGATTCCGCGCGGGCACGTTCGGCGGGGCGCAGATCATCTTCGGTGAGTCGGACGCGGAGCGTGGACTCAAACGCGCGCCGGAGCAGTTCGACGGCGGTCGGAACATCGACCGTTCCGTCGATCGAACTCCACGTTGCGCAGGGTTGCTGGGGAAAGCGCGAGCGCAGGATGATCGAGCCGTGCTGGAGCACGGAGGTGCGCGTGCGGCGCTGCGCGCTGCCGGCGAGCTTGGGTTGCGCAGGATCGCGTGCGGCGTTGAGGACGACGTCGAGCGCGTGGCGTCGGGCGAAACAGAAGAACGGGCCGCGCTGCGATGAACTCTGGGGGCGGTCTGCGCGGGCGGCGTCGCGGGCGAATGCGGCGTGTGAACCGACGGCGAGGCATACGGCGTCGTGCGCGATCTCGTAGAGCCGGTTGGCATTGGGGCGCAGCCAGGGGTGATGGATCGGCAGCGTGAGCGAGTACGTGACCTCGCGGTCGTGGAGGATCGCGCCGCCGCCGGTCGTTCGCCGGACGACGGCGAGCGAGCGGAGTTCGGGCGATTGCGTTTGGAGATCGGCGACGGATTGAAAGTAGCCGAGCGAGATCGTCGGCGGGTCCCAGGCGTAGAAGCGCAGCGTGGGGGGCGATTCGCCGGAGCCGACGGATTCGAGCAGCGCCTCGTCGCAGGCCATGTTGAATGGACCATCCCGCGGCGGATGAACCAGCAGGCGAAGGGTCGTTGATTGCGACGAATCCACGTTCGCGACTCCGATTCGATTGTCCGGACGACGCGTTTCGATTATATTGGAGGCGTTCGAGCATCTCCTGCTGCGATCGCCCGCACGGGCCTCATGTCACCGTTCGGGCGATGGCGCGATGTGCCGGAGTTTCAGCGAGTGCCGTGCGACAAGCGCGGCTGCACCGAGAATGCGAACTTCTCGAGAGCGGCCAACGCGAACCTGTGCGCGCCTCCCTGCGCCGCGGGGTTTCCGTACGGGGTTCCGCCCGGCGACCATGGCGGCAATGTTGCTCGCATCGTTCACGGTCGTCGCGGGGTACTGGACGTCCCGTGCGACTCCGGGTCTGGATTTCTACCAGGTCTGGGCGGCCGCGCACGCCGTCCGTCAGCAGGTCGTCACGGACATCTACGCCGATCCGGACTGTCCCGCGATGCGCGTCGCGTTTATCGAATCGCCGCGCGAGTCGGCCGCGTCGGTCCGTCAGCGGCGCGCCGCGGCCGGGACGAATTCGCTGGGGATCAACTCGACGCCGTTTATGTATGCCGTGCTCGCGCCGTTCGTGACGGACGACTACGACCGGGACTTTGAACGGTATCAGCTCGTGGCGTCGGCGTGCGGGTGGATCGGCGTGGTCGTGCTGTCGCGGCTGATCGGTCTCGAATGGCTCGCGACGCTGCTGATCGTGGCACTGCTGGGCCAGTGGTTCGAGCCGTTCCTCGCCGAACTGGCCGTGGCGAACGTCAACCGGATTCAGCTCGGCCTGCTCGCGGCATATCTCCTGCTGCGACGGGTCGGCCGCTCGGTGGCGGCGGAGCTCGGAGCAGGGGCGATCCTGGGGGCCGGACTGCTGTTCAAGCCGAACCTGGGGTTCGTCGCGCTGCTGCTGGCGACGTCGTGGGTCGTCGGAGCGCGGTGGCGCACGCTCGTTTCGCACGCGATCGGTGCGACGCTCGGTGCGGCGGCGGCGATCCTGTACGCGGCGGGCTTTTTCGGCTCGTTCGGATGCTGGATCACCTGGCGACAGCGGATCGCGGACGTCGTCGCGGGACTGGATTGTCCGGTCACGATGGGAAACTTCGCGCTGTCGGAGTTGCTCCGTAGCGCAGTGGGTGTGTCGATTCCGTGGCTGGGGGCGATCGTGCCGGTGACGGCCGTGGCGATCGTTCTCGTCCTTGAGCGCGTCCGGCCGGATGCGTCGGCGGGCCTCTTCTTCGTGAGCGAGCGCGCCGATGAGGCACAATTCCGGCGCGAGGTGATACTCGTTGCGATCGGCGCGGCGGTGTGGGTGTTGTCCGCGGGGCTGGCATGGTCGCACTACTACGTGCTGATGGTCCCGGCGATGCTCTACGTTGTCCGGTCCGACCCGCGCTCGGATGGGGTGCTTGCCCGGCTTTCCCTTCCCTACCGCGCAGCGGCGGTTGCAGCGTGGCTCATGCTCAGCTCGCTGCCGTCGAGTCTGATGGATGCATCGCCGCTGGTTCGATCCGCGTTGCTGAACAGCGCGAGCACCTTGCTGTTGCTGCTCTTGCTGCGGGACCTGCTCAAGGTGCGCGAAGCGATACCGGCGGCGCCGGATCGGTGATCGACGTGCGCCACGGCGACGTGCTACTTCGGCGCGGCCTCATCGACCGAGACGCACGTGCAGAACAGGTGCCGGTCGCCGTAGACGTTGTCGATCCGCGCGACGGGGGGCCAGAACTTGTGCCCGCGGACCCATTCGCTCGGGAACGCCGCGAGTTCGCGGCTGTAGCGATGCGGCCAGTCGCTGCGGGCGATGGCGGTCGCGGTATGCGGCGCGTTGCGGATCGCGTTGTCGTTACGGTCATCACGGCCGGATTCGATCGCGCGGATCTCGGCACGGATGGCGATCAGCGCATCGCAAAGTCGATCCAGTTCTTCCTTCGATTCGCTCTCGGTCGGCTCGATCATGAGCGTGCCGGGGACCGGCCAGGACATCGTCGGGGCGTGAAACCCGTAGTCCATCAGCCGTTTGGCGATGTCCTCCACGCGGATGCCGGCGGATTTCTCAAACGCGCGGCAGTCGAGGATAAACTCATGCGCGACGCGATTGCGGTTGCCCGTATAGAGAATGGCGTAGTGTTCGCGGAGTCGCGCTGCCATGTAATTGGCATTGAGGATGGCGAACTGCGTGGCGCGCGTCAGCCCCGATCCACCCATCATGCGGATGTACATCCAGGAGATGGCCAGGATTCCGGCGCTGCCGAGGGGCGCTGCGGCGACCGGTCCAACGGCGCGCGCCGCCGAATCGCTCGCACCGGCGTCGATCGCGATCGCAAGCGGATGTCGAGGCAGGAAGGGCGCCAGGTGTGATGCGACCGCGATCGGACCCATGCCCGGACCGCCGCCGCCGTGCGGAATGCAAAACGTCTTGTGCAGGTTGAGGTGGCAGACGTCCGCGCCGATCTCGGCCGGGCGGCAGAGCCCGACCTGCGCGTTCATGTTGGCGCCATCCATGTAGACCTGGCCGCCGTGATCGTGAACGATTCGGCAGATGTCCCGGACGCGCGCTTCAAAGACGCCGTGCGTCGAGGGGTAGGTAATCATGAGCGCGCCGAGACGATCGGCGTGGGTGCGGGCCTTGGATTGCAAGTCCTCGACGTCGATGTTCCCGGCCGGATCGCATTCAACCGGAACGACGGAAAAACCGGCGGTGACGGCGCTGGCAGGGTTGGTGCCGTGCGCCGACGTGGGGATCAGACAGACGTCGCGGTGCGCCTGCCCGCGGTGTTCGTGAAAGGCGCGGATCGCCAACAAACCGGCGTACTCGCCCTGTGCGCCGGAGTTGGGCTGGAACGAGACGGCTTCCAGGCCGGTGATTTCGGCGAGCCACGTCGCGAGTTGTCGGCAGAGTTCGGCATATCCTTGCTGTTGGTCGGCGGGTGCGAAGGGGTGGATCGCGGCGAACTCGGGCCAACTGATGGGGAACATCTCGGCGGCGGCGTTAAGCTTCATTGTGCACGATCCGAGCGGGATCATGCTCGTGGTCAGCGAGAGGTCGCGGGCTTCGAGTCGCTTGATGTACCGGAGCATCTCATGCTCGGAGCGGTAGCGATGGAAGACTGGATGCGTCATGAACGCGCGGGTCCGCGCGAGTTCGCGCGGGAACGCGGGTGGTGCATCCGGTGAGTCGGCGGCGGCATCCGCGGATTCACCCTTCACGCCGAAGATCCGCCAGAGCGCGCGGACCTCGTCGAGCGTCGCGCACTCATCGAGCGAGATGCCGATCGTTCCATCGCCGCAATCGCGGAGGTTGAAGCCGGCGTCGCACGCAGCGGCGATCCACCTCGCGGCGGACCGATCGCGCGGGCGGACGCGAAGCGTGTCAAAGTAGCTTCTCGAAAGCACGTCGTGCTTCGCAGTTTGCAGTCCGCGCGCCAGGAGCTGTGTAAGGCGATGGATGCGCCTGGCGATCCGGCGCAGTCCGTCCGGTCCGTGATAGACGGCGTACATGCCGGCCATGACGGCGAGGAGGACCTGCGACGTGCAGATGTTGCTGGTGGCTTTTTCGCGGCGGATGTGCTGTTCGCGGGTCTGAATCGCGAGTCGATAGGCGGGCCGACCTTCCGCGTCCTTCGAGACGCCGACGAGTCGGCCGGGGATCTGCCGGACGTACGCCTCGCGCGTCGCGAGAAACGCGGCGTGGGGACCGCCGCCGCCGAGCGGAACGCCGAAGCGCTGCGTGCTCCCGATCGCCACGTCCGCGCCCCAGTCTCCCGGGGGTTTGACGAGCGTGAGTGCGAGGAGGTCGGTGGCGACGACGATAAGCGTTCCGGCGGTGCCGGCCTTCGCGGCGATGCTCGAGAGGTCGCAGATTGCGCCGTAGGTGTTCGGGTACTGCAGCAGGATGCCGAAGTAGCGGCCCGGATCGAGGACGGCGTCCTCCGGCGCGGCGACGACGACATCGATGTTGAGTGGCCGTGCGCGGGTGCGGACGACGCCGATGGTCTGCGGGTGACAATCGTGCGCGACGAAGAACGCGCGGCGGTCGTCGGCGCCGATGCGCCGGCACATCTGCATGGCCTCGGCGGCGGCCGTGGCCTCGTCGAGCAACGAGGCGTTGGCGACGTCGAGCCCGGTCAGGTCGGCGACCATCGTCTGGAAGTTGATCAAGGCTTCGAGCCGGCCCTGCGAGATCTCGGCCTGGTAGGGGGTGTACTGCGTGTACCAGCCCGGGTTTTCGAGGATGTTGCGCTGGATGACGGGCGGAGTGATCGTGCCGTAGTAGCCCATGCCGATCAGCGAACGGAGCACGCGGTTTCGTGTGGCGATCGCGCGGAGTTCGTCGGTGGCCTCGGACTCGCTGCGCGGCGGGTCGAGATTGAGCGGGGTGCGAAGGCGGATCGACTCCGGAATGGTCGCATCGATCAGCGCATCGAGCGACTCGGCCTCAACGGTCTGAAGCATCGCGGCCAGGTCGCTGTCACGGGGGCCGATGTGTCGATCGGGGAAGCTGTCGAATGCGAACGAACTCTCGCTCATCGTGGGCGATCCGCGTCGGTCGCGTGCGGTCCGTGGACGCGGATCAGGCGCGTCGGATCGTCACGCCCGCACGAAGCCGGGCGGGATCATAGAGGATGCGGCCGGTCTTGTCAGTGTGCGGCGGACTGCCGCTGGTACTGCTCGGCGGTCAAGAGCGCATCGAGCTGCGTTGGATCGGTCGGCCGGACCCGGATCATCCAGCCCTGACCGAACGGATCGCTGTTGACGAGCTCAGGCGAGTTGTTCAGCGTCTCGTTGACGGCGACAACTTGTCCGCTGACGCCTGAAATAAGGTCGCTGGTGGCCTTGACCGATTCGATCTCGCCGAAGGGCGTTCCAGCGACGATTTCTTTCCCGATCGACGGGAGTGAGACGTAGGTGATGTCGGTCAGCTCGTCGGCCGCGAACTGCGTGATGCCGATGATGACCTCCCCGCCGTCGAGCTTGTGCCATTCGTGCGAGGCCTGGTAGCGTCGATCCTGTGGTACGGACATCGATGCGGTGCTCCTTCGCGCCGCGCGCGGCGCGTCATTCCTTTCGCTTGTAGGCCGCCAGCGGTCCGACGCGGGCCGGGACGCGTTCGCCGCGCAGGTCGACCGTCAGCGGTCTGCCCTCGATCGCCACGGGTGCATCAACATAGGCCATCGCGATCGATCGGCCGACGGTCGGCCCAAAGGTGCCACTGGTTACGGTTCCGACCGGGCGGTCGCCGTCGAGAACGGGCGATCCCTGCCGCGCGATCCGCCGTCCTTCGAGCGAGAGGCCGACGAGCTTTCGCGCCGGGCCTTCGGCCTGGATGCGTCGCAAGCGCTCGACACCGATGAAATCCCTGGACAGATCAACGGCCCACCCGCAGGCGGCGGAAATCGGGTCGATCGACTCGTCGAGTTCGTGGCCGTAGAGGGGCATTCCGGCCTCGAGCCGCAGTGTATCGCGTGCGCCGAGTCCGGCCGGCAAGACGATCGGCCGCGAGCCATCGCCAGGCTGTGTGACGTAGTTCCAGACGAGCGGTCCGGCGGAGGCCGGGAGCGTCAGTTCGAGGCCGTCTTCGCCGGTGTAGCCGCTGCGCGAAACGAGGTAGGGCATGCCCATGTACTCGCCGGACGTGAAGGCGTAGCGCTTCAGGTCGCCGAATTCGATCGGAAGATGCGCGCGGGCGAGGGCAAGCGTTGCGGGGCCCTGGATCGCGAGCATGCAAGTCTGTTCGGTCTGATCATCGATGGTGACGGTTCGGCCGACGGCGTGCTCGCGGAGGTGCGCGAGGATTTTCGGGCGGTTGGAGGCGTTGCAGACCATGATGAGCTGGTCGGCGTCGCGCGAGATGATAACGTCGTCGAGGATCCCGCCCTCCGCGTTGCAAAGATGGCTGTAGCCGCAGCGCCCGATGGCGAGCTTCGCGATGTTGCGGGTGCAGACGCGGTCGAGCAGGGCGACAGCGTCGGGTCCGTGAAACCGGATGCGGCCCATGTGGGAGACGTCGAAGATGCTGGCGGCATTGCGGGTGTGGAGGTGCTCCTCGACGATGCCGCGGTAGAGCAGGGGCATCTCCCAGCCGGCGAATTCGACGAGCTTCGCGTTGGCTTGCACGTGCGCATCGTAGAGGGCGGTCCGCTTCATGCGGGTTCGACTATATTTGTGGCCGGCGGGGGGGTCAAGAAACGGCGATGGTCGGGGGCGATCGATGCGGGCATGTGCTTGCGATGATTGCGGAATTGCGGCGCGGTGTACGGTAATCGGCGCGGCGGGACGTTCGATGGCGGTTTGGGATTTGACGAATGAGGGTGCGCGGTGCCGGAATTTCACGATATTGACGAGTGGATGTGATGTATTGTGCGGCGGCGGCCGGCGGGGGATGCGTCGATTCGGGGCCTGGACATTTGGGGGGCGACGCGTGCTAAATCGCGGGCAGGCGGGCGCGGGATCGGGCTTCGTGCCGGCGAATTCGAGCTTGAGACTGGCGGAATCGGGCTTGACGCAGGGCAATTCGGGGCTATGCTCCGGCGAGACGCTGCGGGGTAGAGCAGTCGGTAGCTCGTCGGGCTCATAACCCGGAGGTCGCAGGTTCGAGTCCTGCCCCCGCTAGTTGACGGGTCGTAGCGAAATCCGCCGACCCGCCGGTTAACGATGAACGCCGAGGCCGAGACGCCTCGGCGTTTCGCGTTTTAGCGCCAGGATTCGCAAGGGCTTAGCGATACGGCCCTTCGCGGTCCGCGCCTCCGAGACGCCGCCCCGAGCTACCCCTGACGCCTCCCCACCTGCGCCGGCGCTCGCGTTCTGCCGAAAGTCTCAAAGTCTCGCGCACCGACCGACCCGCGGGTTAACGCACTCCATAACCCGCAGGGACCGAGACTGTCGCGCCCCTCATAACCCGCGTCGAGGCATCGAACAAAACCCCGTCGGGTTATGTCGCGCGCGCCATAACTTCGGCATTTCATCGAACAATCGCCTCGCTGGTTATGACGCGCGCCCAGCGCGAACGCGATGCACGCCGTCGGGTCGAGAGTCCGGAGTGCATCTGTTCATCCCCATGCTGTCACGTTTCAGGGCGGCGTCTCGGCGTTCCGCATGTCCCGTCGGCGTTGTCCACACCGTTCCGTGGTCGATCCGTCGGTCTCGCAGTGGGCAGTCCGCTCACGCCGCCCCTCGAGTAGGCCAGTGGCGCGTTGGTCTTCCCGTCTTGTCATCGAATCCGTTGCCCCGCGCCACGGCTCGTGGATAGTGGCCGGCCTTTGATGGTCGTGGCGGTGTCGCGGACAGCGTGCGCGCAATCGGCGTACATAACAGGCAGCAGGTCGCGACCGGCGCGTTATGCGTAACGCCTCGTTCCGACCGGGAGCTTGCCCATGCCGTTACACGATTCGCAGCCCGCGCTGTCGCCCGATGAACGCCGTCGCCAGGTCGCAGCGATCCTCGCCAAGGGCGTACTCCGGCTACGCCGAATGAATCAAAGGGGCGGCTTCAGGCATGCGGCAGAATCTTCGCCGGGCCGCGAAATTGGCCTTGAGTTCCCCGGCGAAACGAGGCTCAGTGTGGTCAACGGTACCCGCGGGTTATGGCCGCGGGACGACGGAGACGATGCATGAGCCTGGACATGAAGAAAGAGCTCGCGGCCCTGGAGCAGATGACCGTCGGCCGGCTCCAGGAGCGATACGTCGAGGTCTTCGGCGAACCGGTGCGCAGCCGTCATCGCCAATACCTGATCCGCCGTATCGCGTGGCGGCTCCAGGCGAACGCCGAGGGCGGTTTGACCGTCCGGGCCTTGCGACGCGCCGCCGAATTGGCCCACGAGGCGAACGTTCGAGTCACGCCGCCGAAGCGGGCCGCGACGGCGGCACCAGCACGCCAGGCTCCGGCCGCGGACGCGGTGCGCGTTGCCGTTTCGACCGACCCGCGTCTCCCGCCGCCCGGCGCCGCCATCACGCGCAACTACAAGGGGCGGATGCTCAGCGTGACGGTCTTGCCCGACGGCTTCGAGTACGAGGGGCAGCGCTACCGCTCGCTCTCGGCCGTTGCGAAGGCGATCACCGGCTCTCACATGAACGGCTTTCGGTTTTTCCAACTGGAGGACGGATGATGGCCCGCTCGCGCGCCAGCATCCAGCCCGCGTCGAACGGCCGGATACGGTGCGCCGTCTACACGCGCAAGAGCAGCGACGAGGGCCTGCAACAGGAGTTCAACTCGCTTGACGCGCAGCGCGAGGCCGCGGAGGCGTACATCGCCTCCCAGAAAGCCGAGGGCTGGGTCTGCCTCCCGGAGCGGTATGACGATGGCGGCTTCACGGGCGGGAACATGGACCGGCCGGCGCTCCAGCGCCTGCTGACCGATATCGACGCCGGCGAGATCGACTGCGTGGTCGTCTACAAGGTCGACCGGCTGAGCCGCTCGCTGATGGATTTTGCCAGAATCGTGGAGGTCTTCGAGCGTCACAACGTGTCGTTCGTCTCGGTTACCCAGCACTTCAACACGACGAACTCAATGGGCCGACTGACGCTGAACATCCTGTTGTCCTTCGCCCAGTTCGAGCGGGAGATCATCGGAGAGCGCATCCGCGACAAGATCGCGGCCTTACGCCAGAAGGGCAAATGGACGGGCGGCACGCTGATTCTCGGCTACGACGTGGACCGCTCCAACGGCAGTCCCAAGCTGGTCGCCAACGC
>JAKLKO010000029.1 GCA_023150615.1 Phycisphaerae bacterium
GATCGCGAGGTTGTTGAGCACGCCGGGGTGCTGCGGCGCGAGATCGACGGCGCGGCGCAGCAGGTCGGCCGCGTCGCGATCCGCGCCGCCTTCGGCGAGCAGCATTCCGAGTTCGAGGGCCGTCGGCGCATCGTCGGGCCGGTTCGCGAGGCGCTCGCGCAGGACGCGGATCCGCGGTTCGGCGGCGACGAGCAATCGTTGCCGGATGGCCGCATCGTCCGGGCGCCGGGCGAGCGCGCTTCGATACGCCTCGATCGCCTCGTCGTGGCGACCGGCGTGAACGAGGCTGTTGCCAAGGTTGCTGAGCACATCGGGATTGGTGGGGTCGGCGGCGAGGGCGCGCCGGTGATAGTCGATGGCCTCGATGTATCGGCCGCGGTCATCGAGGATCGCGCCGGCGTTGGCGTAGGCGACGGGAAGCTGGTAGTCGCGCGGATAGATTGGCCAGTGAACGGCGACGGCGGCGACGGCGGCGATGGCCAGCGGGGCGATTAGCCGCCGCCATGCGCGACATCGGATGAGACCGATCAACTCGGTGGCGCCGTGCGCCGCAAACAGGATCAGGACCGGTACGAGCGGGTAGCGGTAACGCGAGAAGACGTAGAACGCGACGGTGGCGACGAACATGCCCGCGAGGCACAGGTAGAGCAGCCACGGTCGCGGTCGGCGAATCGCCGACCGCGCGATGCCCGCGGCGGCCAGCGGTGCGAGCACGCCGAAGTTCCAGACGCGGCCGATCGTGCGGACCAGCGCACAGAACTGCTCATAGAAGTAGAGGTCTTCGGCGTCGGGGATTTCGTACCAGTTGACGGCCAGCGCGAGCTTTCGCCCCATGAGGCGCAGCCAGCGGACGGGCTGCTCGCTGATGAACTCGCACGCCCGCGCGAACCAGTAGTCCGAGACCTCGCGGGGCTTCAGCGTTCGTCCGAGGGCCTGCTCGGCAAGTTCGACCGCGTCGTGGCGTTCGTGCGGCGTATCGCTGTGGCCGGGGCGCAGCGGATGGTAAGTCCCGTCGGCCTGGGGGTTGTTTCCGATGTAGAAGTTCGGTCCGAACTGGAACGTGGTGAGGACGAATTCGCCGCCGACGGCGCGATTGCGAACGGCAACCGCTCCGAGCGGCAATGCAAGTCCGCCCGACAGGGCGATGAGCAGCGCGGGGCGGCGTCGCGGCATCTGGTCGCAGCACGCGAAGGTGATCCACGCGGCGGCGATGACATAGAGCAGCAGGGCGTTTTCGCGCGTGAGGCAGAGCAGTCCGAGGACCAGCCCGGCGGCGAGGGCGGTCCGAGCGAGCGGTCGGATCGAAAGACCGCCGAGCAGGGCGAGCAGCGCGGTCATCAAGAACAGGTCGAGCACCGCCTTCTGGATGAGCGCATCGAAGAAGATCGCCGGCGGATAGAGCGCGAGCATGAGTGCCGCGACGAGGCCGACGCGCGGCGAGAAGAACCGCCGACCGGCCACGTAGATCCAGACGCACGCGGCCGATCCGAGCAGGGTCTGTACGAATCGGATCCAGAAGAGGTCGTGGCCGACGACGCGCCGAACTACGGCGAGAAAGTAGGGATAGAGCGGGGCCTGGTAGAAGACCTCGGTGCCGAGCCAGTTCCCGGAGGCGATCTCGCCGGACCATGCATCGTATTGCCGGCCGTCGGAGATCAGGTTATCGAAGAAGACCACCGAGCGGGCCTCCAGGAGATGGATGATCCGGGCGGCCAGCGCGACGGCGGCGATTGCGAGCGCGACGCGAAGGTCGAAGGTAGGCGGGGTGGCGGGCGTCGCGTGAAGTGGATGGTTCGCCGGGCTGCGCGGTGCGGCGCTCAAGGACGGACCTCCGTGACGGACGGCGAGTTTATACGCGGGCGCGCGCGGCGTCGCCCGTCCGTCGAGCGGCAGCGATTCAGCGGAGCGTGACGAGAACGCGAATGACGCCGCGCCCGCGTTCGAGCGGTTCGAGGGCCTTGCCGAGGATCGCGCCGGTCGGGTGGAGGTCGACGCCTCCTACGCGCGTCACCGGGGCGCGCATGGCGTGGCCGGGCGTAGCCGCGGTGGTCAGCAGATCGCCGGCGCGGATCGGTCCGTTCTCGCCGGAGACCCGGGTCGGGACGATACCGATGATGGCGACCGGGACGTCACCGGGATCGACGCGGATTTCGCCGCCTTTGTCCGCGCCCAGCAGGCCGGGCCGGGTGGAGAAGACGCCCGCGACCGCGGTGTCGGCGGCGCGGCGGCACTTCTCGACCTTGCCGGCTTCGGACGAACTGAGGACGAGCACGTCGCCGGGCGCGTAGGACTTCGGATCGCCAACCACCGGCAGACTTTCGGCGAAGTCGCCGCCGGCGACGTACGTGCCGTTCTTGTTGATGTGCCACTTGCGAACGAGGGTCGGGTTCCCCCCTGGGCCGGACCAGTCGTAACCCTCGATGAAGTTGTTGTTGTTGGTCGCGTTTGAATTGCGGTGGATCTTGATCACCGGGATGTTGTCCGGCTGCTCCTTGCGCTGCCAGATCCAGAGGGCCTCGCCGACGTCGTTCAGCTTTTCGATCATGACGGCCGCGCCGGTAGTGGTGACATTGAAGCCGTTCAGTGGATCGGATCGCGCGAGGACCACGCCGCCGGTCGTGCCGACAAAGAACTGATTACTTGCGAACGAATTCGCGCCGTTGGTCATGCCAGGATCGCACCAGACGAAGCTGCCGGGATCGTCGGCACGGGCGCGAAAGCCGGCGGCGAAGCTGAAGTCCCCCGAGGCCTCGTTCTCGAAGCCGCCGGGCACCGTCGCGAACCAGCCGGTCACCTGATTCGTCCTCCCACCGCCGACAGTCGAATACAGCGCAGTCGCCTCGTTCTCATTTCCCCCGCCGACGACCGCGAGCGTGGCGGCTGAATTGAAGGCGCCGCCGCCGACCACTCCTTGCCCGCCGTTGACGGCGTTGTAATAGCCGCCGCCGATGAACGCTCCGAGGCCGTTCGCCTCGTTGTTCGTCCCGCCGGCGACGGTTGCGTCGAAATCGCCTGCGATATTCATCGAGCCGCCCGCGATGGTCCCATTTCGTTCGGCGACGTTGCCGAAGCCGCCACCGATCGTGCCGAAGTCGCCGTTGACGAGGTTGGGCTCCGGCGCGCGCGTGGCGAGCGAGAATCCGCCGCCGCCCGCGATCGTTGCCCCGACCTTGTCGGGGGCGACGGAGTTCAGTTGGTAGCCTGCGATGACGTTGGTCGCGTGGTGCGTCATGCCATCGGCGGACTCGAGGCGGAGCGCGCGTTCGTTGTTCGTCCGAAGCTCGAGCGGCGCCGCGTCGGTCGTGCCGACGAAATTCTCGGCCGGGTCCGTGCCGGCATTGCCCGTGGTCTTCCAGTAGTTCCCGTCGGTGACGGAGCGATCGAGCGAGACCACGCCGTTCTCGACGATGATCCCGTCTCCGCCGGTGACGGTGGCATCCGTGCCCGGCGGGCCCTGAGGTCCGGCGGGCCCCTGAGGTCCGGCAGGCCCCTGAGGTCCGGCGGGCCCCTGAGGTCCGGCGGACCCCTGAGGTCCTTGCGGGCCGGCGGGTCCCGGGATGGGGTTTCCGGCGGGCGGCAGCAGCGAGTCGAGCGGCGACATGCATCCGCGAGTCGAGAGCGCGAGGATGAGGACGAGCGCGCGGGTCGCGCGCGAATACGAGAACCTGCTCATGTTCAATCCTCCCGGCCCGGAGGGGCGAGCATCGACGCGCGGTATTTTACCACACGACGCAAAGGGATCGGTAGTGGGGAAGGCGCCGGGAGCGCGAGGTTCCAATGCGGCGTGGGGTCCGGAAACCTAGAATGGCGGGGACGTGCGAGGGCCAGCGATGGAGCATTTGCTTCCGAACGCCGTGGATGCGGCGCTGCCGTGGCAGGAGCGGCTGGACAAGATCGTGAAGATGATGCGGGAGGTCAGCCGCCAGACAGACCCGCAGGCGATGGTGCGGACCTACAGCGCGCGGGTGCGGGAACTGACGCCGACGGACCGGCTGGTGTCGCTCAGCCGGCGTGGATTGGGCCGGCCTGAGTTCCGCATTACACGCAGCTCGACGTGGAAGGACGACGTGAATCCGTGGCGCGAGCGGGATCGCCTGCCGCTGCTGCGCGGAGGCTTCCTTGCGGAATTGCTGTACGGCGACGAGCCGCGGCTGATCGATGACCTGCAGGTTTCGCCGGACGATCCCGCGTACGAGTATCTCGCGGGCATGCGCTCGCTCGTGTCGATTCCCATGTACGACCACGGCGAGGCGCTGAACATGACGCTGCTCATGCGGCGCGAGCCGGGCGCGTTCGATCCGGAGCGCTTTCCCGAGATGATCTGGCAGGGCAACCTGTTCGGCCGCGCAACGCACAACCTTGTGCTGACGGCCGAGTTGAAGCGGGCGTACGACGCGGTCGATCGCGAGATGCGCTCCGTCGCGCAGATCCAGCGGGCGCTGCTGCCGTCGGAACTGCCGCGGATCGCGACGCTGGACCTTGCGGCGCACTACGAGACCTCGACGGCGTCCGGCGGAGATTACTACGACTTCTTCGAATTGCCGGACGATCGCTGGGGCATCCTGATCGCGGACGTGGCCGGACACGGCACGCCGGCGGCGGTGCTCATGGCGATTACGCACGCGATCATGCACCTGCATCCGGGCGCGCCGGAGTCCCCCGCGCGCGTGCTCGAGTTCCTGAACCTGACGCTCTGCACGCACTATACGAACCGCACGGTGACGTTCGTGACTGCGTTCTACGGCGTCTACGACGCCCGGACGCGTGCGCTGCGCTACGCGTCGGCCGGGCACAATCCGCCGCGTCTGAAGCGCTGTGACGATGGCAGCATGGGGGCGTTCGACCGGGTCAACGGTCTGCCGCTCGGCGTCGTGTCGGAGGCGACGTACCACGAGGCGGTGCATCCACTGCGTGTCGGGGATCAGATAATCTTCTATACCGATGGCATCACCGAGGCGTTCAACAGCCGCGGCGAGATGTTTGGAACTGAGCGGCTGGACGCGGTGCTTGGCGCCTGCCGGCCATACGCTCAGGCGCTGATCGACGCCGTGCTGGAGGAGTTGCGGGTCTTTTCGAACGGCCGACCGGCGGACGATGACCGGACGATTCTGGTGGCCAAGGTGCGTTGAATCGACGGCTCTCATGCGCAATGGTGGTTGCGCGTAAGGTTTGGGGCAAACGGGCCTTACGTGTTGCGGCCTGGAGGGATTGAGTCGCAGGTCGAAAATCGCTACACTGGAAGGCGAGAATTCTCTCGGTTGGCGAGCGCTCGCCGTTTTGGGGGAGCGCTTCCGCCAATCCCAACGACGGGAAGCCTGTTTCCCGTCGAGGAGGGTGAGGCTGTGAAGTTCATTCGAAACTCGGCGTTGCTGGTCGCGCTTACGTTTGGCGCATCGTCGGCGATGGGCGCGACGGGGTTGATGATCCCCGACTCCGGCGCCGGCGACCGCGTAATGCTCTTCAGCGACTTCGACGGCTCGCTGATCGACCTGAACTGGATCACCGACATCGGCGCGGTGGGGTGGTTCTTCACGACGCCGAAGGAAGCGATCACGGTCGGCAACGAGATCTGGGTGACGGACCAGGTCGCGGACGCGATCCATCGCTTCGACCTGAATCGCAACTTCCTCAGCAGCATCACGGCGCATCCGAACGGCGGCGTGCTGGATAACATCCGCGGTCTCGACGTCGATGGGTCGAAGGTCTACGTGACGGTCTTCCACACGACGTCGGCGAACCGCGGCCTTGCGACGTACAACTACGCCGGAACGCCGGGCGGCTTCTTCCAGAACAACGGCAGCTTTTTCGACGTTGCGCCGTTCGGCAACGAGTTGCTGATCTCGAACTCGACGACGAACGACATCGAGCGCTATACGCCCGCCGGCGCGTTTCTGGGCATCTTCGCGATCAATCGCGACTTCCCGCAGCAGTTGGAAGTGCTGCCGGACAACAGCGTGCTGACGGTCAGCTCGATCGCGTCGATCGGCGTGGAGGGCGTCTGGCACTACGAGTCCGACGGGTCGCTCCGCCGGTACATCGACACGCAGGACATCAAGGACGCGTTTGGCGAGCTGGTGCCGCGCGGCGCGTGGGTGCTCGGCGATGGCAACTACCTCATCTCGACGAGCATCGGCGTCTTCAAGTACTTCGTCGGAACCGACACGTTCACGCGGATCGTCGGCGGCGTCGATGCCCAGTACATCAACTACGTGCCCGAGCCGGCGACGATCTCCCTGCTGGCCGCGGCCGGACTGATCGCGCTGCGCAGGCGCCGCTAGGACCGAACCGAAAACCACCGTTCTTAAGACTCGAGTTTCCACGCGGCGTCCGTTCCACGCGCTGATTCCGGCCGGGCCCGCCGACCGGATCGCGGCTGGCGGATGGGACGCGTCCGCGGCGAGAATCCCGGGCGGCGGTTGGCCTGTGAGGCCGGCCGAGGACCGCGGGATGCGGCGCACGCGATGCCGGAACTGCCGGACCTGACAATCTACGTCGAGGCGCTCTCGCGGCGGGTGATCGGCCGCACGATCGTTCGCCACGCGATCCTTGGTCCGTTCGTGCTGCGGACGGCCGAGCCATCGATCGACGAGATCGACGGCCGTGCGGTGTCGGGGATCCGGCGGCTGGGCAAGCAGATCGTCTGGGAGCTCGACGACGGGCGCCGGCTGCTGTTTCACCTCATGATCGCCGGTCGATTCCGCTGGATCGATGCGGGCGGCAAGTCGGGGCGCGGTCGAGCAGCGGGAACATCGCGTGAGCGTCGCTCGAAGATCGATCTCGCGTGGTTCGAGTTCGATGGCGGCCGGCTGGTGCTGACTGAGGCGGGCACGAAGAAGCGAGCGTCGCTGCACCTGCTGGCGTCGGAGTCCGCGTTGCGTCCCTTTGATCGCGGGGGCATCGAGCCGCTGACATGCGACGCGGCGGCGTTCCGCGCGGCGCTGTTGCGCGAGAACCACACGCTCAAGCGGGCGCTGACCGATCCGCGGCTCGTTGCGGGGATCGGGAATGCGTATTCCGACGAAATCCTGCACGCGGCGCGGTTGTCGCCGGTCCTGCTGACGCAGCGGACGTCGCCTGGACAGATCGAGTGCCTCCACGCGGCGACGAAGGCGGTGCTCGGCCGCTGGATCGAGCGCCTGCGGACCGAGTTCGGCGATCGCTTCCCCGGGCCGGGTGAGATCACCGCCTTCCGCGACGGGTTCGCGGTCCACGGCCGATTCGAGAAGCCCTGCCCGGACTGCGGCACTCCGGTGGAGCGGATTCGCTACGCGGAGAACGAGACGAACTACTGTCCGCGCTGTCAGACCGACGGACGGCTGCTGGCGGATCGGAGTCTCTCGCGGCTGCTTCGCGAGGACCGGCCGCGGTCGTTGCCGGAGGCGTCGGCGAAGGCGCGTCGGACGAGCGAGTCGTAGGTATTTTCGCGGCGGGCTATGATGTGCGCGATCCCGATCGGAGCATGCCATGAGACGCGTGATCGAACGTGCGGCGGGTGCGGCGGCCTTCGCCGCGGTGATCGTGCTTTTCGCGGGGGGCGCCTGGGCGGATGCGCCACGCGTTGCAAAGGCGATTCCGGATAACGGTGATCGTGATGTCGATCCGAATCTGAAGGAGATTCGCATCGAGTTCGACCAGCCGATGTCGCGCGGCGGGATGTCCGTCTGTGGCGGCGGCGAGAATTTTCCGGAGATTCGCGGCAAGCCGCGCTGGGCAAACGAGCGCGTCTTCGTCATGTCCGTGCGGCTGAAGCCGGAGCACGATTACGCGTTCAGCATCAACTGTCCGGCGGCCCGGAATTTCCGCAGCCGATCGGGCGAATCGGCGGAGATTTACCCGATCGAGTTCCGCACCGGCGTGCGGGCCGGTCCAAAGGGCGGCAGGAAGCTGTCGCGCCGCGCGAACCGCGAGGCCATCGCGGCGCTCCGCAAGGCGATCAACCAGACGTACTCCTACTGCGACCTGCGCGGCGTGAACTGGGACAAGCTCCTCAAGGAGCACGATTCGAAGCTGCAGCGGGCCGACTCGCCGGCGGCCTTTGCGCGGGCCGCGGCGCGAATGCTCGAGAACGCGAAGGATGTTCACGTCTGGCTCACGGTCGGCGATACACGATTCGCGACCTTTCGCCGCGACGTCCGGCCGAACATCGACCTGTCGCTCGTGGCCCGGTGCGTGCCGAACCTGAAGCGTCACAGTGACGCGGTTCAGACCGGCCGGTTCGACGACGGCGTGGGCTACATCCTGATCACGACGTGGAGTCCGAAGAGTCCGTCGGAGCTTGAGCCGGCGTTCGACGCGCTGGCGGCGAGCGCGGGGTCAAAGGGCGTCGTCGTGGATGTCCGGCCGAACGGGGGCGGCAATGAGGAACTGGCGCGGCAGTTCGCCGGCTGCTTCGTGCGCAGCGCGCAGGTGTATTCGCGGAACTGCTACCGCGATGCGACCGCAAAGAGCGGCTTCTCGTCGATGCTGGATCGCGCCATCGAGCCGAATCGCGGTCGTCCGGCGTTCGCCGGAAAGGTGGCCGTGCTGATGGGTCCGGCGAACATGAGCAGTTGCGAGTCGTTCCTGCTGATGATGAGGACGTCGCGGCGGTGCCGGTTGTTCGGCGAGCGGTCGTACGGCAGTTCGGGAAATCCGAAGCCGCACGAACTGGGCAACGGCGTGACGGTCTTCCTGCCGAGCTGGAAGGACTTTCGCCCGGACGGCACGCTTCTGGAAGGAAACGGCGTCGAGCCGGACGTGCGGGTCGAGCCAGCGCCGGGCAGGTCGGGCGGGCGGGATCGAGTGCTCGACGCAGCATTGAAGTGGATTCGCGAGTGAGCAGCGCCCGCCGCGAGCCGATGAGGGTCGTATGGACGCGAGCCTGGCGCGGCGGATTCGCGATGACAACCGGCGGATGCACGATGCGCCGGGGTACGCCGACTTCTACGACGATCAGCTCGCGCTGATCCGCAATCCGTGGGAACAGCGGCTGTTCCGCGAAGACTTGGCGCGGATTGCGGCGCGGCTGCCGGCGGGATTCCGCGCGCTCGATCTCGGCTGCGGCACGGGCAACCTGACGCTCAAGCTGCTCGCGCTCGGGGCAAGCGTGACCGGCGTCGACTTGTCGGCCGGGATGATCGACCGGCTGCGTCGCAAGGCGGCCGGCGTTCGCGCGGCGTCGCCGCCATCGCTGAACGTCTCCGACGTGGATGAATTCCTCGACGCGTGTGGCGAGCCGTTTGACCTCGTCTGCGCGTGCAGCTTTCTGCATCACCTTCCGAACTATCTGGCGACGGCAGCCCGGGCGGCCGACCACGTCGCGCCCGGCGGCGCAATCTACTTCGTGCACGAACCGCTTCCGCCGGATCGGGCCGACCTGCCCGGCCGGCTGCTGGAGTGGATCGATTTTCGATGGCAGCGCTTCGAGGCGCGGACCGGCCTGGGCGGGAGGGTGGCGCGGACCGATCCGTACTACGAGGCCGATTGCCTGGCGGATTACTGGGCGATGACGAGCGGGATCGACGACGACGCGTTGGCGCGCGTGCTGGAATGTCGGGGCCTGTCGGTGCGGACGATGCGCTACGATTCGAAGCGGCACCGCCTGCTGCATGTCGTGAGCAGGTGGCTGCGGACGGAGCACCTCTTGCGCATCGAAGGGCGCCGCGATTAGCCCACGGCGGCGACGCTCTTGCCGGTGCGGGCGGTTCCGGGGGCGCGGCGCTGAGCAACGGCGTGCAGGAACTCGCCGGCCTGGTGGAACGGGTCGGAATGTTGCAGGGCGAGCTGCGCGAGATTGGGCGTGGGCGTCTGGCACGGTAGACATGCCTCGGCAAACGACTCGCCGTCCTTGTAATCCCAGCCCGGACTGCGCGGATCGAGGAAATCGGCGAAGCGAGGGATGCGCCGGCCGCGCTTGGCGTAATACCAGCGGATGCCCTTCCAGATGGCGAGGTTCGCAACCCACGCGCGGCCCTTGAGCGGGTAGAGCTTCAGGCGGCGCAGGGCGCTGCGCGGCGTGTAGAACTCGGCGAACGCGGCCATCTGCGCGTGACGGAGCTGCTTGGGGGTGAACTGCTTCGGGGCATAAACGACGCTGGCGCCGTTGTAGCGGTCCCAGTTCTGGTCGGTGATGCGGCCCTCGCGAACGTAGTCATTCCAGACGCCGGTGCCGGGGTATGGCGTGAGGATCGGGTAGCAGCTCATGCACAGGTCCATGCGCTGCGCGAAGCGGCAGGTCTCCATGAGGTCCTGCCAGCGGTCGTGATCGAAGCCAAAGATGAACGCGCCCCAGAGGCTGATGCCGTACGACTGAATCTTGCGGATGCGCCATTCGTAGCTGTCGGCCTTGACGAAGCGCTTGCCGGCTTCCGAGAGCGTGTCCTGCTTGCGCGATTCGAGCCCGAGGATCAGGCCGACGCAGCCGGAGCGGCGCATGGCCGCGAGAAGCTGATCGTTCTTCGAGATGAGGATGTCACACTGGCTGGCCCAACTGATCTTGAGCGGTTCGAGCGCGGCGCACATTTCGAGCGCCCACCTGTGGTTTCCGCCGAAGTCGTCGTCGGCGAAGATGAAGCACCAGCTTCCGAACCGTTCCCTGGCCTCGCGGATCTCGTCGACGATGTCGGCGATGTCTCGCTGGCGGAACTTGCGACCGAAGACACCGGGCGTCGTGCAGAAGTTGCACGTGTGCGGACAGCCGCGCGTCGTCTGGATCGGGTTGAAGATCAGGTAGTCCGTTGGATTGAGCAGGTCCTTGCGGGGTCGGCCGATCGGTGCGGACGGATAGGTCGACCAGTCGTAGATCGGCTTGAGGCGGCGATCGGCGCGGGCGGGATCGGCAGGTCGGTCGCCGTTGGTGCGCGGGATTCGCGGCAGCGCCTGCGCGTCGGCCTCCCAATCGGCGATGAGGTGCGGCAGCGTCGATTCGGCGTCGCCCTTGCAAACCGCGTCGCAGTGCTTGAGGGCGTCCTCGGGCAGCGCGCTCGGATGGATGCCGCCCATGATGACAGAGACGCCGAGGGCGCGGTAGCGATCGGCCAGTTCGTAGGCGCGGTTGGCCTGCGTGGTCATGGCCGTGATGCCGACGATGTCGACGTCAGCCGTGGGCACGTGCGGCTCGCTGCGGGTGCATTCATCCACGACCTCCACGTCCCAGTGCGGCGGCATCACCGAGGCACAGATGGTCAGCCCTGTCGGCGCGAAGATCGCCCGGCGGCTGAACGTCATCGTGCGGATGAGTTCGGGCATCGTGATCGTGGTCAGCGCCGCGTTCGGGTTGATGAAGCGGATGCGATAACGGCGCTGCGGTTGAGGCATGACCATTCGGGCGACCTCCGACGACGGCCGCGGGCGCGGGCGAGGCTCGCGTTCCGGCGCTGTCCTCCGGCCACAGGAGAGGCTCGGACAATCCCGCGGTCGTGTCAAGTAACGGCCGGCCGTCCGCGGCGCGTGCAACGGAGCCGGCTGTCCGGGTTTGAGACACGTTTGACAGCGGTCTGGACGGCCTCTATAAGACCGCCATCCAAACCGGCGCGGTGACGATGAGGCAAGTAAGCAGGCAGGCCCGGCGACTGGCGGCGTTGGCGACGGCGATGGCATTGGCCGGCTGCGGGCGCGGTCAGGTCGCGCGGATCGAGTCGCTTTCCGATGCGCAGATTCTCGATCTCTACAGTCCGAAGCGGATCGAGATCCTCCCGTTTACGAAAGTGAAGAGCTTCAACGATGACCTGATTCCGGACGGGATCGAGGTCGCGCTGCGACCCATCGACACGCTGGGTGATCCGATCAAGGCGTACGGTGAATTCCGCTTCGAGCTGTACACGTACCGCCCGGCCTCGGGCGAACGGGCCGGCGAGCAGCTCGAGACGTGGGTGCAGCCGATCGTTTCCGAGAAGGACCAGGCGAAGTTCTGGGATCGCGCCACGTCGACTTATACGTTTCAGTTGACGTGGGAGGGGGGCGAGTTTCCGGCGGTCGACCGGAAGTACATCCTGCTGGCGACGTTTCAGGGTTCGGGCGAGAAGCGCCTAACCGCGGAGTACGTCCTCCCGCCGCCGTCGATGGATCGTGATGCCATTCGTGGCGACATGACCCGGTCGGCAGGCGGCAATCCGCAATAGTCGATGCGGGGCCGTGGGCGAAATCGGTGCGATGGGGGCGATTTACCACGCTACAATAGGTGGGGCGACGTAATCCGGAATCGGGTCGGAGATCCGCGGACGTGAATTCTGCCGGTTGTCGTTTGCGCGCGAGGTGGTGCAGTTCGGCCCTGCTGGCTGCGGGCGTGCACGGCATGGTGATTGCGCTTCTGCTGGCCGGCGGATGGCGCGGCGGCTTTGACGACGTGCGGTCAGTGACGATTCAACGGCCCGGCGGGCAATCTGCGCCGATCACGGCGGAATTGGCGGCCGTGTCACGGCGCAGCGAGCGGCGCTCGGCAGTCGGATCACCGACCGGCGCGACCGATGGATTTGCGGAGGGGATTCAGCCGTCCGACGCGGTCGTTCGCGTTGCGGCCGAGCGCTTGTTCGAGCGGACCGCCGTCGACGTGGGGCGGGCACTCGATCTGCTCGCGTCGCAGGCGCGAGCGCTCCAGCGCATCTCGAGTCCGGATTCGATCCACGCCATCTCGTCGAAACTCCGCGCCGTGCTGGCCGATGGTTCGCCGCCTTCGGACCGGCCATCGGCGTCCGCCGCGGCGGGCGGGTTCGACTGGGATCGGGCCATGATCACGGACGTGACACGGGGCGACGGTGAGCGATACGTGGTGACGTTTGCCGATCCGACGGGCCGGTCTGAGCGGGTCGAGATGACGCCTGACGTGCTGCCGGAGCTGCCGCGACTTGACGCGGCGTTCGGCATCATCCGGTCGAATCCGCTCGTCCGGCTGGTCCACCGCGAGGCGGTGGTGCCGCTGATTCAGGCCGCGGTTTTCGATCGGCTTGCGAACGAATAGCGGCCGCGTTTTTCCGCGAAATCGGGCGACTCCGGCGGGGCGGAACGGCTTGAAAGCCGCGCCCGGCGCCCGTATCATCACGGCGGTTTTTCGCTACAACCCCGTTGGACTTCATCCTTCGGAAAGGACGGACGACGTGCCCGAGAATTTTGCCGACCGCCTGCTCCGGGCGATCGCGGACAAGAAGACGCCGGCGGTGATCGCCATCGATCCGGTTTACTCCCGCCTCCCGGCCGAGATCGCCGAGCACAAGGACCTGAACGACGAGACCGATTCCGAGGCGGCGCTCGACGCCGTGCTGGAGTACTGCCGACACGTCATCCACGTCGTCGCGCCGTACGTGCCCGCTGTGAAGCTCAACTCGGCGTTTTTCGAGCGATACTACTCCGAGGGAATCGAGGGCTACTACGAACTGATCCAGGAAGCGACCGAGGCCGGCCTGATGGTGATCGGCGACGTAAAGCGCGGCGACGTCGGCCACTCGGCGGAGGCCTATGCGCGGGCGCATTTGGCCGATTCGGACTTTGTGAACCTTCCTGACCAGATCGCGCCGGATGCGGTGACGGTCAGCGGCTATTTCGGCTCGGACGGCGTACAGCCGTTCCTCGCCCTGGCGCGGAGCGCGGGCAAAGGTGTTTTCGTTCTGGTTCGGACGTCGAACGAAAGCGCGGGCGAACTTCAGGACGTATTCGCCAGCGACGGACGGCGGATGTACGAGGTCATGGGCGGCCTGGTGGCGAACTGGGCGACCGAGTCGGGCATGATGGGCGCGCGCGGGTACTCGGCGGTGGGCGCGGTCGTGTCGTCGAAGGATGCGGAGGCGGCGCGGCGCCTCCGCGAGCTGATGCCGTACTCGCTGCTGCTGGTGCCGGGCTACGGCGCACAGGGCCTGACGGTCGAGCAGTGCGCCCCGTTTTTCAAGTCCGATGGAGCGGGGGCGATCGTCGCGGCGGGGCGGAGCGTGATCTACGCCTACGAGCAGACGAAATATCTCGAGATGTACGCGTCGGAGTGGAAGCGATGCGTCGAGCAGGCCTGCAAGGACTTCGTGGCGGACCTGGCGCGCGTCGTTCGCGTCGGTTAAGCGGAGTCGGCCGGGTCGGCGGCGCGGTCGTTCGAGTGCGAATCACCGGATACGGCGAGCGGAGGAATCGGACCATGATGCGGAAATTCTGCGCGGGGACCTGGGTCGTTGCGGTTTCGATGGTTGCATGGAACGCCGTGGCCGCACTTCCGGAGGTGAAACCGGCGCCGACGACGCAGCCGGCCGATGCGGCGAAGTCGGACCCGAAACGTCCGCGCGTCGTGATGGAGACGTCGCTCGGCCGGATCGTGATTGAGTTGGATGCCGAAAAGGCGCCGAACACGACGAAGAACTTCCTCGATTACGTGGAGTCGAAGTTCTACGACGGCACGATTTTTCATCGCGTGGTGCCGGGCTTCATGATCCAGGGCGGCGGCTTCGTGAATATGACCTCGCAGAAGATGGACGGATTGCGGTCGCCGATCCAGAACGAGTCGAAGATCGGATTGAAGAACGTCCGCGGCACGATCGCGATGGCGCGGACGGGCGAGCCGCACTCGGCGACGTCGCAGGTCTTCATCAACGTTGTCGACAACAAGCGGCTGGACTATCCGAGCTTCGACGGCTGGGGCTACTGCGCGTTCGGCAAGGTGGTCGAGGGGATGGACGTGGTCGACAAGATCGTCGCCACGCCGCGACAGCCGCCGCGGCAACCCGGCGAGGAATTCTCGAAGCCGGTCGATCCGCCCGTCATCAAGTCGGTCCGCCGGATGTAGTCGCGGCGTTCGACCCCTCCCTGCCCGGCGCGCCGCGTTCGAGGGTCCGCTCGAAGCGCGCGGTGCTGCGGTCGATCGCGGCGAAGTGCGCCGCGAACGCGATCAGGTTGATCCCCACGAAACCGAAGGCGGCGATCAGATGCCAGCCGGTCGAGACGCCCCACGCGGCGGCGTAGCTCGGCTCGGTGACGAGCGCGCCCAGTCCGACCGTGATCAGCGTCGCCAGCACGGCGACCAACGCAAAGCGCAACGCGAGCGACTTGTCGCGCGCGAATTCCTCCGCGACGGCCGCGGGCGCGCTGCCGTCGAGGACCGCCTGACGGACGATCTTCAGCACCACGACGAAGTAGGTGAACGCGACGACGTGCACGAAGCAGGTGTAGATGCCGCTGAGGACGCCCAGTGCGAAGTGCTGAAAAAACCAGCGGTCGTGCTCGACCATCAATCCGACCACGGCCGTCACGCCGAGCAGCAGCAGGTCCGTCAGGGCGAGGATGGCGAAGATCAGACGCATGGGCGGGCCTTGCGACGGACGATCCCGGCGGTCGTGCCGCGGCGGCGCGATTCGACGCGATCAGCCGGGGTTCCGGCCCTCGTTGCCCGAGAGCTCGCCGGGCGGTTCCCGCGTGGGTGAGGATGCACCGGCCGGGGGTTGCTCGGCGCCGGGCGGTGTCGAGCCGGCGGCATTGGAGCCGACGGGTTCTTTCTCGGGCCGAGGACGCAGGTGGCTGCCTTCCTCGTCGGTGAGCTGCTCGATTCGCGAGGCGGCGAAGCGCAGGTTCGACTGGTTGTGCGTCTCTTCCTCGAGAACGAGCCGGTAGAGCTCGAGCGCGGCCTTGCGGTTGTGGCGGCGGAAGTCCTCGACGACGGCGCACTGGAAGCGCGCCGCGTGCGGCGTCTTCGGATCGAGCTGCCACGCCCAGCGGTAGTAGCGGATCGACAGCTCGTCGTCCGGGTCTTCCTTGCGGAGGTATTCCTTGTAGATCTCGCCGCAGAAGAATGCGGCGTCGTCGACCTTGTCGCTCTTTGGGTAGTTCCGAAGCAGCTCCTTGAACATCTCCAGAGCTTCGCGGGCCTTCTTTCGATTGGCCTCGAGGAAACCCGTCAGCGGCACGCCGCGGAACTCCTTGAGCTTGGCCATCGCCTTGTCGTAGAGCGCGTCGGCCTCGGGGATCGACTGCTCCGGCGCGACGTCGACCCTTGCCTCCTGCGGCAGGTCGGCGAGGAAGGGATAGACCTCGACGCCCTCCGTGCGCTCGCGTTGCCGGCGCGCCCAGTTGGCGCGGTTTACATCGCCGATCTCGAGGTACGTCTTCTCAAGGCGCGTCAGTTGCTCGAGGTACGCGGCGCGGGCGCGGTGCATGTCCTCGACCTGGCCCGGGACATCGACATTCTCGGCTTTCAGTCGGGCCTGCACGACCTCGGGGGGCGCGCTCAGGTCGGTCGGCGGGGTGCTGCGGCGGTTCCAGTCCTGACAGCCCACAGCGCCGAGTCCCGTCGCCGCGCAAAGAAGCACGAGAAGATGACGCATCCTGAACATCGCAGATCACCCCTTCGATGCATGCCCCGCTCGCGCACGCGGCCCGGCCGCGCCGCATGGGAACCGCGAATTGCACCCGATTCGGGGAATCCGGTCAAGCCGTGCTCACCACTGCGCTTCTTCGAACGCGCCGAGCGGTCCGGCCCGCTTGGGCTGCGGCAGCACCTTGATTATCGCCCCCGCGAGCGAGAGGTCGGACTTGGTGGTGATCTTGATGTTGCGGGCGTCGCCCTCGACGACCGTGACCGCATGTCCGGACGCCTCGACGAGTTGCGCATCGTCGGTGACGTCGGCGTCGCCGGGCGCGTGCGCGGCGTACGCGGCTTCGAGGACCGTGCGGCGGAAGATCTGCGGTGTCTGCGCCATCCAGAGTCCGGTCCGCGGAACGGTCTTTTCGACGACCCGGTCGTTGGAGACGTTCTTGAGCGTGGCGGAAACGGGTACGGCCGGGATCGCCGCGCCGGACTTCTGCGCTTCTGCGAAGACGGCATCAATCCACTCGCCGACGACGCACGGTCGCACGGCGTCGTGGACGGCGACGAACTCGGCGTCGGGCGAGTCGATCGCCTTCAGGCCGGCCTGGACGGAATCAGCGCGTTCCGCGCCGCCTTCGACGAGCTTGACGCCCATGAAGGCGATGTTCGCGGCATACTTGGATTTCATCTGCGCCAAGTCGGACGGCGCGACGACGAGGATCGTCTGGCAGACGTCCTCGCGGTTGATGAACAGTTGCAGCGCGCGGATGAACAGCGGCTGGTTTTCGAGCTTGGCGAAGACCTTGTTCTCGTCGCCGCCGAAGCGCGCACCCTGGCCGGCGGCGACCACGATCACGGCCATCTTCGGCATCGGCGCACCTCCTGCGGGACCGGCGGCATTACACGCGACGCGGGGCGTGGCGGCAAGAGCGACGTGGCGGCGCGCCGAAGCCGTATAATCGAGGGCACGTATGGCGAAGGGCGAGCGCGCGTTCGTGGATTGGCTGCGGGGGCGGATGACGGCGAACCGACTCCGCGCGCCGATCGGGATCGGTGACGACATGGCGGCGCTGCGGGCCGCGCGGGGAATCGTGCTGGTGACCGCGGACATGCTGATGGACGGCGTCGACTTCCGATCGGCCGAGCACACGCCGGAGCAGATCGGGCGCAAGGCGCTGGCGGCGAGCCTGTCGGACTGCGCCGCGATGGCGGTCCGCCCGCTGGCGGCGATCGTCTCGGTGGCGCTGCCCGAGGCGTGGTCGATGGAGCAGGCGCAGGGGCTGGTGGCCGGGATGGAGCCGCTGGTCGCCGATTTCAACTGCCCGCTGGTCGGGGGTGATACGAACAGTTGGAAAGAGCCGCTGGTGATCGATGCGATTGTCATCGCCGAGCCCTATGCGCTGTGGCCGGCGGTCACGCGGTCCGGGGCGCGCGTCGGCGACGGGCTTTACGTCAGCGGGCCGCTGGGCGGGAGTCTGGCGGGCCGACACCTGACGTTTACTCCGCGGGTCCGTGAGGCGCGGGCGCTGCGGGAGGCGGTCGGCGAGTCGTTGCACGCGATGATCGACATCAGCGATGGACTCGCGCTGGATGCGTACCGGTTGTGCGAGGCCTCCGGCGTGGGCGGCGAGTTCGATGAAGCCGTGCTCGCGGAGGAGATGATCCATCCGGACGCCGTGCGGCTGTCGCAGAGCGATGGGCGGCCGGCGCTGGATCATGCGTTGCACGATGGCGAGGACTTCGAGCTTCTGGCGGCGATCGCGGAGTCGTCGGACGTGATCGATGCGCCGCCGGGCCGCTGGCGGCGGATCGGGCGGGTGGTGGAGCGCGGGCTTGCGCTCGTTCGCCCGGATGCAGGGCGCGTCGAGCTCGAGCCGCTCGGCTGGGAGCATTTCCGCTGATCGATGTATTTGAACTGACGACCGATACCGTCGAGCAGACGCGGGCGTTCGGCCGGCGCCTCGGCGAGCGCCTCGTGCCCGGCGACGTCATCGGGCTGGTCGGGCCGCTCGGCGCGGGCAAGACGCAACTCGTCAAAGGGATCGCCGCGGGGCTGGGCGTGACGGAGGAGCGTCGTGTCAGCAGTCCCACCTTCGTGCTGGTCAACGAGTACGACGGGCGTCTGCACCTGTGGCACGTCGACGTCTACCGTCTGGCCAACGTGAGGGAGCTGGACGCGATCGGATTCGACGAGATGGTGGCGTCCGGCGGCGTGGTGGTCGTCGAGTGGGCCGATCGCGCGGCGGCGCTGCTGCCGACGGCGACGATTTGGATGGAACTGACGCCGGAGGGTGAATCGCGGCGCCGCATCGTCGCGCGAACCGCCGATGCGGCCATCGCCGAACGGTGTCGCGGCCTTGACGCTCCGCGGCGCGAGCCCTAACGTGGCGGACGGCGCGAATCCGGGCCGGCGTCGGACCGTCGCCCGTCACCGCGCTGCGCGGATCTCCATGAGCCGTCCGGATCGACGCCTTGCCAGCGAGCTTCGGCCCGTCCGCATTCAGCGCCGCGTGCTGCGCGGCGTGCCGGGGTCGGTGATTATCGAGACGGGCCATACACGCGTGCTGTGCACCGCGAGCGTGACGGACGAAGTCCCGGCGTGGCGCGCCGGCCGTGGCACGGGCTGGCTGACGGCCGAGTACGACATGCTGCCGGCCAGCACGGGCCAGCGTCGGGAGCGGAATCGCGGGGGCCGGCTCGATGGTCGCACGCAGGAGATTCAGCGGCTGGTGGGACGGTGCCTTCGCGCGGTGGTCGATCTTGACGCACTGGGCGAGCGGACGATCTGGATCGATTGTGACGTGCTCCAGGCCGACGGCGGCACGCGGACGGCGGCGATCACGGGCGCTTACGTGGCTTTCCGCGATGCAGTGGACTGGGCGCGGCGGAATCTCGGATTGTCGGGCGATCCGGTCTGCGGGCAGGTCGCGGGCGTGAGCGTGGGCATCGTCGAAGGTCAGCCGCGGCTCGACCTGTGCTACGAGGAGGACAGCGCGGCGGACGTCGATCTGAACGTGGCGATGCTGGACGATGGACGCTTCGTGGAGGTTCAGGGCACGGCCGAGCGTCGGGCGTTTACATCGCGCGAGCTGGATCGGATGGTCCGGATGGCGGCCTCGGGGATTCGTCAGTTGCATGCGATTCAGCGGCGGGCGTTGTCGTCGGGGCGGACGCTTCGCGGCAGGAGGCGGCGTCGATGAGTCGGGCGATGCGATGGGCCGCGGGCGCCGTGCTGCTGAGCGCGGGTGCATGCCAGGATTTTGAGTGGGGGCGGCGCACGGGGAATGACGACGGCGGAACGTGGTTCAACCGCAAGTCGGGGGAGACGTGGACGATCGAGTGTACGGAGCTGGAGGGCGACGATCGGCGGAAACTGGCGGAGGACCTGGCCGATGCACTGCGCCGGGTCAGTCCGTTGCAGCCGGAACGGGTCCGCGTCGAGCACGACGACGAGCGCAGCATCGTCTACTACGGTTCCTACTCGCTCAACTGCGACGAGCACGGCTCGATCATCCTCAGCGACGCGATCAAGAGCGACATGCGCTTCATCCGGACGTTGTCGACGGGCGAAGAGCAGTATCCGTTCTTTTCCGCGCGGCCGATCCAGCAACCCACACCGGACGAAGGACCGCCGGAGTGGCGGCTCGAGAACGCGGCGGGCGTCTATACACTCCAAGTCGGCTACACGCACAACACGCCGACGCTGCGCGACCGGAAGCGCGCGGCGGTCGAGTGGGTGCGTGACCTGCGCAGCCGCGGACACGAGGCATATTACTACCACAGCCCCGACCGGCCGCTGTCGATCATCACGGTCGGCACGTTTGACGAATCGGCGGCGTTGACGGATGAGGCGGGCCAGCCGCGGTATTCGGACGCGGTCCGCGCGGTGCAGGCGAAGGAGGACTTCGCGTACAACCTTGAGAACGGCTTCCGCGTGTTTCGCGTCCGCGAGGACGGCACGCGCGTGGCCGAGCCGTCGTTTCTGGTTCGCATTCCATCGAAGAAGCCGGCCGCGGAGCCATGAGCGACGCCGCGCCCCGCCGCATCCTGATCGCGACCGGCAACCCGGGGAAGCTCCGCGAGATCGTGGCAGTCCTGACCGAGCCCGGCGCCGGCGACGTGCTGTCGCGCGTGGAGTGGCTCGGGCTGACCGATCTGCCACGGCACGTGCCCGAGCCGCCGGAGACGGAGACGACATTCGCGGGCAACGCGGCGGCGAAGGCGATGTACTACGCCCGCGAGACGGGGCTTTGGACGCTGGCGGATGATTCGGGTCTGGAGGTCGATGCGCTCGATGGCGCGCCGGGCGTGACGTCGGCGCGGTACGCGGGCGTTGCCGGCGAGCGGACGGTCGTCGATGCGGCGAACAACCGCAAGCTCGTGGCGGCGCTGGCGGGCGTACCGGCCGAGCGCCGGACGGCGCGGTTCCGCTGCGCACTGGCGTTGTGCAATGGCCGGCGGATCGTGGCGACGGCCGAGGGCGTCGTGCATGGGCGGATCATCGACCAGCCGCGCGGGCGCGGGGGGTTCGGCTACGATCCGCATTTCCTGATCGATGAGCTGGGGCGGACGACGGCGGAGCTGTCGGCGGAGGAGAAGAACCGCGTCAGTCACCGCGGCCGCGCGGTGCGGGAGATTCGGGAGCGGCTGGTTGAAGGATTGCGGTCGGCGTAGCGGGATCGGGTCGTTTCGACCGAGATGGAGCCGTCGGGGCGGATCACGACGCGGACGCAGCCATCGTCGGCCGTGTTGTAGTAGCGTCGACCGCGCATTAGGTCGAGCAGACCGTTGGCGGTGAACGCATCGCGCTGGCCGGAGGAGCGGACGCAGATCGGGTCGCCCGTCGCGGCGAGGAAGCGGTCGGTCCAGCCGATCGCGACGCTGCCGTGATGCGGCAGGGCGAGGACATCGCACGACAGTCCGCCGCGCTCGAGCAACTGGTCGACGGCGTACTGCGTGATGTCGCCGGTCAGGAGGATGCGGCGGCCCTTCCAGCGGATGCTCAGGCAGGTCGAGCTGTTATTGTCATCGTTGATGAAGGCGTCGGCGGGCGGCGGCCAGACGGCGTCGATCTCGACGTCCGCGATGTCGAGCATGCGCCAGGGCGCGGCGATGGTGCGGATCGGGATCTGCGCGTTGCGGATTCGCGCGAGGAAGCGCGTCGCGGCCGCGTCCGACTGCGCGAGCGGCTCGAAGTGTTCGTTGAGGATGACGGCGTCGATCGCGACCTCGCCGATCAGCGATTCGATCGCCGAGTAGTGGTCCAGGTCGGGATGCGAGACGAACGCGGCGTGGATACGGCGGATGGCGCGCGATCGCAGGAACGGCTTGATGGTCCGCTCGCCGGCGTCAACGGGGGAGCGGGTGCCGGCGTCGTAGAGCAGCGTTCGGCCGTCGGGCAGCTCGATAAAGGTCGCCGTGCCGTTGCCGACTGCGAGCGTCCAGACGGTGAGATCGCGGTCGCGCGACAGGGCGTGTGCCGATCCGACGGCCGGCCACGCGGTGAGTACCGCGGACGCGATCAGCAGCATCGGCTGGTGCATGCGGGATTGCGGTAGTGAGTGAGTCCAGCGCGGGCGCGTGACCCAGAGTGTCAACAGGGTGTAGCACGCGACCAACCAAGTTGCTCCGCAGCCGACGGGTTCGACGAAACCGATGCGGATGCTGGAAGCGGTCTCGACGAGTTGGTTCATTCCGGCGGTGATGAATTGCAGGACCGGCCCGAGGATGGCCGCGGACGAGGGTATCGCCAGGCCGGCGACGAGTTTGAGGAACCCGACGATCATGACGACGAAGGCAAGCGGTGCGATGAGGACGGAGTAGAGCCAGCCGAGCAGGTTGATCGAACCGAAGTGCCAGAGCGCCAGCGGCGCGCCGGAGAGCCATGCGACGACGGCACCGACCAATGCGAAGCGGAGCCAGCGCGCGAGCGATTGCGGGCGCGACAGGATGATCGGCGGTGAGTCGTGGACGGCGGCGCGGACCCGCCAGAGCCACGGCCGCTCGAAGGGGATGGCGAGGGCGATCCGATCGCGGAGCTGCGCCAGGGCGGCGCTGAGGGCGTGATCGACGCGGCGTGTGACCGTGACCAGCGCGAGCAGGACGATGAAGCTGAGCTGGAAGCTCGGTTGCAACAGGGCGGCGGGCGAGATCAGCAGGATGATGATCGCCGAGGCAGCGAGCCAGTTGAGCGCGTTGAACCGGCGCCGGATCAGCACGGCGAGACACGCGAGGTCGGTCATGATCGCGGCGCGGAGAATGGGGGCGTTGGGTTCGGCCAGCAGCGCGTAGGCGGTGACGACGATGGCGGCCCAGACGGTGGTTGTGCGATAGGTCCAGCCGCGCGCGAGTCCGACGACGGCGACGAACATCGCGAGCCAGCCGACGTTCAGTCCGCTCGCGGCAAGGAGGTGAGAGCATCCGGTGCGGAAGTACGCGGTGTTGATTGTGCGTTCGACCTGGCTTCGCTGCGCGAGGACGAGGGCCTCGAGCACGGAGCCGACGGCGTCTTCCGGCGTGTCGACGTTTTCGAGCAGCAGGGCGGTAAGTCGCAGTCGCGCGGCGTTGAGCCAACGATGCGGCGCGGCCGAGGCAGGCCGCTCGATGAATCGCACGGCCTCGGCGGTGTTCGCCGAGAGGGCGACAAAGACACCCTGTCGGCGAAGCGAGGTTGCGTAGTCGTGCTCGCCCGGGTTCGCCGGAAGGGGCGGGCGGTAGACCCAGCCGAAGACATCGACCGCGTCGCCGACGGCAATTCGCGTAACGGGTTCGGAAATGCTGACGCGGACGCGACCGGTCACGGGGATGGTTTGTCCGCGGGTGTCGATCCACGCCTCGGCGTCGAGGAGGAACCGCGTGCGCGGCGACAGGGCGTAGGGCAGTCGAGCCGTGGGTTCAGGGGGGAGGTCGATCGCGGGCGCGTCGGCGATGCGACCGCGGAGCGTGGCGAGGACCGGCTCGGCCGCGACGTAGTGAATAACGTGATCGGCGGGGCAGAGCTTCGCGGCGGCGTCGAATCGCAGTGCGCCGAGTGCGGCCGCCAGCGCGGCGATCGCGATGCGCGCGTGCCATGACGGACGCGCGACGGGTACGAGACCGAGCACCGCGAATGCGAACATCGCGGCCGGGACGATCCACGGGCGCTCGATCCGCGCGGCGAGCATGATGCCGACCATGAGCGCGATCGCCGGGCCGACGAGCGGCGCGGCCGGCCGCGCGGGCACGTCGTCGCTCGGCGGATTGAGGTCGTCGGGCCGATCCATTCGCAATCGGTCCTACTGGTGTATCACGGGCCACATGGCGCGATAGACGGCGAGAAACGTGACTTGTGCGATCTGTCCGGCGGCCAGGAGCGTGAGACGGTTCTGTCCGCCGAATCGATGCGCGAGCCGGACTCCGGCGAGATAGGCGATGGCGAAGACGACGAGGCCGATGACCGCGCCGATCATGAAGTTGCGCTCGCGGCTGAAGTAAACGCAGGTCAGGATGATGGGGATAAGCGCGTTCCGCAGGACGCATCCGGGAGTCAGCGCGGCGCAGAGGGATGCGATGGACGGCTCCGCGCTGCGCGCGGTCCGGCCAATGCTGCCGGCGAGCAGGATGGCCCACCGACCCCAGAGCGGCGCGAGCAGCAGCGGGCGGTAGATCGGCTGCGGGTAGAGGAAGTTGAAGTATGAGCGCCACTCTTCGGGCGGCGGCCACCAGGGCGTGACGCGCGGGATGCTGACCAGGAGGGTCCACTGCGTGACGACGGAGAGGATGAGCACGAGGATTCCCCACGCACCGAGAGGCTGGGCGAGCGCTGCGGGCGATGGCTCGAGCGCTTCGGCGTCGGTCGCGTCCGGTCGACGCGCGGCGATGTCCTCGACCGAGGCGAGCGCGAGCAGAAGGTAGCGTCCGGTGATGATCGCTTCGAGCAACACGATGGCCAATGCGGGGACGAGCCGGAGCTCGCCGATCTCGCCGTAGAGCCGCCACATCGCGCGGAAGACGCCGGCCCAGGCCAGTCCGATCAGCGCGCCGATCGGCACGAACCAGCGGATCGTGGCCCGCGCGGTGCGCGGGTCGAGTCCGCTCGCGGGCGGCGTCCGACAGAGCAGGAGTTGCAGGGCGGCGAGTAGCGCGCGGAAGGCCGTGCCGGCCGGCGCGGGGCGGCCGGTGGGCGGCGGCGTTTGTGGGTGCGTGGACGGGTTGGTCATGGTATCGGGCATGGCGGTCGAGTGTCGCGCGGTGAGCATCGTCGTTCGCCTCGCGAAACGCAAGCGGGCGTGCATTTCGGAGACGAATGTCGCCCCGGCGGTCGACGTCGCCTCGTCGCCGCGATCGGCCCGCCTTGACGTGGGGGGGAATCGAACGCAGTGTATGGAGCCGGCCATCGGCGCGACGCGGTTGCGCTGGCCCGGCGGGACTTGGAGAACCACCGCTCATGCACGTGCGGACATTTACGGTGGTGCCATCGCTGCCGAAGCCGCTGCTTCGATTGCGCGAGCTGGCGTACAACCTGTGGTGGAGCTGGAACACCGACGCGTACGAGCTGTTCCGCCGGCTCGACACGGACCTGTGGGACGAGGTCCATCACAACCCGGTGCGGATGCTCTCGCTGCTCGGGCAGCGTCGGCTGGAGCAGGTCGCGGCCGACGCAGCGTACCTTGCGCACCTCGACCGCGTGCTCGACCGGTTTTACATCTATGCGACGGGGCGGACGTGGTTCGCCGAGCGTTTCCCCGAGCTGAAAGGCTCGACCATCGCGTATTTCTCGATGGAGTTCGGCCTGCACGAATGTCTGCCGATCTACTCCGGCGGACTGGGTGTGCTGGCCGGTGAGCACCTCAAGAGCGCCAGCGACCTCGGCCTGCCGCTCGTGGGGGTGGGGCTGCTGTATCGGCAGGGGTATTTCCAGCAGCGGCTGGCGAACGACGGCTGGCAGCTGGAGGAGTATCCGCCGCTGGACTACTTCCAGCTTCCGATCACGCCGGCGCAGCGCAACGGCGGCGATCCGATCGTGCTGAAGCTCGAGATTCCGCCGCGGACGGTGCATGTCGCGGTATGGAAGGCGCAGGTCGGGCGGATCTCACTCTACCTGCTCGATACGGATGTGCCGGAGAACCACGCCTCGGACCGCGACATCTGCCATCGGCTTTACGGCGGCGATGGGAACAACCGCATCCGGCAGGAGATGGTCCTGGGCATCGGCGGCGTCCGTGCGCTCCAGGCGCTCGGCATCACGCCGTCGGTGTGTCACATGAACGAGGGGCACGCGGCGCTGCTGTCAATCGAACGGATGCGGCAGACGATGGAGAAGAACCAGCTCAGCTTCGCCGAGGCCCGCGAGGCCATTGTGCCGACCAACGTCTTCACGACGCATACGCCCGTGCCGGCGGGCATCGACCGCTTCGATCACGCCCTCGTGCAGGAGTGTCTGTCGGCGCACGCGCACGCGCTGGGGCTGAACGTCCACGACCTGATCGCCATGGGCAAGATCAACGCGGCCGACGCGGAAGAGAAGTTCAACATGGCGATCTTCGCGCTGCGTCTGGCGGGCTACGCGAACGGCGTGAGCCAGCTCCACGGCAACGTGTCGCGGCAGATGTGGCATCACGTCTGGCCGGCCGCGCCGCGCGACGAAGTGCCGATCACGAGCATCACGAACGGGATTCACATCCGCACTTGGCTGTCGCCGGACATGTCAGGGCTGCTGGAGCGGTACCTCGGCCCCGACTGGGGCGACAACCCGGTCGATCACCAGGTCTGGCAGAAGGTAAACGAGATTCCGGACGTCGAGCTATGGCGGACGCACGAGCGCCGGCGCGAGCGGTTGATCGCCTTCGCGCGGCGGCGGCTGAAGATGCAACTCCGACGCCGCGGCGCGCCGCCGGCCGAGATCAAGGCCGCCGAAGAGGTGCTCGACCCCGACGCGCTGACGATCGGTTTCGCGCGGCGCTTCGCACCGTACAAGCGCGGCGCGCTGATCTTCCGCGATCCCGCCCGGCTGGAGCGGCTGCTGACCGATCGCGACCGGCCGGTGCAACTGATCTTCGGTGGCAAGGCGCATCCGCGGGACGACCGCGGCAAGGAGATCATCAAGCAGATCATCGCGTTCAGCCGCCGGCCGGAGTTCCGCCGACGGATCGTGTTCCTCGAGAACCACGACATGGACGTGGCGCGGTACCTGGTGCAGGGGGTCGACGTGTGGTTGAACAACCCGGTCAAGCCGCAGGAGGCGTCCGGAACGAGCGGCATGAAGGTCGCGCCGAACGGCGGCATCAACATGTCGGTGCTCGACGGCTGGTGGCCGGAGGCCTACGACGGCGAGAACGGCTGGGCGATCGGCGACGGACAGATCTACGAGGATCCGGAGTATCAGAACTACGTCGAGGGGGAGGCGATCTACGAGCTGCTGGAGAAGGAAGTCGTTCCGATGTTCTACGACCGCTCGGCGGACGGACTGCCGCGGCGGTGGATCGCGCGAATGAAGGCGTCGATGCGGACCCTGTGTCCGATTTTCAACACGAACCGCATGATCGAGGAGTACACGCAGAAGCTGTACGTGCCGGCGGCGCGGAAGTGGCTCGAGTTGTCGGGCCAGTCGTTCGCGCGGGCGCGGGAGGTGGCGGCGTGGAAGGCGTCGATGGCGCAGCGCTGGGGGGCGGTGCGGATCGAGCAGGTCGAGGCGGGGGATCATCGGGAGTTGACGGTCGGCACGCCGATGCTTGTGCGGGCGCGGGTGCGGCTGGATGCGATCAAGCCGGACGAGGTCGCGGTGGAGCTGTACCAGGGTCCGCTGGACTCCAACGGCGAGATTGTCGAGGGCCACGCGACCGCGATGACCTGCGAAGGCGCCGCGGAGGATGGACGCTACTGGTTCCAGTGCGAGTTCGCCTGTCAGCGCAGCGGCCGGCAGGGGTACGCGATCCGCGTCGTGCCGCGCTACGAGCACCTGACGCACCGCTACGAGACGGGTTTGATCCTGTGGACGTAGCGGCTGCGGCGCGTGCTTATGGATGAAGTGACAACGATTGCCACTCCGGTTTTCGGGCAGCGCATCTCCAGGGTCCCGTCGGTCGCTGCGTCATGCGGTGTCGTACAGTGACAGAAGCTGACACTCTCGTGGACTCGCTCGGCGCTGCGCGATACCGAGTGAACCGCGGATTGCGTGTGAAGCAGGCACTGGGGAGTTCCGCTCAGTCGGAGTGAATCGCGGGGCCTCCGCCGACGCGGAAATCATTCGTCAACTGGTGATGGCAACCGCAGTTGATCGTCGTACGCGGGGAGTATTGGTCGCGCCAGGTCAACCGCCGCGGCGCACTTGTCCCCAGGATCGGGGGTTTGTGAACTTCGTGAAATCGATCCTGCTGTGTCGTCTTGTGAATAATCGTCGCACTTCGCGCTTGCCTTTTTCGGCCGCACGGGCGCATACTTCACGCAGTCGCGCACAACTTCGCGACGAAA
>JAKLKO010000002.1 GCA_023150615.1 Phycisphaerae bacterium
GAGCGCGACCGGCCCGAGCGTCCAGGTGAGCTGCACGCCGACCATTCCCATCGCGTAGAGGACTGAGAGCACGCTCAGGGAGCCCGGTCCGGAGGCAAGCAGCAGACCAACTGGGTAGATCGTAAGCCAGAGAAACGAGATGGACGCGACGCGCATCGGGCCGAGTCGATCGACGGCCAACCCCATCGGGGCCACCATCAGGACGTTGGTCAACTGATAGAGCACGATCGTCGCGCCGGCGTAATGCGAGTAGTTCAGGTGCAACCGATCGGTCGCGAGCGCCGGAACGAGCGCCGTGCAGACCATCCATCCGACGCCGTACGACATGAACGCGATCTCGTAGTGCGCGAAGCGTCGGTCGGCGCGGAGAACGCGCGTAACGTCGCCGAGAGGCGTCCACCATGGCCGCGTGTCGGGCGGGGCGACCAGGCGTTCCTGGAAGATCCGCATGCGGGAGATGCGATGGATCAGCGCCAGGCCGAGGAACTGCATCGCCGCGGCCGCGGAAAGCAAGAAGCGGGGCCCGTCAGGAGTGCGGTCGGCGCCGAACCCGAGAAGCAATCCGGTGAAGAGTGCTGCGATCATCTGGCACGTCGTGACGACACCGAAGGCACGACCGCGAACGGTTGGGGCGTAGCAGCTTCGAAGCAGATCACCGTTCAGCGACGCAAGGCCGGCGTTTCCGAAGGCGGAGATGAGGAAGAGCGCTGTGAGAACGCCGACGTTTGGTGCCAATCCGAGGAGGAAGGTGGGCACGGTGAGCAGGCCGGCGAGCGCGAGGAGGTACGTCCGCGTCGAGACGCGGGAGTAGAAGTGGTTCCAGAAGAGGGAGAAGAACTGCATGACCGGGACGGCGGCTGTGAGAATCGTCGTGTTCAGGTTGTCCGCGTCAAAGCGCGCGCGGGCGATGAACGGCAGCATGGTGATGACGGCGAGCTGCGTCCCCATGCAGAACGCGGCGGCCACGTGAAGTCGGAGTACGCGGAGGCTCTCCGGGTAGGCGACGATGCGGGGCAGCAGCGGAATGACCTCCATGACGTGGCCCGGTCCGGGCTCAACGGCCGAGCCGACGCGCGAGGGACCGTGACCCCGAACGCGCGGTCGGCGTCTTCGGTTCGCGGCGAGCGCGATTGTAGTCGCACGGCCCGGGGACCGCGGGGCGCGGCCGAGTCCGATCGACCTGCGGGCCGTCGCCGGCAACGGGCTGCAATCCACGCCAACGGCCCCGTGTATACGAGGATGCGGTGTCAACAACGAGATGGACGCCCCTCCGCCCCGAGTTCGGCCGGGACCGACGCTAAACTGTTTATCTGGACGGAGTTGAATACAATACCGAAGAATACAGGTTCGTCGATCCGGACGAGATGGCCACCTACGCATACACAGCGCGAAATACCGAGGGCCGAACGGTCAGCGGCGTCGTCACGGCCGATTCGCAGCAGGCGGCGCTTCGGTTATTGGACGAGCAGGCCCTGTTCCCGGTCAGCATCGAAGAGGGAGGGGTCGCGTCCAAGTCGCGTGTGACCGGCCAGCGCAAGCGAATCAAGCTGAGCACGGTCGCGGTCATGTACGCTCAGTTCGCCGACCTGCTTCGGGCCGGCGTTCCGGCGCTTCGAGCGCTGGACACGCTTTGCAAGCAATCGTCGAACGCGGCGCTGGCGGAAGTGCTGCGGGAAGTACGCGAGGACCTGTCGGGCGGACAGACGCTGGCGGACGCGATGGCAAAGCACCCGAACGCGTTCGCCGAACTCCACGTGTCCATGATCCGTGCCGGCGAGAAGGGCGGGTTCCTCGAGGACGTTCTGGCGCGGATCGCGGCGTTCACCGAGCGTCAGGACGAGCTTCGCAACAAGCTGCTCGGCGCGATGATGTACCCGATGCTGCTGATGATGGTGGGCACGGGCGTCGTGATTTTCCTGCTGCTGAAGGTGGTGCCGCAGGTGCGGCAATTCCTCCGCGGTGAATTGCCGGCGATGACGCAGTTCGTGTTCGGTCTGTGCGACGTCCTTCGCGACCATGGCGTCAAGATCGCCGGCGCGCTCGTGATCGCGGTCATTCTGATCATGGGCGTCATCCGCAGCGAGGCGGGACGGTTGCTGTTCGACCGGCTAAAACTCCGCGCGCCGATGATCGGACCGATCATCACGCTCGTGGCGATCTGCCGTTTCTGCCGGATTCTCGGCACGCTGCTGCACAACGGCGTTCCGATCCTGCAATCGCTGAAGGTCGCGCGCGATTCTGCGGGCAACCGCATCCTCCAGGAGCACATCGACGCCGCGACCGAGTCCGTCCGCAAGGGCGAGTCCCTGGCGTCGCCGCTCGGAGCGGCCCGGCTCTTTCCGCTCGACATCATCGACATGATCGCGGTTGGCGAGGAGAGCAATAACCTGGACAATGTCCTGGTCACGATCGCGGATTCGTACGAGGCGCGGACGGCGCGAAAGATCGACCTGGCCGTCCGGCTGCTCGAACCGATCCTGCTGGTGGTCATGGCGGTCGTCGTCGGGACGATCGCGGTGGCGTTGTTGTTGCCGATTCTGACGATGAGCGGCAGCGCGATGTAACGCGTCCGTCTCATCCGTGACGAAACGAAAGGAGAATCGAGATGAGTGTCAACGTGACGATGCGAAGCGCGAGGCGTACCGGCCGCCGCGGATTCACGCTCCTGGAAATCCTGCTGGTTGTCGGTCTGCTGGCGCTGCTCGCGGCGTTCGCCATTCCGGCGCTGTCGAGCAGCGGCGAGAAGGCAAAGGTCAAGATCGCCGAGGCGGCCGTCAAGTCAAACGGCACGATCTCGCAATCGATTGACCTCTACAAGTTCGAGTGCGGGAAGTACCCGGAGGAGTTGAAGTACCTGTTCGAGAAGCCGACCGACGACGAGGTCGGGAAGAAGTGGGCCGGCCCGTACATCAAGGACCCCGACGGTCTGAAGGACCCGTGGGGACGCGACTATCAGTATGCCGCGCCCGGCTCGCATAACGAGCAGGGCTACGACCTGTGGAGCATGGGCCCGGACGGCGTTGACGGAAACGAAGACGATATCCGCAACTGGAAGACGGATTAGTCGTTCGCGGTTTCGCCGGAACCGAGTGCGATCGCGGGGACGCTCGTGGGATCGATTTCACAAGGCGCGACCAAGAAACGGACACTGCCGCATCGCGCGGCGACCGTCCGCGCGTTCACGCTGCTTGAGATCGTCGTTGTCATCGGGCTGCTGACGACGCTCGCCGCGATTGCGTGGCCGTACCTCGAGAAGCGGTTCGAGGCATCGCAGCTCCCGGAGTCGGCGGAGCAGTTTCGCGGGCTGCTGTACATGGCGCGAGCGCAGGCCATGCTGGATTCGCGGCGGTTCCGTGTCCGGTTCGAACCCGGCGAGCGCTTTCCGGTCGTCGAGTACGAGAAGGACCCGTTTCGCGAACCGGGCAAATACGAGGAGGTCAAGGCCGACTGGGCGACGGATGAGCGTCTCCTTGGCGACGTGCATGTGCACGATATCGTCATCGGCCGGCCGGAGTACACGCTGCCGCTCGACACCGCGAAGGGATTGCAGGACGCGCCCGAATTCAGCCTCGACGGCTCGGAGGAGGCGGTCGCCGATGAGGATTCTCCCGCGGCGGTCGCGGAGCCGACGCCGGTCGTCGCAGATTCCGACACGCCGATCGACGAGCAGCGGCCGCCGATTGTCTTCGAGGCGGACGGCCGCTCGGATTGGGCGACGATCAAGCTGTCGCTCGTGAAGCCCGAAGACCCGCTGACGGACGAGGATCGCCAGCTCTGGATCGAGATTGACGGCCGCACGGGGCTTGCGATGGTCCGGCAAGCCCTGACGGAAGAGCAGCTTGCCGACGAGGCAATCCGGACGCCGCGCGAGAAGCTCCGCCCGCCCGAGATCGTGTACGGCATGACGGACTCGCTGGCGGTGACTGAGGGCGAGGAATCCGCGGAGCAGCAGGGCGGCGATCTCGGCTCGCTCTTCGGCGGCGGTCTTCCGGGAGGCGCGCTGCCGGGCGGCGGACTGCCGGGCGGACTGCCCGGTGGAACGGGTACGGGTGGCGGATCGGGTCCGAATCGTCCGGGTCGCGGACCGCGTCCGCAGGAAACCGGCAAGCCTTCAGGTGATGGCGATCAGAAGCCGCCGCCCGACGAGAATCAGCCGCCGGACGATGACACGGGGGATACGTCCGGCGATACGTCCGGTGACACCTCCGGTGACACCTCCGGAGACACATCCGGGGACACGTCCGGAGACACCTCGGGTGATACGTCGGGGGATACCACGCCGGACGAGACACCGGACACGTCGGGTGACACGTCCACGGACGACTCGCAGGATACGTCGCAGGATACGACCGATGACGAACTCGACCCGCGCTAGGCCGATGCGGCGGTGCCGCTGTCGTGCGGCGATGATCCTGCTCGAGGTCGTGATTGCGCTCGGGATCATGCTACTGTCGTTCGCGGCCGTCGGCGGGGCGCTGCGCAACGGCACGTTCGCTGCGGAGCGCGCCGAGCGCGTGCTGCGCGCCATGATGATGACGGAGGAATTGCTGACGAAGCTCGACACGGGCGTGTTGCTGCCGGAGCAGGAGCAGTCCGGCGAGTTCGGCGACCTGGTGATGCCGGGCATGTCGTGGAAACTGGAAATTCAGCCGGACGATCAGGAGCCGGATCTGCTGCTCGTGACGGCGACTATCTACGAAGAACTGCCGACCGGCACGGAGGGCGAGCGGCGCGCCTTGCTTGAAACGCACACCCTTCGCGCCAAGCCGCGGACGATCAACCTCAAGAACGACTTCGGGATGACGGACGAGCAACTCGAGATGCTGACGTCGGCGATCCCCGGCGGTGGCCAGTTCCTGGATCCCGAGAACTGCGACTTGACGAGTCTGGCGAAACTCGACATGGATACGCTGACCGAATTGCTGCCCGCGTTGCTCGCGCTCATGAACAGCGGGCAGTTGAGCGGAGAGTTGGGCGGCGAGCCGCCGGGAATGGGTCGCGATTCGCGCGGGGGGACGCGCTCCGGCGGACCATCGTCGGACCGGAATTCGTTCGGCGGTGACTCCCGCCGCGGTGGTTCGAGCACGGGACCGGGCCGATGATCCACCGTACGACACAGCGCGCGGCCCTGACCCTGCTGGAGGTCGTCATCTCGGTCGGGCTGATCGTCCTCCTGACGATGAGCCTGTTCGCGTTCTACGACGTCTCGCTCCGCAGTCGCGCCGGCGGCGAGCGGATGATCTCGCGCGTGCAGTTGGCGCGATCGATCCTCTATCGGATCGCCGAGGAGATTCGGTCCGCCAATGGGTTCCTTCCGGGCATCGGACCGGGTATCAGCGGGTTGCGACATGAGATCAAACTGCAGACGCTGGCCGTGCCCGATCGGACCGTGATGCAGCGCCGCGACATCAAGGCCAAGCCGCTGCCAGCGCAGAGCGACATCCGCGAGGTCCGCTACTACCTCGCGGTCGATCCGGAGACGACGGAGCCGTACATCGACCCCGAATCACCGGAAACGGTCGTCGATGCGCCGGCGACGCTCGGAATCGTCCGTCGCGAGGTGCGGACGCTTTTTCAGCCGCGCGTTGCGGAAGATCGGCCGGGCGATGTGGACCTCGACCTGATCACGGCGGAGCTGCGCTACCTGCGGTTTCGGTACTTCGATGGCGTGGAGTGGGTCGATCAGTGGCAGCCGCCGCAAGGGGGTCTGGGCAACTCGCTTCCGCAGGCGGTGGAGGTGACGATCGGCGCCGAGCCGGAGGTGCCGGAGGACCCGACAGAGCTCGACCTGAGCGAGACCGAAGCGCAGGAAAGCCTGCCGGAGGTTTATTCGCCCGACCGATACACGCTCGTCGTGCGGCTGAACCAGGCGGACACGTTCCTCGGTTCGCGCCTGATGCGGGCGTCGAAGCGGGCTTTCGGCGGCGGAGGTCTGAGCGGCCTGTCCGGTCTGTCGGGCAAGGACGGCGGGTCATAGCAACTGCCCGCTGGTTCCGAGGTACAAGAGGGCATGGCGACGGAGCGGTGGTGGCGGTGCGCTCGTTTTCAGGCCTGGAAAGCGGGGTCGGACGGGCGTTTCAGGCCTGCCAGCTGCGGTTCGCATCCGTTGGCAGGCGCTCGGCGGGGGCTGATCCTCGTCGTCGTCCTCGTCATGGTCGTGCTGCTGGCGCTGCTCGCGGCCGGGTACACGTTCACGATCCGGAGTAACGTCGCGGCGAGCTATGCGACGCACCACGAGTTCCAGGCGCGGATGGCGGCTGAGGCGGGAATCCATCGCGCGATCGTTGAACTGCGAAAGAGCCGTTCGAACCCCGATCTGTGGTACGACAACCCGCAGTTGTTTCGGCAGGCAGCCGTTCAGGTCGTCAAAGGCGCTGAGACGTTTCAGAGCTATGCCCGCGGCGCGGAGGCGGCCGCGTCGATCGATGCGGCGCGCGAGCAGGCGGATCCGGTCTGGCGGTTCAGTCTGTACGCGCTGAACGCGGACGACCCGGAGAACCCGGTACTTCGCTACGGCGTCTCGCCGGAGAGCGGAAAGCTCGACCTAAATGCGGCGACGGAAGAGGAGCTGCGCATCCTGATCGAGGCGGTCGTTCCGGCGGAGACGCCCGATTCACAGGCGATCGACCACGAATCGCTCGTCCAGTGCCTGCTCGATTGGCGCGAGGGTGGGACGCAGCCGCGCCCGAAGGGCGCGAAGGACGAGTATTACCTGACGCTGCGCCCGCCGTATAGAGCGAAGAAGGCGCGGTTTGACACGGTCGAGGAACTGCTGCTGGTCCGCGGATTTACGGGGTGGGTCGTCTTCGGCGAGGACTACAACCGCAACGGCCTGCTCGATCCGAATGAGGACGATGGCGACGCGAGTTTCCCCCCGGACAACGCGGACGGAAAGCTGGCGCGCGGTCTGGCGGCGTACGTCACCGTCTTCTCACGGGAGATCAATGTCGATTCAACGAACCGACCGCGCATCAACCTGAACATGAAGGACACGGCCAAGCTGGAGGAAGAGCTTCAGAACGCGCAGCTCGATTCGAAGATCATCGACTACATCATGCGGATTCGCGGCTCGGGCATTGCGTTTCGGAGCGTGATGGATCTGTTCGATGTTCCGCCGGAGGAGGAATCCGACGAGGAGGAGGAGCAGACGACGCAACCATCGGACGACGACGGCGCGGAGGACGAGGGTGATTCCGGCCCCCCGACCTCGCAGCCGGGCGACGAAGGGAGCACGTCTCAGCCGTCGGACGGCTCGACGTCCCGCCAATCGACCTCGAAGCCGTCGCGGAGGGAGCCGACGAGCAAGCCGTCGTCGAAGGAACCGCCACTTGCGAACCTGACGGACGAGATCCCGCCGGGGACGTACGCCGATTTGCCGTTAATCCTCGACCGCCTGACCGCCGACCCGCTGCCGATGTTCGTCGGCCGTATCAACATTAATACGGCCCCTCGCGAGGTGCTGTCGACGCTGCCCGGGCTGACGGCGCAGGAGGTGGAGTCGATCGTTTCAGGCCGGTCGGGCTTATCGGGCGATGATAGAAAAACCGTCGCCTGGGTGCTGACGGAGGGCCTCATCAGTGAGAGGAAGTTCCGAAAGCTCCTGCCGCGCATCACGACGGGCAGCGCGACGTTCAGCGTGGAGTCGGTGGGGTTCGCGGACCACGTCGGCGCGACAAAGCGGTTGAGCGCCGTGGTGGAGATGCGCGGTCCGATCGGCCAGATTCTGTATTACCGAGACCTGACGTCGCTGGGGCCGGCCTATACGCCGTACGGTGAGGAGACGCGTGGCTTTGCGAATCGGAGCGGGCGCTAGGCGCCAATTGGCGATCGACTGGGACGCGCAGTCTCTGCGCGTGCTGCACTTCCGCGCGCGCAACGGCCGGGTGGAGATACTCAAGGCGTTGTCGATTCCGCTGCCCGCGGGACTGCGACTGGACGACGCGGAATCGCTGGGGGCGTTCCTGCGGCAGGCGCTGGCGCAGGCGGGGATTCGCGATCGGCGCGCGGTCATCGACATTCCGCGCGATCAGGTCGTGCTCAACACGCTGACCGTGCCGCCGTCGACGCTGGATGAGTTGCCGGCACTCGTGCACTTCCAGGTCGTCAAGGAGCTGCCGTTCGCCGCCGACCAGGCGACGCTTGATTTCGCTGTTCGCGGAGAGTTCGACGCGAAGTCGCCTTGCGATGTGCTCGTGGCGGCGGTGCGCAATGAAGTGCTGGCGTCGTATCAGCGCGTCGCCACGGAAGCGGGCCTGAAGCTGGAGCGGATCGGCCTGCGTCCGCACGCAAACCTCGTGGCGTTCACGAGCGGGTCGTCGATCGCGAAGGCGGCGCGGATCCTGGCAGTCGACATCGGTCCGCAGTTGACCGAGATCAACGTGATCTGCGACGGGGGACTGGTGTTCTCCCGCGCGGCGACCGTGCGTCTGCCGTTTGGCGGGGTGGATGACGCCGGCGGGGAGACGCTCGACAGCCGAGTCCAGGTGCATCCGGGACGCGCGCTCGAAGCGAACGACGAGCAATCGCGCGAGGCGGTGGCCGCCGTCGTCGTCGAGGTCTTGCGTTCGATCGAGGCGTACCGCGCGACGGAGCCGTCGGCGGGGCTGGAGCGGATCATCGTCGCCGGCGCGACGGGAATTGAGGACGCCGTCGCCGAGGCGCTTCATGCGCGGTTTAACGTCCATGCGGAGTTGTACAACCCCGCGAACGCCCTCGATGTGACGCCGCAGCGCGCACGGGTGCTGCGCGGGTTCAGCGCAGCGATCGGGTTGGCGCTCGGCCTCGGCGCCGTCGGACCGAATCAGTTCAACTTCCTGTCGCCCAAGAAGGCGGTTACGCGGAGCGCCAAACAACTTCGCAAGGCGCCGGCGGCGGTGCTGGTGGGCGCGGTCGCGATCCTGGCGATTCTGGTCGCGCGTCGCTACGCGCTGGAGCCGAAGCTGGAGCGGATTCGCTCGCTTCAGGGCGCGATCGCGCAATTGGAAAAGGAATTGAAGGGTCACCGACAGGGCAAGCGCCAGATCGACGGCGTGCGCGCCCTCGAGGATCGGGTCAAGAGCATTCAGAAGTGGCTGGATGAGGAGCAGGTCTGGCCGGCACACCTGGCGGCGCTGACGCGGGCGTTTCCATCGGACAAGGACGCCTACGCGACGCGCGTGCTGTTCACTGATCAGCCGCCGCGGATCGACATCGATCTGAGAACCCGTCGCGCGCAGGTGTCGGCCGGGATCGTCCAGAGACTCGGCTCGCTCGGCATCGAGGCGATCGTCGGTAAGTCGACGACCTCGCCCGGCAAGGACGACTTCTCGTTCACGGACAACATCGGCGTCGGCCTGACGCGGGTCGCGCCGACGACGGCGCCGTCACAGCCGAAGACGCGCGGCCCGGAGACGCGCCCGGCGGAGGATCAGCGATCGTGAACCCGCGCGAGCGGCAGCTGGTCATGATCATCGGCGGCACCATCGGCGCGGTCGCGCTGTATCAACTCGTCGACCGTCTGACGGTTCGGCCCGTCCGGGAGGCCGCCGCGAAAGTCCAGGACTTGGAGGGCCGGTACGTATCGCTGCAGCGGGAACGCGCGGCGCTGCCGGAGCTGGGCAAGCGCTGGACTCAGTTCCTCCGGCGGACCTATTCGCAGGACGAGCGCGATACGCAGAACCTGCTTCGGGAGGACCTGATTCGGTTGGCCTCGAAACACAAGCTCCGCAATGTCGTCTGGACGCCGCGGGCGGTTTCGCACATCCCGAAGAGCGACATCCGCACGCTCGGGTTTCTTGCCAAAGCCGAGGGCAACCTCTATGACGTCGTCGCGTTCCTGCGCGACTTCTACCGCATGCCCATTCTGGCGCGGATCCGCAAGATGCGTCTGGCGCCGGTGCACCAGGTCGGCGGCTCGGACGAGATTCGCATCGACGAACTGCTGGTCGAGACGCTCGTGCTCCCGGAGTTCGAAGCCGTGGACCCGGTGAGCCGCGTGCTGAAGGGCGCGACGACTCTCCCGGCCGATCCGGCGTTCGTGCCGTCGTCGTTGCGAGTGGCGAGCGTCACGGATCCGGATGTTCGCCTCCTGGGGGAGCGCAACGTCTTCAAGGCCTACGAGCCGCCGCCGAAATTCACGGTGCACATCGACAACCAGGACTATGCTCCGGTACAGATCAGTGCGAAGTTCTTCTGGAAAGGGGACTTAACGCAGCAACCGGGCGGCTCCGCTCCGGGTAAAACCAAGTGGGACCTGCCGGCCGGTGAGGGCAACGAGGTGGAGATCGTCGCGCGATACCAGGATGGCAAGACGTTCGGCCCGCAGCGACTGACGTACAAGGAGGGCCAGCCGGCCGTCCTTGTGATCCCATCGCACACGCCGCCACCTCCGCCCAAGGCGTTCGCGTACCGGGTCCGGAACGAGCACAACCAGACGGTCGACGTTCTTGTGTCGTGGGTGCGCGATGAACAGAAGAAGGCGCTCCCCGCGATGCGGGTCGACAGCAATCGCGTCGTCGAACTGCCCGAGCTCGAGGGGCAGTCGCTGACGATCGCCGCGACGTACCCCGATGGGACGCCCTGCACGCCGATGACCTACCAGGTGACGAGCGCGGCGACGGGCACCTACGTGATTCCGATGAAGTCGGCGCAGAAAGCGCCGTCGAAGCCCGCGCCGAAGGCCGATCCGGACCTTCAGGTGACCGGGCTGCTGTCGTATCCGGGCAGTCAGGAGTTGATCGCCTTCAATTTCCGCAACAAGCAGCGAAAGATCATCTCGCGCGGCGACGAGATTGACGGCGGCATCCTTGTGCTGGTGCATCCCCTCGGCGGGGTCGTGCGGATGCCGGCGGGGAACTTCTTCCTGTACCCGTTGGGAAAGAAATTCGTGGACCGGGTGGAACTAAGCGCCACCGACGACACACAGGTGTTAGCGGCGATCAACGAGTGGAACGGCCAATGATTCGCGCGCAACGAACGGCGAATGGACCGGCGGCGAGGGATGAACGATCGGCGAGCGCGCCGGAGCGCTGCGGGTATTCGCGCGCTCTTGGCCCGACAGGCCGCGGACGGTCGTTTGCAGCGCTGACGTTGACCCTGTTCGTTCTGGTGGCGTCGGCCGGGCCGGCGCAATCCATGGCGCCCGCTTCGGGCGTGAGTGACCGGAAGAACGTGGCCACGACTCGTGCGGCCACGCGTCCGGCGCTGCCTGCGCCGCAACCGCCGCGCGCCTACACCACCGCGCAGCCGGCGACGCGGCCGGGCGGTGGTGCATCGGACGACGACGTGGCGGAGCGACTGCGGGCGCTGCGCGAACGCGCGCTTGCCTCGACGCGACCAGCGTCGACTCGACCCGCGCTGCCGACGCCCGATCGATCGGCCGTCCCCGCCGCGCCGGGCGCTGCGGCGCCGGGCGTCAAGCACGATGTGCCGGTTGCGCCGACTCCGACGGTGCCCAAGGTGCTCCTGCCCGCGCCGAAGCCGGGCGAGCCCGTAGCCGGCCCGTCGGTCGAGCCTGTCGCAGCCACGACCGCGCCAGAAAGCCAGCCGACGACGCTGCCGGCCGAGGCGAAGCGTTATCGCTTCGACTACTTCGACACGCCGTGGCGCGACGTGCTGGATGACTTCTCGCGGGTCAGCGGGTTGTCAATCGTCGGCGACACCAAGAGCCTGACGGACAACCTGACGTACCGCAGTCCGCGCGACTTTTCGTACGACGAAGCGCTGTACCAGCTCAACGAGCTTCTGCTGATGCGGGTCAGCAAGATGCTGCTGTTGCGCGAGGAGAATCAGCTCGTGATCGGCCGCCTGCCGGACCTGATCCGCCAGATTCCGCCGCGGCTGATGTTCAATTCAGTGAAGGAGTTCGAGGCGGCGACGCTCGACGATCATCAGATGGCGCTGGTCATCTACAAGCCGCCGCCCGGCTGGCAGCCGATCGAGGTGATCGATGAATTTCGACCGCGCTTCGAGGACTACTACGGCACGCAGGTCTTCGGCGACGCGATCATTCTGACGGGCATGGCGCGCGACCACCGCCGGTTCATCGAGGTTGTCGGGCAGTTCACGCGCGATCATCCGACGCCGCCGACGAACGAGCCGCCCTGGACGACGATCACGCTGAAGCAGAGCAAGGCGTCGGACGTACAGAACATCCTGCGACAGCTTTACCCGGCCGCCCCGCCCCGCGCGCCGCGACCCGGAGAAGATCCGCAGGCGCTGGCGGCGCAGGCGATCAACATCGTGGCGGACCTGCGGAACAACACGCTGCTTGTGAAGGCGAGTCCGCCAAAGGTCAAGGAGATCGTCGAGATTGCGCACCAACTCGACGCGGCGTCGGTCAATGTCGAAATGGAAATGCGCGTGTTCGAGCTGGCGAACATCGGCGCCGACGAACTCGCGAACGCGCTCCGCCCCGTCAGTCAGGCCGATGCGCAGGAGGCGCGCGATCCCAACGTGTTTGTGACGCCCGAAGAGCAGCGGTCGAGGATGTGGAACGTCTTCCCGCAGCCGGGGGGCAACAAGTTGATCGTGATCGGCGGACCGAAGGGGGTTGCCCGCGCCGAAACCATGATCAAGAGCTTCGACGTGGCGGAAGCGGGCGCCGGCGCCGTTCACGTGGCGCTCAAGCATGCATCGGCGCAGGAAGTGGCGCAGATCCTCACGAATGTCTTCCGGCAGAAGCCCGGCCGCCAGGCGGCTGGACCGGTCTTCAGCGCGGACAACTCCGGAAACGCAATCGTCATGGCCGGCGGCCGACAGGCGCAGTACGACGAGATTCGCGGACTGATCGAGCAGCTTGATCAACCCCTGCCCGAGACGCAGCGCGAGCACCTGATCAAGCTCGAGCGCGCATCACCAACCGACGTGGCCGCCGCGCTCACGCAGCTTGCGAGCGGGGCGCCGATCGCCGGCCGTCGCGCCGCGGGTCCGGTCGCCGCGGCCGCGGCTCCGAAGTTCATCGGCAACGACCTGAGCGGCTTCCTCATTGTGCGCTGTGACGACGAGGACTGGCCGCGTTTTGAGAGGCTCATCAAGGAACTGGATGGCCAGACGGCCGACAGCAGTCCGATCATGCGGACGTTTGCCATCAGACACGCCCAGGCGGACGAGATCGTCGCCATCCTAACGCCAATGTTCACAGGTCTGCCGGCGCGAAAGGGCGTTCCGCCGCCGCAGGTGAAGTTCACGGCCGATCCGCGAAACAACGCCGTGCTGGTCTGGGCGACGCCGGAGGTGCTGGATCGTATCGCGCCGATGGTCGCCGAGCTGGATATCCCGTCGGACGTCGGCCGCGTTCAGGTGATTCGTCTCGAAAACGCCGAGGCCGCCGACGTCGCGCAGGTGCTGTCGCAAACGTTCGGCGCAGGCATCGGAGCGGCCGCGCGCAAGCCGGGCGGCGCACCGCCGTCGGCGGCCGGCGCGGTCAAGATCACGGCGGAGCCGATAACGAACTCCCTGCTCGTGGTTGCGCCCAAGCTGGAGTTTGAGCAGATCAAGTCGCTCGCGACCGAGATGGATGCCAACGCCGTCGGCCGCAAGCCGATGCGTGTGACCGTTCCAATCCGGAATCGTCCGGCGACCGAGGTCGCCGACGCGCTGCGGAACCTCGGGGGGAGCGTCGGCGGCAAGCCCGGCGCGGCCGGTCCGGGCGGCAGCGCGATGAAGATCGTGGCGTCGGGGGAGCTGGTCATTCTCGACGGGCCGCGCGACGACGTGATGAAGGCGTTTGAGTTGATCGCCTCGATCGACATCGTGTCGAGCGGTCGACAGGTGAAGGTGTACCCGGTGACGGATGCGGAGGACGCGGCCGAGGCGCTCCGCGTGCTGATGAGCGGCACGCCGTCGCCGCGCCCCACGCCGGGCGCCGCCGGCGCGCCGGCGACGCGTGCAATGCCGATGTCCGGGACCACTCAGATCTACCCGGATAAGTATCGAAACGTGCTGGTCGTGCACGCGATGCCGAACGACTTTCCCGCGATCGACATGCTGGTCGAGGCGATCGAGAAGGAGATCGAGCCGGTCCCGGGCGCGACGACGACCGTGGGCGAGTGGCACTCGTTCACGCTGAAGTTCCGCGAGGCGTACGACCTGACATACGACCTCGAGGATCTGCTGTCGCCGCGGGGAACCAAGGGCGGACCGCAGTTCGCGACCGGCCCCGATAAGCACATGCTGCTTGTGAAGTGCAAGCCGCGGCAACTCGCCGAAGTCGAGCGCGTCGTGAAGATGTTCGACGTGCCCGAGGGTGGCGGTCTGAGCGGCACGAGGCTCAAGGTCAAGGAGCTGAAGGACACGATCTCGTCCGAAGCGGCCGCGAGACTGCTCGCGGCGCAGTTCCAGGCCGAGACGGGCCGGATCGTCGAGATCCAATCCAACGCGGATGCCGCGGGCGGGATCGAGGTCGTCGACATTCACGAGGATGAGCCTGTCGTCGCGCCCACGACGCAGCCGGTGGGCTTCAAGTCTGTCGCGCCGTGCGTGCTGCCGGCCACGGTGATGCAATCCCTTGCGCTTGCGCTGGAGCAGTTCAAGGAGGGCGAGTTATCCGAGGACGGCTCACCGGACAAGGATGATGACGATGAATCGCCGGTAAGCGGGGCGACTTCGTCGACTCCAACGACGGCGCCGGCCGCACCGCCGCCGCGCCAGCCGTTGCGCATCTACACGACGGACGAGGGCAAAGTCGTCATCAGCGGCGAAGCGGACGACGTCGAAACGGCGATCAAGATGCTCGAGGATATCGAGGAGCTGCCGCAGCGCCGCATCCTGAAGATCTTCCCGATCAAGTACGGGGACGTGACGGACGTCGCGCAGAAGCTCGACGCAATCTTCAATGAGCGCGCCATTCCGGCGGCGGCCGCGCCACAGCAACAGCAACTGCAACCGCAGCCGCAAGTCCCGCAGCCGGGTAAGCCCGGCCAGCCGCCGGGAATGCCGGGCGAGGCAGCGCCTGCAGGTCGGGACCGAAAGCAGCAGGCGTCCGCGCCCACTCGAACGCGCGCCGCGGGCGGGACGCAACGCATCCACATCGTCCCCGACACGCGCGGGCGGAAGCTGTTCGTCCGGGCGGTCGATGCCGACTTTCCGTTGATCATCGCGGTGCTCAAATCGCTGGACGTCGAGATGACGCAACATCGCAACATCCGCATCTTCAAGCTGATCAACCTCAACGCCGTGGACACAGCGAGGCTGCTTCGGGAGATACTCGGCCTTGATCAACGCGCGCCCGTTGCCGCGGGACGACGCATGATGCAGATGCAGCCGGGTCAGCCGCCCGGGCAGGGTGGCCAGCCGGTCGAAGGCATGCCCGTGCAGGGCCAGCCCGGTCAACCCGGGACGGGTCAACCGCCGGGACAGGAAGGTGCGGTCGCCTCGGCCGAGACGACGACGATCACGCCGGACGAGCAGACGAACCGGATCATCGCGGCGGCGCCTCCCGATACTCTCAACCTGATCGAGAACATCATCAACGATCTCGACAAGCAGCCGAACGACACGCAGCCGACGATGAAGCGCGTCCCGCTCCAGTTCGCGCGGGCCGTCGAGGTTGCAAACGTCGTACGCGACATCGCGCAGGCGACCGATCCGAACGCGGCGCGCGGCGGACGTCGCGGCACGGCCGGCGGCCGCAGCAGCTCGGTGTCGATCAACGCCGATCCGCGGACCAACAGCGTCGTGCTCGCGGGCGGAAGCAAGGATGTCGATCGCGTCGCGACGATCGTGCGCGACCTCGACATCGACACGGGCGACGCGGGCCAGGTCGAGATCTTCACGGTCAAAGGCGACGTCGCGACCATGGCGGCGGCGCTGCGCGAGATGTACGGCCGCGGCGGCCCGGGCGGCGCATCGGACGTCGCGATCACCGGCGATGCGGCGACCGGTTCGCTGCTGGTTCGGGCCCCGACGGCGACGCGCACCGAGATTGCAGCGAAGATCCGCGAGATGGAGACGCGGATCGTCGAGTCGAGCAAGCCGCGGACGATTACGCTGACGCTGGCCGACGCCGACACGGTGGCGAAGAAGCTGCAGGAGATCTTCGCCGATCGCGCGCAGCGCGGCGGGCGGCAGGCCATCAAGATCATCGGCGTGCCGTCGACCAAGTCGGTGGTCGTGCAGGCGCCCGACGATCTTTATCCGGAGATCGAGCGCCACGCTCGGGCCATGGACAGCCAGCCGGTCGAGCTTGACATCCGGTCGTTCAAGCTCAAGCACGCGAAGGCGGTCGAGGTCGTCGACAAGCTCAACAGTCTCGTGCAGCAGGTGGCGCAGCAGATGTCGCGCGGGCAGGGCAGCGACATCAAGCTCGGCCTGTTCGCCTACACGCCCGACCCGCTGACGAACTCGATCGTCGTGACGGGCAATCCAGTCACGTTCATGGTGATGGAGAAAGTGCTGGCGTCGATCGACGTCGAGCAGAGCGAGCTGACGCGGCGCGAAGTCCGCAGCTACGTCCTCAACCGCAACGTCAGCGCGCAGCAGGTCGCGGCAAACATCCAGCAGCTCTTCGCCGGCATGCAGTCGAAGGACGGTATCCCGCCGCCGAACGTGGCCGCCGAGCCGAACAGCAACATGGTGCTGGTCACGGCGACCGAGGCACAGCACAAGGACATTCAGCAGAAGATCGTCAACCCGCTGCTGGAGGCCGTCTCGGAGGAGGCCAAGCAGTTCCGCGTGCCGCTCCAGTTCGCGCGCGCCGACGAGGCGGCGAACACGCTGACGAACTATTTCAACCAGTGGCGCACCTCGCGCGGGAACAAGCCGCAGGACACGATCGCCATCGTCGCGGACATGAACTCCAACACGCTGCTCGTCAACGCGACGAAGAGCGCGAAAGCCGTCTTCGACGAGATGCTGGCAACGATCGACGTCGAGCCGATGAAGCGGTCCACGCGGACCTTCGTCGTGCGTTACGCGGCCCCGTGGACGCTGGCGACCATCCTCAACCAGCAGTACCAGAACCGCGCAAGCCGAAACCCCAATGACCAGGTCGTGGCGAGTTTCGAGGACGGCACCAGCAGCCTCGTCATCACGGCCAACGAAAAGAACATGAACGAGATCGCCGAGCTGATCCAGATGCTCGACGTCCCCGGCTCGGCGACGAAGGACACGCGATTCATCAAGCTGGAGCACGCCCGCGCCGACGAGATCGCGAACTCGCTGAACCAGGCGTGGCAGGCCAAGACCCGTCCGAGCCGGGCCGATGGAAAGTACCCGGTGCAGATCACGCCGGACATGGTGGGCAACACCCTGATCGTCACGTCCTCGGACGCCGACTACCAGGCGACGATCGAGATGGTGAAGGCGCTCGACGTCCCCGCGCCCGGGGCGTCGCAGCGGCAGACGCGCACGTACCAGGTGAAGTTCGCCGACCCGAACTCGATCGTGCACGCGATCAACACGTCATTCCAGCCCCCGCCGGGGCGCTCGGCGTCTCCGCTCGAGATCGTCCGCGCCGCAGCCGACTGGGCGACCGGCAGCATCGTGGTCAACGCGACCGGCGACAAGCACGACGAGATTGCCAGGCTCATCGAGGAGATGGACAAGGCGACGGATGCCACGCGCACGAGCCACATCATCGAGGTCGTCAACAGCGACCCGCGAGACGTGGCGCAGGCACTGACGAACATCTACAACCAGCGACAGCGCACGCGCTCCAACGCGCCGCCCGTCACGATCAGCGCGATGCAGAATTCGACGAAGCTCGTCGTCAACTGCAATGAGACCGAGTATGCAGAGATCAGGCAGCTCGTCGAGCAGATTGATCAGGGCGGCGACCGGTACAGCGGGCGCTCGGTTCATACGATCACGATGCCGGAGCAGGTCAAGGCGAAGGACGTGGCCGACAGCATTACCAAGCTCTTCGGCGGTCAGGGATACGGCGGTCAGCAAGGCCTGAAAGCCGAGGCGAACGCGGCGACCAATACGCTGCTGGTCTTCGCGACCGAACAGGAGTTCGAGAAGATCAATGCCGAGGTGATCGAGAAGCTGTCGCAGGTGCCGCCGGTCGGGACGCTCAACATCTATCGCGTGCCGCTCAAATACGCGAACGCCGACGAGGTGGCGCGGACGTTGTCGCAGTTCTTCAAGGAGATGCAGGGCCTGCAGCAGCAGATCCGCCCGTGGTGGGATGACCGCGCCGGAGGCGGCGGCGAACGGGCGCTGGAGGACCGCGTTACGATCACGGCCGAGGCCGGATCGAACATGCTCATCATCGCGTGCACCGAGACGACGAAGAAGAAGATCGACGAGATGCTCAAGGACATCGATTCAGACACCGTTCCGGGCGGGAACAACGTGCTCGAGATGTTCGCGCTCAAGAACATCGACGCGACCGACATGGTCGGGATCCTCGAGGAGTATTTGAAGCTCTCGCGCCGTACGCGGACGGAGGATTCGCAGGAATCGATTCCATGGTGGGCGCGCGGACCACAGCAAAAGACGGATGAGAAAACCGTCCTGGCCGGCGACATGCGGCTGAAAGTCGTCGAATCGATGAACGCGATCATCGTTGTGGGCAAGCCGGAATCGATGCCGCACGTTCGCGAGCTGATCGCGCGGCTCGACGTGCCGGTCGAGACGCCGGCGAACTCGCCGCGGATGATCCAGCTAAAGAACGCGAACGCGACGCAGTTGGCGTCGACGCTGGAAAAGGCATTTGCCGACACCGCGGCGGCGCGCGGTCCGGGCCAGCCGACGCGCCAGCGCCCGGTCATCGTCGCGGAAAGCTCGACCAACATGCTGATCGTCCGCGCGGCGGCAAACGACTACGCGCTGATCGAGAAAATGGTCTCGGACCTGGATACGCGCATGACCGGCGAACCCTCGACCGTGCGTATCCTGCCGCTGCCGTCGGGACTGGACGTCGTCGATCTGGCGAAGCAGATCGAAAAGACGCTCAACGACGCGGAGGCCAATCGCGCAACGCAGATCCGGGACTATCGCCCGGACAAGGTGAGCATCAACGCCGACCTGCGGACCAACACACTGATCGTCGCGGCATCGAAGGCGAAATTCGAGGAGGTCGAACGACTTGTGCAACAACTGGCGCGGATGTCGCCGTCGACCGGAACGACGGCCACATTCATTCCGGTCTCGAACTCGCGGCCGGAGGACATCAAGAAACTGATCGAGGACATGCAGCAGAAGCGCCGGACCGGCTCGCGCGGTGATGCGGCCGGTCGGCGCGAACGCGCGCTGACTCCCGCTCGGCGCGGTCCCGCCATGGCGCAGTTTGCGCCCCGCTATGCGCCGCTCGCGACGGCGCTTCTGAGTCTCGCGATCGCGCAGGCTGCGCCGCCGCCGGCCGACCGGCCGCTGGTGCAGACGATCCGGCCAGCCGCGCCGACGACGCAACCCGCGCCGACGGTCGTTCCGCCCGGTGTCACGACGCAGCCGACGGCGGCGCCCGGCGTCGTGAGCCTGCAATTGTCCGGCGGTCCGCTGACGATTCAGGCCGGCGTCAACGGCCTGATGGTCATCGGATCCGAGGAAGACACGCGCGCGATCTCGCAGATCGTCGCGATGCTCGATCGAGAGGTGCCCAACGCGCAGATCGATTTCGTGAACCTGCGCAACGCGCAGGCGGTCTCGCTCGCCAAGTCGTTGCAGGATGTCTACACGCGGCTGGAGCAGAGCCGTCCGCCTGGCGCGCAGCCGCGGCCGGAGGACAAGGTCGCCTTCATCGCCGAGCCGCGGACGAACACGATCTACGTCGTCGCGACGCGCGACAAGATGCCCGACGTCATCGCCCTGGTCGAAAAGAGCGACCTCGCGCCCGCCATCGGTTCGAACGCCCTGCGCTCGTTCGTGCTCAAACACCGCCGCGTCAAGGACGTGGAGGAAAACCTCAAGGCCGTGATCCAGATGTGGCTCAAGCAGAAGGGGATCACGGACACGAACACGATCGGCGTCTCGCGCGATGATCAGACCAACACGCTGTTCATCACGGCCGGCGAGAAGGACCTCGAGGAGGTCGGGAAGGTCATCCAGCAACTGGATACACCGCCGCCGTCTCCGGAGGACGACACGATCGTCACGTTCGGTTCGGCCGACATCATGATCGTCCCACTTCGCGTCGCATCGGCGGACAAGCTGGCGCCGGCGCTGACGAAGCTGATCCAGGACGCGAGCACCGGCCAGACGCCGACGAAGGACTTCATCCGCCGGCTGCGCGTCCTCGACGAGGAGGGCAATCCGGTCGCGGAGCTGAACATTGACGGCCCGACGTTTATTGTCGGCGATCCGGAGAGTAACGCGCTGGTCGTCGCGAGCACGCGCAAGAACCTGCTGATTCTCCGTGAGATCATCAAGCGCTTCGATGTCGAGCCGCTCCGCGACGCCGTGGATCTCAAGGTTCGCGTGCTCAAGTACGCCGATGCCAGCGAGGTCGCTGAGCAGCTCAAAAAGACGCTCGATGAGGCGAAGAAGCTGACGGCCCGCGCCGGCAAGTCGGAAGCGGCGGGCGGCGTACCCGAGAACGGCGCCGGCTCGCTCGTTTACAACGCGGTCGTGACGGCCGATCCGCGGACCAACACGATCATCCTGGCGGGCAAGCCCGACACGATGACGATTTTCGACCAGGTCATTGACAAGCTGGACATGCCCGGCCAGACGGCGATGCCGATCGAGATCATCAAGCTCTCGTACGCGAGCAGCACCTCGCTTGAGACGGTGCTGGATGATCTGATGAAGAAGCGCGCCGAAGCGCTGCCGAAAGGCAGCGGGCCGAACGCCGGCAAGACCGAGGCGGTCATTATCAAGGCCGACCCGCGCGCTGAGACGTTGATCGTCGCCGCCCGAGGCGATCGCATGCTCGAACTGAAGGAGCTGATCAAGAAGCTGGACATCCCCGCGACGGCGCTGGTTGACAACATCCGCATGATCCCGCTGAAGAACAGCAGCGCGGCGGACCTGGCGACGAAGATCGGCGATCTGTGGACGAAGCGGGCGGAGCAGCGCGGGACCGGCGATATCAAGCTGGAGAAGCCCGCGATCGTCGCGGACGAACGGAGCAACTCGCTGATCGTCGCGGCGGCGAGGGGCGACTTCGACGCGATCAAGTCGCTGGTCGAAAAACTCGAGGCCCTTCCGTTCGGACCGATCGCCGACATCCGCATCCTTCCGCTGAAGTTCAACTCAGCCAAGGACCTCGCGCCGGTCTTCAAGAAGCTCTTTGACGAGCGCGCCAAGCAGCGCGAGGGCACCGATGGTAAAGCGCGCCCGAGCGACATGGTTGCGATCGACGCCGATCCGGTGACCAACTCGATTCTCGTTGCGTGTTCACCGGAGAACTTCGAGCTGCTGCGGCAGAAACTGGAACAGCTCGACGTGGAGACCGGCGTCGTCGGCGTTGTCGAGCTGTTCATGCTGCAGAACGTCGAGGCACACCGCGCAAAGAAGACGCTCGACGACATCTTTAAGGAGGGTGTTTTCAAGCCCGGCGGCGCCGGTACGGACTCGGCGGTCGCCAAGGCGCGCGAAAAGGTGACGGTCAGCACGGACGACCGCTCCAACACGCTGATTGTGTCGGCCAGCCCCGAGAACATGCAGGTGGTCCGCAAGATCGTGCAGCAGATGGAGGATGTGCGCACGCCGTGGAACCTGTCAAACACAAGGTTTTTCGAGCTCCAGCACGCCGACGCGGTGAAAGTGGCCGCGCAGCTCGCGGACTTCTTCCAGAAGACCGAAACGGCCGTGACGTCGGGCGGGCGCGAGAAGACGGACATCCCCGTGACGGTGATCGCGGATGAACGCAGCAATCGGATTCTCATCGGCGGCTCGCCGGACGGAATCGCGCGCGCCGCGTCGCTGATCGAGAAGATGGACACGCCGCCCGGGCAGCCGAGCTCGACGATCGAGGTCTATCGACTGCGCGAAGGCGCGGCCGGCAAGATCGGGCCGATGCTCGAGGACATGTTCAAGGAGCGGAATCAGCCGCGGGGCGGTGCGGCGACGCCCTCGGTCCCGAACATCCCCGTGACGGTCAAGGTCGATGAGCAGAGCAACGGACTGGTGATCTCCGCGTCGCGAGAGGATCACGTTCTGATCAAGAACCTCCTCGGAATCCTCGATCGGCGTTCCAACATCCTCGAACAGGTCAAGCTGTTCGCGCTCAAGAAGGCCCGCGCGGAAGCGATCAAGAAGATCTTGGAAGAGCTGTACAAGGGGGGTGGATCGACGGGTGGAACCGGAGCGGGCGCGGCGCAGATGGCGGTCGCCGTCACGACCGACCCGCGGACGAACGCGGTCGTGGTCGCCGGTCCGCCGGGCGAGCTGGAAAACATCGCCAAACTCGTCGAGCGGCTCGACTCGGCGATGCCGATCGACGAGGCGCAGATCGCCATCTTTCCGCTCGAAAACGCCGATGCCGAGAAGACGTCCGAATTGCTCAACGATCTCCTGACGGGCAAGCTCGCGCCGGGCGGGGGCACGAGCGGCGGCGGGGGCGGAACATCGCAGCAGAGTGAGATGGGCTCGATGCTGATCTCCTTCGCCAGCCGCGATCCGCGCGGCGAGGAAGTCTTCTACAAGACCATCCGCGAGAACGTGCAGTTGTCGTTTGACGAACGGACCAACGCCGTCATCGTCGTGGCGCCGCCGCCGACCGTGCAGCTCATCGGGAACCTCATCAAGACACTGGACGGGTACAAGAAGCGAGACGTATTCGTTCGCGTGTTCATGCTCCGCAATGCTGACGCGGCCAAGACCGTTGAGTTGCTGGAGAAGGTCTTCGCCCAGGACGAAGGCACGTCGCAGCAAGCCGAGTTCCAGCAGGGACGCGAGATCAAGGTCGAAGGCGGCGCGACGAGCACCGGCGGTCCCACGGCCGCCTCGCAGGGCGGCGCTGCGGCGCGCGGCACGTTCGGCAAGCCCAAAACGACGTTCACCAGCGATTCGCGGACGAACAGCGTCGTCGTGGCCGGCTGGCCCGAGGACATCGACGTCGCCGGCGACATCATCGACCAGTTGGACTCGCAGGACATCCGCGATCGCATCAACTACGTCTATCCGCTCCAGAACGCGAAGGCCGAGGACGTCGTCACCGCGCTGGACAGCTATTTCCAGAAAGAGACGGAGCGGATCAGCCGGCAGGGCGAGGGACTGTCCGAGGCCCGCAAGGCCGAGATGGAGGTCTCGGCGGTCTCGCACGAGCAGAGCAACCAGGTCATCCTCTCGTTCAGTCCGCGGTACCAGTCGCAGGTCCTCGACATCGTGCAGCAGCTCGACACGCCCCCGCCGCAGGTCATGATCCAGGCGCTGCTGGCGGAGGTGACGCTCGACGATCGCTTCGAGATGGGTCTGGAATTCGCACTTCAGCAGCTTCGTTTCAGTGAGACGGCCGTCACGGGCCCGAACGGGACGCTGTCGAGCAGCCATTTCGACGTCGTCGGCGGCACGGACCTCGGTGCGGCGGCGTCGAGCGGCGGACTGGGAGGGTTCTCGTTCACGGTGACGGGCGAGGATTTCAACTTCCTCGTCCGTGCGCTTCAGTCCGATTCCAAGCTCGAGGTGCTCCAGCGCCCGATGATCATGTGCCAGGACAACCAGGAAGCGTCGATCATCGTCGGCCAGTCGGTGCCGTTCCTTCGCGGTACGCAGGTGACCGACAACGGACAGGTGACGAGCCAGATCGAATACGAGGACATCGGTGTGCAGCTCGACGTCAAGCCGCACATCAATCCGGACGGATTCGTCTATCTGGAGGTCAAGCCGGAAATCTCGCAGATTACGCCCTCGACGATTGACGTCGGGAATGGCATTCGCGCACCGATCTTCGCCAAGCGCAACGCCGAGACGACCGTCGTCGTGAAGGACGGCGAAACGGTGGTCATCGGCGGACTGATCACGACCAGCGACCAAGATCAGGAGAGCAAGGTCCCGGTGCTTGGCGATCTGCCGGGGATCGGCGTGCTCTTCCGAACGACCACGCGCACCAAGACGAAGACGGAACTGCTGATCGTCCTCACTCCGCGCGTCGTCCGCACCGTCGAGGACGCCCGCCGCATGAGCATCGATGCCCGCGACGTCACATCCGTCCTGACGCCGGAGCAGAAGCAGAGTCCGCTGATGGCCGGCCTTCAGGTCCGGCCCGAGTCGCAGGACGAGGTCCCGATCGTCGATTCCGTCGAGCCGGCCGAGTACCGCATCGAGGGCGCCCCATCGCCGACGACCCAACCGGGCGTACAGCCGGCCGGACCCGCCTACGGCCCGGTCGCCCCCGAGTATGGTCCGTTTCGACCGGTCTCGCTGGGTGTGGAACCGGCTGCGGCGGACGACGGCGTGATGCGGCCGACGCTCGAGGCGTTGGGTGTCCGGCGGTCCGAGCGTCGGATGGAACAGTGATGCTCATGCATCGACCCATCATGTCCGTGCATCCACACGCGGGCCGTGTCGGCCGGATTCTCGTGATGAGTGTCCTCGGCGCGCTGACGACGGGAACGATCGGTTGCTCGCAGCAGCAAATCCAGGAGATGCAGGCGCGGATGACGCCGCGGACGGAGCCGCCGGACGATCCGAACATCATCGGCGTGCACAAGTTCGTCGCGCAGGAGCCGTGGTTGAGCTTCCGGCAGGAAGGTCCGCCACAGGTCGACGGCATCAAGACGACGCTTTATCTGGAATCGGGCACGACGGGCAAGGGCGCGTTCGGCGACGGCACGATCCGCGTCTCGATGTACACGGTCGATCGCTATCCGGACGGCAGCGAGCACGTGACGCGGGCCTATCAATGGGAACTGACGCCGGAGCAGTCGTTGCCGTGGCGGCGCGTCAAGGAGACGCGGCTCGGGTGGGGCTACGGCCTTCACCTGCAGTGGAAGGACGTCGACGTCGCCGACCGCGAGATCGAGTTGGTCTATGCGTTCGAACGGCGGGACGGGCGCGTGGTCTCGTCGAAGCCGATCCGATTGCGCGTCCCGCCTCGGGCCACCGTCGTGAGGCCGGAGCCGAAGTCGCCGGAGAAGGCCGAATATTCCGTGCTGAAGGCCCAATAGCTTCCGGAAGGAACTCGCGACTCGCGGACGATGCGCGTGGCCGCATGCCTGTCGAGGGCTGGCAGCGCCGCGGGCCGCAGACGTGGGTTTGCCAGGAGAGTCGTCATGGACCCGGGCAGTTCGACGGAAATCTCGCGCGACAGCGTCGCTGCGCTCGGCACGATCCGGACGTGGAAGACGTTTTTCGTCTCCATCGCGGCACTGTGCGTGGGCGTGCACGCCGCCACGTGGGTGGCCGTGCGGCACTTCGGCGTGCTCGATGCCCGAACCTCGCCGAGCGCGAGCCCCGTGACGGATACGTCGGTCGTCGGTCCGTTGCCGACGCCCACGGCGGACCGCGAGCGTGCGGATATCGTATTCCGCGCGATCCAGACGGCCCTTCCGCTGACCGAATTCGTCGGCCGGATCGCCGTGCTGCTTCTGGCCGTCACGATGCTGACGGCCGTCCTGACCGGGCTGACCGGACGGTTGCCGGTCCACGGGTTCATCCGCGGATTCTTCGAGTCGATCGCGGCGTTTGCGTTCTGCCTGCCATGGGAGCGACTCACGGTGCACGGAGCCCGGCTGACGGGGGTCTTTTTCGATAGTTCGATCTTCGATGAGGCGATCGAGGTCGCGCCAGTGTCCGGAAGCGGCCAGGCGCTGCTGTTCGTGCGCTACGTCGCGTATCCGCTGTTCCTCATCATCCTGCTCGTCCTTGCAAGTCTGCACTTCCGCCGATCGTACCGCGAGTCGCTGCAACGGCCGGGCGCAAACATCCCCATGCGCGTCGTCTAAGCTCCCCGTTGTGCCGACGCGTTCTGCCGTTAAGCTCACGCAGCGTCGACATCCGGCGTGCGGTTGCCGGACGTCTCGGGATTGGTGGACGGCTGCGCCATGGGACCGATTGCGAATCGAAGGATGCTGCGCCGTGTACTGATCGCACTGGCGGTCGCCGGTGCACTGATCTCGGGCCTGCTATTGACCGGATCGAGCGGCGGGGCGGACAGTCTTCTGTCGCGCGTCTGCGCGCCCGGTCCGAGCACCGACTGTGCCTCGGTCATCGCGAGCCGCTGGGGCGGGATCCTCGGGCTTCCGACCTCGGCGTGGGGGTTCGCGTATTTCGGGCTCGTCGCCGTTTGGTATTGCCTGTGCGGGCTTCCGAACCGCGCTGGTCGGTTTCGCCATGGGGTCATCGTTGCCGTCGTAGGCGCCGGCGCGGTCGTGTCGGCGCTGCTGATGATCGAGATGCTTGCGCGGCTTTCGATGCGCTGCCCGTGGTGCATTGCCGTGCACGCGGTCAACGGCTTCCTGGTGGTCGGAACGCTCCTGGCGTATCCGCGGCATGTCGCGGCACGACCGGCGGGCGCAGAGCCGGAATCGCCGCGTCCGACTGGCGCTGCGATCGCGAGCGTTGCCTTTTGCAGCTCCTGCCTTGCGGCGGCGGCGGTCGCGTTTTTCTCGGCGCAGTACTACTACCGCCAATCCGGCCTTTATCAAGGGGCATTGCTCGACGCGACGAACACTCCGGAGTACGTCGTCTGGCGGCACGCACAGAGTCCGAAGGTCGAGCTGCCGATTCGCGACGATGATCCGACGGTCGGCGAGCGATCGGCCGCGCACCGGCTTGTCGTGTTTATGGATTTTCAGTGCCCGCACTGCCGCGAGTTCGAGGCATTCGCGCCCCGCCTCCTGTCGCACGTCCGCGGGCGGCTGCGCATCGTGTTCAAGCACTACCCCCTGTCGCGCGACTGCTCGGACGCGCTGCCCGCCGCTCAGGACGTTCATCGTTTCGCCTGTCAGGCGGCAATCGCTTACGAGGCCGCGCGGAAGTGCGCTCCGGGGATGACGTCGTGGCGATACCGGCACGCGCTGTTCGAGCATTCAGCGGAGTTCGCCGAAGCGCCGTGGACGCGGCTGGCCGTCGCGCTAACGGTCGATCGAGTTGCATTCGAGAGTGCGATGTCCGACGCGTCAATTCGCGCGAGGATTGCGGAGGACGTCGCTCTCGCGCGGCGGCTCGATCTCGACGGATCCGGCGCGATGTTCCTCGACGGGCGGCGGCTGTATCACTGGAAGATCACGACCGCGGATGCGCGCCCGCGGCTCGACGAACTGGCGACATTTCGTCTGTGGGATCAACTGCTCGGCTTAGCACCGGCGGCGGCCGATTGAATGGCACGGGCGGGCCTTTCCTCGTCCGTTCCGGATCACGCGATCGGTTCCAGCGTCTGGCGAGCGGACAGGACCGCGGCCAGTGCGGCGTCCGGTGTCGACGCGGTTGCGCAGAGGTGCCCCATCTTGCGGCCCGGCCGTGGCTGGAGCTTCCCGTAGATGTGCAGCCGGATGTCGGGTACGCGCATTGCCAGGTCCCAGCGCGGCGCGCCGACGGTCCAGAGATCGCCGAGGATGTTCGCGATCGCGGCCGGGCTGAGGAGCGAGGGATTTCCGAGCGGCAGTCCGCAGACCGCGCGGAGTTGCTGCTCGAACTGGCTCGTTACGCACGCGTCGAACGACCAGTGCCCCGAGTTGTGCGGGCGCGGCGCCAGTTCGTTTACGAGCAGTCGTCCATCGGGGAGCAGAAACATCTCGACGGCGATCAGCCCGACCACGTCGAGTGCGATTGCGATGTCGGAAGCGAGTTTCTGCGCGCGATCGGCGAGGGCACGCGGAATCCGGGAAGGCGCCACCGACGTGTCCAGGATGTGCCGGCGGTGTTCGTTCTCCGCGACGTCGAAGCAGCGCGTACGTCCCTCGACGTCGCGCGCGCAGATGACGGATAGCTCGCGCTCGAACCGAACAAACTGCTCGACGACGCCCTCCGACTCCCCCATCCGCCGCCACGCATCATCCACGGACTCCGCCGAATCGATCCGCACCTGGCCCTTGCCGTCGTATCCGTAGCCCGCGGTCTTCAGCACGACCGGCAACCCGAGTTCGCCGATCGCGGCCCGCAGCGCCACGACGCTGTCGACCGATCGAAATGGCACGACGGCGAAGCCGCTGGCCGACAGAAACTCCTTCTCGCGCCGCCGGTGCTGGCAGACATGCAGGACGTGCGCGGAGGGATGCACCGGCCGTAGTTCCTCGATCGCGCGAACGGTGCTGCTAGGGATGTTCTCGAACTCCATCGTCACGACGTCGCAGCGGCTGGCGAAGTACCGCGCGGCCTCGACGTCGTCATATTTGGCCTCGATTTCGACGTCGGCGACCTGGCCGGTTGGACTGTCGGGCGTCGGGTCGAGGGCGTGGACTCGATAGCCCATGCGTCGCGCGGCGATGGCGAACATCCGTCCAAGTTGACCGCCGCCGAGGATGCCGATCGTGCTGCCGGGAAGGATGGGTTTCACGGCGTCGGTCCGAGGGCGTTGCGGGTCTGCTCAGCCCGCCAGGCGGCGAGTGCATCGCGGACGCGGGGATGCTTCCGCGCCAGGATCGCCGCGGCAAACAGGGCGGCATTGATCGCTCCGGCCTTGCCGATGGCCATGGTCGCGACCGGGACCCCGCCGGGCATCTGCACGATCGACAGGAGCGAGTCGAGGCCGTGGAGGACGTGCGATTCGATCGGCACGCCGATCACCGGGAGCAGCGACTTCGCGGCCGTCATTCCCGGGAGGTGTGCGGCGCCGCCGGCGCCGGCGATAATGACCTCGATTCCACGACCTTCGGCGTTCGCGGCGAACTCGAACATGCGGTCCGGCGTTCGATGAGCGGAGACAACGGTGATTTCAAACGGAACCGCGAGTTGCCCGAGCACGTCGCCTGCGTGCTGCATGGTGGGCCGGTCGGACTCGCTGCCCATGATGATCGCAACCAGCGGACCGGACATTCGAATGCTCTCGTCGCAGCCGCATCATAACCGGGCGCGTTCGTGCGGGTCGAGCGGCGCCTCGTCGAACTGTGAATTTTGGCGCTCGTCGCTGCGGTTGCGCCGTTTGCGATGCATCGTTTCGCCCCGTAGCATGAGGTTGTGAATAACCGCGTGAGAGTCGTTTCAGGGCGCTTCGCGTCGCAGGCCGCTGTGTCCGTTCGGGTCGTATTCGGGTTTGGCGCGGCGACGCTGGCCGGTTGCGCCGCGCCGCACGAGTCGCCCCGGCCTCGCGTCGAGGCGGAGCGCCGGGAGTGGAAGTACCTTGGCGCATCGGGCGTGGAGTTCGTCACGCCGCACTACCGCTTGCGGACGACGTGCGTGCACGAGTCGTTGCTTCGCTCGCTGCCGGAGTTCGTCGAGGCGTGCTGGGACGAATACGCCACTCTCGTTCCGCCGCACCGGGAACTCAGTTCGCCGGCGGAGACCTACCTGTTCCAGACCCGCGGGCAGTGGGAGCATTTCACGCAGAAGTTCTCGCCGCTGCGGGCCGCGACGTACTTGAAGATCCGATCGGGCGGGTATGAGGAGCGCGGTGTTACCGTATCGCACTACGACCGGATGGCCACGACGTTCTCAGTCCTCGCGCACGAGGGATTGCATCAGTTCCTGTCGCGGACGCGCGGCGGTCGAATTCCCCCGTGGGTTAACGAGGGACTGGCGTGCCAGTTCGAGGCGTTCGACCTCGACGCCGACGGCCGCCCGAGTTTCACGCCGCGGCGGAACCTGATCCGGCGGAACACGCTGCGGGACGCCTATCTGACGAAGCAGATGTTCGAGCTTCAGGACCTCTTTGCCACCGACGCCGGGCGCGTCGTCGCGCTGCCCTCGCCGCGCGTGCGGGCCTACTACGGACAGGTCTGGTCGCTGGTGCTGTTTCTGCGCGAAGATTGCCGCGAGCCGGCGCTGCAACCGTTTGCCGCGGGGTTCACACGATTGTTAGAAGAACTTGGCACGCCGCGGATGATGGCGGCCGCGGCCGAGGCCGCGTCGCTCGCCGGACGGCCCAACATGGACTACGGCGAGGCGGTGTTTCGCGCCTATGTGACGACCGACGTCGCCGCGTTTCAGCAGCACTACCTGGCGTTTGTACGCGCGATGTTGAGCGTGGACTAGCGGTTTCGACATGCCAGCCCGCAGGGAAACACGATCCCGTCGGAGCGACGGCGACGTCTTCATCAGCCCCCTCGTGGCGCGCAACGCGTCGCGCGCCATGGCGGAGCTGTTTTCGCCGTACCGCCGCGCGCTGGAGTGGCGGCGCGTCTGGCTTGCGCTGGCCGAATCCCAGGCCGAGCTGCGGCTCGGCGTGTCCCGTAGCGCCGTTCGCTCGCTGCGGGCCGGACTTCGACGCATCAACCTCGCCCGGGCGGACGCCTACGAGCGACGCGTGCGGCACGATCTGGTCGCGCACCTGCTCGCCTACGCAGACGTCGCGCCGGCCGCGCGGTCGGTCCTTCACCTCGGCGCTACCAGCATGGACATCGTCGACAACGCTGATCTGCTGATCATGCGCGCGGCGATGCGCCGCGTTCGCGATTGGCTCGCGAACGTCGTTTTCGCGCTGGCCGACCAGGCCCGACGCTATCGCAGCCTGCCGTGCCTCGGGTTCACCCACTATCAGCCAGCGCAGTTGACGACCGTCGGCAAGCGGATCGCGACGTGGACGTGGGATTTCGTCCGCGACTTGCAGGAAATCGAGCAACGCATCGACGGCCTGATGTTCCGCGGCATGCGCGGGGCGACCGGTACGCAGGCCAGTTTCCTCGCGCAGTGCGGCGGCCGGGCTTCCACGGTTGCGGAACTCGAACGCCGCGTCGCGATCAAGCTGGGTTTCGATCGCTGCGAACCGGTCACCGGGCAGACCTATTCCCGCAAGGTCGATGCGGCGGTGCTGGCGGCGCTGGCCGGCGTGGCGGTCTCCGTCCACAAGTTCGCGAACGACCTTCGTCTGCTTGCAAACCTCCGCGAGATGGAGGAGCCGTTCGAGCGAACGCAGGTCGGGAGCAGCGCGATGCCGTACAAGCGAAACCCGATGCTTTCGGAGCGCGCCACGGGCCTGGCGCGGTACGTGATCTCGCTTTGTTCGTCGGCGTACCAGACGGCCGCCGAGCAGTGGTTGGAGCGGACACTCGATGACTCGTCGAACAAGCGGATCATCGTGCCCGAGGCATTTCTGGCAGTCGATGGAATGCTCCAGATTGTGCTGCACATCGCCCGCGGGCTTGTGGTCTATCCGCAGGTGATCCGTGCGCACGTCATGGCGGAGTTGCCGTTCATGGCGACGGAGGAGATCCTGCTCGCGGCCGTGCGTGCGGGCGGTGACCGACAGGCATTGCACGAGCGATTGCGGCGGCATGCACAGGCGGCGGCGCGAGAAGTGAAGCGGCATGGTGGCGAGAACGACCTGCTCGAACGACTCGAGGCCGACCCGGCATTCTCGGGGCTTCGACCGCGATCGCTTGTTCGGTCCGCGGCGTTCATCGGTCTGGCCCCGCGACAGGTGGACGAGTTTCTGCGGCGCGTAATCGCCCCGATCCGCCGCCGGTACCGACGCGTGCCGAGGCTCGTGACGGAGATCGTTCGATGATGCCGTTGAAGACGGAACTCGCCGAGCGGATCCGTACGGCTGCGCTGCTGGAGGGCGAATTCACGCTTCGCTCGGGCCGAAAGAGCGCGTACTACGTTGATAAGTACCTCTTCGAGACGCAGCCGGACATCCTCTGCGCGCTGGGGCAGTTGTTCGCCGAGCGCGTGACCGCCCGGACGACTCGCATCGCGGGTGCGGAACTCGGCGGCGTGGCGCTCGCCGCGGCGGCGTCGATGGCGTCGGGCCTGCCGTTCGTCATTGTGCGGAACGCCCGGAAGGACTACGGGACGGGCAGAGCTTTCGAAGGCGCGCTCGTGGCAGGGGACGTCGTGCTTCTCGTGGAGGACATTGCCACAACGGGGGGGCAGGTGCTCGAGGCGGCGGAGGTGATCCGCGGAAACGGCGCCGCGGTCGAGAAGATCGTGGCCGTGGTCGATCGCTGCGAGGGCGCCCGCGAAAACATCGAGCAGGCGGGCTTCGTGTTCGAATCGCTCTTCACTGCCGCCGAGCTTCGGTTGCCGACGTCTTGAACTCCGCCGCGAAGTTCGCTAGCCCCGCAGCGCCCATTGCGCCAGCTCGCGCAGCTTTGGCGCCTTGCCCTGCGCCAGCAGCCCGATCCGGAAGATCCGCCCCGCAAGGAAGACCATCAGAAACATGAAGATCAGAACGAGCACCGCGCCAACCACCGGCTGCCACTCCGGCACCGACGCGCTGGCGGCCATGCGCAGGATCATCAGCATGGGCGTCACCGGCGGAATCAGCGACAGCACGGTCGAAAACGTGCTGAGCGGCTCGCGCAGCACGGTGAACCAGATCATCATCGGCAGGATCAGGATCAGCATGGCCGGCGTCATGAGGCTCTGCGCCTCCTTCAGATCCGTGCACGCCGCGCCGATCGCCAGGAAGATCGCGCCGAACAGGAAGACGGCCATGATCTGGTAGAGGAGGAACCACGCCGCCAGCGACGGAGGCAGCATTCGGCTGAAGCCGAAATAGCTCGCGGTGATGTAGCCGCCGATGAGGTACACGGCGATGATCGTCAGCGAAACGCCGACGTTGCCGATCAGCTTGCCCATCATGATCTGGAACGGATTGGCCGAGCCGAGCAGAACTTCGGCGATCCGTTGCTGCTTCTCCTCGATCACGCCGTTCAGCATTGGCTGGGCCGTGACAATGACGGACATGAACATGAGCATCATGACGGTCATCGGGACGAAAAAGCTCAACTCGCGGCTGGTCTTTTCCGCCTTGCGGATGGCCCCGGAGGCCGCTCGCTCATAGAGGTTGAGCGTGTCCATCTCGACCGGTACCGACGCCCGCATCACGACGGCCGGGTCGATCCCGGCGATGACGAGCCGCTGTGTACGGGCCGCGTCAGCGATGGAACGCTGCACCCAACGGATGAGTTCGACGAAGGCCAGATTTTCGGCGTAGAACTGCACGGCCTTCGGCGACGCGTCCTCCGCTTCCGACATCAATTCGGCGGGGATCTCCACGAACGCGAAGATCTCATGCCGGCGGACGCGGTCCGAAAGCTCGAGTCGGGCTTCATCGGTCAGCGGCGCCGGCGGTCCGGCGATCAGGACGTACTTCGCCGCAACCTGACGCTTGCGCTCGGGGTCGAAAATCGCCGTGGCGTTGCGCTGCTCGGCCGCCCGCATCAACGGTTCAAGCAGCCGGCTCGTTCCATCCACGATGACAACGCGCTTGTCCGTCACGTCAATCCGGCCTTCCAGCAGCTTCTGCGCGATGATTCCGCCGAGCATCAGGATCGGCATGAGGATGACGCTGACGACGAACGCCTTCGTGCGCACCATGGCGTTGTATTCGCGCGCGGCAATGGCCCAGACCTTATCCACGGCGTGCCTCCGTTTCGTGCTCGTGGCCGGCCGGACCGGCGATGCGGATGAAGATATCGTGCAGCGACGGCCGGGTAATCTCGAATTGCTCGACGCGAGTCCGGGCGACCAACGCCTGGAGGATCGCGTGCGGATCGGCGCCAGGCTCGATTCGGAGTTCCTGGTATCGGCCGTAGTTGTTCACCCGCGCGACGCCGGGCAGCCCGTCCAGAGCCCCGTTGATCGCTGCCGTTCGCACGCGGATCGTGTCATCCCCGTACCGCGCCTGAATGGCCTCCAGCGTGCCGTCGAGGACCTTTCGCCCGCGGTAAATCATGAAGATCGTGTCGCACATCCGTTCGGCGACGTCCATGTCGTGCGTCGAGAAGATGACCGTCGTACCACGTTGACGCATCGCAAGGATTGCGTCCTTCAGGACCTCCATGTTGACCGGGTCGAGGCCCGAAAACGGCTCATCGAGGATCAGCAGTTCCGGCCGCGCGATCACAGCGGCGATGAACTGGACTTTCTGCGACATGCCCTTCGAGAGCGCCTCGATCTTCTTGTCGGCCCACGGCGTTGCATCGAGGCGTTCGAGCCATTCATCCATCTCGCGCCGGCAATCGCGGACGCCTTTGAGCCGGGCGTAGAACTGGATCGTCTCTCGGACGCGCATCTTCTTGTAGAGTCCGCGCTCCTCGGGGAGGTACCCGACGCGATCATCGGCCGCGTCGCCATGCTCAAGCCCCAGCACTCGGACGAGGCCGGAATCGGGGTAGAGGATTCGCAGAATCATGCGCAGCGTCGTCGTCTTGCCCGATCCGTTGGGACCGATGAACCCGTAGACCGCGCCGCTGGGCACCGCCAGATCGAGCTGGTCGACGGCGATCTGCCGGCCGAACGACTTGGTGACCCCCGACAGTTCGACGGCGTAGGTCATCGCCGAGTGCTCCGCCCGAGACGTCGAAAAACTCGCCGCACGACGCGGCGATGGATTCCGGAGATGAAACCCTGCTCCTAGCGGGCGAAACGGCGATCGGTCCGGCGGCTCACGCACAATCCGTCGCCCTGCCGGGCGGGGTCTGTCGGAGTCGATCGAGGCCGACGGCCGGACGACTCAGGCTGGGGCGGGCTGGCCGACGCACGCCAATTCCCGGCGTGCCCGCCGGGGTTTCGTAGCCGCTCGGCCTGACTTGCGCGGGAGCGGAGCGAGCGTATTGACCGATAACAAGAGCGTGGTATACTGTTGATCGTCCGGCGGTTGCGCTTGCGCGCCGCGGAAGACGGCAGATGATGACGACGCGCACATCCTCGTGAGTTGGGCCGTGCGGGATATCCCGGCACCGCGGTGGATGTTCGCACGAGCGTCGGCATCGTCTGCCGTTTTCTTTTGCGCGTTCGACGCGGTGTGGGTCGAACGCAGTCTGACGTGGATCCAGTCGGTTCCGAATGCTCAGAATCAAGCTCCCTGACGGAAAAGTCCTCGAGATGCCGGATGGCAGCACGCCGGCCGACGTGGCTGCGCGCATCGGCCCGGGTCTGGCGCGGGCGGCGATCAACGCGCGGATCTCGATGGCGGGCGGACCGCCGCGCCACATCGATGTTGCGACGCCGATACCCGCCGATTGCGAGTTGTCGATCATCACGCTGAAGGGCGATGATGCCGATGCGATGAGAATCCTCCGCCACAGCACGGCCCACGTGATGGCCGAGGCCATCTGCCGTCTCTTTCCCGAAACCCGGCTCGTGTACGGCCCGCCGGTCGAGAACGGCTACTACTACGACATCGACCTGCCGCGTCGGTTGACGCCGGACGATTTTCCGGCGATCGAGGCGGAGATGGCCAGAATCGTGAAGGAAGATCGCCCGTTCACGCGATACGAACTGCCGCGCGCCGCGGCGATGAAGAAGCTGGCGGCCGAGGGGAACCCGTACAAGATCGACAACGCCGAGCGTGCCGAAGGCGACGTGCTCAGCTTCTACGTCACCGGTCCGGAACCGGGCAAGTACTGGGAAGACCTGTGCATGGGAACCCACCTGCCCAGCACGGGACGGATCGGCGCGTTCAAGGTGCTCAACGTCGCCGGGGCGTTCTGGCACGGCGATGCCACGAAGCAGCAGTTGCAGCGCGTTTACGGTACGGCCTTTCCGTCGAAGAAAGAACTGGATGCCTACCTGACGCAGCTCGAGCAAGCGCGCGAGCGCGATCATCGTCGCATCGGACAGGAACTCGGCCTGTTCACGATCGACCCTCTGGTCGGCAGCGGCATGGTCCTCTGGAAGCCGAAGGGGGCGGTGATCCGCCTGCTGCTCGAGGAGCATTTGCGCGGCCTGCTGCGCCAGGCTGGATACCAGCCCGTGTTTTCGCCTCACGTCGGGCGCTTGGAGCTCTTTCGTACGAGCGGACACTTCCCGTACTATCGCGACTCGCAGTTTCCGCCGCTTTACGAATCCGACACGGCGCGAATCCTCAACGAACTCTGGATTGCGGTGCTGGAACGCGGCGACGCGAAATCGATCTCGACGATCGAGGAGCAACTTCTGGAGGAGCTTCGGGCCGCGAATCCCGGGCTGTGGCAGACTCTCGTCGGCGATCCGCAGGCCCCCGAGGCCCGACGGCTGAATCCGGCGCCAGGCCATCAGCAGCACAATCTTGCCGTGATCCGCGAGCACCTTCGGGTCGAGGATGGATTCCTGCTCAAGCCGATGAACTGCCCGCTTCACGTGCGCATCTACGCCAGCGAGCCGCGGAGCTACCGCGACCTGCCCGTGCGCCTTGCCGAATTCGGGACCGTCTATCGCTACGAACAATCCGGCGAACTCTCCGGAATGACGCGGGTTCGCGGCTTCACACAGGACGATGCGCACATCTTCTGCACGCCGGAGCAGTTGCAGGACGAGCTGGCGGGGTGCCTGAAACTGACGCGCTACGTCCTCGAGGTCCTCGGTCTCTACGACTATCGCGTGCGGATCGGCCTGCACGATCCTGCGGACCCGAAGTTCATCAAGAACCCGGAAGGTTGGGCGATGGCGGAAAGCGCCGTGCGGCATGCGGCTGAGCAATCGGGCATCTCCGCGACCGAGGAAGTCGGCGAGGCCGCGTTCTACGGGCCGAAGATCGACTTTCTGGTGAAGGACTGCATCGGCCGGGAATGGCAACTCGGGACCGTGCAGGCCGATTACAACCTGCCCGCGCGCTTCGAGTTGGAGTACATCGGCAGCGACAACCGGCCGCACCGTCCGATCATGGTGCATCGCGCGCCATTTGGGAGCATGGAGCGGTTCATCGGGATCCTGATCGAGCATTTCGCCGGGGCGTTTCCGGTATGGCTCGCGCCGGTGCAGGCGGTGATCGCGTCGATCAGCGATCGCAGCGCCGACTACGCGCGGCGCGTCACGGCGCAGCTTCGGGACGCGGGCTTCCGCGCCGAGGTGGATGATTCGCCCGACAAGATCGGGCCGAAGAAGCACCGGGCGCGCTCAATGAAGATCCCGTACATCGTCGTCGTCGGAGAGCAGGAGTGCTCCCGCGGCACGTTGAACGTGAATGATCGGGACGGCCGATGCATCGGCGACCTTTCGGTCGCCGCCTTCATCGACCGGCTTCGAGTGGAGAGCCGGCCAAAACGCGTGACGACGCGCGCTTCGGCGGCGGTGGAATAGTCGTGCGTCGTCCTGGTTGTGAAAGGGTGGTGAGTTTCCATTAAAAATCTGAGGTGTAACGAGCAGATTCGGCTCTCGCCGGTCCGTTTGATCGACGAGAACGGCGAGCAGGCCGGCGTCGTCTCAACGGACGATGCGCTTCGCCGGGCCCGGGACGCGGGGCTCGACCTCGTCGAGGTCTCACCGAACGATCGGCCGCCCGTCTGCAAGATCATGGACTACGGCAAGTTCAAGTACAGCCAGTCCAAGCTGAAGCAGAAGCACCATGAACAGCGCCTGAAGGAGCTGCGCCTGCGGCCGCGCACCGACGAACATGATCGCGACATCAAGATCGAACACGCGCGGAAGTTCCTCGAACACGGCGATCGCGTTCAGTTCACCATGATGTTCAAGGGGCGCGAGCGGTTCCATCAGGAGATCGGGCAGGAAGCCTTCAACTACATCCTCCAGGTGCTCGGGGAACTGGCGAAAGTCGAACGGCCGCCGAAGATGGAGGGTCGGAGGATGACGATGGTCCTCGTTCCCGCCAAGCCGGTGACCGTGAAGAAACCCGCCGCCCCGAAGGCGGCGACCGCGGCGACGAAGTCTGCGGTTCGCTCCGCATCGGACGCGCGTCCGGCGGCGACGGGGGGACTGGAGCCGCCCCGGACTGCGCCTGGATAGTGTGGGAGGCACGGCCGGTCCGCACTCGGCGTCGCACATCTGTGGTGCCGTGGATGGCCGACCGCTCGGCGATTGTCCCTTCAACTTCCGGAGCGGGGGCGGGAATGAACCAACCATGAAAGGTGTTGCATCCCGCCGGGGCGCGTGCTAGATTACGTGGCTTCGCGCAGGAATCGTCCGGCGAATCAGGGTGCCCGCAATGCCTAAGATGAAGACTCACAAGGGGTTAAAGAAGCGGTTCCGGGTCTCGGCCCGCGGGAAGGTCAAGCACCGCCGTGCGTTCACCGGTCACCTGATGAGCGCAAAAAGCGGTCGGCGGCGCCGGCGGCTTCGGCGGGACGGAATCCTGATTGCGCCGTGGGGCGCGAAGGCGCGCCGGGCGCTTCAGGCATAGCCGCCGCGTCGGCAGGAGTAGATCGTCATGGCTCGGACTCGTACGCACGTCGCGCATCATCGCCGGGTGAAGCGCGTCCTGAAGCGCGCCAAAGGCTATCAGGGCGCCCGGAGCAAGCTCCTGCGCACAGCGCGGGACGCGGTTCGACGTGCGGGCGTCTATGCGACGCGCGATCGTCGGGCCCGCAAGCGCGAGTTCCGGGCCCTGTGGATCACGCGTCTGACCGCGGCGGTTCGCGAGAAGGGCATCTCGTACAGCCGGTTTATCCGGGGATTGAAGCTCGCGAATTGTGACTTGAATCGGAAGATGTTGAGCGAGATCGCGATCCAGGATCCGCCTGCGTTCGGCAAGCTGATTGAACTGGCGATGCGATTCGCTCCGGGGGCGAAATCGGCGGCCTGATCGAAGTGCCGGGCGCGCATCCAGCGGATGCGGCCCGGACGACCGTTCGGATGAACGGACCCGCAGTTTCGACGTTGCGGGTCCCGGTTTTTTTATCGACGCCCGCGGCGAATGCGTTTCTCCCGTTCTGTTCCGACTTATGGCCGGGCCGAACGCGGGTTGAGGCGATCTTGTCGATCCGCCGGCATGTGGGCGGGTTCAATGAGAAGTCAATCGGCGGCCGTTGCGCGGCCGATGGGATGATTGGTGGATCGCGGCGCGGTCGCGTTGGCGGGCAACCTCAGAGGCGTCCGACGATCCGCAGTGCGAACAGTTGAATCGGAAATGAGTCAGGAAACGACCTTTGCGTTGGCCCATCTGAGAAACGTCGGAATCTCCGCGCACATCGATTCGGGCAAGACGACGCTGACCGAGCGCATTCTGTACTACTCCGGCAAGATCCACTCGATCAAGGAGGTCAAGGGCGAAGGCGCCACGATGGATCACATGGAGCTGGAGAGGGAGCGCGGGATCACGATCACCTCGGCGGCCACGACGGTCGAGTGGGAGGGCGCACAGATCAACATCATCGACACGCCGGGACACGTGGACTTCACGGTTGAAGTCGAGCGGTCGCTGCGCGTGCTGGATGGCGCCATCCTCGTACTGTGCGGCGTCGCGGGCGTGCAGTCCCAGTCGATCACCGTCGATCGGCAGATGAAGCGCTACCAGGTGCCGCGCATCGCCTTCATCAACAAGCTCGATCGCACGGGCGCTGATCCGGTGTCGGTCATCGCGGCCATCGAAGAGAAACTGGAGCTGACGACCGTCCCGTTGCAGATCCCGATCGGGCTGGGCAGCGACCTCGCCGGAGTGATCGACCTCATCCGGCTGAAGGCCTGCTACTTTGAGGGTCCGGAGGGTGAGGACATCCGCTATGCCGAGATTCCGGCCGAGTACGCGGCGGAGGCGCACGCGGCGCGAACGGGCATGCTCGATGCGCTGTCACTCCACGACGACGGCCTGATGGAGCTGATGCTCGAGGAGAAGCCGATCCCGGAGGAGATGCTGCACACGCTGATCCGGCGGCTGACGATCGCCAACGAGATCACGCCGGTCCTGATGGGAAGCGCATATCGTAACAAGGGCGTTCAGCTCCTCATGGACGCGATCGTCCGCTACCTGCCGTCGCCGCTGGATCGCGAGGTCTTCGCAAACGACAACGACAACGAAGGCGCCGAGGTTCCGATCTCGACGGACCCGGATGCGCCGGTCGTGGCGATGGCGTTCAAGCTGGTCGATGAGACGTTTGGCCAGTTGACGTTCATGCGAGTCTATCAGGGCACGATCCGGCGCGGGGAGCGCTACACGAACACGCGGACGCGCAAGGAGGCGCGCTTCGGCCGCATCGTGCGAATGCACGCCAACGAGCGCCACGAGTTGGACTCGGCGCGCGCCGGCGACATCATCGCCGTGGTCGGCGTCGATTGTTCATCGGGCGACACGTTCTGCCGCGACGGCGCAAACTACTCCCTCGAGTCGATTCACGTCGCCGATCCCGTGATCGCACTCGCGATTTCGCCGAAGCGGACCCTCGACCGCGACAAGCTGTCGAAGGCGCTCAGCCGGTTCTCTCGCGAGGACCCGACGTTCCACGTCCGCGTCGATCCCGAATCGGGCGAGACGCTTATCTCGGGAATGGGCGAGTTGCACCTCGAGATCTACGTCGAACGCATCCGCCGCGAGTACAACTGCGAGGTGGAGGTCGGCCGCCCGAAGGTCAGCTACCGCGAGTGCCCGACAAAGGTCGTTGACTACAACTACAAGCACAAGAAGCAGACGGGCGGCGCGGGGCAGTACGCGCACATCATCGGCCGGCTCGAACCGCTGCCCGAAGGGACCGAGGAGCCGTACCAGTTCGAAAACAAGGTGATCGGCGGGCGCGTTCCGACGGAGTACATTTCGTCGGTCGATAAGGGATTCCGCCAGGTCCTCGGCAAGGGTCCGCTGGCGGGCTACGAGATCATGGGCGTCAAGATGATCCTCGAGGACGGCTCGTCGCACGCAGTCGACTCGTCGGACATGGCCTTCCAGATCTGCGCCCGCGAGGCGTTCAAAGAGGCGTTCCTCAAGTCGGCGCCGGTGCTCATGGAGCCGATCATGAAGGTCCAGGTTGAGACGCCCTCGGAGTTTCAGGGGTCGATCGTCGGCGACCTGTCGTCGCGGCGCGGATTGATCATGAATACCGAGTCCCGCGGCATTCTGACCGTCATCGACGCCGAGGTCCCGCTGGCAGAGATGTTCGGCTACGCGACCGATCTGCGTTCCCAGTCCCAAGGGAAGGCGACGTTTACCATGGAATTCCTGAAGTACCGACGCGTTCCGCAGGCGGTCCAGGAAGAAGTCGTCGTCGCGGCACGCGCGGCCGCGAAGAAGTCCTAGCCTGCGGAAGGGAAGTAGCGACCATGCATGAACGATTCTCTGACCGTGCGCGTCGAGCCATGGCCCTGGCGAATCTGGAGGCCGTCCGGCTCAAGCACGATTCGCTGATGCCGGTGCACATCCTCCTGGGCCTGCTCGCGAAGGGCGGAAACGTCAGTTCGCTTGTGCTGCGGAACCTCAACGTCGACATCGAGGAGCTTCGCGAAGCCGCCGCAAAGTCCGTCTCGCCCGGTCGCGAGGCGCCGCACATGGCGAAGCTGCCGCAGGCCGCCGGGACCAAGGAAGTCATCGAATTTGCGATCGACGAGGCCCGCAAGCTCGGGCACCAGTACGTCGGGACCGAACACCTGCTGCTCGGGCTCCTGCGCGAGGGTCACGACCCGCCGGCGCAACTGCTCGCACAGCGCGGGGTCAAAATCGAGCGCCTCCGCGAGGAAGTCCTGACTCTGCTCAACTCGGCGAAGGATGAGGATCACACGCCGCCCGGTGCCGGGCATGGGGGGTTCGAGTGGCTGCACCAGCAGGAGCTGGCAAAGGCGTTCCGGTCGGCCGGATTCTGGCACCTGCTGATTCTCGCCGTGGATTCGGCCAACCGGCTCGGCGATGGCGAGGTGCATCACGAGCACCTGTTGCTCGCGCTCCTGCGCGATGAGACGCACCCCGTGGCGCAGTGGCTTCGCGATCGCGGAATCACACTCGACATAGTTCGCGATTGGATGGCGTCCGGGCGAGGCACGGGCACTTCTGCCTAGTCGACGACAACGGCCGAACTGCGCAGCGACGCTCCACGCGCAGCGCGAATCACTGCTCCGGGGGATCGAATCTCAATGGATCGGAGACTAGCGTGCGACGGGACGTTGCGGTTCCGGCGTCGAAACCGGCGCTGCCTCGTCCGGCGGCGGCATCGACGGACGGACGTTCGCGATCGCGTCCGCATCCTTCCAGGATCGCCAGACCGACTTGGCTGCGCCGCAGCGGCCGCAGGCGATGCCCCGGTCGAGGTCCTGCCGCGCATCCACGGCGCCCTTGTAGTCGCCGTACCGCAGGACGAAGTCGCTTCCGCACGACTCGCATCGAACGGCAATCGGACGATCGGGGTCGTAGACCATACCGGGTTGTGCGGCCGACAACGTCCAAGTCACGCCGCTTGCCACGAGCCCGCCCAACAGCAGCGCGAACGGGACCAACCACCGACGCAGGCCCGACGCATCGCCGAGTCGCGGGCGCTCCAGGATCGAGATGGAACCCGAACCGAGGCTCATCTCATCCACCCTCCGGGGTTTCAACGCTCGAGCGATCGGCGATCAGCGGCTCGGGCATTGTGTCGAAGCGCCAACTCTCGCCGCGCTCCCAGAGCGTGCGACCATAGCCGCCGCTCTCGTCCGCCTTGCTGCCCATGATGACGGCGGGTTCGACCGATCGCCGCGTCAGCTTGACCGTGCGGGCGTGGCCATCGGAGAAGCTGGCGTTGAATCGTCCCATCCGGCCGTGCCAGCCCGGCAGGTCCGTCCCCAGTCCGCCCAGGATCGCCGGACTGTTCCAGAGCGCCTCCCACATGATGGACTCGCTGTAAAGCACGAGTTCCGACGAGCGGGGGTAACGCGTGCTCGGTCTGAGGTACGGTCCCATGGAGTGCACACCGGCAAGGCCTCGATAATAAGACAGGGGCGCATTCAGCGGCGGCTCGACCTCGACATCGGCGGCGCGAGATGCGTTGGCGCGGTAGCTGGTCCCCGTCGCGCGCCAGAACGGCTGGCCGATGAACCCGGTGTAGGTCAGCGATCGCGGCGCGTCGGGCGCTTCAACCCAGCCGAAATCGCCGGGGCACCGGAAGATCTTCGGGTCCGGCGCCATCCCGACACCGAACAGGAGGCGGTTGATGGGTCGTGCCGTGGCGGAATTCGGACCTTTCGAACCCCACAATTCGTGCAGGGCGCTCGCAGGGTCTTCGACGGTCGAATCGGTGCCGCCGTAGTCGTAGATGCCATCGATGAGCGCGACGCTGTCGGCGTTGCGCGGCGCGGCGATCATCTGTCCCTGGAGGTCATCCTGCGAATAGGCGGCGGACGCCGTCGCGAGCTGGTGCAACGAGGCGAGACAGTACGTCCGCTGCGCCTCGCGCCGCGCTGAAACGAGCGACGGAAGGAGCAGGGTGATGAGCATGGCGATAATGGTGATGACGACAAGGAGTTCGAGCAGTGTAAAGGCGCGATAACAACGGCAGCGTTGTCGTTGCATCCGTCGTTCGTCCCGACCAATGGACGTCGCGCGACGTCCGCCGGTTCCGTGTGTGCAACCAAGCCGTTTCTAATTATACCGGTCCTCGACACGGCAAGTCACGAACTTTTAAGTCATTATGGAACAATCGCTTATGAGCTTTCCCGGGCCCCATCCCGGCGCCTATCCCGCCAGGTGCGGCTCGAACGCGCGATAGTATCCATCCATCATCGCGCGGATCTTGCGCCGCACCGCGTCGCGCGAAAGCTCGTCGACGGCGCCGAGCTCGAGCGGCGTCGCGAAGTAGAAGTACTTCGTCTGCTCGCGGTAGTGCTCGACCGGCGGCTCCGACCACGCCAGTCCGCACTCCTCGAACCCGAGCTCGACGAATTCGCTCATCGTGTCGCCGGACTCCTGGATCTTCTCCTCGAAGTCCTCGCTCTTCCAGCGGTCGTCCGTAACAATCGCAACGCGAACTTGCGGAATCAGCGGCCGCACGGCGACCTCGATCATCACGCGCGCGTCGGCGGCCGTCGTCCACCGGGTCGCCAGCGTCGAGCCATCGGCGCGATCGTCGCGCGTCACGTCGGCAAACCGCGGGTCACCGCGCAGGGAGTGTTCGAGCCAGTCCCGGAACTCCTCGATCGCCTGCCGATGCGTGCTGCTCATTACGGTCATTCGCAATCCTCAATTCCATGTGTCGCTACAGGGGTGAGTGTGGAACGCTTTCCGGCTTCCGCCGCGCGCCAAGCCGTTCCAGAATCCAGCGGCGCGCGCGCGTCAGCGGCCGGAACAACAAGCGGTGCAGCCGGATCCACGACGGCGGTCGCTCGGCGGCCAGCGCGTCGGCGCCCAACTGGTCCGGCCGCAACTTCCGCCAGTGCTTGATGAGGTGGTAACGATCCGACGCCTGGAGTAGGCGCAGGATCGCACGAGCCGGCCAGAGCTTTCCGCCCCAGGACGCGGGCCAGTGCCAGGAGATCTGGAAGTCGATGAGACACGGTGTGCCGTCGGGAGTAACCAGGATATTCTCGCGCTTCTCGAGATCGACGTACGCGATATCGCGCGCGTGGACCTGCGAGATCAGCTCCCGGAGGTTCGGAAAGAACTCATCCGGCAGACGGTCGTCGCGTTGCAGCGGGCGGCCCTCGACATACGCGTGAACGAAGCCGGTGCGACCGACGCGCCCGAGGAACTGAGGAATGCCGGGCAGATCGTGCACGAGCGAGTACAGTCGCGCTTCGTGACCGACGAGAAACCGTCCGATCCACGACATCGGCAAACCGAACACGCGCGCGGTTCGGCCAAGCTTGAGGATGACCCGACCGTCGAGTCCGTCGTAGAGACCCGTCGCGGCAAAAAAATCGTGCTTAAAGACCTTGACGCGTCGGAAGGTCCGGCCGCCGAGTTCGAACGACTCGGGCATTTCCTCCACTCCGAGGGCGCGAAGCCACGCGGGGGGCCTGCGGTGCTCACGTCCGGCAGGCGCCGCGGTCGCGTTCATCGTGGATTCTGCCGGATCGGGCTTCACGGGTGCATTATCGCAGTGGAGTGGACGTGCCGCAATTTTCAGCGCGACTTCCGAGCAATCAGTCGATCGATACGGAACGGCGCAAATGATCTGGCTCAAGATCGGGCGCGGTTCGAATCGCGGATGCGGCAGGCATCGCCGGCCGCCCCGCCGAGCCATCGATCCCACGCTGTATGGTCCGCGACATCGACGCCGTCGCTGCCGGCGGCCGCCAGCAGGAATCGCTGAAGCTCCGTCAGAAAGTGCGTATCCATAAGTTCGGGCACGTCGGCGAGCTGCCGATGCAGCACGCGAAATACGAGTTTCAGTTCCTCGAGATCGTGCGCAGCGATTACGGTCTCGCCCCGTCGCTCAAAGCTCATGCGTCTCTCTCCGGGATTTCGGTCCGACCGCGGGATCATAGCGCACAACTCGGATTTCGCAACGCATCCTCGATGCACGTGTGCGGCGGCCGTCGCGGCGCCGGTTCAGGGATGGGTCAGGAGCAGATCGACGAATGCCGTCGTATCGGCGTCGTCGATCGGATCGCCGTACGGCACGGCCAGATCGGCGCAGCCGTTGTACGGCCCGGTGATGCGGGCCTTAAGGAACTCCGGCAAGTCGAGCCCGTTGATCGCCGTGTCGAAGTTGAGATCGCCCGGCATCGCGCAGTTCGGGGGTTGGTTTCCGCACGTGAACCGCTGCACGTGGAAATCGTCGATCGCCGCCTCGACAAGCGAACCGGCGTCGGCATCCCGTACGACGAATCGCACACGGACGCTGCCGCTCGGCAGAACGTAGTCCGAGACGTTGAACTCGTGGTAGTACCAGCCGCCCTCCGTCTCCGGGCCGAACGGGCCGACGGTCTCGACGTTCACCCAGGTCCCGTCGAGGCCGTTCTGGTTCGACACGTCGACCGTCATCACGTCTTCGTTCGGCGCGGCGCCCTCGACGTTGGAATACCAGCGCCAGTAGCTGATCGTGGCCGTGCCGATGTTCAGGTCGATCAGCGGCGAGATCAGCGTCGTCTTGCCATCGTCGACGTCGTTGACGCCCGGGTCGCCGCCGGGGGAGCCCTGACCGGTCACGAAGCAGAACGTGCCGGGGTCGGGCGAGTGGTCGTCCTCGGGTTGCGCGATCGTGCCGACGGGGTCGACCCGTTCCCAGATGCCGGTCGTGGCGTCGTCATCGGCCGCGCCAATGACCCAGCCCTGATCGGTCTCAAAGTCGTCGGACAGCAGGACCGAGGTCGATCCAACGCCCGCGACGTACGGACTCGCCGCGCCGCCGGCCGGTTTCGTGATGACGCCGCTCAGGTTGCCCGTGGCGCTGACATAGAACTGCGGCGTGTCCCCGCAATCCGGAGGAGGCAGCGTGGCCGTGTAGAGGTTGCCTGCCACGGGCGTCAGCGCGGTGCTTTGAAACACCCCTGCGTCGTAGCGGTACCAGAGAAGCGCCGTGCCGGGCTGAAGCTCCTCATCGTTCGGGATGATCTCGACGTCAAAGCTCGTCGGGACGCCGGGCGGCATCAGCGTCGGCGCTCCGTTGGGCAGGACGATCTGCATCGGGATGTGCATGAGACCCAGGGCGTCGAGGTCGAGTTCGTAGAGCTGCACCTGCGCGACGGGGCCTGCAAAAACGCGGACGTAGTACGTACCGGCGCCTTCGAGAATCAACTGAATCGACTCGTCGTTTCCGGCCGGCTGCGCATTGACCGTAGCGATGACTGTCGAACCATCGGTGCCGATCACCTCGAAGCCGAGGTCGTTGACCGCGATCGAGTTGTACGATGAGCCGGCCGAGCACGAGCCGCCTTCGTTCTGCGGACCCTGAACGTAGGTCAGACCGATCGGTCGCAAGGTGATGATCAGATCGGTGGTGTCCTGCGAGAGCGTGAAGGCGTAGAAATCCACGTCGGCGGCGTCATCAGCGCTGACGTCGGCGACCGTTGTCACCGCGTCCGGCAGGATGCCGAGCGAAGTCGCCGTTCCAATCGAGTCGTTATCTTCGCGGTTGTCGCCGTAATGCCGCTGCGCGTTCTGGATGTCATCGTGCTGCGGACCGTCGAAGGCCGTCGTCGCGAACGGCTCCATGAGTTTCGTCTGATTCGCCGGGCAGACGTGCAGTTGCCCCATGCCGTGGCCGTGTTCGTGCGCGAGGACGTTTCGCAGTCGGAGCGAGTCGTCGGACGTATCGTTGTAGAACGTGTCCGACGTGTCGATCACCATGTCGCCATCATCCGGAAACGCATTGTAAGCGAGCACGCCGCCGGGGCCGTTGATCGGACGGCCCGCCATGCGCAAATCGCCGCGGACGCCGAGCACGCCGGGGTTGTTGTGCAATTCAACCCCGTCGTCATTGCTCTCCAGCACGAAGGTGATCCCAGAGAGCTGTGACCAGCGCGCAAACATCTGCGCGTAGATCGCTTTCCAAGTCGCCGTGTCGCCGTAGATTCCGTTGAGAAACGCTTCCAGCTCGCTCGGACCGCCGCCGATTCCGATGTCCGGAATCGTCGTGCCGTCGGGAACGAAGCTGTACGTCAGAGTCGTTGGATCGCCCTGGAACAGCGGCCCACCGTTCGTCGCGGTCGAGGACCAGCGATCCGTCTGTTGGAAGCGTGTGCCCGTGGACCAGATCTGATCGAGGATCGTCTGGTACGCGGCCACGACCGCGTCGGGCGTTCCCGGCGCGAAGCACGCCGCGAACCGCGGCGGCGAGCGCCCAATCTCGGCCGCCAGTCGCGCGACGATCTCCTGATCGGCCGGCGGCAGTTGTTGGAAGATGAGCCGGTCTATGCCGAACGCGATTCGCTCAGAAACCGAGCGTTGAACGCGGGCGGACGCCTGAATCGACCGTGGATCACTGGACTCAGGCGGCGAGCGGTCCGGCTTCGCCGCGAGGATCCACGCGCACACGAAGGCCGTCGCCATGAGGGCGGACGTCGCAATCGTCGGTGCGGCCGGTCGAAGCCGGAAGAGGTTCACGCCGAGACGACTCCGTGCTCGACTTCCACAACTCTCGATCTTCGTTGGAGGATGCATCCCATCCCCGGACCCTGCGCCACCATCTCTCACCCGCCTGAGTATACCCCGGCACCAAGTGTCCGCTTGTGCGGGCGGCGGATTCCGGGCACGCTGGAAGTCGGATTATCGGCGAATGCGCCGGGGAAGCGGGTGACGGTTTGGCGCGGTTTTCGGGCGATTTTCAGGGGCCGTGCGGCGTTTGCGGCGAATACGTCGAGTTTGCCGTCGGCGTCCGGACGGACGGCGATCCGGTTGCATTGCAGTTCGGGCCCGGCGGTCCGCAGCCCATTGTGCTCAAGGACGTGGAGCCGGAACTCCTCGTCGAGGACGAACGACGGACCCGATTCCGTTTTCAGTGCCCGCTCTGCGGCGAGTGGTCGGCGGGCCGGGCGACGTGCCGCGACGTGGCATCCGGGCCCGAAGCAGGCTCAGCGATGTAGCCTGCGTCGAATCCGGCGATTCAGCCGGGCGATCAGCAGTGCAGAGCCGGTCAGCGCCAGCGATGCGGCCATGCCGCCGCCGCAGGTGCCGCACATGCTGCCCGGCGGTGTTCCCGGATCGGGGTCGGGATCCGGGTCGGGTCCACCGCCGGCGACGGTGAGCAGCGCGGGCGTCGTACTCATCATACCGCAAGGGTTCGCGATGTCGCACACGTACGTGCCGGCGTGTGCGGCCGCGACCGGATTGACGATCAGCGACGACGCGATTGCGCCGGCGATGTCGACACCGTCCTTCTTCCACTGGAATGTGATCGGATTGGCGCCGCGAACGGCGACTGTAAACGTCGTCGCGGCGCCGGCGGCGACCGTTCGGTCGGCTGGCTGCGAGTCGACGATGATCGGCGAGTTGACGCGCAGCGATACCAGCGCGCTGTTGACGCTGCCGCAGCCGTCCGTCACGACGCAGGCGTAGCTCGACGACGTGTCGCCGACCTCAACCGGGTCGATCGTAAGCATGGGTGTGGTCGCGCCGCTGATCCGCGGACCGTTGACGAGGTTCGTCGCGCCGCGCCGCCACTGGTAGGTCAGCGGCGACGTGCCCGTCGCGGTGACACTGAAGACCGCGGCGTCGCCTCCGCAGACGGTCTGCGCGACGGGCTGCATCGCAATCTGCGGTCCCGCGGAGACGGTGACGACGGCCTCGGCGCTCGTGTCCATGCCGCAGGCGTTGCTTACGACGACGACGTACGTGCCGGCGTCGCTCAGCACGGCCGAGTTGCGGCGAAAGGTCGCGCCCGTCGCGCCGGCCAGGTTCGCGCCGTTCTTGCGCCATTGATAGGTGAGCGGCGGCGTTCCGCCCGCGGAGACGGTCAGCTCGAGCACGCGGCCGACGCACACGGCGGTCGATTGCGGATCCGTCTCAATCTGTGGCGGCAGGCACATTGCGTTGACCGTCAGCGTCGCCTGGGCACTGTTGACCGATCCGCACGAGTTGCTGACGACGCAGTTGTAGTTCGTGGCTGCGTCGGCGGCGCTGACGGGGTTGATCGTCAGCGTGCTCGTCGTCGTGCCGGAGAGGTTGCCGCCATCGACGAGATTCGTCGTGCCGCGCCGCCATTGGAATGACAGCGGCAGCGAGCTGTTCGCCGCGACGGAAAACATCGCCGAACCACCGTCCGCCACACTTTGCGACTGCGGTTGCGTTGTGATCTGCGGCGCGGTGCCGACCGTCAGGGTTGCCGCGGCGCTCGTCGCGCTGCCGCAGGTGTTCGTGACGACGCAGTCGTAGTTCCCGGCGCTGCCGGTGTTGACGGGCGTGATCGTCAGGCTGGGCGACGTGGCGCCGCCGATGTTCGTGTTGTTGCGCCGCCACTGGTACGAAAGCGGCTCGGTCCCCGAAGCCTCAACGGTGAACATGACCGAGGCCCCGGAGCAGACCGACTGGCTGACCGGATCGGTCGTGATGCCCGGGGCGTCGCAGGGGTCCGTGGTCCGGACGAAGACATCCGTCTGGCCGTTGCTGTCGCCGATCACCATGTCGTCGGCCTGCGTCTGAAAGACGACCTTGACGTCCTGACCGTCGGCCGATGCCGCCAGTTGCGGCGTATTGGCGCCGATGCCGAGTGGCGTCTGCTGGTTTAAGGACCCGAGGCTGACCAGCGTCGTCTGGCCGTTGTTTTCGTCGAACATGCCGTTGCCGTCCGGATCGCGATCGTGGAGGAGCACATCCGAGGCCACGTTGGCGTCGCCCGAAACCAGCCCGGCCGCGTCGGTGTCGAAGGCGACGAATCGCCCGTTGGCCGAAATGGCGACGCCCGTCGCGCCGCTTGCTCCAGTCGATTGCGCGCCGGCTGAGGAGACGCTGACAACGCGCGTGCTTCCGGTGGCGCGACTCCAGACGAACACGTCGGCGAAGCTTGGGTTTGCGTCGGTGCCTGCCAGATTCGTCGCTTTGCTCTGAAACGCCACCCAATCACCGTTCCCGGAGATTCGCGCGTTCGCGCTCTGCCCATTGGCTTCGACGCCGACGCTGGAGGGCTTCGAGACCCGGGTCGTCGTCGGCATGGCCGGCACGTGGCGATCGAACAGGAAGACGTCGATGAAACCGTTCGCATCGCCGGTGACGAGGTTGTTGGCCGCGCTGGCGTACACAATGTAGTCGCCGTTTTCGGAGATCGACGGCGCATCGCTGTTTCCCACGCCCTGCTCGCCGCCCGTGCTGCGGCTGACGAGGGATATCAGCGAGGAGGAGCGGTTGAGCAGAAGAACTTGGCGCATTCCGTTCGTGCCGCCGGCGATCACATTGGTCGCCGTGGTCGCGAACACGACGAACTGGCCGTTGCCGGAAATCGCGGGTGACGTGCTGTCCGAATTCGCCTCACCGCTCAGCCCGTTGCTCACGCGCAGCGTCACGACGCCGGCCGGTTCGTCGAAAACCGTGTTCCCGTCCGCGTCGCGATCGTGGATGTAGATGTGCTTTCGGCCCGCCGTCGTCGGAGACGCGAGATTGGTCGCGGTGCTCTCGAAGACGACGAAGCGACCATCGTCCGAGATGGCCGGCGCATCGCATTCGTTGTCGGCCTGCTCACCCGCGCTGTTCTTGCCTACCAGCACGGTCGCGTTCGTCTGGAGGTCGCGAACGAAGACCAGCGGCAATCCGGTCGTCCCGCCCGGGACGAGGTTGGTCGCGCTGCTGACGAACGCGACGAAGCGCCGGTTGCCGGAAATCACACCGCGCCGTCCGCCAGCCGGCGTCGCGCTGGCATTCGGGCAGCTTGCCGCGATCGTATCGGCCGCTCGGACGAGCGCGACGTCCCATGCAAACCATACGAGGGTCAGCGCCGCCGCGGCAGACCATCGCCATCGCGGGATGGGGCGGTTGATTGATGTCGTTGTGCAGACCCGCGGCAAGGCGGCCTCCTGTCCCGGACCACAGCCGGTACGTCGCGTGGCTAATCGGCCGGGATGCTTCCTTCCGGTGCGAGAGTGCGTGACGAATCACGCCGGGCGGACCCCGGGGTCCCCATATCATATCCCCGCGGCGGGTCTTGTGGCACGCCCGTCGACCGGCCACCCCATTGGATTGGCGGAACGTGGACCCGGCCGGTACCGCGAAAAACCGCGATCCGGAGCATCGAAGCGCCCGGTGACAGCTTCTGACACCACTGGACGACCGCATTTTTTCCGGCGATTCTCTTCCCCGACGCGGTCGTTACGGGTCCACCGCGTCACAAACAACAAACACCGGGATCAAGGAGATGGAGCATGAACCTGCGAGTTCACGCGTGCGCGGTCATGGTGGCGTCGCTGTTTCTCACGTCGAGGGCCATCGCCATCAGCGGGACGCCGACCTGGGACTTCTCGACCATCGCGCCCGACCCGGGCGGGAATCTCTACATTTCCTCGCCCGAGCTGGCCTTCGATCACTACGGGACGGCGGCGGTCACGTGGTCGCAGGCGGACCGCTTCGATGTCGCCACGAACACGATGAACCACTCCTCCCTGACGCCGCTCGGGATATGGTCGCACCGTGTGATGGCAACGGGCGTACGCGTCGGGCTGACGTCGTCGATCTCGTACGACCGCGCGGAGCGGCCGCACGTCGGCTGGATGAACGGCAGCGGAACGATGTCGCTGTCGTTTAACTTCGGCTCGACGCAGAATCCGGCGATGACGCCGACGCCGCACACCACGACGCCGCTTCTGACGCTCAAGCACGACATCGCGGGAACGTTTCGCGGGATGTACGCCGGCGCGACGGCCGGCCAACTCGGCGGCGTGACGTGGAACGGGTCGAGCTACAGCACGTCGCTGCTGGCGACCGTCGCCAACGTCGGCGCGGTCGATTCGCTCGACTTCACGATCGACCACCGCGGCCTGCGCCATGCGATCCTCGACGGGCGCACGCAATCGGGAAGCAATCCGGCCGTCTTCCTCGCGTCGGAGCCGGCAAACGGCGCGACGTGGGTTTCGATGGTGCTGACGACTGCGGACGACGTGGGCGGGGTCGATATCGCGACGAATCCAACGACCGGCCGCGTGGCCATTGCGTACACGGTTCGAAACGCGTCGACGTCGAGGCTGTTCTACGGCGAGTCCACGGGGACCTCACTGACGCCGGTCGAGGTGCTCTCGACGCCCATCGAACTCGGCGACATCTCGCTGGCGTTCGATCTGACCGACGGCCAGCCGGCCATCGCCTACGAAGATACGTCGGGCTCGCAACTGATTCTCGCGTACCGGTCCGCGGGCGGGACGTGGTCGACGAGTCTGGTCGATGATTCGATTTCGATCTCGGCCTTCGACGGGCGGCGCCGCGCGCCGTCGCTGGCGTTCAACGACTACGGAACGGGTTGGCCCGCCATCGCGTATGTCGATGCGGATGGCTCGCTGCGGCTGGCGATCGATCCCCCCGGCGTGCCCGAGCCGTCAACGATAGCGCTGCTGCTCGTCGCGGCGGTGCTGGTGAATCGGCGGCGGTAGCGTCGATCGGAGAGGTCCGTGCGGACAATGATCGTCTCATTCTGCGTCCTGATCGTCGCCTGCGCCGCGCCGCGCTCCGGTCGTGCGCTGGAACTGTACGCGACCGCCGGCGATCGCGTGCTCGTCCTGCGCGACCTGAACGGCGACGGGGATTTTTTCGAGGCGGGTGAGGTCGTGGACTACGCGTTGGTCGCCGGCGCGACATTTACGGCGCTGGCCGTCGGATCGGACGAAATCGACGCGTACGACGGCGTCAGCGGAAACGTCGTCCGCCTGGTCGATCGGAATGCAGACGGCGACGCCCTCGATGCCGCGGAGGCCTCGACCTATCTCACGCTCGCTCCGGGCGCGGTCGCGGCCCTGACACGGATCGACGAAGCCGAGCTGTGGGTCTGGAACGGCGGCAGCGGGCAGTTGCTTCGCGCGGACGATCTCGACGGCGATGGCGACGCCGCGGATTTTGGCGAGGTCCTCGCCATCGCGTCGATTGGCGCCACGGTGCGCCGTATCGCGCCGCGGCCCGACGGTCGCGCGCTCGTGGCGACCAACAACGCCACGACGCCCGTTCGAATCCTGGACGATCGCAACCACGACGGAGATTACTTCGATTTCGCCGAGGACATCAGCTATCTCGAGCAAGGCCCGATCGCGCTCGACCTCGTCGTCGTCGATGACCGGGACGCCTTCCTGCTGTCAAGCCAGACCCCGCCCGTGGTGTACCGCCTGTCGGACCGCAACGGCGATCAAGACGTGCTCGATCGCGACGAGGTCCTGCCGTGGAGCGATGGAATCAGCGGTGCGGGATGCATCGCGTGGGACGCGGCGTCGGCCGTGCTGTTCGTCGCTCGCCCAACGGCCGGTGCGATCGACGCCTATCGCGACCTGAACGGCGACGGCGACGCCTTCGACTTCAACGAGCAGGTCGTCGTTGCGACCGGCCTGCCGTCGGTCGCACGGATCGCCTTGCGGCCGGCGACGGTCCCAGTCTGCGTGCCTGGCGACCTCGACGCCGATCAGGACGTCACCGCGGCTGATGCGCCGCTGCTCGCCAATCTCCTGCTCGGACTCGCGCCTCCGGGCGAGCCGTGCCGTACGGATGTGGACGGCAACGGCTTGCTAGACGGGCGTGACATTCAGGCGTTTGCCGATAGATTGCTGGATTGACGCAACGCGCAGCGGCCGGGACCGTCCGCGGATCGCGCGCGCCGTACGGGAGAGGAGATCGATGGCGCAATCGTATCGGCATCGCTTTCGCGTGCGACTCGACGATGTCGACTATGTCCATGTGTTGTACTTTCCGCGGCAAGTCCATTTCTTCATGACCGCGCTCGAGGACTTCTTCCGCGAGGCCCTCGGCATCCCCTGGAACGAGATGATCGACGGCGACGGACTGGCTATTCCGACCGCCAACATCAATGTGACGTACCGCGCGCCGCTCCGCTTCGGCGACGAGGCCGAGATAGCGCTTTCGGTCATCCGGATCGGCGAGCGAAGCGTCGTGATCCGCTACGAAGTCACGAACCTGCGCAGCGGTTCGCAGACGTGCCACGCCGAGCAATCGCTCGTGTTCATCAGCACGGCGACGTGGCGCCCGGTGCCCGTCCCAGAGAAGTACCGCCGGGCGCTTCAGCCATTCGTGCGCGAGCCTGTCTGATTCCCGCCGACGCGTTTCATCCATCGCCGGGCGCGCTTGAATGGATCGACGCCCGGAACTAACATCCGTTTCGGCGCTACGAATAACCCGCGGCGGGAGTAACACGACCATGGCAGCAACCGACCTGGGCGATCCGATCACGATGTCAGCGGGCCGGATGGTCGTTCCAGACCGTCCGATCATCCCGTTCATCGAAGGCGACGGCACCGGTCCGGACATCTGGCGGGCCGCGGTCCGCGTGTTCGACGCGGCGGTACAGAAGGCCTACAGCGGCAAGCGGAGCATCGCGTGGCACGAGGTGCTCGCGGGGGAGAAGTCGTTCGCGACGCGCGGCACGTGGCTGCCGGACGAGACGGTCGAGGCGTTCAAGATGTATCGCGTCGGCATCAAGGGGCCGCTGACGACGCCTGTCGGGGCTGGCATCCGGTCGCTGAACGTCGCGCTGCGGCAGTTGCTCGACCTGTACGTCTGCCTGCGCCCGGTGCGATACGTTCGCGGCGTGCCCGCGCCGGTGAAGCACCCCGAGTTGATCGACATGGTCATCTTCCGTGAGAACACGGAGGACATCTACGCCGGGATCGAGTACGCGGGTGGCACGCCGGAAGCGAAGAAGGTCCTCGACTTCTTCGCGCGCGAGTTCCCCACGGACTTCGGCAAGGTCCGCTTCGGCACGCCAGGTGCGGCGAAGGATTTCTGGTCGCAGGTCGGCCGGCCGGACCTGGCGAAAGACGTCTGCGTTGGCGTCGGGATCAAGCCGGTGAGCTGGACCGGCACGGTGCGCCTGGTGCATTCGGCGATTACGTACGCCGTCAAGTACCGGCGAAAGAGCGTGACGCTCGTGCACAAGGGCAACATCATGAAGTTCACCGAGGGCGCGTTCCGCGACTGGGGCTACGCGATGGCCCGCAGCGAGTTCGGTGCGGTCGCGCTGGACGGCGGACCGTGGCACGTCATCAAGGCCGGTACGACGTCGCCGCTGATCAACGCGATCGCGGGCGGGCCGCTCCCGCAGGACATCGTCATCAAGGACGTGATCGCCGACAATTTCCTGCAGCAGATCCTGACGCGCCCGGCCGAGTATGAGGTCATCGCGACGCTTAACCTCAACGGCGATTACATCTCGGACGCGCTGGCGGCGCAGGTCGGCGGCATCGGCATTGCGCCCGGCGGAAATATCAACTACATCAGCGGACATGCGATCTTCGAGGCCACGCACGGCACCGCGCCGAAGTATGCCGGCCAAGACAAGGTGAATCCCGGTTCGGTCATCCTGAGCGGCGAGATGATGCTGCGACACCTGGGCTGGACCGAGGCGGCTGAGCTGATCATCCGCGGCATGGAGGGCGCGATCGGTGCGAAGTCGGTGACGTACGACTTCGCGCGGGCGATGGAAGGCGCTCGCGAGATCAAATGCAGCGAGTTTGGCAGCGCGGTGATCGAGCACATGCGCTGATCGCCGGACGCGACCTCGACTGCGAGCGGCGAGTCAATGATCGGGAATTTCACGTTGCGGGAGGACGATCCATGTCGGGAACCAGCGGGCGATCGGTCATGCGGGCGGGATTCGCGGGCCTTCTGTTCTGTGCCGCCGTTGCGGGCTGCAAGAGCGGATCGGCGCCGCCGTCGGACTCGGACAGGTCCGCCGTCAAGGCAATGCTGGCCAAGGCGGATGCGTTTGATGGCGCGACCGATTCCGTCGTGTCGAAATGCGCCTCGTGCGCGCTCGGCATGGATGGCAAGGCTGAGCATACGCTAGCCGTCGAGGGCGTGACGATGCGTTTCTGCTCGGACGACTGCCTGAAGTCGTTCGGGAAGGACACGACCCAGTCCGTCCTGGCGATGAAGATCCCCGCGAAGTAGCCCGATCAGGCAGGGGACTTTCGCCCATGCGATGGCGGGATTTCGAAGCACTGACCTTCGATTGCTACGGTACGCTCATCGACTGGGAATCGGGGATGCTCGCGTCGCTGCGGGAATGGGCGCGGCGGCACCGACTGGACGCACCGGACCATGTGCTGCTCGAACGCTTTGGGGAGCTGGAGCACGTGGTCGAGCGGGAAAACCCCGCGACGAGGTACTCGGAGATACTGTTCCGCGTGCACGGCCGGCTCGCGGAGTCGTTCGGCGTTCCTGCGGATGAGGCCGACGCGCGGCGATTCGCGGCGTCGATACGCGACTGGCCGCCGTTCCCGGACTCGCCGGCGGCGCTGCAGCGATTGAAAAGGCGCTTCCAGCTCATCGTCGTGTCGAACGTCGATCGCGAGTCGTTCGCGCATTCCAATCGCCGGCTCGGCGTTGACTTTGATGCCATCGTGACCGCCGAAGACGTGGGGGCCTACAAGCCCGACCGGCGGATGTTCGAGGCGGCCTTTGCCGCCGCCGAGAGGTTGGGCGTCGCGCGCCATCGCATACTGCACGTCGCCCAGAGCCTCTACCACGATCACGAGCCAGCGAAGGCGCTGGGGATGAAGACCGTCTGGGTCGATCGGCGGCGCGGCCGGTCCGGCGGCGGTGCGACGCGTGCGCCGATTACGGTCGTACAGCCGGACTGGACCGTCGGGACGCTGGCGGAATTCGCGGACGTGGTTGACCGGGCGTAGGGCTTCGCTGCGCGATGCGTCGCCGGGCGCTCACGCGCCGCGCTTGTCCGCGCCGCGATCCCGCAGCCACAAATACGACATCAGGGTCGCGCCGATCAATCCGAACGGCAGCATACTCCCGAACCACAGGGTCGTGTTGAGGTGCCCGATGGTTGATGCCGGGTCCTTCATGCGTGCAATCCGATCGAACAGCATGCCGAGTCCGTAGGCGGCCAGCGGGGCCCCGAAGTATTGGAACGAATCGATGATGCCCGCCGCGCAGCCTGCCATCTTGCGACCACCGACGTCCATCGCCGATGCGGTCCCGAGAATGGAGTGCGTCGAGTTGCACATCATGCTGATGCCCAGAACCAGCAGTACGCCGTTCAGAGCGGCCGCCGGTCCACCAGAGCCCTGCGGTATCATGAGCGCCGCGGCGCAAAGCGCGACCTGGGCGATGTACAGCACGGCCGCGACTGGAGCGCGCCGACCCCTGAAGAACAGGTCCGAGACATAGCCGGACGCGATCGAGCCGAGCGTGGCCGTGAGCGGCAGGCCGACCACGAACCAGTTGAATAGCGTTGAGGTCGCGCGGTCCTCCTTCCAGGTCTCGGCGAGGTAGAACGACCACCACGTCTCGATCGAGCGCCGCACAAATCCGGTGCAGAAATACGCGCAGGCGATGAGCCAGACGGTCGGATTCGACGCGACCTTGCGAAACACGTCGCGGAGTCGCACGCGCTCGGACATCTCGCCCGTGTCGTCGTCATGCGGGACGCGAAAGCCGGCCTCCTCGGGCGTGTTCTTCACGAGCAAGTTCATGAGCAACACGATGACGGCCACGGCGATCGGCGGAAGGTAGAACATGTACCGCCAGTGCATGGCCGGAAACGCCAGCGTCATGAACCCGAGCGTCAGCACCCAGCCGGTCGCCATTGCCTTGGCGAGGGCGCCGGCGCCGATCGCGCCGAGGTTGATCATCGCGCCGAAGATGCCGGCGAACGCGCCGCGCTCGCGTCGCAGGAACCACGCCGCGTTGATCTTGATGAACCCCGGCGCGCCGTAGGCTTGAAACCACCCGTCGGCCGAGCGGATGAACACGAGCGTCCAGACCAGCGGCACGACGGACGCCCCGAATTGTGACGTCAGGCCAAACGCGAGGTTGAGGACGATCGTACCCAGTGCACCGATGGTCATCGCCGCCTTGCCGCCGACGCGATCGGTGATCAGGCCGTTGATCATTTGTCCGAACGCGTAGGCGAAGTCGCGCCCCGCAGTGATCGCGCCGAAGTCGCCCTTGGTCAGCCCCAGGTCGCGCGACATGTCCGGACCGATCGGGCTGAGGTTGTAGCGGCAGAGATAGTACGAGGCGTACGTCAGGCCGAGGAAAAACCAATTGCGGCCGCGTCGCAGTCGGTATCCGGGCGGATGCTGGATGGGTTCTTCGACGGCCGCCGCTGCGCTTCGCATTCGGGATTCCTGGCGAAGGTGATCGTCCGGGCCGCTGCGCCGCGCCACTAGAGCCCGGTGCGGCACGATATACACGGTTCAGGAGTTTGGTTCAAACGCGGGCATCATCGCGGATGTGATGTGAACCGATGCCCGCCGTAGAATCGCGGCAATGCCGATCAGCGTCGCACGCCTGACTGTCTGGCCGCTGGCCATTCCATTGCGAAGGCAGTTCGGCCACGCCGCCGCGGCGCGGAACGTCGCACAGCCGCTGATCGCCGCGATTGAACTCTCCGACGGGACGATCGGATACGGCGAGACGCACCCACGGCCCTACGTCTCCGGCGAGACCCGCGAGTCCGTCATTGAGTGCATCCGTGATCGGTTCGTTCGCGCGCTGCTCGACTTTCGCGCGGAGAATTTTCCCGAGGTGCTGGAGTTCGCAGACTCGCTTCCGTTCATCGACGATGCGGGCCAACCGATCACGGCGGCGCGGGCCGCGGTCGAGCTGGCGCTGATCGACGCGTGTTCGAGGAGCTTCCGACGGCCGCTCGACGAAGTCGCGGGCTGGATCGGCGCGGCCGGCCTCGGGGATCCGGGCAGTCTCCACACGGTTCGCTACAGCGGTGTTGTGGGCGGGGATGATCCGGCCCGAGTCGCGCGTTCGATCCGGAAGATGCGCTGCTTCGGACTGCGCGACTTCAAGCTGAAAGTCGGCGATTCCAACGACGACGCGAGAGTCCGGGCGGCCGTTCGCACGCTCGGCCGATCGCTCCGTCACGGCCGCACGACGCTTCGGCTCGACGCGAACGGCGCGTGGACTGTCGAGAAGGCGTCGGAGCGCCTGCAGGCGTGGTCCGAGCTTCCGATCGCATGCGTCGAGCAGCCGCTCCCGCGGGGGCGTGAACGCGATTTCCTTCAATGCCGCGCGCGAAGTCGGCTGCCGTTGATGGCAGATGAATCGCTCGTAACGCCCGACGACGCCGAAGCCTTGATCGTCAATCGCACGGTCACGTGGTTCAATATCCGGCTCAGCAAGAACGGCGGGTTCCTGCCCTCGATCCGCCTTGCGTTGACCGCCGCGAAGCACGAGATCGTAAGCCAGATGGGGTGCATGGTGGGCGAGACGAGCATCCTCTCTGCGGTCGGTCGCGCGTTTCTACGTCTGGTCCCTCGGATGCGTTTCGCCGAGGGCAGCTACGGGAGGTTCCTGCTGCGAGGGGACGTCGTCCGGCGGCCGGTCCGGTTCGGCTACGGCGGTCGTGGCGTGCCGCTGGCCAGTCCGGGATGGGGAGTGGACGTGCAGCCGGAGCGCCTTCGAGCGTGGTGCGAAACTGCCCCGGTCAACATGCCGTTATAGCTGCGCGACGGACGCAGGCTGGCTTGCCGTACGATCTAAGCGCGATATATTGGCCGTCCGACAGCATGTCGGCCGGTTCAGCCCGGGCGCTCGTCCGGCTTCCGGGACGACGTCCGGGCGGCCTCGCAGGCTGGAGTTCCAATCCCGATGAGTTCGGCGTCCGAACGTTCGGCCGCGATTGCCGGGGCGATGCGACCCTATCGCCTCACCGTGGCGGAGCGCAATTTCTGGAAGGCGGCGTTGCTCACCGTCGCGTGCATCGCGTTCTTCCATTCGATCTACTTCGTCGAGCGAAACGTGTTCCAACACCATCCGCGCGCGGCCCGGTTCGTGGGTGAGTCCACCGAGGCCGCGATGCGCTACATTACGCTTCCGCACATCATCATCGGCTTCCTGTTTCTGGTGACGTCGAGGAACAACCAGACGCTCCGCAAGCGCGCCTGGATGTTCGCGCTGCTCCTGGTGGGGGCGGCACTTTGCGCGCTTTATGGCTGGTCGGGAGGAAAGACCAACGTCTTCTTCTACACCTCCATCTACCTCTACTTTCTCGTACACGAGCTCCGCGACGAGGCCATGTTCTACGTCGCGCTCGGCGATGCGCCGCCGATTGCCGATCGGGCCGCGTTCCAGCGCATGGTCCGCGCGATGATCGCGCTGACGATTGCTGCCGTCGTGGCCATCGCGTGGATCGGCGTGCCGTTCGGGCTGGTACCTCACGGCCGCGGATTCATCGATCCTTCCCGGCCGCTGGCGCTAAAGGTCGCGCTGTCCATTGCGCCGCTGGTGCTCTGGGGGCTGGGGACGCACGCGACGGTGGCGTACTTTGCGCGCGGCCTGCGCGGCGGCGTCCGCGAACTGCTGCACCTCCACGCGCCGCTCTTTCGTCTGATGGCCGGCTCGGCCGCCGTGCTCGGGCTGTCGCTGCTGCTGACGCAGCGGGCCTATTCGCTGATCGTGTTTCACGTCGCCGCGTGGTACGTCTTCGCGAGTTACCAGTTCTCGCGCAATCGCCCGAGCTCGACGCCGCGCGGGTGGTGGACCTGGATGCGGACCGATCGGAACGGTTTTCGATTCCTGCACATTGGCATGGTCGTCCTGCTGATGGCGATCGGACTGGTCTGGGTCTTCGGCTTCGGAAAGCCGCCGGTCTTGAACTGGCTCCTGGCGGAAGAGTCGTTCCTGTACTGGACGATCATGCATATCACCGTCAGCTTCGTTCCGCGATAGAATCTCGGTGCCCGTCGCAGGGACCGCAATCGCCGCGGCGCGGGGCTTGTCGTCGCCGAGGCAGGAGGAGCGACCGTGCCTGAACCGACACGCATTGAAAAAGACTCGATGGGACCCATGACCGTTCCGGCCCACGCCCTCTGGGGCGCCTCGACACAGCGGGCGGTCGAGAACTTTCCGATCTCGGGCTACCGCTTCGGCCGCCGCTTCATCCGCGCGATGGGGTTGATCAAGCAGGCCGCGGCGGAGATCAACCTCGAGTTCGGCCTGCTGTCGGAAAAGGCCGCGCGCCACATCATCGCCGCCGCGCAGGAGGTCATCGATGGCAAGCTTGACGATCATTTCGTGCTGGACATCTTCCAGACCGGGTCCGGCACATCGACGAACATGAACGCAAACGAGGTGATCGCGAACCGCGCGATTCAACTGATGGGCGGGGCAATCGGCTCAAAGGACATCCATCCGAACGATCACGTCAACACGCAGCAGTCGAGCAACGACGTGATCCCAACGGCGATGCATGTCGCGGCGGCCGAAGCCCTGCGCCATGATCTGATCCCGGCGGCCCGGCACCTGGGTGACGTGCTGGCGCAGAAGGCGAAGCAGTACGACCGGATCGTGAAGATCGGCCGCACACATCTTCAGGATGCGACGCCGATCCGCCTGGGGCAGGAGTTCTCCGGATACGCGGCCCAGCTCACGGGCGTCGTCCGCCGCGCGGAGCAGGCGATCCGGGCGCTGCGCGAGCTGCCGATCGGCGGGACGGCGGTGGGAACCGGCATCAACTCGCATCCTGAATTCGGCCGGCGCATGGCCGAGCGGCTCGCGAAGAAGACCGGGATCGAGTTCGTCGAGGCGGCGAATCACTTCGAGGCCCAGCATGCGAAGGACGGATTTGTTGAAGCGAGCGGGCAGTTGCGCGCCATCGCGGTCAGCCTGACGAAAGTCGCCAACGACATTCGCTGGCTGGCGAGCGGGCCGCGATGCGGCATCGGCGAGATTCGCATCCCCGCGACGCAGCCGGGCAGTTCGATCATGCCGGGCAAGGTGAACCCGGTGATGTGCGAGATGCTGCTCCAATCGGCGGCCTTTGTGATCGGTGCGGACGCGACGGTTGCGTTCGCCGGCGCGACCCTGGGGACGTTCGATCTTCACGTCGGCATGCCGGTCATGGCGCACGGCCTCCTGGAGTCGATCCGCATCCTCTCCGCGGCGGTGCGTGTCTTCGCGGATCGCTGCGCGGCGGGGATCGACGTCGATGAACGCCGGTGCGGCGAACTGGTTGAACAGAGCCTCGCGATGTGCACGAGCCTCGCGCCGGTGATCGGCTACGACAAGGCGGCCGAGATCGCCAAGGAGGCGCACGCGAGCGGCAAGACGGTGCGCCAGGTCTGCATCGATGAGAAGGTCCTGCCAGCCGAGCGCCTGAATGAGCTGCTGGATCCGTTTGCCATGACGATGCCGAACGAGAAAAACGTCGGGTCCGGCGGCGGGTAGTCCCGGCGCACGTCGGGGTTAGATGTGATCGTCCGGACCGGCCGGACGCGTGATCCGCAGGGCGCGATGCTGCCGGTGCTGTCCGAGCTGCGCGCGGAACTTCGGGCGCCCCTCGACCAGCAGGATCAGATCGCTGTGGGCGCTCTTGTCCGTCATGATGATGTCACCCGGGCTGAGCGAGAGCAGCTCGCTGCACGTGATGGTCGCCTCCGCGAGGTGGGCACAGAGGTTGACGCGGGCGCGCGTGAGGCTGCTCGTGACGCGGCGGATCTGATCGTGGCTCGATCCGCGGCGGCTGTACGCCAGCCAGCTCTGCGCTGCCAGCTTGGCCATCACCGGTTCGATGACATTGAAGGGCAGGCAGAGGCTCATCGTCCCGCCGCGCGGTCCCATCTTGATCTCGAACCCGACGACGACGACGACCTCGTTCGGCGCGACGATCTGCACGAGATGCGGATTGCTCTCCGTCTCGCCCAGCTCGAACTTCACCTCGGCCAACTCGGACCAGACCTCTGACAGCGTTGTGAGCGCGCGGCCGGTGATGCGCTCGACGAGGCGCTGCTCGAGCGGCGTCATCGGTCGTTGCGGAATGAAGACCTCCGCCTTGCTGCCGCCGAGGAGCCGGTCGATGATCGGGTAGACGATCAGCGGGCTGAGCTCGAGGCACATCTGACCTTCGAGCGGGGGGGCGCGAAGCACGTTGAAGCACGTGGGGCTGGGCAGCGAGTGGATGAACTCGCTGTAGGTCAGTTGTTCGGTCGTCGCGACGCGGACTTCGACGATGGTCCGCAGAAAGGCCGACAGCGATGCGCCGAAGTTGCGGGCAAACGTCTCGTGGATCGTCTCGAGCGCCCGCATCTGGTCCTTGCTGACGCGCTCGGGCCGCTTGAAGTCGTAGTCTTGGACGACGAACTGGCTTTCCGTGCCGAGGTCGTTCCGGCTGGACGAATCGTCGGCGTCGCCATCCCGGTCGGAAACCGCCGACAACAGGGCGTCGACCTCGCGTTGGTCCAGGACTTCCGCCACGATAACTATTTTCCAAACAAGAAGTTATGGTCGGCCACCGATCGGCCGGCTATCGGTTTATCGGACAGCCTCTGCGGCCCGCTTGAACCGACCGGTCGAGCCGGTGGGGCGACCCAGGAATAAACGGCGCCCGGCGGCCAATATCAGGCTGTCCGCGAGAAGTCGCGGCTCGAGAACGGGAGTCGATCCATGAGAGAGCAATATCACTACGGTTCGCAGCGGATGTCCTTCCTGACGGCAATCGTCCTCGGCGGTTCAGCCACGCTGATCACCGCGATCCTGTGCGGAACCGCCTTGGTCGGCCTCGGCCTTCGCACGCTCGACAAGAAGACCCGTGATGCGGGCGGGTTCGTCAAGGCGGTCGTCGAGAGTTTGCCCGAAATACGCGACTCTCTCCCGGCGGTCCTGGCCGACGTGATCAGCGATGAGCGCCGGCCGGATTACGTCTCAAACGTCAAGGTTTCCGCGCGGCTCGTGGCGGATGACGGCGAGCGTGGCTGGTACCAGCCCGTGATCGAGATTCGCAACGAAGGCACGGAAGTGATCTCCATGCTGGCACTGCGCACCGTGCTCGTGAACAAGAATGGTGATCCGATCAGCGAATGGACGGAGTACGCGGCGACGCCGTTCGCGGCGCCGGATAAGGACCTTCGCGGGCCGTTGATGCCCGGAGCGGTGCGACACGTTCTCACGCGACGTGCGAGCCGAAGCGGCGATCGATCGGTCAACTGCGAAGTCGCCGAGCTACGCGTGTGGCAGAACACGCGACCGGCGTCTCCGTCGAGCGCCCGGGCGGACGGCCTCGACGACGGCGAACACACAATGGCGCGTTCACAATAATGACGAATTGCTGATCTCCTTTTCGACAGCAGCGCCGACGCGTCGCATTGACGCGTTCGGCCTGCTCCGTTACAGTCCCTCGCATGAATCGGGCTCCGGATCGGGAGAGTGCTCCGCCGGGGCCCGTTTGCGTTTCGGAGCCGCGGCCTTTGATGCGCCGATGCGAAGTCGCTGATATGCGTGGCCGCCGAATCGCCCGCGCAATCGCAAAGGTCGAGATCGTCGCGCTCATCGCCGCGATCGCGGCCATCGCCTGGCTGCTTGTGCCCGGCTGGATGTCGCAGCGCCGCGAGTCGCGGCGCGTCGAATGCCTCGCGAACCTCGAGCGGATCGGGCAGGGCCTCGAGCGCTACATACAGCACTCGGGCGGGCGCTGGCCGCACGTCGCGAAACTCCCGTCGGCCGAGTATCACGCACCCCCGTGGCCGGGATTGCCCGCGGTGCTCGGTCCATACGTCGGCGGCGATTCGTCGCTATTTCGTTGTCCCGCCGATTCGCGCCTGCTTGCGGAGATCAGCCCGTTGCGCAAGAAGTTTGCGGCGCGAACGACGTACTTCGAGACGGAGGGAACGAGCTACGAGTGGGTGTTGCAGGAGCTTTATGCCGGCCAGCCCGTCGGCAAGGATGTGCTGAGCCGCGCGGGGAGCCTCGGGCTGGGGCCGGCGGATCAGCCGGTCATCTGGGAGTTCGAGCCGTTTCATGCGGCCGCGGATAATCGGGACGCACTGAATATCCTCTACGCGGATTTCAAGGCCCGCGCAGGCCGGCGTCGATAGACCGGATGCGGATTGGGGCCCGTCCAGGGCAACGCAATCGTGATGTCGGAAGCGAGGAGACGTTGACTCAGAGCGATTCGGCAAGTGGGGTCCGTTCGGCGTCGTCGGCCGGTCGTCACCGCGCGCGTCGGGTCGGGACGTCGCTGGGGATCCTCCTGGTCTTCAGCGCGTGCGGATACTGGGTTTTCGATCGGACGATGACGCCCGCCGTGCCGCGACTCGACTCGGCGTCGGTGGCGGAGGTGGTGTCGTTTGTCGTCGATCGGCGAGGCCTGATGCGGATGTCGCGGTATGAGCAGGAGGAGTTCCTCGATTCGTGGAAGAAGTACTATTCCGACGATGCGCGGCAACGGGCGCTCAAGCAGCACCTGGATCAGTGCGATGAATCGACACTACGCGACCTGCGAGACGTCCTGTTCCGAGTCTCAAAGCGCATGTTCCTCACGGACGCGCAGGAGTACCTGCGCATCAAGCACGATTCGACCCGGGCGTACGCGTTTCTCGCGGACCGGCTGGCGCGCTTTGCGGCGGAGGCGGCCTGGCTGAAGGGCTATGGCGATCCGGCGAAGGACTTGTCGGTCGCGATTGGGACGGGCGCGCCCCGGAACCCCGAGGAATGGTCGAACTGGATCGTCCGCGAGACGACGCCGGAGGAGCGCGTGCTCGGAGAGCAGTACCTCGAGGCGATCAAAAACGTCCGCGAGCAGGAGAAGCGGCGGCGCAGCGCCGCGGCGCCGGCCTCCGGACCGGCGGCCAGTGCGCGCGGCCCGTAGGGGCTGTGCGGGCGCGTCGCACGCAAGCCGAAGTACCCTCAATCCGCGCGTCGAAATCGGACGATGACGATCGGGGGATCGGAACGATCCGAGATGGCGTCTGCTGCGATTTCCACCGCTGACACCGTGCGACAAATGCCTGGCGCGGCCGCGCCGCGGCATCGTGCGACCGGATGCTCGTTGGTCGAGAATTCGCGTACCCACGCCTTGACCGTCGATCTCGAAGATTGGGGTGTCGCCGTCATGGGACCGGACCGGCCCGTGACGGATCGCGTCGTAAGGAACACGCACGTCGTGCTCGATCTGCTGGCGTCGCACGGCATTCGCGCGACGTTCTTCGTGCTCGGCCGGGTTGCCGAGGCCTTTCCATCGTTGATACGTACTGTGCACGCGGAAGGGCACGAAATCGCCAGCCACGGATACGGCCATGAGTCGCTCGGCCGCCTCACGCCGCAGTCGTTCCGGGAGGACGTTGCTCGCAGCGCCGCCGTCCTCGCAGACGTCGTCGGCGAACGGCCCGTGGGTTATCGCGCGCCCGCGTTTTCCATTGTCGATTCCACGCGCTGGGCCGGACCGATCATGGCGGAATTGGGTTTTCGCTACAGCTCGAGCATCTTTCCGTTTCGCGGCTCACGTTACGGTATCGCGGATGAGCCGCCCGGGATTCACCGCTGGCGGGAGTGCGATCTGATCGAGGTTCCGCCGGCCACGGTGGTCGCGCTGGGGCGCCGCTGGCCGGTCGCGGGCGGCGGGTATTTTCGACTGTTGCCGGGCGCGGTGGTACGCGCGGCCGTCCGTCGGGCCCAACGCGAACGACGGTCGTTCGTCGCGTACCTCCATCCGTATGAATTGGATCCGCCCGAGATGGTCGATTTGCGCGCGGCGGGCTGGCACATCCCCTGGAAGCGTCGCGTGACGCAGGCGATGTTCCGCACGCGGATGTATCGCCGACTCGCGGCGCTTCTGAAGGCGCACCGATTTGCGCCGATTCGGGACGTGATTGCCGATTGGCTATAATGCCGCCGAATGTTCAACGCGTCGCCGATCACCGAACCGGTCCGCGAGTTTGAACGGATCATCGCGGTCCGGCCCGCTGGGCGTTGGTGGGTGGCGCACACGCGCTCGCGCCACGAGAAAGTCCTCGCCGAGCACCTCGACCGGCTCGGGATCGCGTGCTACCTGCCGCTGTGCCGGCGCGTCACGCGGAGTCGCCGGACCCGACGCATCTCGCGCTCCGAGGTTCCCGTCTTTCCGGGATACCTTTTCTTCGTCGGGGACGACGAGCAGCGCCACCGCGCGATGTCGACCAACCACATCGCCCAGACGATCGCCGTATCCGATCAGACGACTCTGATTCACCAGTTGCTTCAGGTCGATCGGGCGCTGCGATCGGGTGAGCCCATCACGCGAAGCGCTCGGCTGGCCGCAGGCGACGCGGTGCGGGTCATCGCCGGCCCCCTTCACGGTCTGGAAGGCGTCGTGGTCCGCTGGCGATCACGCGTAAGAGTCGTGCTGAACGTCGAAACGCTGGGACAGTCCGTTTCGATCGAGGTCGATGCCGATACGGTGGAGCGTGTCTGAGTCAGCGCGGACGACGCGCACTTGCGTAGTCGCCATCATCGCGGTGGTTTGCGAACTCAGCGGATGCCGTCCAACAACGCTGGGCGTCCGAAGCAATATGGACATCAATGGCGCGACTTGGTTGCGGCTCGCGGATGCCGGGTGGGATCGCGAGGTGGGCGCCGGGCCGGCGAATCGAGTCGGAGTTTCCGTGTTCCACCGCCGCGAACGGGCCGGGCCAGCGCGATGGCTCGAACTGCACGCCGCTGGGATGGCATCGCATCGCGGAGCGAATCGGCGACGGCCTGCCGGTCGGCGCGGTGCTGAAGGACCGCCGGTTCACCGGCGAGGTGTGGCGGCCGGCCGACGGCGAATCGCGCGAGATGATCCTGACGCGAATCCTCTGGTTGCGCGGCTGTGCACCGGGCTTCAATGCGGGGTCGGGTATCGATTCGTACGAGCGCTACATCTACATTCACGGGACGCCGGCCGAGTCGCGGCTCGGAACTCCGGCGTCATACGGTTGCGTCCGGCTTGCAAATCGCGACGTGATCCGAGTTTTCGATCGTGCAGCGGTCGGCACACCGGTCCTGATTACGTCCTGGTAACGTACGATCGCAATCATCGCGTCACAATCGGATGCCCGAGAGCTGCGCCGTGTAGAGGATTGTCCCGCCGGCGTCGGTGAATTCCACCGTTCCGGAGATCGTATCCGCGTTGACGACGAGGCGGGCGCTCACGAAGCCGATTTCGACGGCGAAGGTCGTCCGGGCCGTGGGCCGAAAGACACCCGCGGCGCCGCTCGCGATGGCCAGACCGTGCCCATCGCCGAGAATCGAGATTTCGTTGATCAACTGCCGCACCGTGACGATGTCGGTTGGGATCCCGGCACGGGTCGCGGCGGTCTGGAACTGAAGCGCTCCCGTCGCGCGGGTGTTCATCGTTGGAAGCGCATCCGTCGCCATCGTGACCACCAGCGCGTTGGTGCCGGAGTACACTGCCGGCCGCGGCGCGATCTCGATCGTCGCCGGCTGTGCGAAGCTTTCCGAGCCCGAGGCGTCAATCACTTGGCCGGTGATCGTTACGTCGAAGCGACCGACGACGAGATTGTCGGGCGTCCCTGTGCCGGGATTCGTCGAGGGATCGATGGGCGGCGGGGGCGGCGTCGTGACGGTTCGAGTGACGCGGACGTCGGAGTAGAAAAAGCCGTCGCTGGCGATGATCCGAAACGCGTACGTGCCGTCGGACGGAATGTCGAGGAGGATGTTCATCGCGCCGCCAACGCGGAACGACGATCGTTCGACGGCCACGGGGCCGGACACCTGCTCGTACGTAATCACCAAACCGTTGCCGTCGAGGTCGATGGCGTTCGCCTGAAGCTGGAGCTGCCGCAGGCTGTTCTGTAGCAGGGCGTAGGCAACGAAGACCGGAGGGCGGTTCGCCCCCGGCCCGCCGAACCCAGGAATCGTCAGGCTCGGCAACGCGCCGGGCGTGCCACAGCCGACGTGCAGCAGTAACAGCATCGCAAGCACGGCGCTCGCGCGTGGCTTTCCCCGCCTCATTTCCCCGCCCTCGCCGATCACAGGGGATCGGCCCCCGAATCAATTGTACGCAGGGTGACTCGCGGACGGCAGGCAGATCCGGAGCCGCACGGCCGATAATCGGGCCGGGGTCATCGGGAGTTGGAATCGTGCTTGCGCCTCGCGTCGGCGCAGGGGGTTGGGGCCAGGGCAGGGGTTTTCGTCTTGCGGTCGTCCGGCATCGCAATTATGCCGTCGCGCCCATCGCCAGCCGGTCCTTGAATCGTTGCGCCAGCGCGCGGCGCAGCGCATCGTGTTCGGACGCCGACAGGTCCGGGTCGGCGCGCAGGATGTGGACGGCGTCGCGACGCGCCAGGCGCAATACCTCGCCATCCGCGGCCAGGTCGGTGAATCGGAACTCCGGAAGTCCGTGCTGCCGGGCGCCGAGCACCTCGCCCGGACCGCGCAATCTCAGGTCCTCGTCGGCGATGCGGAAGCCGTCTGAGACGCGCGTGAGTATCGACAGGCGCTCGTGCTCCGCACCGCTCGCCCGATCGGTCATCAGGAAGCAATATCCTGGCCGCTGTCCGCGACCGACTCGACCGCGGAGCTGATGCAACTGCGCCAGTCCGTAGCGCTCCGCATGCTGGATCACCATGATCGTGGCGGCCGGCACGTCGATTCCGACTTCGACGACCGTGGTTCCGACGAGCACGGCGATTCGGCCGGCGGCGAAATCTGACATGATGCGTTGTCGGGCGTCGGACTTCAGCCGCCCGTGAACAAGCCCGATGGAGACGCCCACCAGCGGACCGCTTCGCAGGCGTTCGAACTCCGCCGTCGCCGCCCGAAGTCGGCTCTGGTCCGATTCGGCCACGAGCGGGCAAATCACGTACGCCTGCTCGCCGGATGCGACGCGAGCGCGGACGAAACTCCAAAGTTCATCCACCTTCAGCGGCGGAACGACTCGCGTGCGGATTGGCGAACGGCCGGCCGGTTTGTCGAAGAGCGTCGTCACGTCCAAATCGCCGAAGACGGTCATCGCGAGCGTGCGCGGGATGGGGGTCGCCGACATGACGAGGTAGTGGGGGGCCGTGCCCTTGCAGCGAATGAGCGTCCGCTGCCGGACACCGAATCGATGCTGCTCATCAACGATGACAAGGCCGAGCCTTGAGAACGAAAGGTCACGCTCGATGAGCGCCTGCGTGCCGACGACGAAGTCCAGCTCGCCGGAGGCGATCCGTTCGAGCGTTGCCGCGCGGTCCCGGCGACTTGTCGAACCCGTCAGTATCGTCCGCCGGACCCGGCTGCCGGCCAGGTAGCGATCGGCGTTCCGGAACAACTGCTCTGCCAGCAGCTCGGTCGGCGCCATGATCGCGACCTGCGCGCGATTTGCAATCGCCACGAGCGCGGCGAAGATCGCGACGAGTGTCTTTCCGCTTCCGACGTCGCCCTGAAGGAGCCGCATCATGGGCACCGGCCGGGCCATGTCGGCGGAGATCTCGCGGACGGCTTCCTCCTGGCCTTTCGTCAGATCAAACGGCAGCCGCTGGCGTATCCGTTTTTCGATCTGCGGCGTCAGCGTCAGCGAGGGCGCGCTGGCGTGCGATCGCGCGGCACGGCGATGACCGAGCACGGCCAGTTGAAGTAGTAGAAGTTCGTCGTAGGCCAACCGGCGGCGCGCGGACGCAACGTCAGTTTCCCGGTCGGGTACATGCAGCAATTGGAATGCCCGCGCTCGCGGCAGCAACTCGCGCGCGCCGCGATACGCGGGCGTGTGCCACTCCTCGATCTGATCCAGAACGAGCGGAAGGGCCCGACGGATGATCCGCGAGATAGCGGCGGACGGGATCTCCGCCGTTGCGGGATAGACAGGTTCGAGCGATGGCGGCTTCGACGGGTCGATGGGTTCCGCGTCGTCATCAAGAGGCTCGATCGCAGGGTTGACGAACTGCGGCAGCCCGCCAAATTCGGAGACGCGGCCGGTTACGCGGAGGATGGCACCCATCCGCACCTGACGCGTGACGTACGGTGCATTGAACCACTGCAGCGAGCAGCGGCCCGTGTTGTCGATCACCGTTGCGGTCAGCGACGGGCCGCCGCCTCGACCGCGCCGCCTGCCGGCCCACGCGTTTCGGACCCGAACCGCCTCGATGCGTCCGACGATCGTCGCCGTCTGCCCGGGTTCGAGCAGCTCGATCGTGCTCCGAAAGTGCCTTTCGTGACGAAACGGCGCATGCTCCAGCAGATCGGAGATCGTCTGGATGCCGAGCTTCTTGAGGGCGGCCGCTCGCCGCGGGCCGACTCCCGCGACGTATTGCACCGGATCGCTCAGCGACGGCCTGCGTGCCTTCAGGCTTGCGGGAAGGCGCGACAAAGCGGTCACCGGCCCGGCGCGGCTCATGGGATGATCAGCTTGATTCCGACTGGCAGGTCCTTCGGGTCCTTGATGCGGTTCTGGTTCGCCTTGTAGATTCGCTGCCATTGGCGGCCGTTGCCGTAGTACTTCGCGGCGATCGACCAGAGCGTGTCTCCGCGCTGGACCACGTGCGTTCGGGCATCCATGTCCGGCTCCGGTTCCGCGGGAACCGGTTCGCCGTATTCGCGGGTCGGCATCGACTCCTCGGACGCCTCGGCGTCGTACGCGGCCGGAGGGGAGCTTGGTTCGCTGCGAACGGGTTCGAGGACGGGTGGATTGCCGGTGCTCGACGGAGGCGAAGCGGGCGCTGAGTCGTTTTTCTGGCTGCACGCAACGCCGGCGGCGGTCAGACAGAGGCCGGTCAGCGCGAGCCCGAGCATGGGACCGTGCATGAGACGATTCACGCCAACGAACGGTACGGGCGCTGCGTCCGCGTGTCAATCGCGGACCGGCGGACAGGGTGGCGATGCGCTCGGATGAGTCCGGAAGGACGGAGCGATTGCAGAAAGTGCTCGCGGCCGCGGGTCTGGGATCTCGCCGCGCCTGCGAGCGTCTGATCAGCGATGGGCGGGTGACCGTCAACGGCGAGCCGGTGATGACGCTTCCGGTGATCGTCGATCCCCTCCGCGACCGGATCGCAGTCGATGGGAAGTTGCTCCGTCCCGAGCGCAAGGTTTATTTCGTGCTGAACAAGCCGCCGGGGGTTGTCTCCACGAACGCGGATCCGTCTGGGCGCAAGCGCGCGGTCGACCTGCTGGCCGGCGTCCGCGAGCGCGTGTTCGCCGTCGGGCGACTCGACGCGGAATCGAGCGGACTGCTCCTGATGACGAATGATGGCGAGTTTGCGCTGCGCATGACGCATCCGCGCTTTGGCGTCGCGAAGACCTATCGCGCCGAGGTGGCGGGCCGGTTGGAGGAATCGGCCATCGCGAGAGTCCGCGAGGGCGTGTGGCTTTCGGAAGGCAAGACGTCGCCTGCGAAGATCCGCGTGGTTCACCGCCAGCCGAAGTCCACGATCGTCGAGATCACGCTCCGCGAGGGTCGCAATCGGGAAGTGCGTCGCATCTTCGCCAAGCTCGGGCACAAGGTCTACCGGTTGCATCGCGTGATGATCGGCCCCGTGTCGCTTCGGGGGTTGCCGATGGGCGCATTTCGCGTACTGCGGCCCGAAGAAGTGGCGTCGCTGCGGCGCGCGGCTCAGTCCGTCAGCCCTCCGCCCCCGTCGATCCGTCGGCACCCGTGGCCTCGCCATCGAGGCGCAGTGCGCCGATCAGGTCGCGGACGCGACTCAGGCCGCGACGGGCGAGGTAATCGCTGATTCCCTCGCGGATCTTCTGCGGCGCGGCGGGATCGACGAACAGCGCCGTCCCGACGCCGACTGCCGTCGCGCCGGCCAGCATCAACTCGACCGCGTCGCGCCACGTCTGGACGCCGCCCATGCCGATGATCGGGATGCCCGCATCGCGCGCCACGTCGCGATAGACGCGGTGGACCATCTGGACGGCGACCGGCCGGATCGCCGGACCGGACAGGCCGCCCGTGCCGTTGGCGAGCATCGGCCGCCACGTGTCGATGTCGATGGCCATGCCGAGCAGCGTGTTGATGACCGACAGCGCTTCGGCGCCGCCGTCGATCGCGGCGCGGGCCATGGCCGAGATGTCGGTGACGTTGGGCGAGAGCTTGACCATGAGCACGCATCGCAGGACCTCGCGGCGGACGGCGGAAACCAGGTCGCGCAGCAGGGCGGCGTCGGTCCCGAAGGTCAGCCCGTTGTGGACGTTTGGACACGAAACGTTGAGTTCGAGCGCGGAGATTTCGGGCAGCGGATCGAGCGTGCGGCACACGGTTGCGTATTCGTCGATACTCCGTCCGGCGACGTTGACGATGACCGGGCAGCCGAGCCGGCGAAGCGCCGGCACCTTCTCCTCGACGAAGCGCTGCAGTCCGACGTTGGCGAGCCCGATCGCATTGAGCATCCCCGCGCGGACCTCGACGATCCGCTGAGGCGCGTTGCCGGATCGAGGCTCGACGGTGATCGACTTGGTCGTGAAGGCCCCGAGCCGGCTCAGGTCGCACAGCGTCGACAGCTCTTCGCCATAACCGCATGTCCCGGAAGCGGTTACGACGGGGCAGCTCAACACGAGCCGTCCGATCGTGACGGAGAGGTCGACCGATTCTCGCGTGGGGTTTGCCATCGAGACGCCTGTCGCGGGCGATTCTGGTGCAGCGGCGGCGTCGGATCAACCGGCTTGCAGCGATTCGGCTGCCGGACCCGTCGGGGGATTACGCATTCGCTGCGGCGGTTGTCGGCTCGACGACCATGCGGCGCTCCGTCTCGCTTTTCCTCGCGGCCGCCATTTCGATCCAGGTCTTGGTAATTTCGTCAGCGCCCTTCAGGCCGTACGTCCGCGGGCGAACCGGGATGAGGCTGGTGTCCACCGGCTCGGTCGAGAAGCGCGGCCCTGCCGGCGTGTGTTCGGCGATCGTCGTCTTGAGCCACTTCTCGTTGCGCGCCTTGAAGGCCTCGCACCACGCGATGGCCTGGCGCTTGAGATCGCCTTTATCCGGGTCCAGCCCGGGGATGTCGAATTGTGGCTTGTAGTGCGCGCCACGGCATTCATCGCGGAGCAGCGCGCCCTGCGCGATGACGCGGGCCAGGATCAGCATGTCGCCGAGCGCGCGCGTGAAGCCGAAGTTCTGGTTCGCCCATTCGCCGCTGTCGGCGAGCGGTGCGCGGCCGTAGCGCTCCGAAAGCTCGTCGAGCTTGCTCAGCGTGGCGCGAAGGTCGTCGTTCTCACGGATAACGGTGCAGTTTCGGGTCATGATCTGGCCGAGCTCGGTGTGGATCTGATAGGGGTTCTGATTGCCGCTCCGCGCGACCAGCGCATCGGCCTCGTCCCGATGCTTGCGCTCCGCCTTCGCGAACAACTCTGCCGAGCAGTCGGCCGCAGGCTTCTTGAGCGACTTGAAGTAAGACTCGATGGCCGGTCCGACGATCAGCCCCGCGAAAATGCAGCTCAGCAGCGAATTGGCTCCGAGTCGGTTCGCCCCGTGATACTGGTAGTCTGCCTCGCCGATGGCGTAGAGACCCGGGATGTTCGTCATCTGCGTGCGCGGATGACCCGGAACGAGTCCTCCCGTCTTTTCATCCTTGACGTAATCCACCCAGAGGCCGCCCATCGAGTAGTGCACCGCGGGGAAGATCTTCATTGGGACGTCGAGCGGATCGACGCCGCAGAACTTCTCGTAGATTTCGAGGATTCCGCCGAGCTTCCTGGCGAGGACGGAGCGTTCGATGCCGCAGGTCTTGGCCGTCAGGTCGAGATAGACGCAGTAGTTGGTCGGATCGACCGAGTACCCCTCGCGGCAGACGGCGAAGATCTCGCGCGTCGCGATGTCCCGTGGGACGAGGTTGCCGTACAGCGGGTAGCGCTCTTCGAGGAAGTAATACCGCTCCGACTCCGGGATCGTCCACGGATCGCGCGGATCGTTCTTCTTGCGCGGCACCCAGACTCGACCGCCCTCGCCGCGGGCCGACTCGCTCATCAGCCGGAGCTTGTCCGCGCCCGGAATGGCCGTCGGGTGGACCTGGATGAACTCACCGTTGGCGTATTTCGCGCCGGCCTGGTAGACGCGCGCCGCCGCGGCGCCGGTGCAGATGACCGACATGGTCGACTTGCCGAAGATCAGCCCACAGCCGCCGCTGGCGATCACGACCGCGTCGGCGCGGAACGCGCGGATCTCCATGTTGACCATGTTCTGCGCCACGCAGCCGCGGCAAGTGCCGTGGTCGTCGAGGATCGGGCCGAGGAACTCACAAAACTCAAATTTCTCAATCAGCCCTTCCGCTTCCCAGCGACGAACCTGCTCGTCGAGGGCGTAGAGGAGTTGCTGGCCGGTCGTGGCGCCGGCGAAGGCCGTTCTCTTGTAGAGCGTTCCGCCGAAGCGGCGCTGGTCGAGCGTCCCCTCCGGAGTGCGATTGAAGGGCACGCCGAGCCGATCGAGCAGGTCGATGATCCGCGGGCCCCAGTCGCACATCTCCTTGACCGGAGGCTGATTGTTGAGAAAGTCGCCGCCGTAGACCGAGTCGTCAAAGTGCTTCCATTCCGAGTCGCCCTGGGCGCGTGTGATCTTGTTGACGCTGTTGATCCCGCCCTGGGCGCAGACCGAGTGCGACCGCTTGACGGGCACGATGGAAATCAGATCGACCGGGATGCCCGATTCGGCGAGCTTCATCGCGCCCGCCAGCCCGGCGAGGCCTCCTCCGACGACGACCACCTTGTTCTTCGCCATGATGCTGCGATGACTCCTGCCTGCCGAAAGGCGCTTCTCAGGGGCCGGTGCCGGTGCTCGACGGCGCCTGACCCGGCGCGACGCCGTGTGCGACGGCGCGACTGACGCCGGGTTTCGCGGTGGCGAAGGCGGTCAGGCTCAGCATACCCCAGACCATCAGGAACAGGCCGAGCGCCGTGGCCGCCAGCCCGACGCGGCGCTGCGCCCGCTCGCCGATCGTGATGCCCCAACTGACGCAGAAACTCCAGATGCCGTTGCAGAAATGGAAGACGGACGCAGACAAACCGAGCACGTAGAACGCGAGCGTCCAGCCCGCGGGGACAACAAGGCCGAACGGGCGCCATTCCATCAGACCCTTCCGGGTGATCTCGAAGTAGTCGTTGCCTTCGTGGATGAACGGCGGACCCCACCCGATCACGTGCGCGAAGCGGAACTTGAACAGGTGGATGACGATGAACACGAGCGCGACGTAGCCCGTTACGCGCTGAAGCGTGTAGCGCCAGTTGGCGAGGTAGGGATAGACGCTCGCGTTCGGCTCGGCGGTCAGGGCGATCTTAACGCCGTAGGCCGCATGGAACGCGATCGGCAGAAAGATCCCGAACAGCTCGAGGAAGAACAGGTACGGCAGCCCGTGCAGAAACCGAACGTCCCTGTTGAACTCCTCGGGGCCCTGAAAGGCCATCGAGTTGGTCAGGAGATGTTCGATCAGGAACACGCCGATGGGGACGATTCCGGTGAGCGAGTGGAGCTTACGCAGGAGAAAGTGGTACTTCTTGTCGAGATCCATGGCGTCCGTACTGGGATGATGCGTTCACCGCGTCGGGTGCCGGTGCGACCCTGGAACTTGATCGTCGCACTGCTCGACGGGAGCATAATGACGGGACATCGGGGCGTCAAGAATGCGCGGACAGATGCCGGGTCGCGATTTCACCGCCGCCATCCGCGGAACCGTCGTTGGTGCAGCGGCGCACGGCGGCGTGCGCAGCGCGCGAGTTCGGCTCGCCGCCGCTGTCGTCGTCGCGCTGAGTAGCGCATGGCCCGCGTCCGCGAGCCCCGACTTCGCATTCTTCCGTCCATTTCACACGGTTCCCGGCTCCGGCGGGCACATCATCCGCGCGCTGCTGCAGGATCGCACGGGCATCCTCTGGATGCTCTCGGATCTGAACCTGTTTCGGTTCGAAGGGACCGAACTGGTTCCGATGTCGCGGCTGCTCGGACCCTGCCGGCGCGGCGAGGCCATGCTCGAGGATTCGTTCGGTCATATCTGGTGCGCCGGAGAGGAGCGGCTCGTGCGGTTTGATCCGGTCAGCCTGCGCGTCCTGGAGACGCCGCCGGACTTGCCGGCGACGTTGGTCTACGGGCTGCTGGAACGTCGGCGCGCGGACATCTGGGTCGCATCGCAGCACGGCGTCTTTCGCAGCATCGACGGCGCGGCATTCGAGCCGGTCGCCGGACCGGCGAGCACGACCAGGGTGCCGGCGTACGCGCTCGCGTGCGACCGGGAGGGTCGGGTCTACATCGGGGCGACGGCGGGCCTCTTGCGGTGGGAGAATGACCGCGTCGAGATGCTCTGGAAACTCCCCCCGAAGCCGCCCGGCGAGCGCCACCAGCCGATGCTCCGCGGCGTGGCCGTCGACGAGGCCGGCGCGATCTGGTTCGGTTGCCGATATCCGGGTGGCCTGTACCGCATGGACGCGGCGGGCGTGCGGCGATTCGGACTCGACGACGGAATGCCAAGCGACGAGATCAACGCGATCATCGCGCTGCCAGACGGCTCTGTCTGGTTTGCAACTGAGCGCGGCGCCATGAGCTGGAAGGACGGCCGATTCGAGGCATTCGTCGATGATCGCGAGGCGGCCAGCCAGGACGTTCACTCGCTGCTGGTCGACGACGCCGGACGGTTGTGGCTCGGGACATTTGCCGGCGGTCTCGTGATGCTTCGATCGAGGGCGGTATACGGCGTGGATCATCGGAGTGGCCTGAGCCACCCGACCGTACTGTCCGCGGCCCGGGATCGTTCGGGCAATCTATGGGTCGGCACGCAGGCGGGATTGTGCCGTCGTGCGGAGTCCGGCAACTTCGAGATTGTCGATCATGTTGCGCGGCGGGTCAGCGCGATCGCCGTCGCGACCGACGGCGCCCTCTGGTACGCCGACCAGCTCGATCTGGTTCGCCGCGCCGGCGCGACGCGGGAGTCGGTCCGGTTACCCGCGGAGATCGAGGTGATTCATTCGATCCATGCTCGACCCGACGGCGGATGCAGCGTGGGTACGAATTACGGTCGGCTGAACGTCACGCGGACCGTCGGCGGCTGGCAGGTCTCGCGCGTGGATGAGCGGGCGTTCTTCGATTCATGCGTGGCGGCGGATGGCTCATACTGGATCGCTACTCAGAGCGGGGTGCTGCATCTTCGAGGCGACGAGGTCGTCGAGTCCGCGCTGACGGACATCGGCGTGCATTGCGTGGCGGCCCTGTCCGACGGGCGGGTCGCGGCGTCGAGCGGCGGGGTACTTCTGGTCCGGGGGCGGGACGGACGCTGGAATAGGGCCCAACTCGGCGACACAAACGAGACGATCTCCGGCATCGCCGAGGACGCCGACGGTCGAGTCTGGGTGGGCTGCACGGGCGGGGTGATCCGCATCGACGGCGAGCGAGCGTACCGGTTCAACGAGACCGACGGCCTTGTCTCGCGGATCGTGACCACGCTGCTCCCGATAGATGATGACACGCTCTTCGTCGGGACGGTGGCGGGGGCATCGTGGGTCGATGTCCGAAACTGGCGGCCGAACCTCGGTCCGCCTCGCGTGGGGCTGCGCGAGGCCGTCGCGGGAACGGCCCGGTTCCGGCCTGGGGAACCTATTCGCGTCGAACACGACCATCCGACGATCGCGTTGTTCCTGTACGGCGTGGACCAGCGCGATTCGGCGGCGGTCCGTTTCGCGCATCGCATCGAGCCGATCGACACCGAGTGGTCCAGCCCGACGTTGGAGAAGGTCATTCATGCCACGCGCCTGCCGCGCGGTCGATACCAGGTCTGGGTCCGGGCGATCGGGTCGAACGGCGTGAGTTCCGCGCCGCGCGCCGTCGCCACGATCGACGTCGCGGCACCATGGTGGCTGCGGGCCGAGGCCGCCGGCACCGCGTCGGTCCTGACCGCGGCGTTGCTGGCGGCCGGCCTGGGCGTGCGTCGTCGCATCCGGTCCGCGCGTGCCGCGTGGGCCGTGCAGCGTTCGGAATTCAACGCGCTCAAGCAGGCCGAGGCGTTCTATCGCGGCATCTTCGCCGGCGTCAGCGACGCAGCCTACATCATCGACGAATCCGGCCGGATCTGCGAAGTAAACGACGTTGCGTGCCGCATGCTCGGGTACACCCGCGACGAGCTGCTGAACCTGTATGTCTGGGACGTGCAGCCGTACCTCTCGCGCGAGAAGGTCGAGTCGGATCTTCGAAGCTCGCTCAGCGGCGACGTGGTCCTTACCGAGGGGTTCAACCGAACCAAGGATGGTCGGCGAATTCCGGTCACGGTGAACGCACGGCGATTGGACCTGCCAGGCCGTCCGGCGGTGCTGGCGCTGGCACGCGACAACACGATGCAGAAGCGCCATGAACTGCTGCTCGAGCGGATGGCGGAGCGCTACGTCCAGACGCTTGAGGCGGAGCGCGCCGCCATCGCGCGCGAACTGCACGATGCGCTGGGACAGGCCCTGACGGCGATCAAGATCGACGCGGCGTCGATCCAGTCGGCGGCGACGCCGAACTCGCCGATGCGCGAGCGGGCCGACGAGATCTCGCGGCTTGCCGACCAGATGTTCGCGAACATCCGCACGCTCGCGCACGAGCTTCGCCCGCCGGCCCTCGATGAGCTGGGGTTGACCGCCGCGATCACCGGCTATTGCGAGCATTTCACGCGGCGAACGGGCATTGTCTGCGAGCTTCAGACGCCGGAGATCGGCCGCGCGCTGCCGGGCGAGGCGGTCACGCACGCGTTCCGCATTGTGCAGGAAGCGCTCACGAACGTGGCCCGTCACTCGATGGCGACACGCGTCCGGGTCCGGATGGATGCCAGCGATACCTGGCTGGAGGTCGAGGTCAGCGACAACGGTATCGGTTTCGAGTCCCGGCAGGAGCCTAACGATGGCACGCTCGGCATTGTCGGGATGCGCGAGCGCGTTCGCAGCGTTCGCGGTCGGTTCGAGATCAGTTCGCGACCCGGCGAGGGAACGCGTGTAAGCGCCAAGCTGCCGCTTTCGGACGTCTCCGCGCCCCCCGTCGCCGACCGGGACGCGGAGTTCCCCCCGCCGTTCATGTAGCCCGCTTTGGGGGAGGGGGATTGGCGGAGGCCAACGAGCGATGGTAAACGTCGGGCCGTCGCTGCTCGAAGATGTCCGTTCGCGGCGTGACGCGCTTGTCATCGGCATCCGCGAGCCGAAGGTCCGCCATTGCAATCCGCGTGCTTCTGTCCGCGGTTGCGAGGAGGCGCCCGTCGGGTCCGATGATGACGGCCAACTCGCTCCCGCTGGCGGCGAGGAAGACACGATTCTCCGCGGCACGTGCCCTGAGAAGGGCGAGATCGTTCGGCGCATCGCGGACGCAGAGAAGTCGCACGCCATCCATCGCCGCCTCGCGGGCCTGTCGATAGCGGCGAACCTCGCCACCGCTCAGTAGTCGGACCGATTCGGCCCATTGCGGATCGAGAGTGGGAAAGCCCGCGTCGGACGGCGGACCTAGGAACAGCTCGGTTCGTTCGGATGTGTCGCGCGATCCGACGACCGCGGGCAAGCGGTTCCCGGATGTCGAGATGCGGACTCGGAGTATGGGCGGGGTGGCGCGCGGCACCTTACGATACTCGCGAAACTCGGCGAGCGGCGATGGCGGCGAGTTTTCATGAGATGTTGGTCGATCGCGACCGGTCTCGAATTCACCTGCGATGACCTCGGGTTGCGTCGTTCCCGCCGAGGTGATGAGGCGCCCGTCCGCGCCGACGATACGGGAACAGCCGACGTAGGATAAGGGCGGCTCCGAACCAACCTTGTCTGCGCAGACAAACGGCACGCCGAACTCCCGGGCTCGCGCCTCGATGAGAAACTCCGGCTGGATATTCTCGCACGCCCCGGGCGTCGCGGCGCTGTTGACCCACGCCGTCGGGACGGCGATCCACTCGGCCCCGCGCCGCACGAGCGTGTCGATCACCTCCGGCGCGCGAACGTCGGCACAGATCGCGATCCCGACTCGGCCGAGCTCGCTCTCGTACGCATCGATCGTCTCGGCCGGGGAAAACCAGTCGTTGTCGCAATCCCAGAGAAACGACTTCCGATGCACGCCAAGCACGTCGCCGTGCCGACTCATGAACAGCGCCGAGTTGTACAGCGCGCGGCCAGTATCCTCCGCGACGCCGACGAGGAGCGCGATGTCCTGGCGTCGCGCCAGTTCGCGGAGTCGCGCGACGATCTCCCGCCAGGGAAGTATGTCGGGTTCACGAATTCGGTTTGCCGAGCCGAGGACGTATCCCGGATAGGTACACTCGGGCAGGACCGCGATGTCGGCGCCCGCCTGCCGGGCGTTGGCGATCGATCGCTCGATCCGTTCCCAGGTGTCGGCGGACTGCTCGATGAGCGTCGCGGAAAGCTGAACCGCCGCGACTCGAACGACGCTGCCCATCGCGAGACAGTTTATCGCGCCAACGCCTAAACGTCGCCCGCGGTGAGCCGACGGCGTATTCGCCGTTGAGTTTGCGAGCCGCGGACGCCGCAAATAGAATCCCGGGGTAGAACATGACTGGCTTGGTAAACTCCCGGCTGCCCGTGCGGACGCCGCTCGGCCGGCCATGACCTCAGATCATTCATGTCAAAACGTGATTATTACGAAGTCCTCGGTGTTTCGCGCAGCGCAGGCGAGGACGAGATCAAGAAGGCCTATCGTCGTCTGGCAAAGAAGCTCCACCCGGACAGCAATCGCGCCGACCCGAACGCCGCTCGCAAGTTCGCGGAATTGCAGGAGGCCTACGACGTGCTCTCCGACCGCGACAAACGCGCGATGTACGATCGTTTCGGCCACGCGACGCCGACGGGTGCGGCGCCGGGGGGCAGCCGTGTCCATACCTGGTCGAGTCGCGGCAACACGGCGGACTTCGACCTGGGCGATCTCGCGGAAATCCTCGACTTCGATTTCGGCCGCACGGGGGGACCGTCCCGGTCCGTCTTCGAAGGCATCTTCGGTCGCGGCCGTCGCGTTCACGTTAATGAAGTCGGTGAGCCAACGTCGACCGAGCTGGATGTCGAAAAAGAAATCACCCTCACTCTTGAGCAGGCCGGCCACGGCGACTCCGTCGAGCTGAAAATCGATGAAGGTCCCATGGCGGGCCAGACCGTCAGCGTGCAGATCCCGCCGGCGATCGACGACGGTCAGCGGATCCGACTGAAGGGCAAGGGCCGGTCGGCGCGTCGCGGCCGATCGGTCGGCGATCTGTATATCGTCTGTCGCATCCAGCCTCATCGCCTGTTTCGGCGGAGCGGGCTGGACATCTACCTCGAGGTTCCGATCACGGTCTCCGAGGCGACGCTGGGTACAAAGCTCGAGATGCCGACGCTTCACGGTCCGACGACGGTGACCGTACCCCCGGGCACGGCCAGCGGAACGAAACTGCGACTGTCCGGGCGGGGCATCGAGAATCCGCGCTCGGGCACGCGCGGCGATCAGTACGCGGTCATCAAGATCGTCCCGCCGAAAAGGCTCACGGCTCGACAGGAGCGACTGTTGACGGAGTTCCGCGCCGACGAGCGCGAAAATCCTCGGTCGGGATTGTGGTGAGTGACGCATGACGTGCGAACTGATGCGGCGGATCGCCTTCTCGGTTGCTGTCGGACAATCGACGCAGCCGGGCGGAGCCGCGGTTCGCGCGGAGACGGTGTACGAGGCGGTGTTCTGGACCGGGATCATCGTGTTGGTTTTTCTCGCCGGCTCGTACGCGATCGTGCGGTTTTCAAGGCGCTTCCGGCAGTTCCTGCTGCGGCGGACGGAGCCGCCGACGCACAGCGAAGACGTATGGTCCCAGCATCGCGTCCCGCCGACGCTCGAGGACGAAGAACCGTGAACACGACCTGGATTCAACGGCATGTGCGCGTCATGCAGCGGGGGCGCCATTGAGCGATGTTGTGCGGGGCGGACTGGCGGGAAAGGCCGCGCTTATCACCGGCGCAGCACGCCGCATCGGCCGGGCCACCGCTTTGGAGCTCGCCCGCGCGGGGTGCGACGTGGCCGTTCACTATCGTACGTCGAAGGCTGATGCCGAGCGCCTCGCCGCGGCCATTCACGAGTCAGGTCACCGGGCGATCCTGCTGTGTGCCGATCTCGCGGATCCGGAGCAGGTCCGCACGCTGCCGGGCCGGGTTCTTTCGGAGTGGGGCCGACTCGACATCCTCGTCAACAACGCGTCGGTATTCAACCGCATGACATTGGCGGAATTCGACCTGACCGAATGGAACCACACGATGATGGTCAACCTCGCGGCGCCCGTACTCCTGTCGCATACCGCGGCGCCGCACATGCAGGCGGGCGGCACCATCGTCAACCTGTGCGACATCGCCTCGGAGCGTCCATGGCCGAGTTCTCTCGCCTACTGCGCGTCCAAGGCGGGGCTGGTTGCGATGACGCGGGCCCTCGCGCGCGAACTCGCGCCGCGGATTCGCGTCAACGCCGTTTCGCCCGGCGTGGCCGAGTGGCCGGAGGACTTTTCCGAGACGCAGAAAGCCGCGCTGCTGGCGCGGATTCCCGCGCGACGCGCCGGCACGGCCGAGGACATTGCCGCAGCGGTGACGTTTCTCGCGCGGGACGCTTCGTACCTGACCGGCGTGGTGCTCGGAGTCGACGGGGGGCGCGGCATCGCGTGGTAGGGATGGTTTGCCGCCGGGAGGTGTCGCGCGCGGTCGCTACGGCCGCGGGTGGAAGCGTTGATGCACGTCCTGGAGGCGCGACGTGTCCACGTGGGTATAGATCTGCGTCGTCGACACATCCGCGTGGCCGAGCAGTTCTTGCACGATTCGAAGGTCGGCCCCGCCGTGCAGCAGGTGTGTGGCGAAACAGTGCCGCAGCGTGTGCGGTCCGACCGATCGTGAAATGCCCGCGCGGCGCGCGTACGCAACGACGAGCCGCCAGACGGCGGTGCGGTCCATGCGGCGACCGGCCCGCGTGACGAACAGCGAGGTTTCGTCCGGCCGCCGGCGTGTGAGCATCGGGCGGGCGTCGTCCAAATAGGCGCGAAGCGACTCGATCGCGGCCGTACCCACCGGCACGATTCGTTCACGGCGGCCCTTGCCGATGCATCGCAGGTATCCCACGTGGAGGTTCACGTCGCCGACGCTGAGCGACGCAAGCTCCGAGACGCGCAGCCCGGTCGCATAGAGCAACTCGAGGATCGCGCGGTCCCGTTGATAGAACCGCTCGTCGGGTCGCGGCGCGGCAAGGAGCTTCTCCACGTCCGGCAGCGACAACGTGTCCGGCAGTCGCCGCCAGCGCGCCGTGGATTCGAGCAACCCGGCCAGGTCGTGCGAAAGCAACCCGACGAGGTGCAGATAGCGCAGGAAGATCCGGATCGAAACGGTGTGCCTCGCAATCGACGGCAGCGCCAGCCCGCGTTGCTGCAGCACGATCAGGTGTGCCTGCACATGCGCGGGGTGAAGTGCGTCGGGCCGGTCCAGTCCACGACCGAGCATCGTCGCGATGAACTCGCGGATGTCGCGAGAATACGCCTCCAGCGTGTTCCGCGCCAGGCCGCACTCCGACGCCAGGTAGTCCTCAAACTGTGCCGAGGCCTCGCGCCAGGCGCGCTCGGCGGTGGAAAGTTGGGGGCTTGTGCTCGTCGAGGCCATCGCGCACCGGACCACGGCCCATGAAGGCCGGTAGTCAGCGTATCGGCCAATCGTCGGCGACCGGTCGAGTGCGTCGCGCGGCGTGTTGCCTACGGGTTGCTCCAGGAGGCGCGGCAACGCGGAGTCGGGCCGATGGAGTCGGCGGCGCTTTATCCCGCGATTTCGGCCGCGGCGGCGTCCGTCAGCTCCAGATTCGTGTGCACCTTCTGGACGTCGTCGTTTTCGTCAAGGACGTCGATCATCGCCATGACAGCGCGGGCCTTTTCGGCATCGACCGCGACGGTGGTGTCCGGGACCCTTGTCAGCTCGGCGAACTGCGCGGGGATCTGACGTGCGGCGATGGCCGCACGGACGGCCTCATAACTCGTCGGCTCGCACGTGATCTGAAAGACGTCGTCCTGACGCTGGACATCCTCCGCACCGGATTCGAGCGCGATTTCCATCAGCGTGTCCTCGTCCGTAGCGGACGCCGACACGTGGATGACGCCGCGCGGCTTAAACATCCACGCGACGCAGTTCATTGTGCCGAGATTGCCGCCGTGACGCTCAAACGCCTTGCGAATCTCGGGCGCCGTTCGGGTGGGATTGTCGGTCAGCGCCTCCACGAGGACCGCGACGCCGCCCGGGGCGTACCCTTCGTAGACGACCGGCACGTACTCCGCGCCGCCGAGCTCCCCGGATCCCTTCTTGATCGCCTTGTCGATCGTATCGACGGGCATGTTCTCGGCCCGCGCGGCCTCGATCGCGTAACGCAGCGCGAGATTGTCGGCGGGGTCCGCGCCCTTCTTGGCCGCGACGATGATATTGCGCGCAAGCTTGCTCCAGAGCCGTCCGCGCCGCTGGTCGGTGACCGCCTTCTTTCGCTTGATCTTCGCCCAGTGAGAATGCCCGGCCAACGAATTCCGCTCCTTACGGCTTCGATGCTGCCGCGTTCGAGGCGTCGGTGCCCGGAACGTCCTGCGGCCGCAAATCGGGCTTGGCCAGTGGCGCGATGCCGCACGGCTCGCCGCGTTCCAGCGACTTCAGTTTCGCCGTGGCGCGCTCGAGCACGTCGTCGTCCTCGGCCGAGAGCGATCGACGGTTGTCGCGTGCGATTTCGACGGCCCTCTGCCACTGCTTGCGGGCCGCATCCCGATCGCCCGAGCGGTAGAGCGCGTCGCCGTAGTGGTCGTGGATGACCGCATCGGTCGCGTCGGACCGCCGGATCGCCTTCCGCAGGAAGCGAATCGACTCGTCAAGCCGGCCCTGTTTATAGAGCACCCAGCCGAAACTGTCGAGGAACGCGGCATTGCGAGGCTCTTCACCGACGGCGAACCGGACCATCACCTCAGCGCGCTCGATGTTTCGCCCCGCGTCGGCAAGCGTGTAGCCGAGATCGTTGTTGATTCCCGGATCGTTCGGCAGGAATTCGTAGATCTTCTCGAGCATCTCGATGCACTGATCGAGCCGTCCGGTGCTCTGGTAGATCGTCGCGAGTTGACGATAGAGGATCGACAGCTCGTTCACGTCGAATGGCACGTTCGCGTTCATCCGCGCCTGGTGCGGCGCGATCAGCCGCTCCGCGACTCGCTCGGCCTCGCCAAAGCGCTTAGCGCGGATGAGGACCCGCAGCAGATCGAGCTCGAGCGCCGACTCGCGTCGGCCGCGGGTGATCCGCTGCATCTCGTCGACCGCGTCCTCGAAGCGCTCCGCCAGTTCATAGACTCGCACCAGGATCTGTTCGTAGTCCTCACGGAGGGACGGCACCTCCATCGACGCCTGCACCAGTTCCAGCGCTGCATCCCAGTCCTTCGCCGCCAGCAGAGTCGAGATCAGCAGCCGCTGGAGTCCCTCGTCGGTCGGGTTGTCGCGCATCCAGTCAAGGATGCGGGCCTGCGCATCGGCGTGCCGCATCGTTTCTTCGAGCAGATCGATCAGCAGGCGTCGCAGCCCCGCGTCGGTCGGGGCGTCTTTCAGCCAGCGCTCGATCGTCGCAATCGCATCGTCGGTGCGGCCGGCCCGCTGAAGCTCGCGTACATAGACGGAGCGCGCCCGTCCGTCGGTTCGATCGGCTTCATACCATTCGCGCGCCGCCGCGAGCGCCGCGTCCGCGTCTTCGGACTGCTCCAGCGCGTTGATCAGCGCCAGTCGCAGCCGCGGATGCTCCTCGGACAGGTCATCGCGTCGCAGCAGCGTGCGGTACGACTCGGCGGCGAGGGCGAAGTCGTCCGAGTCCATCGCCAGTTCCGCCAACTGATGAAGCCAGCGCGAGGTGCGCGGCCGCTCGGACAGCAATGACTGCACGAGCGCGATCGCCTCGTCAAATCGCAGCAGCTTTGCCAGCAACTTCGACTTCAACTCGCGAAGGCGGATGTCCTCCGGCCGCGAAGCCAGGACGCGATCGAGCACGCGAACGGCCTCGTCGTAGTCCTGCGTGGCTTCGTGGCTGTGCGCCAGGTCGATGGCAGTCAGAACATCGGTCGGCCGCTCGGAAAGCAATTGGGTCAGCGCGTCGCGATAGGTCCGAAGCCGGATGGGCCCCGGCGTGCTGCCATCGGTCGCCAGCCGGAGCAGCGCAGCGATCCGCGCGCCGGCGTTCGGATCGCCGGTGACGCGGCGCAACTCGGTCAGCTCGAGCTGCGCGGCGCCGACGTTCTGCCCGACGAGGTAGGCGCGGATCAGCGCCTCCCGCGCTTCAACATTCTTCGGGTTTGCCTCGCGCGTGATCCGCAGGAGCACCGGTATCGCGAGGTTGTTCTTTCCACGTTCCATGAGGAGCTGCGCGTACTCGAACAGCAGCGCGTCGTTTCGCGGCGCGAGTCGGATCGCCTCGTTGTAGGCCTTCTCCGATTCAGTCTTCTCATCCATCGCTTCGTGGGCGCGGGCCTTGATGGCGTACAGCGCCGCCTCGCGGACCCCGGCGCGCAGCGCCTTCTCGCATGCGGCGATGGCCGGCTGCCACATCCGGCGCGACAGGCGCACCTCTGCCAGGTTGACGTGCGCCGCCCCAAGGGTCGGATCGGCTTCGGCCGATTCCTCCAGTACCCGCGCCGCCTCGTCGATCTGCCCGTCGAGCATCAGCAAGCGGCCGAGCACCAGCAGCGCCGCGGCCTTCGGCCGGTCTTCACCCGAGGCGCACTCGCGCGCAAGGGCGATGAGCTTTCGGCGCTCGGCAGTGTCGCTCGCGATTCCGGTGATCAGCGCGTCCGTGCGCTCGAATCCATCCTTGTGGACCGAGATGACATCGATGATTCCATCGAGAAACTCGCGGTCGTTACCGAGCTTTCTTGAAAGCTCGGCCAGCCGCGTCCGGGCCTCGGAATTCGTTGGCTGGAGTTCGACGACGCGTCGCAATACTGTTGCCGTCTCGCGATCGAGCTTCATGGCCGCCAGCCGTTCTGCGATGTGAAGCAAAAGTCCCGGATGCCGCGAGGCCTCGGACAGACGCATCAGTTCAGTCGCGACACAGCGCGGTCCGCCCGAACGCTCCGCCACGTCTGCCAGCAGCTCCAATCCGGCGGACGCATCGTCATCCGACAGGCACATTTCGCGGGCCAGTTGCAGTGCCTCGCCGGACTGCCCGCCCCGCGCTAGCACACGCGCCAGGCGAACGCGCAATTCGCGGTCGCCGGGCGCGAGCGCGATGCCTCGGCGAAGCGTTGCGACGGCCTCCGCCGTCCGTCCGAGGACGTCGTAGATCTCGCCGAGCGACGTCAGAACGCGCGAGCGATAGAGGTTTGCCATCTGGCGCAGCTCGGGTTGTCCGCGGGACGGCGGCGGTGTCTTCTCGATGGCGGTCAAAAACGCCTGAAGCTGATCGGCCGCAGCGCGGAGGTATCCCGCTTCGTGAAGCGCCAGGCCGAGCACGAGGTGCGCCACGATCGTCTCGGGCCGATCCGGCGTTGCGTTCGGACACATCAGGGCCCGTCGGAGCGAGAGGATGGCCTCGTCGACCTGTCGGCTTTGCCACGCGATGTCGCCGAGCAACTGATGGATCGCCACATCGCGCGGCCGCACCTTGAGCAGCTCCTCAAGGTGGGTTCGTGCGAGCGGGATGTTGCCCTGTAGCAGGCTGGCTCGGGAGAGAAGTATTCGCGCTTCGACGAAATCGGGCGCGATTTGCAGGGCCTTGGAGAGCTCATTGATCGCCTCGCCCCACAGTTCATCCTCGAAGCGGTCCCGCCCGGTCCGCAGGTATCGCTCCGCCGCGGCGGGGATCGTCGGCAGGCTCGTCACGGCCGGTGGTTCATCGGGAAGCGCAACCGCCGGCGGAATCTGTTCCAGCGTCAGGTGGGCCTTTCGCTCGTCGATCCTCGGAGCATCGGGAGCGGGCCGTGCCGGGCCGGCGCAGCCGCCGGAGATCAGGGCGAGCGCGAGCGTCGCCGCGACCGTGACGTGGAGATTCGTGGTTCGACGGTCGCGTCGAATACCAAGAGGGAGCGTCCGACGCGATGCCATGGAGTGCCGCGGATTCATGTTCATCAGCTTCATTCTAGGCCCCATCGGCGGTTTGCTGAATGGCGATGGATACGGATGCCTCGGCAGTACAGTCGGACGCCGTTGGGGGACGATTCACAAGTCCCTGACCGCCGTTGCAGCACTGAAAAGGCTGATTCCGCACCGATCGGTCGGCCGACACCACTTCCGCCAGCGCGTGGCGCGGCGGCGACGCGCTATTCGTCGGACTCGGAATCGCCGTCGTTCGGCAGTTTGGTCTCGCTGGAAGGGGGCGTCTGAGCCGTTCGCTCGGCCTGCAGCCGATCGAGCTCGCGGATGATCTCGAAGCCCTTCTTGATTCCCGTGTCGAGCTCGAATCGAAGCACCGGGCAGCGCCGCAGATCGAGACGTTCGGCGACGAGCTTCTGCACGAGTCCCCGCGCGCTGTGCAGGCCGCTCATCGTCCGGCGCGCGACGCTGTCATCCGCCATGACGCTGACGAACACCGCCGCGTACATGAGGTCGGGCGTGACTTCCACGCGCGTCACGCTCGTCAGGCGGTGAATCCGCGGATCGGAAAGCCGATTCGTGATCGCATCGCTGACGACGTCACGAATGACGTGCGCCACACGTTCGACTCGGTAGCTCATCGGAGTTCCTGAGAATTGCCGTACGGGCGGATCAGGCCCATTCGATCTCGTAGTCGATCAGCGACACGTGGCGCGCGACGCGGACTTCATCGACGATCTTGCTCAGGCAGCTCTCCACAAAACGCGCGTCGTTCGCGACCATCGCGATCCCAAGCTCCGCGCGTCGATGTTCGTCCTGCCAGTCCGTCTCGGCGATCGAGATGTTGTGCCGATGCGCGAGGCGATCCTTGACGCTGCGCAGGGCACGACGCTTGTCTTTCAGCGACATCGCGTCTCCGATGGCGAGCTCGAGACGGAGGACTCCAACGACCATCCGAAGCCCCCTGGCCGGACGCGCCGCTAGAGCGTCCGCGCGACCTTCGTTACTTCGTAGGATTCGATCACGTCGCCCGGCTTCACGTCGTCGAATCCCTCGATGCGAATGCCGCATTCCAGCCCCGCGCGGACCTCGCGCGCGTCGTCCTTGAATCGCTTGAGAGACGCCAGCGCGGCGCCCTCCCGAACCGGAACACCGTCGCGAAGCACGCGCACCGTATGGTTCCGCGCGATGACCCCGTCGACGATGTAGCAGCCGGCCACAGTGCCCGCGCGCGTGATTTTGAAGACCTGTCGCACTTCGGCCCGACCGCGGGACTCGATCTTCTCGGTTGGCGTGAGCAGCCCCTCCAGGGCGTTGCGGATCTCGTCGGTCACGTTGTAGATGATCTTGTAAAGTCGGATATCGACTCCGCGTTCGTCGGCAAGCCGCTGAATTGCCGGATCGGGCGCCACGTGGAAGCCGATCACGATTGCCTGGCTCGCCGCGGCCAGCGTGATGTCCGACTCGTTCACGTTCCCGACCCCCGCGTGCAGGATGTTCAGCTTGACCTCCGACGTCGGTATCTCGCTTAGCGCCTTCTTGAGTACGTCGACCGATCCCTGCACGTCTGCCTTGACAATGACGTTCAGCTCCGGGACCTCGCCCTCTGTGCGCTCGGCGAGCAGCGATTCAAGCGTCGTCGGCTTGGCGACCTTGATCAGCGAGGCCTCGCGCCGCTCGTTCGCGGTTTCGAGCGCGATCTCCTTCGCCTGGGCCAGGTTGCCGACCACGTAGAGACTGTCGCCCGCCTCCGGAACGTCGTCGAGGCCGAGGACCTCGACGGGCATCGCGGGTTCGGCCTTCTGGACCGGCCGCCCGGCGTCATCACGCATCGCCCGAATCCGTCCGTGGGCACCGCCGCAGACCACGACATCGCCCGTCTTGAGCGTGCCGTCCTGAATGAGAATCCGCGCGATCGGACCCTGCCGGTCGTCGCGCTGGGCCTCGACCACGACGCCCATGGCCGGCAGCGTTGGATCGGCTTTCAGATCGAGAAGTTCGCTGAGCGCCGCAAGGTGCCTCAGCAATTCATCGATGCCTTCGCCGGTCGTCGCGCTCGTGGGAATAACGTCGGTATCGCCGCCCCATTGCTGCGGAATGAGCTGCTGTTCGGCGAGCTGGCCGAACACCTTGTTCGGGTCCGACTGCGGCAGGTCGATCTTGTTGAGCGCAACGACAATCGGCACTCCGGCGGCGCGAGCATGATTGATCGCCTCGATCGTCTGCGGCATGACACCGTCGTCCGCCGCGACGACGAGCACGGCTACGTCCGTCATTCTCGCGCCGCGGGCGCGCATCGCCGTAAACGCCGCGTGGCCGGGCGTGTCGAGAAACGTCACATACCGGTCTTCGACCCGGGCGCGGTATGCACCGATGTGTTGAGTAATGCCGCCCGCCTCTCCCGAGACGACGTTGGCCGATCGGATACGGTCGAGCAGGCTGGTCTTGCCGTGGTCGACGTGGCCGAGCACGGTCACCACCGGCGGCCGCGGCTTGAGATGCTTGCGCGGCCGCTCGGCGAACGCCTCGCGGAGCCGGTCCAGAGCGCTCTTCGCCTTGATGATCTCGATCTCGAGGCCATGCTCCATCGCCATGAGCTGGGCCGTCTCGGACTCGATCGCCTGATTGAGCGACGCGAGGATGCCGAACTCCTGCAACTTGCGGAAGACCTGGCTGAAGGCAATCCCGGTTGCGGCGCAGAACTGCTTGATCAGGATCGGTTCGGTCAATTGGATCTTGTCGCGACGAACGGTCTTGGGACGCGGCGCCGACACGCCGCGCGGCGTCTTTGTGGTCTCATCGGCGCGCATGCCGCTGATTCCGCGGCCACTGACGTGATCAAGGCGCTCTCGGCGCTCGATCAGGTCGCGATCGCGCCACTCGCGCAGCAGTTCGCCCACGATCGCCGGCGAACCCGTGGTTCGTCGCGGATTGGCGGTCCGGTGTCGGGAGCCGCCCGTGCCCGGTCCACGTGATTTCGCGCGCTCAGCCGCGTCCTCCTCGTCGTCACGGCCTCGTCCCGGAACTCCGCGAGGGCGTCGGACATCCGTACCACCGGGCGGAAGGCCCGGCGACGGCGGCGCGCCCCACGGACCGCGCGCGGCCGGCCGCGGGCGATCCACGGTCTCCGGTCGGTCAATCCGAACGACGCGCGGGCCCTGCAATTGTGCCGGTGCGGGGATGTTCTGCGGACCGGCGACGACGACTTTTTCCCTGGTCGGCGGGGCGGGGGCGACCGGTCCCATCTGCGCTGCGGCTGCCGGAGCCTCCGCGGCGACGAGCGGCGGAGCGATCGGTTCCGCCGTTTCGGGAGTCGCTTCGGCGGCGGCTTCGAGCACTCCGACCGACGGCGGGGCCTCCACCAACGCCGCCGGACGCAGCTCTTCCGCAGGTGGGGCGCCGACCGGGGCCGCCTCTTCGGCGACCGCGGTGACGCCGGCTTCGGCCGCCAGTGCCGGCTCGGCCGCCTTGGCACTCTTCTTGGTCTTACGCACCGATGATCGCTTCGCACGGACCTTGCCGAGATCAACGGGTCCGGCGTCTTCGATCGCGGTATGCGCCTGCTGCGCTGCCTCGCTGAACCACTCTCGAATCGTGGCCTCCAGCCCGGCCGAGAGCACGTGCATGTGGTTCTTGATCGAGATGCCTTCCGCCGCACACTTGTCGATGATCGCCTTGCTTGTGACGCAAAGCTCCTTCGCCAGCGTGTGCACGCGAACCTTCGTGTCAGACAACGTTGATCTCCTGCACTCGCCCGCATCGCACGCGGCGTCCTGCCGCGCGCTCCCTCATGCTCCGTTGTGCGGCTGCATCAGGTCGTCTCGATCGGCGCGGCCCCTTCGGCCGAATGCTCCGACGATCCCGCCGCCACTTCGGCGTTCTGCGCGGCGGTCGTAGGTTCGCCCGACTCCGAACCCGGGGTGGCCGGCGCGCCGACCGCTTCCTCGTCCTTGGCACTCGCCGATCGGAACGCATCGACCGCCGCCTCGTCGATCGGCGGGGCCTGCGCCGCGGCCAGCTTCGCCGCTTCGGCGGCGGCCTGTTCGGCTTCCAGTTCGGCCTGGACCTTCTTCGCTTCTTCGGCGCAGATGTTGACGATCCGCTCCGCCAGCTCGGGGGCGACCTTCAGTTCCTCGACGAGCGTCTCGGCGCCGACTTCCTCCACATCCATGACGCTGATCATGCCGAGAAGCGTGATCTTCTCGGCGATCACGTCGTCGACGCCCTCGACCGTCCGCAGCGTCGTCGCCAGCCGATCCAGACCGCGGTTGTATTCCCTCGGCGTCAGGATGTCGATGTCCCAGCCGGTCAGGCGCGCGGCCAGACGCACGTTTTGACCGCGCTTTCCGATGGCCAGCGAGAGCTGATCCTCGGGGACAACGACGGTCGCGCGTCCCAGCTCGAAACACAAGGCGATGTCCTGAATCTCGGCCGGCTTGAGTGCATTCGAAATCAGAATCTGCGACGACTCGTTCCAGCGGACGATGTCAATCTTCTCGCCGCCCAGCTCCTCGACGATGTTCTTGATGCGGCTGCCGCGCACGCCGACGCACGCGCCCACCGCGTCCACCTTCGAGTCGATCGACGTGACCGCGACCTTCGTGCGATAGCCCGCCTCGCGCGCCAGCGCCTTGATCTCGATGATCCGCTCCGCGACCTCCGGCACCTCCAGCTCGAACAGCCGGCGGATGAAGTCCGGGTGCGCCCGCGACAGGACGATCTTCACTTGATGCGGCGCCTCCCGGACCTCGAGAATCAGCGCCCGCACGCGCTCGCCCGGCTGGTGCGTCTCGCCGGGGATTTGCTGGCTCTTGGGCAGGAAACCCTCGGTCCGGCCGATGTTGACCACCAGCGCGCCGCCCTCAAACCGCGCGACCGTTCCCGTCACGATCGTGCCCTTGCGATCCGAGAATTCCTCGAAGATGCTCCCACGCTCCGCCTCGCGGATCCGCTGGATCATCACCTGCTTGGCCGTCTGCGCCGCGATCCGGCCCAGCTCGGCCATCGCGATCGGCGCGCCGTCCATCGTGGCCGCGATCGCGCCGCTCAGCCGGTCGATCGTGACGGTCGCGTCGCGCTCGGCGCCGTAGGCCTTACGGATGGCCGACACCATCGCCGTCTCGAGGTCCGCGAGGACCCCTTCCTTGTCGATGTTCTTGTCGCGCGAGATCGCGTCGACGATTCGTAGAAGTTCCGAGCTCACGAATACTCTTCCTGTCGTTTCTGTACTCGACGCCGCACGGCGGGCCGCAAGCGCAGCACGCGACCTGCGTCGCCGAATATCTCGTTTTCCATCGCCCGCCCGGCGCCACCGCCGGTCGAACAAAAAAGCGGGCGCTTCGCAGGTGCCCGCTTCGTCCGGCCGCGGGCAGTCCGTCACTGCCCCGGCGATTCCGACGGAGCTGTGGCGGTCACGCGGTCATCCGCGTACTCCCGACGTCGGTACGGCCAGGCACGGCGCCACGTCCGGCGAACTGGTGGATTCTAGTTCGCACCGACCGCGGCTCCGTTGCGTCGCACGCTGACGTTTCGACCCGGCGCGTCAGGCTCGAACAGATGCCCGCCGCTCAGGTCGATGTACATCCGCAGCGACTCGCCTTCTCGCACCCGCACATGCGAATCCATGCGTCCGACCAACCCGTCATGGGTCGACGTCGCCATGTGAACGTCCTTCACCTCGCCCAGCGGCTCGACGAGCGTCACGCGAACGTCCAGCCACGCCGGCCGGGCCGTGCCCTCCGGAGCGGAGCGTCCGCACTGGTGGCAGAACCGGCCTTGCAGGGTCGCACCGCAGGACGCACAGCGTACCGCGCTTTGCCCCGGTTCCGCCACCGAAAAAGCCTCGGGCCGGACGCCCAGAACCATCGTCTGCCCCGCCCGTTCCGACGCCGCCTCGCCCAGCCGTCCCGACAGCGGCAGCCGGTTCGACCCCTCGTCAAACGACAGCAGGCCGTTCTCGGCCACGATCCGGCCGGTCAGAAAGTTCATCGGTGGTGTCCCGATGAAGCCGCCGACGAAACGATTGACCGGGTGGTCGTAAATCTCCAGCGGCGGACCGACCTGCTGCACGCGGCCGTCCCGCATGACAACGATCAGGTCGCCCAGCGTCATCGCCTCTTCCTGATCGTGCGTCACGTAGAGCGTCGTCGTCTGCAGCCGGCGATGCAACCGCTTCAGCTCGGCCCGCATCTCGACGCGCATCTTCGCATCGACGTTCGACAGCGGTTCGTCGAACAGGAACGCCTTTGGGTTCCGAACGATGGCGCGACCGACGGCCACACGCTGACGCTGTCCGCCGGACAGGGCCTTCGGCTTTCGATCCAGCAGGTCCTCAATGCCGAGGATGCGCGCCGCATCGCGGACGCGCTGCTCGATCTGTCGCTTTGACAGTCTCAGTTCCCGACGACGCAACTCCAAACCAAAGGCCATGTTCTTCTGCACGCTCATGTGCGGGTAGAGCGCGTAATTCTGGAACACCATGGCGATGTCGCGGTCCTTCGGCGCAACATCGTTCACCACACGGCCGCCGATTTCGATCAGTCCGGAGGAGATCTCCTCCAATCCGGCGACCATGCGCAGCGTCGTGCTCTTGCCGCAGCCCGACGGCCCGACCAGCACGACGAACTGCTCGTCCGCGATGTCCAGATTGACCCGATCGACGGCCGTGACGCCGCCAGGATAGATCTTGCAGACTTCACGTAACGTGACGCGTGCCATGCGGTTAGATGCGCGGCGAGCGCGATCCGCCGCCGGACAACATGTGGATTATACGTCGCCCCGGGGATGTGTCAACGCTCGCGGCTGATCGGAACGGGCGCCGAAAGCGGTGCTTTCGGCGCGGATCGTCCGCGTGCGGGAGCGTGTTGAAGCCGCCCGAGTTCGCCATCCCGCGCCGGTACTCCGTACATTCTCATGCGAGGTGGCGTCCGCCGTGTTTTCGCGAAAGAATGCACGCGCTGCGGTCTTCGGTCCGAAACGGATCCCCGAGGCATCATGAGATGTTCGTCTACCTTGTCCGACACGCCATCGCCGTCGCACGCGGCGCCGGTACCGAGTTCGCCGACGCCAATCGTCCACTGACATCCGAAGGGATCAAGAAGATGCGGCGCTGCACCGCCGCGCTGCAGCAGGTCGGCGTTCGCCTGACCGAGGTCTGGACCAGCCCGTACGTCCGCGCAGTGCAAACCGCCGAGATTCTGCTCGGTGGCTTCGGCAATGCAGTCCCGATACGCGTGGTGGAGCACCTCGCGCCGGCAGGGGAGTTCGACCTGCTGGTCGAGGAACTCAGCCGCCAGCCGATGTCCGCCGGGATCGCGCTCGTCGGGCATGAGCCGTTTTTAGGGGAGTTTGCGACGTACCTGCTGACCGGGCTGCGGAGCGGGCGGGTGCGATTCAAGAAGGGCGGCGTCGCGTGCTTCGAGATCACCGACCTTGAACGTCCGATTCGGGGCGATCTTCGGTGGATGCTGACGCCGCGGCAGATGATGCGGATTGCCTGATCCGCGGAGTTCCGCGCCCCGAATCAGCACGTGAAGTCTGCGCTAAGCCGCGGCGCGGGAGTTCACCGAGTTGTCAGGCGATAACCCTCGCGGAGCCAGCGGCTTCAAGTGACGCGGGTCAGGAAATCACAAATTCCGACACCGCGGCTCTTGTTGCAATTTTGCGTTTCGATGGGGAATCTCCGCCCCAACTAGAATCTGCATGGGTATGATGCGACCGCGCGGTCAGCGCTGTCGTGTTCTTGCCAGGAATCTCAGGGATCGTCAGGAGGTGCGAGATGCCGGAAGTCCAGGATCCGGGTACGTCGGCGCACCTGGTCGGATACATTCGCAAGCAGCTTAAGCGCTTCGAGTCCAATCTCCGCATCGTGATGGACACCGCGGACGTCGAGGCGGTACATGATCTGCGCGTTGCGTCGCGCCGGCTCGGCGAGCCGTTGATGCTCCTCGAGGAGTGGATCGGACGGAAGGCGAGCCGCCGCGCACGTCGCACCCTCCGAAAAGTGCGTGCCGCGTTTCGGGACGTTCGCGATCTGGACGTGATGCAGCACGCACTGGTTCAGGGCGGGAACGGGGATTTCTTCGAAACGGATGAGCTCGCGAGCCTTGAGGGACTTCTGACGCGCAGGCGGCAGCGGGCGATGGAGAAGGCCCGGCGGCGATGCGAGCGCCTCGAACCGATCGTGCTTCCCGAGCGGATCCTGCGGGCGTGTGCGCCTCTCGACGAGCCGTGCGAATCGCGGGATCGGCAGTTGGCGGACGTGATCCACGAGCAGGTCGAGCGGCGTGTCGGGACCGTGCTCGGGCAGGACGCGCGAAAGAACGATCGCGGCGACCTCCACGAGTTGCGCATTGCTGTCAAGCGTCTGCGCTACACGTTGGAACTAAGCGAACGCGTCTTCGCACGCTCCGAGGCCGACGCCATCGATCGACTCGCCGAAGCGCAGGACGTGCTCGGCCACTGGAATGACTGCGTCACCGCCGCGGCCGCGGTGGCCCGAATCTCCGTCCGGCGAACGCGACTCGCGACGGATCATCACTGGTCATCGCGCCTGCTCCGCTACGCGGCGCGACAGGCCGAGGCCGCCGGCGATGCGCGACGGAAGATCATCGATCTCTGGCCGCAACTCGACGCCGCGCTCCGGCCGCTGTCTAATCATGGGGCGCTCGACCCGGATCGAGGCGAACCGGACGCCGCGTCGATCCGCATGTCGTGACCGCTGTACAGGGGCGGCGGGAGTGAGCCAACCTCAATCGGATCAACCGGACGATCGGAATCGAGCGTCCTTCGCAGCGTCGTCGCCTTGGACACCGGTCGACGCCGCGGCCGCGCACAGCGAGTCGCGCCGGTCGCTGCTGGAGCTCCGCGACGAGGTCGTGCGGCGGCCGCCGCCGGCCAAGTTCGCCGCGATCGACGTCGGCACGAACAGCATTCACCTGGTGATGGTCGAGATCACGCCCGACGGGGATTTCCGCATCCTCGGTCGCGACAAGGAGATGGTCCAGCTCGGCAAGGGCGGATTCGTGGATCACGTCCTGACCGCTCCGGCGCAGGACGCCGGCGTCGCGGCGTTGAAACGTTTCACGAAGATGGCGCGGCTGAAGGGGATCGCGAGGCTCCGCGGCGTGACGACGAGCGCGGTTCGCGAGGCGCATAACGGCGGCGACTTCGTCGAACGCGTCCGATCGCAAGTCGGCCTCGACCTGCATGTCCTCAGCGCCGAGGAGGAAGCGCGATTGATCTACCTCGCGGTCCGGCACGCCGTCGACCTGGGCGCCGCCGACACGCTGATCGTCGATATCGGCGGCGGCAGCGTGGAGCTGATCGTCGGCAACGCCGAGCGCCCGAGGCTGATTACCAGCCACAAGCTCGGCGCACTGCGCCTGGCGGAACTCTACCTGCACGCCGACCCGCCGACGATGGGCGAACTCAAGACGCTGCGGCGGGCCATCGAGCGCGAATTGCGCCCGGTGGCAGAGCAGTTCGCCGAGACGGAATTCCCGCGGTGCATCGCCACGAGCGGAACGTTTGAGAATCTCGCGACCGTGTGCGCCTACCGTCGTGGCGCCCGTGACCTCGAGCCGGGCATGCAGCTCCGCGCATCGCGCGCGGAACTGAAGTCGCTTGTCGCCGACCTGGCTCGCATGACGCGCGACCAGCGCTCGAAGGTCGCCGGCATCGACGCCCGCCGCTGCGAATCGATCCTTCCCGGCGGAGTCTTGCTGCTGGCCATCGGAAGGCTCTTCGAAGTGGGCGAGTTCGAGTACTGCGAAATGGCGTTGCGTGAGGGGATCATCCTCGATCACATCGCCGCCCAGAAGGCGTACCTGCGGGCACGTGCGGCCTGGCCGGACCCGCGCACGCGAAGCGTCGTGCAGCTCGCGGAGCGCTTCGGCGCATCGCGCGAACACGGCGAGCAGGTTGCCCGCCTGGCGCTGGTGCTGTTCGACCAGCTCGCGTCGCTGCACCGACTGGACACGCGGTATCGCGATCTGCTTCACGCGGCCTGCCTGCTGCACGACGTCGGCTACGCGGTCAGCCAGCGGAGCCACCACAAGCATTCGTATTATCTGATCCGCAACGGCGGCTTGCAGGGTTTCCGGGACTCTGAAATCGAGATCATCGCCAATATCGCGCGCTATCATCGAAAGGGACGGCCGCGTCGCAGTCATTACAGCTGGGAGCATCTGGACAAGGCCGTTCGCCCGGCCGTCCGCATGCTGATCGTGCTGTTGCGGCTGGCCAATGCCCTCGATCGCACGCATTATTCGGTCGTCCGCAGCCTCGGGTGTCGCATCCTTGACGATCGCGTGATCGTCCGGGTGAATACGAATACCGAGGCCGAGCTTGAATTGTGGATGGCGCGTCGCATCGCGCCGATGTTTGAACGGGAGTTCGGGCGGACGTTGGCGATCGAGGCCTCGCAGTCGTCGCCCGATCGCGCGTCCGAAACCGCTCGCGAGTAGTCTGCCATGTTGTCGCCGCATCACTTCCCCGGTCGGCTGATCATCGTCGAAGGCATCGACGGTTCGGGGAAGAGCACGCAGTTGCAGCTCGTCCGGCGCTGGCTGGAATCGATGGGCTACAGCGTCGTCTTCACGGAATGGAATTCCGCGGACCTCGTTCGCAAGACGACCAAGAAGGGCAAGAAGAATCGCAGCCTGACCCCGACGACGTTCAGTCTCCTCCACGCGACCGACTTCGCCCACCGCCTCGTCAGCAACATCCTCCCGCCGCTCAAGGCCGGGATGATCGTCCTCGCCGACCGGTACGTCTTCACCGCGTTCGCCCGGGACGTGGTCCGGGGTTGCGATCGCGACTGGGTCCGGAGGGTCTACGGCTTCGCGCCGCGGCCTGACATCTCGTTCTACTTCCGGGTTCCGATCGACGTAGCGCTCCGCCGGATCACGATGGCACGGCAGGTGCTCAAGGACTTCGAGGCCGGCATGGACCTGAATCTGTCGCCGGATCCGATGGAGAGTTTCAAGTTGTTCCAGGGTCGCATCCTTCACGAATACGACGCGATGGCCGACGAGAACGACTTCGCCGTGATGGACGCGACGGGCAGCATCTCGGAACAGCAGCGGCTGGTCCGCGCCATCGTCGAGGATCGCCTGCTCAGCGGATACCGAAAGAAGCCGAGGATTGCATGAATCCGCTCCAGTTCTTCGGAAAAGGACTGCCGTACCTGCCGCCCGCGGATTACCCCGGCGTCTTGATCACGATTGAGGGGACGGACGGCGTGGGGCGGTCCACGCAGATGACGATGCTCCGACAGTGGCTCGAAGTGCAGGGCTTCGGCGTCGTCGAGACCGGCTGGACGCGCAGCCCGCTGATCGGCCGGACGATCGCCGAGGCGAAGCAGGGCCGGGCGCTGAATCGCTTCACCTACGCGCTACTCTATGCCGCGGACTTCGCGGATCGGCTGGAGAAGGAGATCATCCCCGCGCTCCGCAATGGGTTCGTGGTCCTGGCGGACCGTTACGTCTTCACTGCGTTCGCGCGGGATGTCGTTCGCGGCGCGGATCGGCAGTGGGTCCGTGACCTCTACGGCTTCGCTCCGATTCCGCATCTGGTGCTCTATCTGAAAACCGACATTGCGACGCTGATCCGCCGCGTCATTCCGCGCGGCGTGATCGACTATTTCGAGTCGGGAATGGACCTCGCCCTCGGCGACGATCCGTACGACAGCTTCAAGCGCTACCAGACGCTGCTCATGCGCGAGTACGACAAGATGGCCAGGGAGTTCGGCTTCACCGTGCTCAACGCGCGTCAACACCCCGATCGCATCCAGCGGCAGCTGCGCGACGCGGTGTCGGAGCTCTTCGCGTCGCGCGGGTTCTGGCAGTCGCCGACACGCGTGGAGATCCCCGTGGAGGCGCCGTCGGCGGCCACCGCGCCGCAGGTCGCCCGTCGCTGATTCCCATTGCGGGGTGTCCGTGGAATGAAAGCAGCCCGGCGGCGCCTTTCGACGCGGCCGGGCGGCATCCGCTTCCGGATCGTCCACTCGCTAGAACGCGCACTTCGACGCCTTGGCGAATCGCGCCTCGACGTCCTTCCAGTTCACGACGTTCCACCACGCCTCGACGTACGCAGCCCGCTTGTTCTGATACTTCAGATAGTACGCATGCTCCCAGACATCGAGCAGCAGCAGCGGAATGCTGCCGAGGATCGTCAGGTTCTGCTGGTTCATCATCGTCTGGATCGTCAGGCTGCCCAGGGCCGGCTGCCACGCCAGAACGCCCCAGCCGTTCCCCTCGACCGCGGTCGAGGCGGCGCTGAAGTGCGCCTTGAACTTGGCGAAGTCACCGAAGTCCTTGCGAATCGCCGCCGCCAGGTCCCCGGTCGGCTCGCCGCCTCCGCCCTTGCCCGCGGGCGCCATGTTGTTCCAGAAGATCGTGTGATTGCTGTGCCCGCCACCGTGGAAAGCGACGAGCCGTGAGAGTTGCTGAACAGCCGCGAAGTCGTTCGATTCGCGCGCTTTGGCCAGCCCTTCCAGCGCCTTGTTCAGACCATCGACGTAGGCCTTGTGGTGCAGGTCGTGGTGGATCTGCATCGTCTTCGCGTCGATGTGCGGCTCGAGGGCCTCGTAGGGATAGGGCAGCGGCGGAAGTTCGTAAGGCATGATCGGTCTCCTGATTGAATCGTCCGGTATATCGCTCGAAAACCGTCGTCGCAGGATAGTCAGGGCGGACGCGCGAATCAAGATGATCCACCCGGCGCCGCGGCGGCGGCCTCGGGCGCATTGTCGCACCGATCTCGGAACACGGGCGCGGAATTCTCGTTCGGACCGCGGACGACTACAATCGCGTCCCGGCGACTCGGAAAAGGCGAGGAATCGATGCCACGGATTCAACTGGCCAGACGCCCGCTGATGCTGATCGTCCGCGATGGCTGGGGACACAACCCCTCTCCCCAGTGGAATCACGCCAACGCGGTGCACCTGGCCCGCACGCCCGTCGATGATCGGCTCATGCGCGAGTATCCGAATGTCCTGATCCACACGAGCGGCGAGGACGTTGGCCTTCCGGACGGCGTCATGGGCAATTCCGAGGTGGGGCACCAGAACATCGGCGCCGGCCGGATCGTGGATCAGGAGATCATGCGCATCTCTCGCCGAATCCGCGACGGCTCGTTCTTCCAGAATTCGGCGCTGGTCAACGCGGTGAACCAGGTCATTCGGACCGGTGGTCGCCTGCACGTCGCTGGTCTCTGCTCCGACGCGGGCGTCCATAGCACGCTGGAACACGCGTACGCCGTGCTGCGGCTGGCGGCGGACCGCAATCTTGCGGCGGACCGCGTTTGTTTCCACGCCTTCGGCGACGGACGCGATACGCCGCCGCATTCGGGGGTCGAGTACATCCGTCAAGTCGAGTCAAGGATGCGAGAGATCGGCGTCGGCCGCGTGTGCTCCGTGGTGGGGCGCTACTACGCAATGGACCGCGACCAGCGCTGGGATCGCGTGGAAAGGGCGTATCGACTCCTGACGCGCGGTGATGGGGTCGCGGTGCGCTCTGCGGAAGAGGCGTTTCGGCGGTATTACGAACATCCGACCGAGCCATCGCGCAACGGCGACGAGTTCATCGAGCCGTCGGTCGTCTGCGATGACGGGCGTACGCCGCGCGGAATCATCCGATCGGGCGACGCGGTCGTGTTGTTCAACTTCCGCGGGGACCGTCCGCGCGAGCTGGTCAAGGCGTTCGTCAGCGCGCACTTCCCGTTTGAGGCGATGGACAAGGATGGCAGCGTCCGCCTGATGGGCTTCAACCGCGGCGAACGCATCCCCGATCTGTACTTCTGCACGATGTGCGAGTACGAATCGGGCCTGCCGGTACACGTCGCGTTTCCGAAACCGGCGAAGATGGCGAACATCCTCGGCGCGTATTGGGCCGACGGCGGACTGACGCAATTCCGCTGCGCCGAGACCGAGAAGTACCCGCACGTCACCTATTTCTTCAACGACTACCGCGAAGAACCGTTCGACGGCGAAGACCGTCAGATCATCCCATCGCCGCGCGACGTGACCACGTACGATCAGAAGCCCGAGATGTCCGCGCCTGAGGTCACCGCAGAGATGCTCCGGCGCATCGCGTCGGATCGCTACGACCTGTACGTCCTCAACTATGCGAACGGCGACATGGTCGGCCACACCGGCGTCCTCGATGCCGCCATCCGCGCGGTCGAGGTCGTCGACCAGTGCGTCGGTCGAGTGGTCGACGCCGTCGTGCAGCGCGGCGGGGCGGCCATCGTCACGGCGGACCATGGCAATTGCGAGCAGATGATCGACCCGGCGACGGGCGGTCCGCACACCGCGCACACGACGTACGACGTGCCGCTGATCGTGGTCGATGATCGCTTTCGCGGTCGAACCCTCCGAACCGGCGGGCGATTGGCGGATATCGCGCCGACGCTGCTCGAGATCGCCGGACTGGCGCGACCCGGCGAGATGACAGGCGAATCGCTCCTTGCGAGGGCATGAGCGGATGCGGCGGCCAATCCCGGCGGACTCCATCGCCCCCCGCGGGATTGTTCGTCCAGCGCGAAGCTTACGTTCGTCGGACCGCCGACGACGCGCGAATAATCACAAGCGACGCGTCCGCGTGGCACGTCGCGGCACCCTCCGCGATCGCGGGACCTCGTTTCGAACGTCGCGCGGTCGGACTCAGCCGTTATGATGCGATCCACCGACCCGGTTGAAGGAGCAGGGATGACGAAGATCGTGCGAGAACCGCGTGTTTACCTCGTCGGACGACAGACGATCAATGACGCCGAGCTGGAGCGGTTCCTCGCCGACCACGCCGTTGCGAGCTGGAACACCGACACGGACGTCGCCGGCCAAAAGCTGTGCGAAGTCGCCGGTCGCGTCTGCTATATGTCGTTCGCCCGGCCGCGACCGGGCGGCAACGCAACGTACCTCCATCACATCCTCGAGGTCGGCCACGGCAGCGTGCTCGAGCACGCGGTCTGGAATTTCATCATCGCCGGCGTGTCGCGCAGTTTCACGCACGAGTTGATCCGTCACCGCGCCGGGTTCGGCTACTCGCAACTCTCACAGCGCTACGTGGATGAGAGCACCGCCGACTTCGTCGAGCCGGACATCATCGCCGATGACCCCGAGTGTCACGCCGTCTTTGAGGCGGCCATGGCCGACGCACACGCCGCCTACACCAAGCTGGTCGAGCGTCTGACGGCGCGGCTCGCCGACATCGAGGACAAGACCATGCGGCGGAAGATGGCGCGTCAGGCGGCGCGATGCGTCCTGCCGAACGCGACGGAGACGAAGATCTTCGTCACCGCCAACGCCCGCGCGCTGCGGCACTTCATCGAGCTGCGCTGCAACGAGTTCGCCGAGCCGGAGATCCGAAAAGTCGCCGGGCTGGTGTGCGAAATCCTCCAGAACGACGCGCCGCACGTCTTCGGCGACTACCGGTTCCGGACGCTGCCGGATGGCTCACGCGTGGCGGAGACGGAGTTCCGAAAAGTCTGATCCGCGCTGTCCGCAAACCGCACGCTCCCCCCGTTCCGTCGGCTGCCCCCTTTTTTTGACTGTCCGATCGCGACGGTCGTAAGATCTATGGACCGGGCCGGGGCCGAATCTCCGCGAGGGGCAGAAGACGCGTGTCGCCGCGACTATCGACGATCGTCGCATTCCTGCTGGGAGCCATGTCGACGGTTGCCGCCTCGGCGGCAATCTCCGGCCAACAGGTGCTGGTCGTCTACAACTCCGCGTCGCCGGATGGAACCGCGCTCAAGGACCACTACCTCGCCGCGCACCCCGACATCCCATCGTCGAACGTGTGCGATCTGAACAACCCGGTCCTGCTCACCCCCGATCTGCCGTACGGGTTCTTCATCAGTCTGGTTCGTGATCCGATCCGCGCCTTCATCAATGCCCCCGGATTCCCCGACGCCCCTGATATCGTGGCCGTCGTGCTGATTCGACCGTTTCCGCATCGCGTCTATGACAACACCAACCAGGTCGCCGGCGACTCGCCGACGAATGCCTCCAACCAGTTCGGCGCGGGCGACGCGATCTTTGCTTCCGTGGATGCCGAACTGGTCCTGCTCTGGCAGGACCTCGATTCCGGCGAGGCCGGCGGCTCGATGGACAGCCATGCCGACAACATGATCGTGAATCCCTACCGGTTCAGCCCCGACCCGATCGATTCGTTCCCGCGCGGCAACATCACGACGCGGAAGACGCTACTCGCCAACGGCGGCGTCTGGCGACTCTTCGGCAGCGGTGCGACGCGCCTGACGGCCGGCGATCTTGTCCTCGTGACGCGGATCGACGGAAACACGCTGAGCGATGCGCGTGCGATCATCGACCGCGCGCAAGACCTCGTCATTAACAAGGCCCGCGTGAAACTGCTCTTCGACGAGTATGACCTGACGATCGCCGAAGACATCGACGACGAAATGCTCTTCAGCACCGGCGATCCGTTCTTCGGCGGCGATGATTACGAGGAGGCCCGCGACGCGGCGATCGCCGATGGCTGGACCGTTCGTTACGACGCAACGTTCGACTTCATCACCGCCGACGAAGAGCCGTCGCCACTGATTCTCTACGCCTCCTACGGAGAAAACCACAAGCTCTTCGGCGCCGGCGCCGATCCGCCCGGTGACGGAACCTACATCGTTGGATTCGATTTCCCGCGCGGCGCGATCTTTAACACGATCGAGTCCTACAACGCCCGCGGCCTGAACGGGCACTCGACGCTGTTTCAGCAGGAACAGGTCGCGGATTTCATTGCGGCGGGCGGCACGTTCGCCGTCGGACACGTCTGGGAGCCGTTCGCATTCACCGTGCCCGACAACGAATTCCTGGTGAAGAACTTCCTCATCGCGCGCCGGACCTGGGCCGAGGCGGCGTGGACGGCCATCTCATCGCTGAGCTGGCAGCACGTTGTGATCGGCGATGCGCTCGCAGTGCCGATGATCGCGAACGATCCCGCGCCGGTGCTCGGCGATCTGGATGGCAACGGAACCATTGACGGCCATGATATCGACGACATGACGGAACTGCTGCTGGACGGCGTGGCGGCCTATGTCGCGGCTCATCCGGATCTCGATCCGTACGCCCGCGCGGACTTCAACGGCGATGGACGGATCACGCCCGCCGACCTCACGGGCTTCGAGGCCGCGCTGCTGTCGCCCTGATGCGCGGCTTGCGAGCGCGGCCCGATCATGGGTACAGCCGCACGTAGATCGCCTTCGGCGTGGTGGGGCAGTAGAACTGGCATACGCCACAGCCGACGCATCCGATGCCGTGGTGCTTCGCCGGGTCGATCACGTCGACCCTGCCGTCGTCGCCGATCCGGATGGCGTCACCCCCGAGCGGACAGCGCTCCACGCAGATCCGACAATCATCACCGCGGCTGCGAACGCACGTCTGCTCGCGCACGATCGCCAGCCCCATGCGGATCGCGTGCTTTCCGACCAGCGAAAGCGCGCCGCTCGGACAGGCCCGCATGCACGCCAGTTCCTCGCACACGACGCAGGCCGCGAGATCGGGGTCGATCAACGGCGTTCCGCGCGTCTCCTCATCGTCGCCCTGAACGAGTCGGATGCACTTCGCTGGACAGACGTCCGCGCATGCGCCGCTGCGATAGCACGTATCGAGAAACTCCCGCTCCGGAAGAGCCCCCGGCGGGCGCAACACGTCACGGCCCTGCGGCAGCGGGAACGGCAGTCTCTTTTCGAGGTATTCGGCGAGCGGTCGAATGACGCGCCCGAACCCCGCCGCGAAGAAGCGTCGACGATCGTGCGGCGGCAGGTCGTCGATCGGTCGGTCAGGCATGGGGCTTTCGAGCCGCGACGCGTCCCGACGCCGCGCGCTCCAGTTCCACAACTCGTCTCGTGAGCCGCTCGAAGACCGCGCGGACCGTAGTCGGCAGTTGCGCGCAGAGTTCGCAGTAGAACCGCTGCGCCGGGCTGTGCTTCACCGGGTAGCGGTACTTCTCGCCGCACGCACGGCAGACGCGCGTCTGAACCTCGTCATCTCCGTTCATGTGTCTTCGCCGTTGTGCATCCCGCGGCGCGCGCTCAGGCCTCGTCGGACGACAGGCCCATTTGCTCAAACTGCCGCCGCAATTGCGCCAAAGCCCGATGGCAGATCATATGGATGCTCCCGACGCTCCGCCGCATGCGCTCCGCGACCTCTCCGACCGGCAGGCCGTGAATGAACCGCAGGCGAATCACCTCCTGGTAATGCTCCGGCAGCGCCGCCAGGCACGTGTGCAGCGTGCCGACGGCCTCGCGCGACCGCAGCACGCGGCTCGGCGTACCCGTCTCCGCCTGGAGGCGCCCGATCAGGTCGATGTAGCCACTCCGCTGGTTGTCGCCCGAGACGGACTTCGTCTCCCGCCGCACGTCGCGCCGCTCGGCATGGAGTGCCCGGTGCTCATCGATCAGCTTTCGATCCAGGATCGTGAACAGCCACCTGAGAAACGAGTCCTTCCCGAGATAGTTGAATTGCCCGATGGCCTTAAACGCCTCGAGATAGACCTGCTGGAGGATGTCCTCAGGCTCAATCCGCGCTTTCATCGTGGCATCCATCTGACGCATCAGCCGCGCGCGAAGCCGCGGGTGATACATGACGAGCAAGCGCTTGAAGGCCTGCTCGTCGCCGCCTCCGGCCTTGCGAATCAGAACCAGGGTATGCTGCGGGTCGTCCATTCATCCGCCGCGCGGTGTTTCCGTCCGCCAGTACCTTTCGACGCCGGCTCCAGCGATCCAAAGCCCGTTGCAGATTGTAATCGACGCCTGGCGCAGCCACGCTATCCTTCGCGTGCGACCGGGGGTAGAATGGCGTTCACCGTTTCGGCGACAACCCAAGTATCGGCAGAGACTTGGAGGCATTGTCGTCGGCCGGGACGGGAACGGTCGTCACCCTGCGGGCCCGACGGTATGGCCATGAGCGACAAGGGCGCGGAATCCAATCTGGACGGCTTCGCCGAGGGTGATGACCCGCGCGAACAGCGCGTCGGGGAGCTCCTCAACGAGTTCCTCGACCGCCGCCTGCGCGGCGAGGCTGTGTCCGAGGACCAGTTTCTCGCCGCGAATCCCGACGTCGCCGACGAGCTTCGCCGCCACCTCGACGGCCTGGCGATGATCGACCGGCTGGGGGCGCAGGCCGACGACGCGACGGTCGCGCTCGGTACGCCGCGCGCCGGCAGCTCGGACCTGCGCGAACGCCTGGAAGAGGAGCCCATCGGTCTGCCGGAGATCGAGGGCTACGACCTCATCCGCGAGATCGGCCGCGGCGGCATGGGAATCGTCTTCAAGGCGGTTCAGCGCTCCACGAAGCGACCGGTGGCGCTCAAGGTGCTTCTCGAAGGCCCGTTCGCATCGGAGCAGGCCCGCCGCCGCTTCGAGCGCGAGATCGAGCTGGCCGCGCAACTGCGCCACCCCTGCATCGTCCCGATCTACGACAGCGGACGCTCCGGCGGCCGCATGTACTACGCGATGGAGTATGTCCACGGCCAGGCGCTCAGCGAGTACGTGCGGACGCACGCGCTGCCGCAGCGCGATCGGCTGAAGTTGTTCCTGAGGATCTGTGGCGCGGTGAGCTACGCAAACCTGCGCGGCGTCGTTCATCGCGACCTGAAACCCGCGAATATCCTCGTTGACGCGGACGGCGAGCCGCGCGTCCACGACTTCGGGCTTGCCAAAATGGGCGGCGCGCAGGACATGACCACGTCGGTCACCGCCCAGATCATCGGCACGCCGGCCTACATGGCGCCGGAGCAGGTGACCGGCGATCCCACTGCCGTTGACCCGCGGACCGATGTCTACTCGCTCGGCATCATCCTTTACGAACTGGTCACCGGCCGAATGCCCTATCCGACGACCGGCGCACTGGGCCAAGTGCTGAACCACATCACGCAGACTGATCCGGAACGGCCATCGCGGCTCGATCGCGACGTCTCGTCGGAGTTGGAGGCGATCCTGCTTAAGGCGCTCGCCAAACGGAAGGACGATCGCTACCAGTCGGTCTCAGCGCTGGCCGACGATGTTTCGCGTTACCTCGCCGGTGAGCCGATACAGGCCCGGCCCGCCGGCGCGCTCTACCTGCTCGGAAAAGCGCTCTGGCCGCATCGGCACCTCGTGGCCGTCGTGTCGCTGATGATCGTCCTCGGCGGCGTCGGACTGGTCATCGTTTTTCAGGCGCGCGGCGCGGCGGACTCGCAGCGGCGTGAGCGGCAGCAGCTCGAGATGCAGCTCGCCGCGGAGCGACTTCGGGCCAAGGAGGCCGAACTCGAAGCGGAGCGCAAGCGGCAGGAGGAGCTTCGGCTTCGCGACCAGCAGTGGGCCGAGTTGATCACGCGTCGATTGCAGGAGCTGCAATTGCCGCCCGACGCGGGCGATCGCCTCGCGAAACGCACCGACGGTCTGCTACAGGGACTGGCGCCGAAAAACCCGAGCATGCTCCTGACCCGCACGCTCGGCCAGGGGCTTGAAGCTCTGGGTCAGGCGATGCAGGACCCGGCCGCCCAATCCGCGGCGACACAACCGGCGACGCAGCCCGCGGCCGCGGAACCAAATGCCTCAACGACTCAGCAAAGCGGCGAGTGACCGTGCCGCGTCTAGATCGGCGCTGAAATCCGTCGTCGCCGCGGACTGCGGACGCCAACCCGCGACGAGACCCTCACGAGCTTCCCAGGTCGTTCCATTCGACCGGTGCTCGTCAAGCCACGCTTCGAACACAGACCACCGCTCCTCGAGCCACGTCGGGTCGTCGCAGACCCAGAACCGCTCCGACGCCTTTCGCTGATGGAACGGTGGCCGCATGGCCGCGTGCGCAAACAGCGGATCGGGCGACGTCAAAAGGAAGCACGTCGCCGCCGGAGCAAGACACCCGAAAACGTAGAATGGGTGCGTCTTTCGCCGCTCCGCAAAGCCCGTCTCGAACGCGTAGTCGACGACGAAGGCCGAGTCCGCCTCGTCCGCGACGAACGCCGCGCGGATACGTCCGCTGTGACCGACGCGAACCAGCGTCAGGTCGCGGATCGGGATGGGGAGTGACGCGTCTGGATCGTCGATCGGCGTCCACCGGGCGACCGCCATCGCCGCGCGACGCAGGTGGCGCCGCCGGCGCGCGCGCTGAACGGCCGCCGCGATCACGATGGCGGCGACGGCGATTCCGAGCGTCGTCGCCAGGTCCGTCACGGGGTGTCGCCCGACGGATCGGCGGGCGCCGAATCGGCGTCAGCCTCGGCCGCCGGTCCGGTGGCGGTTCCCATCGGCGGAAGAAGTCGAAAGCCGTACCCTTCGTCGACGGGCAGTTGCCGAAGCGACGCGATCCAGTCGCGAATCAGCACGTACCCCGGCGCAGCGCGATTCTGGAAGACGGGCTTGATGGACTGCCCGGGATGGCGGAGCTTGGTCTCGTCCTCCCGGAGCATGTAGTTGAGCAGCAGCGAATCCTCGGGGTACGTCGGCTCGATCAATCGGAAATCCCGCCGACCGGAACCGGTCGGTATTTCGTGCGAGACCGTCCACTCGCGGAGCGTCACGAAGTTCCCGTACGTCGTCCGGTCCGAACGCTTGGGATCGTTGTAAAGTCGCATCTTCGTTTCACTCACGTCCGTCCGGCCGTGACACGCTGAGGTTGCGCAGTTGTTGAGCACGATGGGCATGACGCGGCGACGAAACTCGACCATTGCTTCCGGGTCGGTCTTGATCTGCACCAGGTCGGCGAAGACCCTTTCGTCCGGTGTATCGTAAGTGGCGAACGCGATCTCGGCGAGCTTCTCCGGCGGGGAAAGCCGCATGAACTGCCGGCGTGCCGCGTCTCCCTGGAACCCGGGCGATCCTTGCCGTCGCTCCAGAAACTTGTTGATTGCCGCCTTCGGCACCGTGACGACGACGCGATCCGCCGACCGCTGGCGCAGCCGCGACGCCCGCAGCTCCATGAACCGGATGCGGTTGATTTGCTCCTTCGTGATCCGATCGGCCACGTCGCTTCTCGGATCGGGCTTCGGCTCATCTGCCGCGCCGGCCGGCGCGGGGATGCGAAGCACGATCGCGATGATCAACACCACCGGCACAACGGCAGAACCGACCGTAACGGCGTGCAACCGGGGCATGAGGGTTTTAACTCCTGTCGAGGGAAGGTCTCGTGACCGCGGTGTTCATTGACGTTCGCCGCGCGGCGTTTCTACTATATCCACCGTGTGCGCCGAGCAGCAAGACGAACACACGTCCAGCAGCGGCGACCCGGACCGCGCCGATGATTCGTTCCTCGCCCTGACCGGCGAGACGATTGTACTCGACACGGCCGGGCCGATCCTCTTCATCGGCACGTTGCGAGAGGTGCGGCCGGACGGCTTCTGGCTCGACAACGCCGATGTGCATGATTGTTCCGAGGGCCACGCGAACAAGGAACTCTACGTGTGCGAAGCACGGCAGACCGGCGTTCGGCCCAATCGCCGCAGCGTGTTCGTTGTGCGGCAGGCGGTCATCAGCGCATCGCGCTTGTCCGACGCAATTGTTGATTGACCCGCCGCGTCCGTGCAGACGTCCCGGCCTACGGCCCGACCAGCACGACGTCGCTGCCGCCGGCTCGCGACGGCGGGGCATACTTCGCCAGGAGCGACTTCAGTCGCGGCTGATTGGAGTCCAGCTCGAGCGACCGGTGCCAGTGGTCCAGCGCCTGCGTGCGGAGCTCCAGACGCGACTTGTTCCGCAGGTACATCGTCATGAAGACCACGCCGCGGCCGGCGTGCGCCTCGGCGCTTTTGGCATCCAGCTCGATTGATCGTCCGTACGCGGCCAGCGCCTGATCGAACGCCCCGTTGCGGTAGTAGCAGTATCCCAAACGCTGGTGCGCGATCGCCAGCGTCGGCTCAATCTGGATCGCCCGCCGGAACGCGGCCACGCCGGCGTTGATGCGGCCCTGCTTGAGGTACGTCGTCCCCAGGTTCACGAGCACCATCGGCTGGTTGTCTTCAAGCTCCAACGCCCGCTTGTACGCGTTGATTGCGTCGTAGTAGCGGCCCTTCGTGTCGTATGCCGCGCCCAGGTTGGCCAGCGCGAACGCATTCGATGGATCGATCTTGATCGCGGCGCGATAGAAGCTGATCGCCTGGTCCAGGTCGCCCATCTGGTGATAGCAGACTCCGGCGTTGAGGTGTGCCTCGAAGTGCTCCGGACGTAATTCGCACGCGTGCAAGTAGGCGCGCACGGCCTGCCGCAGCTTGTCCAGCCGGTCGATCGCCGTCTCCGCCAGCTTCTGATACGTCTCGGCCAGCGACAGCGTCGATGGGAAGTCCGCGGGGTCGAGCCGGACCGCCTCGGCGAAGTGTCGCGCCGCCTCCGACAGATCGCCGCGCTTTCGATACACCTGACCGAGCCCCGAGTGCGCGGACGCCAGTTGCGGGCTTAACCGCAGCGCTTCGTCGAATTCCCGGATCGCCGCGTTGAGGTGCTCATGCTCCATCAGGCTGTGGCCGCGCTGAACGCGCGTCTCCGCAACGCTGCGGCGCATCTGCTCGAACAGGTTGACGTTCGGATCGTTACAACCGGAACCCGTCGCCAGGATCAGCGCGGCGCCAGCGCCGCGGCCGATCGCGCGCAGAATGGACGCCGCGCGCGCCGCACGGCGCTGTACGCTGATCCGCCGCCCCGTCATTCGTCGCCGGCTCCTCTCATCGCAATTCCGGCAGTCCCGGTGATTTATCGGCATTTCGCCGCGAGCGAGCGCCGCGATTCCGGACCGTCGTATGGTTCGCAACCGCACGGATTTGACTTCGCCGCCGTGGCATCTAACATGCGCTCATCGCGATGCGTCGGATCGTGGCCGACGGTGGTAGGGGACAGTCCGAAGCGGGTCATGCGCGTCCTACTGGCCATACCGGTTTTCAACGAGGCGCGGTATTTGCCGGAAGTCCTCGCCCGGGTCCGCCGCTACGTCTCCGATCTGCTGGTCGTCGATGATGGCTCGACCGATGCCACGCCCGACCAGCTGCGCCGCGCCGCACCGATGGCCGTCATCCGGCACCGTCGCAACGAAGGCTACGGTCAGAGCCTGATCGATGCCTTCGGCTTTGCACAGGCCCGCGGCTACGACTGGGTCATCACCATGGACTGCGATGCGCAGCACGAGCCGGCGCACCTGCCGGAGTTCATCGCCGCTGCGCACCGCGGCTGTGCTGACATCATCTCGGGCTCGCGCTACCTCGCCGCGCTCGATGGCAACGACGATCCGCCGCCGGACCGCCGCCGGATCAACAGCACGATCACTTGGCTCCTGAACGAGACGCTCTCATTCTCCCTCACCGACGCCTTCTGCGGCTTCAAGGCGCACCGCGTCGCGGCCCTGCGCGACCTCACGCTCGACGTGCCGGGGTATGCGATTCCGCTGCAATTCTGGACGCAGGTCGCCGCGGCCGGACTGCGCGTCCGGGAGCTTCCCGTGCGGCTGATCTACAAGGACACGTCGCGCCATTTCGGCGGACTGCTTGACGATCCGGACGCCCGCCTGCGTCATTACATGGACGTCTTCCAGCGCGAGATGCGCCGCGTCGGTCGATGGTCCGCCGAGGTCGAGACTGCGGCCCGATCGCTGCTGGCGGAATGCGGCTCGACGACCTGACCGCGTCGCCGTTCTGATGGCACGGATCGATCCACCTTGAACTCCGAGACCCCACATCCGCAGCCGGACGACTCCGCGTGGATTGTCCCGCCGGGTGACGGTCAACGGCTGGTCGATCCTCCGTTTGATGCGCTCGCCCGACTCGTTGAGCACAACCGGCGCGAGCGGACCGAACGGCACGTCACGCTGCTCGGTGAAGACATCACGCTCATCGATCCTGCGCTGCGTCAATCGCCGCCGATCATCCTGAGCGGCCACCAGGTGGAGTTCATTCACCCCGGGGTGTGGTTCAAAAACGTCGTGGCGACGAGGCTTGCGGAACGCCTGGGCGGTCGCGCGACGTTCTGGGCCGTGGACAACGATGTCTGCGACGACGTTGAACTGCGATGGCCGGAGAAGGCGGGCGCGCGCTGGATCACGCGCCGATGGAAGCCGTTCGAGGCGAACCGCGGACTCGTCGTCGCCGCGGCCGTTGCATCGCACGAACAATGGGCGGCGGGCGTGGATCAGGTGCCGGAGCGGCTCCGGCGTGGCTCGGACGGTGTCTGGGACGCGTTTGAAACCGCGTTTCTCGATCGCGCGCAGCGCACCGGCCGCGCCGGATTTGTCGACTGCTGGTCGGACGGGCTGGCTGCGGTCGATTGCACGATTGGCGTCCCGACAGCCGGTCTCTTCCGAACCAGCGAACTGGCCGAGGGCGATCTTGCGGAGACTTGGGCGCGGTTTGTCGCACACTGCATCGAGCACGCGCGGCACGTCGCCGCCGCCTACAACCGGGCCCTGGGGGACTACCGACAGCGAAACGGCATCGTCGGCGACCGTCACCCGATCCCGGATCTGCGCATCGAGGCCGACCGCGTCGAGCTACCGTTCTGGGTGATCCCGGCGTCCGGCCAGCGGAGCCGGCTGGGGATACGTTTCGCGCATGCGAACGGCATCGAGTTGCTCGCGGATGACCGGGCCATGATGGCGTGCTCGAGGTCGGAACTGAACGGCAACCCGCGCGGACTGCTGTGCTCGCCTGAAAAGACCGGCGCCATCTGGCCCCGCGCATTGACCCTGACGCTTTTCGCCCGGCTCTTCGCGTGTGACCTGTTCATCCACGGGCTCGGCGGTGCGAAGTACGATCGCATCACCGACGCGTTCTCGCGACACCTCTTCGGTTTCGCGCCGCCGCCGTACGCATGCGCGACTGCGACGCTCCGCCTTCCGCTCGATGGTGATGACGCGTCCGAGGCGGACCTCCGCGTCTTGCGCCGGCAGCTTCGCCAGATGCGATACAACCCGGAACGCTACACGGCCGCCGATGCGGCCGACGCGGAACGGGCGCGCCTCGTCCAGGCCAAGTCCGATGCCGTGCAAACGGCCTCCCGCCTCGCACGTGAGGCGCCGTCCGACCGCCGCGCCCGCCGCGCCGCGTTCGATCGCATCCACGAGCTGAACCGGACCCTGTATGACCGGATTCCGGGCCGGGAATCACTCCTCCGGCGCCTGGAGGCCCTGGAGCGCCGGCTGGAAGATCAGCGGACGACCGCCTCGCGCGAGTGGTTCGTGGCCCTGTTTCCAGTCCGAAAACTGCAAGCCCTTGCCGAGTTCCTCGGATAATGGGCGGCCGGCTCCGCGGAATCGAAGCGCCGACACGCGCCGTCGGGAGCAAGCCGATCAACCCGTTCGATCGGCGATGCCGATGACAAGACGGAAGTACGCGCCGATCGTCGGTGCCGCCGTTCCGAGGGCCCAGCGATGGTCTATCTCGCCGCCGCCGTCTGGCTTACCGTCGTGATCGTCCTCGCGTGGGGGGTTCGGTACCTGGTCAGCAGCCTGGTCCGACCGCGCGTGCTGAACGGCCTGCTGCTGCCCGGAACGATCCTCGCCCAACTCGGATATGTGGTGGCGCTGCTGATCACCGGCGTCAGTGTGCGGAATGTCTCCTTTGTCGGCGCCGAAGAGGACGAGCGCAAGGACGACGATCCGCCCGAGCGGCTGCCGATGCTCGTGACGACCATCCTCGGTCTGTTGCCGATGCTCTTCGTCGGTGGGGCGCTCTATCTCTTCGTTCGATACTACGGCGACGCGTTTGCCGCCCGCATCACCTACGCCCGGCTCGCAGTCGAGATTCCTGCGACCTGGCCCGCGTTCTGGGAGCAATTGCGCCAGTTGATCTCGCTGGCGGAGGAGACGCTCGATACGCTGCGAACGACGGACTGGGCCGTCTGGAAGAACGGGATCGTGGCCTACGTGCTCGTCTGCCTGACCGTGCGCATGGCGCCGATCGGCGGCAATGCGCGCGGCCATTTCCTCGCCATCGGGGCGCTCGCGACGCTCGCTTCGCTGCTCGGCACGATCATCCCGAATCTGCCCGAGATCGTCGGCACGACCTGGCCCGCACTGGCCCTGAGTGTCGGCGTCTTGCTCGTGCTCACGATGGGGGCCTTCGTCGTCCGCGGAACGGTCGGCGTCTACCGCATGCTCATCTATTAGCGATTCAGGCCCGACGGCAGCGTTCATCCATCCCGCGCCGGTCTGCCGATATTCCCCTACATGCCCCTCGACGACTCCGACACTGCCAGTGCCGGCCGGACGGACTATCGACGGAAGATCGTTCCCCTCGACGCGCTGCTGCCGCGCCTGGAGGCCGCGCGCCGTGCCGGTCGGACGATTGTGCAGTGCCACGGCTGCTTCGACCTCGTCCACCCCGGCCACGTCCGCTACCTCCAATTCGCGCGAAACCAGGGCGACGTGCTCGTCGTCTCGATCACCGGCGACGCGGCGATCGACAAGGGCGACCAGCGTCCGTACATCCCGCAGGAACTCCGCGCTGAGAATCTCGCGGCGCTGGCGTTTGTCGACTACGTCGTCATCGACCCCAATCCATCGGCGTGCCAGCTCCTCGTCACGATTCGACCGGATGTGTATGTCAAAGGTCAGGAATACGCGACGAGCAACCACGCCGGGTTCCTCGCCGAACGCGCCGCCGTCGAGGCGAACGGCGGCCGCGTCGTCTTTTCGAGCGGTGACGTGGTCTTCTCGTCCAGCCGGCTCATCGACGCAGTGCGGCCCGACCTGGAGCTGGAACAACGTCGTCTCGCCGCCGTGTGTCAACGGCATGCGCTTTCGGTCGAATCAACGCGCCGGTATCTGTCGGCGCTGCGCCGAAAGCGGCTGCTTGTCGTCGGTGACTCGGTCGTCGATCGCTACATCCTGTGCGAGGCCGACTCGATCGCCGGCGATGCGCCGGTCATGTCGCTGCGCTCGCTCGACCGCAAGAACTTCCTCGGCGCGGCGGCGGCCGTTGCGGCGCAGGTGCGGGCGCTTGGCGCCGCGACGACGTTTGTGACCGCCGTTGCGGAGGACGAGCCGTCCCACTGGCTCATCGAACAACTCGAATTGGCCGGCGTCGATGTCGTTTCGGTCCCGGGCCGCACGAACGTGGCCATCCGCACGCGCTACCTCGTCGATGAACAGAAGCTCTTTCGCGTGGACGACGGCGCCACCTGCCCGCTCGACTCCATCACCGAGCGTCGCGCGGCCGACGCGATCCTGGATCACGTCCGCCGTGCGGATGGCGCGATCCTCTGCGACGCCGGCTACGGCACGATGACCTCGGGCCTGCTCCAGCGGCTCGGCGGGACGTTTCATCAGCGCTGCCCGCTGCTCGTCGGGGCCGTCAGCGATCATCGCGGCGACCTGACCATCCTGCGGCACCTTTCGCTCTGCGTCGCGTCCGAACGACGCCTCCGCTCGGCCCTCGGCGATTCGGCCACCGGCCTGTCCGCCGTCGTGCACCGACTGCTTCAAGTCACGCAGTCCCACCGCGCGATGATCACCCTCGGAAAGCGCGGAACCGTCACGTTCGATCGCCCGAGTCAGGACCCGTCGTCCTCCGAATGGTCCGGGCGACTCCGCTCTGAATATGTGCCGGCCCTGGCGGACCGGCCGCGCGACCGCCTCGGCAGCCTCGAATCGGTCGTTGCCGCCGGCGCGGCCGCGCTGACGGTCGGGGCGACCCTGATGCAGGCGGCGTATCTCGCCATGGCGACCGCCGCGATCCAGGTTGAGCGCCTCGGCACCTCGTCCATCGAGGCGACCACGCTCGAGCGCTGGCTCGCGACACGCCGCGAGTTGATCCGAGACGAAGGAGAGGAACCACCCCCGGCCGGCTGGGCCGCGGCGGAGTCAACGTATGCGAAGCACTAGAGGCGATTCAAACGGCGCGATCAGTTTCATTATTCCGACGCGGAACCGTCGGGAGATCCTCGAACGCACCCTCGGACGACTTCATTCGATCGTCGCTGCCGACGACGAGATCATCGTGGTCGACAACGCGTCGCGCGACGGAACCGCCGAACTGCTCCGCACACGGTTCCCCGATGTCCGGTCCATCACGCTCGAAAGCAACATCTCCGCCGCGGCCCGAAACGTCGCGGCCGGCGCGGCGAGCGGCGCGATCCTCTTCATGCTCGACGATGACAGCGTGCCCGAGCCCGACGCGGTGCGCGGCGTCCGCTGGGCGTTTGCAGATGACCCGCGCCTGGGCGCGATCGCGTGCCGCATCCGCCGCGCGACGGATCCGCAGCGCCACGACGTCGGCGGACTGGCCGGGGTCATCGTCAATTGCGGTGCCGCCGTCCGTCGGCGGGCGTTTCTCGACGTGGGGGGCTACCCCGTGGATTTCGAATACTACGCTGAGGAGTACGATCTCTGCTGCCGCCTCTGGCGGGGCGGCTGGCGCGTCGAGCCGCGCGGCGATCTTGGCGTCGTTCACGAACGCGCCGCCGTCAACCGCGACGCCAATGCGATGCTGCGCCGCCTGGTCCGTAACAACCTCCGCGTCTGGTGGCGGTATTCACCGCCGGCGCTGCGCGACCGCCTCCTCGAAGAAACGGTTGACCATTATCGGCGCATCGCGCGGCGGGAGCGGGCCGTCGAAGGCTTCGAGACCGGCTTGGCACTCGCGCGGTCCGACGCGCTGCGGCATCCAGTCCGCTCGTCACCGCTCACCATGCCGCAGTTCGAGGGGCTTTTCGGACTCGATGCCGCGCGCGACCGCCTGCGACGGCAGAAGGACCGGCTGGCGCTGCGACGCGTCGGAATCTGGCGGCGGGGAAAGGGCTGCGCCCAGCTCATCGATCTGCTCCGCGAACTTCGCCTCGACGTGGTCCGCATATACGAGCCGGACGCCAGCGACGGCGGCGAGTGGCTCGGAATTCCGATTCGGTCAAAAATCGACGAGCGTGATCGTCGCCCCGACGCACTGGTTCCGGGAACGCTCTCGCTCGGCGCGGCCGAGGATCAGGTCCGTGAACTCCGCACGCTCGACGCCGGCATGCCGATCATTATCGCGCTGAACTGGACCGCGACCGTTTCGGCTCACGCCGCGTCCGCATAGGCGCGCCGCGTCGAATCCTGCTTTGCGGAATCTCGACATCTAATTTCTAAATTCACGGGATGGTCGGGACGATGCCTGTTCCGTCGGCACCGTCGGCGCACGACGATCCGTGCGGCGGTGCGTGATCCTGGGGGACCCGCGGGGGACCGCGCAGTAGAATCGGCCTTCGCACAACTGATTTGCCCAAGGAGGCAAATTCATGAGTCGCATCAACACAAACATCCCGTCACTGATTGCCACGCGAATCCTCGGTCAGCAGACGCTGTCGCTCAGCCAGTCGCTCGAACGGCTCAGCACCGGCTTGCGTATCAACAGCGGCAAGGACGATCCGGCCGGCCTCATTGCCTCCGAATCGCTCCGCGCCGAGGCGACGAGCATCAACGCCGCCATCGAGAATGCGAGTCGCGCGGGTACCGTGGTCGCCACGGCCGAAGGCGCCCTCGACGAGGTCAGCTCCCTGCTCACCGAACTGCAGGACCTCGTGGTCCGCTCGGCGAACGAAGCGGGCCTCTCGTCCGATGAACTCGCGGCGAATCAGCTTCAGATCGACTCGATCCTCGATTCCATCACGCGCGTCGCCAACACGACGCAGTTCAACGGCAAGAAGCTCCTCGATGGTTCGCTCGCCTACACGCTCTCCGGCGTGGATGGCGCCGATCTCACGTCGGCTCGCGTTAACGCGGCCAAGCTGGCCGACGGCGGCTCCAAGACCGTCGTCGTTCAGGTGACCACCGCGGCCGAGACCGGACGGCTCTACCTCAGCGCCGCCGGACTTGCGGCCAATAACGCCGTCACCATCGAGGTCGCCGGCCGATACGGCAGCGACGTCTTCAGCTTCGCCGGCAGCACGGCCAACGCGGCGATCGCTCAGGCCGTCAATCAATCGCGGGAACTCACGGGCGTTTCGGCCACTGCAAGCGCGAACGGACGCCTGTATTTCAACAGCACCGACTTCGGCTCCAACGCCTTCGTCTCGGTCGAGGCCCTCTCCGGCACGTTCTCCGTCAAGGATTCGGGCGGAACGGTCACGACCCGCGACGCCGGCGCCGATGCGGCCGTGACCGTCAACGGCACGTCGGCGACGGTCGATGGTCTGCTCGCCACGGTGCAGTCGTCCGGGTTGAGCGCGACGTTCCGCCTGAGCTCGACATTCGGCACGACGCCGGGCTCCACGACTTTCTCCGTCACCGGCGGCGGTGCGAACTTCGCCATCTCGCCGACGCTGACGCTGGCCGGCCGAGAGAGCCTGGGCTTCAGCTCCATCGCGACGAGCAGTCTCGGCGACCAGTCGATCGGCGTGTTGTCGACACTCGGCAGCGGGCAGGCCAACGCACTGTCCGCGTCGAACTTCGCCACGGCACAGCGCGTCGTTCGCGAGGCGATCTCGCAGGTCGCCACGCTGCGCGGCCGACTGGGCGCATTCCAGAAGAACACGGTTGAAACAACGATCGCCTCGTTGCAGGTGGCGAGCGAAAACGTGCTCGCGGCCGAGAGCGCGATCCGCGATACCGACTTCGCGCAGGAAACGAGCCGCCTGACGAGGGCGCAGATTCTGCTCGCCGCCGCAACACAGACGTTGCGCCTGGCGAACCAGGCGCCGCAGTCGGTTCTCGCGCTGCTGAGCTAGTCCGCCGGAAGCGCAAGTCGTCCGATAAGGCGAACTGATTCTCGCGGGGGGAAATAGCTCAAGGGGGGGTTTGGAGTCGGACGAACAAGGCGGTAAGTGACATACTCCCGGACGCTGCGGCGCGGGGCAACCGCGCCGCACCGTCCGATTCGAGATCCCCCGGCCCGGAGGGTCGGGGCTTTCAGGGGTGGAAGCCGAGGCGCGAGCGCGTAACGCGACGCGCGCCCACGGACGAACCGGCTTCGAGGATGCGACGGCGGAGCCAACGCCGAAGCGGTTCGATGGGCCAGGGTTTGGCCGAAGGACGCGGCCGAACTCCGACCTTCCGGTGCACATGGCCGTGCACCGAGCCACGACGCGGCCAACGGACGGTCGTCGTGGTGTTTCAGGGAGGAATCCATGAGTCGCATCAATACCAACATCTCGTCGCTTCAGGCCATCCATCGACTGGTCGCGAACCAGGACGACCTGTCCACGCGCCTCGAACGTCTGAGTTCCGGTCTGCGCATCAATCGCGGCAAGGACGATCCCGCCGGACTGATCGCCTCGCAGTCGCTCCGCTCCGAGCTTCGCGGGATCGGCCAGGCGATCGAGAACTCCAGCCGCGCGATCAACGTCATTGCTACCGCCGACGCGGCGCTCTCCGAAGTCTCCGCACTTCTGCTCGAGGTCCGTGGCCTGATCAACAAGTCCGCCAACGAGGGCGCGCTCTCCGACGCCGAGATCCAGGCCAATCAGCTTCAGATCGATTCGTTGCTCGAGAGCATTGATCGAATCGCCAACACCACGCAGTTCAACGGCAAGAAGCTGCTCAACGGCGAACTGGCTTACAACCTTTCGGGCATCGATTCCGGGAGCCTCGCGCGTGCGCAGATCTTCGGCGCGCGGGTCCCGGCCGGATCCTCGCTGTCCGTCATCGTCGACGTCACGCAGTCCGCGCAGACCGCGCAGCTCAATCTGGCCGCCGGCGGCGGGACCGGGCTCTCGGCATCCGGGTTCCTCTCATCGACCAACAATGTCACGATTCAGATCGGCGGCGCGCTGGGCACTGAGACGTTCAGCTTCTCCGGGGGCACAGTCAATTCAGCCATTCGCGACAACATCAACGCCTTTACCAGCCTGACCGGCGTCTCGGCCTCGCTCAGCGGGCAATCGCTCGTCTTCCACAGCACCGAGTACGGGAGCGATGCGTTCGTCTCAGTCGCCCCCACAACCGGCAACTTCACCGTCAGCGGCGGCGACGTGAACGCGACGCGCGACAACGGCCGCGACGCCGGCGTGCAAATCAACGGCCAGGCGGCCTCGGTCAGGGGCCTTTCCGCCTCAATCCGGACCAACGGTCTCGACCTCGCCCTCGATCTGTCGGAGTCGTTCGGAACCGCGGTTGGTTCGACCAGTTTCGAGATCACCGGCGGCGGCGCGCAGTTCCAGATCGGACCGACGGTCAACGCCGACGGTCTCGTCAGCGTCGGGGTGGCCTCGGTCAACACGACGAACCTCGGCAGCGCCACTGCCGGCTACCTGAACACGATCAAGACCGGACAGGCCAACGCGATCGTCAGCGGCAACTACACGGCCGCGGAGCGGATCGTCAACGCCGCGATCGAGCAGATCGCCGTGCTGTCCGGACGATTGGGCGGGTTCCAGGCGAATCAGCTCGAAACCAATATCAACAGCCGCCAGATCGCCTACGAGAACGTCCAGGCGTCTGAGTCGGCGATCCGCGATACGGACTACGCATCCGAGGTCGCCCGTCTGACGCGGGCGCAGATCCTCGTGCAGGCAACGACGCAGATCCTGTCGATTGCGAACGCCGCGCCGCAGAACGTGCTGGCGCTGCTGCGGTAGGGCGGTCGGCAATTTCCGCGCGTTCGCAAACCGACGCCCCGCGCGAACCGCGCCGACGACGTGAAGTCGCCGCCGGGCCGATCCGATAGAACCGTTGTGGGACCGACCGCTCGATCGGCGGTTTCGCGCGGGACGATTCACGGTCGCCGTATCAGGACTCGGTCATGAGCTGCCCCTCCGTCTCCTCGGACGCCTGTCGCCAGAGCGGCGTGGTCCTGACCTGCTACGTTAACGGTCGCAAGCTGTTTCGCGCCATCCGGTTCGACCTGCCGCCGGCGCGAACCGTCGGCGATGCGCATGCGCCGATCCCTGCCGCGGCGCGGCGGCGGTCTGCCGGGCACTGACGACGACGCCATACGACGATCAGAAGGGCGTCGTCCGGGAGGCGTCGCGTCATGGGGACCATCTCAAGCGGTACGGGCCTGATCTCCGGTCTGCCGATCCAGGACCTCGTCAATCAGCTCATCTCGATCCAATCGCGTCCGCTCACCCTGCTGAAGTCGCGCATCGACCAGACTAACGCGGTCCGAACCGCGTACCTCGACCTCTCCGCCCGACTGCTTTCCCTTCAGACCGCGGTCGCCAGGCTGAAATCGAGTGACGTCTTTCGTTCCACCGCCGCGACGAGTTCGAACGACTCCGTCCTGACCGCGATCTCCACCAGCTCCGCCGCACCCGGCAGCTATTCATTCACGGTGCGGCGGCTCGCCTCGACCCGCCAGATCGTCTCCACCGGCTTCGCCTCGCCAGATTCCGTCGCGCTTGGCTCCGGCACGATCACAATTGAATCGGACGCAGCGCAGCTCGACCGCGCGACGGCGCTGCCGTTGCTGAACGGCGGCGCAGGCGTGCGGCTCGGTCGCATTCGCATCACGGATCGCGCCGGCGGCGCGGCGGAGATCGACTTGTCCATCGCGCGGACCGTTGCGGATGTCGTGGACGCGGTGAATCGTCAGTCGTCCGCGCGTGTGCGGCTTGATGTTCGAGGCGACCGACTCATCCTGACCGACCTGTCGGGCGGATCGTCCGGGACCCTGACGATCGAGGACGTCGCCGGCGGAAACACGGCGCTCGATCTCGGTATTCGCGGCGCCGCGAGCAGCGCGGAGCTGGTCGGCAACGACGTGGTTCGGCTCGATCCGCGACTCGCGCTATCGGCGCTGAACGATGGGCTTGGGATTCGACGCAACGGAATCGTCGACGACTTTCGGATCACCACCGCCGATGGTTCAACGATCGATGTCACGCTCTCCGATCGACTCTCGACATCCACGCCGCTGGCCATCCTCAACGGCGGAACGGGCGTTCCGCAGGGCGAGATCACACTGACTAACCGCGCCGGCCAGTCGGCGACGGTCGACCTGTCCGCCGCGCAGACCGTCGGCGACGTCGTCGATGCGATCAACGCGGCCGGGATCAACGTCACGGCATCGCTGGTCGGTTCGCATCTCGTGCTCACCGATGGCTCGAACGGCACGGGCACGCTTTCCGCGGCCGAAGTCAACGGAGGCCACACGGCCGCGTCGCTCGGGCTGGACGTGACATCGACGACGAACACGCTGACGGGTCGCGACATCTACCGAGTCACGACGCTCGGCGACGTGCTCCGCGCGATCAACCTCGACGCGGAAAACGGCGGGCGGGTCATCGCCGAGATCGCGCCGGACGGTGATCGGATCCGGCTGCTGGATCAGACCACTGGCGCTGGATCGCTCGCGGTGGCGTCGCTGAATGACTCGCTCGCCGCGAAAGACCTGGGGCTGTCTACCTCGGCAACGGGAGCGGTCCTGAACTCGCGCCGTCTCCTGTCAGGCTTGAACGGCGTCCTGCTCCCGGCCCTCAACGGTGGCTCGGGCGTAGCAGCGGGCACGATCCGACTGACGGATCGAAGCGGGGCCAGCGTGGACATCGACCTGGGCGGCGCCGAGACGCTCGGCGATGTGATCGACGCCGTCAACGCCGCGGGCGCGGCCATTCGCGCCCGCGTCAGCGCTTCCGGTCTCGGTCTCGATCTGATCGACGAGTCGGGCGGAAGCGGCAATCTCATCGTCGAAGACGTCTCCGGCACGCTCGCGGCCGATCTCGGCATTGCGGTAAACGCCGCAGTATCGAGCGTCTCCAATCGAAACCTCCAGCGGCAATACCTGTCCGAAAGCACGCGGCTGGATTCGTTCAGATCAACGTCGCCCTTTGTGCGCGGCAAGTTTCGCATCACCAGCAGTGCCGGCGTTTCGGCGGTCGTCGATCTGACACAAGGCAATGAGCAGACGCTCGGCGATGTCATCGCCGAGATCAACAGCCGCGGGATCTCCGTCGTGGCCTCGATCAATGCGACCGGCGACGGACTGCTGCTTGTCGACACCGCCGGCGGCGGGGGGCGGCTGACGGTTGCAGAGGAGGGGGGCGGCTCCACGGCCCGAAGCCTCGGCCTCCTCGGCTCGGCCGCCGTCGGTCAAACGCAGATCGACGGCACGCTCGAAACACGGATCGAACTTACGGCCGGCGATACGCTCAATACGCTCGTCAGCCGGCTGCGCGCGTCGCGCGCTCCTGTCGCCGCATCCATCATCAACGACGGCACCGGCACGGCGCCCTATCGCCTGAACCTGACCAGCCTGGCCGGCGGCGCGGCCGGCAACTTCGCCATCGACGCGGGTGCGACCGGCCTGACCTTCGCGACGGTCTCCGAAGGCCGCGATGCGGCGTTGCTCTTCGGTCCTTCTGATGCGACCACGCCACTGCTGCTGACCAGTTCGACGAATACGTTCAGCGACGTCATTCCCGGCGTGACCATCGCGGCGCGATCGGCTTCAGCCACGCCGGTCACAATCGACGTTGCGACCAACGTGGAAGCGGCCGTCACGGCGATTCAGGATTTTGTCGAGGCGTTCAACGGCGTGGTCGAGAGAATCGACCAGCTCACGGAATTCGACTCCACGACGAACAAGCGCGGCCTGCTGCTCGGCGACGCGACCGTCCAGCGCATCGAGTCGCGCCTCTACCGGCTCGTGTCGCAGACCGTGGTCGAAGACAACGGTGTCATTAGTCGTTTCGCGTCAGTCGGCATCCGGCTCGGCTCAGGCGGCGAACTGACTTTCGACGAGGATCGCTTCCGCGCTGCGGCCGAGGACGATCCCGCCGCCGTGGAGTCGGTCTTCACGCGTGCGACGACGGGGCTTGCCGTGATCTTTGAGGAGCAACTCAAGACGCTGACCGATTCGACGACGGGGCTTTTGCAGACCCGCAGCGACACCCTGTCCCGGACCGTCGATACGCTTTCCGTACGGGCGGCCCAATTGCAGACCCTGCTCGACAAGCAGCGGGAGCGCCTGACCGCGCGTTTCCAGGCCACCGAGCGGGCATTGGCGCAACTTCAATCCCAGCAGACGGCCCTCGGTGGCTTGTCGAGCCTCGGCTCGATCTCGTCCCTGAGCATCAGGTCGTAGGGCTGATCGCCGCACGGTTTTTAGCTCAATCGGCCCGCCGTCCGGGTCGATTCGCCAAAGGTCCGACGTCCGCCCACGTTCCGTCCGGGTGGTCGGCGTCGCGGACCGAGAGCGAGAGACATGAGCCAGACCGCGTCCTCCGAGTACCTTCGCAACGCCGTGCTCACGGCGCGACCCGAGCAATTGCAGCTCATGCTGTACGACGGGGCGATTCGATTCGCCACGACGGCGCGCGAGGCCCTCACACGCAATGACCTCGAATCGAGCTGCGAGGCGCTGCTCCGGGCCCAGCGGATCGTGGTCGAGCTGGAAAGCGGCCTGCGTCACGACGTGAATCCGAACCTGTGCTCCCAGATGGCGGCGCTGTATCAGTTCGTCTATCGACGGCTGGTCGATGCCAACACGCAGCGCGACGTGGACGCGATCGATGATGCGCTCCAGATCCTCCGACATCAGCGCGAAACATGGGAACTGCTGCTGCGGAAACTGGCCGAGACCGCGGATGCGCCCACGGCGCTCGAACGATCGGAGCATCCGTCGCTTTGCGTCCAGGGATGAGACACGTCGCATCGTGACGCTCGCGTGGCGGCGGCGAACTTGAATGGCGTTGACGCGCCGAATTCGGACACCTATAGTCGCCTCATCAATCGACCGCGTTCGATTCCGGCTCGTGGGTTGTCGCGCCGACGACCACCGCGCTGCGTCGAGCACGCCGGGTGTGAGAATGCCGACGAGTGCATCCTTGATCAAAAGCGCCTCTCGCACGAACGGCGTACGACGCCGCCATTCACCTCGCTCGGTTGTCGCATGGCTGCCCGCGGTTGCATGCCTCTTCGTCGTCGGTCCGACGATCCTGCACGCTCAGGCCACCGCAACGCCGCCGACCACGGCCCCGGCCGAACGGGCGCCGACGCCGTCTGCCCGCGAACTGGCCGTTGAGGCCCTCAAGCTGTTCGACGCTGCGCAGTACACGAAGGCCTACCAGTTGGCCCAGCAGGCGCTCTCCGTTCGGCCTGATCAACCCGAGGCGCTGCTCGTCACCGGGCTGATCCTCATCCACAGCGGCCGGAACCGTGAGGCGATCGAGCCGCTGGCGCAATACAACAAGTCGGACGTGGGTCGCAACGACTACCGCGGTTACGAAGCGCTCGGCGACCTGTACATGCGCTCCTCCGCGCATCGCATGGCCCACGACCAGTTCTTCATCGCCGTGTCGAAGGCTCCCATCACGGTCGGGGACAAGCCCACGCGTGCGCTGATCCGAATGAAACTCGCCCAGGCGCTCGTGGGCATGGGCCGCTTCGATGACGCGATCAAGAACGCCGAGGACGCGTCACAATCCGCTCCCCGTTCGGCCACGGTCCTCTGGGACCTGGCGCGGATCTACTCCCGCGCAGAGCAGGATGAGAAGGCGGTTCCGCTGATGGAGTCCGCCGCGCGGCTGGCCCGCGAGGAGCTCTTCTCGGCGCAATTCAAGCAGAGCCTCGCCGATGACCTGCAGGTCGTCCGGGAGAAGCTCACACTCCTGTCCGACGTGCACAAGGCGATCGTCACGTCGCGGCGGAACCTCATTCAAAAAGACCGATCCGTCGATCCGGAAAAGTACCTGGCGCTCGCCCGGGCCATGTCCGAACAGGCCGAAATCTCGCGCCTGCAATCGCTGAACGACGCGATGATCGTGTGCGTTGAGGTCATGCGGGCCGCGCCGAAGTCGGTCGATGCGGTCATCCTGCTCGCCGAACTTCAGCGCCAGAGCGGCATGACGGCGGCCGCGACGCGCACGTATCAGATGGCCCTTCAGCTTGCGCCGAATGACATGCGAATCCTGGATGCACTCCGCGCAATTGGCGCTCCGACGACGCTTCCCACGACGGCGCCGACGACCGTACCAGCGACCGTGCGTAACCAATGATCTGACAAACAGTTGCGTCCGATCGGCAATCTTCGCCCATCTCAAGTTTCCGTTCGTTCCGAGTCGATAAATCAGCGGCGTCTTATCGGACAATCGTTCGATCCGCACGCCGCGGTTCTCCGCCGGTTGTTTCGCCGCCGACGCAGAAACGCCCCGTGTCTTCGTCGCCGGAAACCCGCGAGGCCGACGCCCACGCGCCTCGTCTGGACGGAACTCTCCCATGCGCAGAAATTTGAGATCCCTGTGGCTGGTCGGCGGCATCATCGGCCTGGCCGGGTTGATCGCCTGCAACGAGTTCATGCACCGCGACGCGGACGTGGGCTCGGAGGCGTGTTCAGCGACGCCGGACGCTCCGCCACGTTCCGATGCGCCGTCCGGGCCGCGGCACGACGCCGGCACGCCCGCCGTGGCGACGATCGCGCGCGACGTGCCGCAGGAACGCTCCGCCACAGGCTCGGCCCGTCAGCACACATTCACGGCCGATGGCGCCGACTTCGATCCCGTCGTCGACCGCTCCGGAACCTGGCTGGCCTTCGCGTCGAGCCGGCATTCGTCGCGCAGCCGGCTTTACCTCAAGCGGATCGCCGGAAACGTCGTCACGCAACTGACCGACTCGCGCGGCAGCGATTGCCAACCGGCCTTTTCGCCGGATGGCGAACGGATCGCCTTCGCCAGCGACCGCGCCGGAAACTGGGACATCTGGGTCGTCAACGCCGACGGCACGGACCCGCAGCAGATCACGCGCGACCCCACCCCCGAGTTGCATCCGAGCTGGTCGCCGGACGGCAAGCACCTGGCGTTTTGTCGCGCGGGGCGCCGCGCTGGGTCCGGCGAGATCTGGGCGGTGGACGTCGATTCGCCGGGAACGCTTCGCCTGATCTGCGATGGCCTGTTCCCGGACTGGAACCCCGTCGAGGACAAACTCGTCTATCAACGCGCCCGCGAGCGCGGCGATCGCTGGTTCAGCATCTGGACAATCGAGCTGTCCGGCGGCGAGGCCCGCTATCCAACCGAGATCGTCTCGAGTCCGGATGCCGCACTCATTACTCCGCGCTGGTCCGCCGATGGCCGCCGAATCACCTTCTGCATTGTCAGCGAGGGGCCGTCCGGCCACGCGCGAGTTTCTGACGTGGCCGTGGTACAGGACGATGGCAGCCGCCGCAGCATTCTCACGTCGGGCGATGGCGAGCACTACGCGCCCGCCTGGTCCGGCGACGGCGAGGTCTATTTCACGCGCCGCGCCGATGGCGCCGAGACGATCTGGAGCATGCGCGTTGCTCCGGGATCGATGCCCGGGCGTGCCAACTCGACCAAGACGGTCTCCGCGATTCCGTGACGTCATGTCGCTCAGGACCGACCGAATGGCAGGCACCTGCGAATCCCGGCGAACCCCGACGCGAGCGGCGACGTCCGCTCATCACGCGTTGAGCCGGACCCGGGCGACCGTCGCCTCGCAGTGTTTCGCGGCCTTGTTCGGCTGGATTCTGTTGGTGGCTGCCGGTTGCACGCAGAAGAAACCGGTCGAGCGCCCGCCGGCCAGCCCGTTCCCGCCCGGATACAGCATTGCCGTTGCGCCGGCGTTGAACTTCAGCGGCGCGACCGAGTTGGATCCCGTTCGCGTCGCGGATCTGTTCGCCTCGGAGCTGGACAGCATTGACGGCCTGACCATTCTGCCGGTCAGTCGGACGGTGGCAGTTCTTGCGCGGGAAGGGCGGCGCCAGGTCGAGTCGCCTGCACACGCCGTCTCCGTTGCGGAACGTGTCGGCGCCGACGCGATCATCGTCCTCGGCATCACGGAATACGATCCGTACACACCCATGGTCGTCGGACTGGCCGCCCAGCTCTACGAGCGGTCCACCGGCGACTGGTCCCGCGACCTGCAGCCGGTCGAGTGGTCGCGCGAGGGGCGGCCGTTTCCGATCTCGGCCTACGCCGCCGACCCGCTACGCCCGAGAATACAGGTCCAGCGCGTTTACAACGCGGCCCACGAGGCCGTGGCCGACCGGATAAAAAAGTACGCCTCTCGCCGGAATGCAGATCAAAGCCCGTACGGATGGCGCCGATATATGGTGAGTCAGGAGCTATATCTCCGGTTCTGCTGCTGGGAGGCCGCGAATCGGATGATCGAAGAGCGATGGCAGAATCGCGCGGAAATGACGGCGTCGCTCGAACACGCGAAGGATCGCCCATGAACGGCATGCAGCAGCTCTCGCTGGTCAAGGGATCGCACCGCTACGTCTTTCGCTATCCGCAAGGACGCGAAGCCGACGTCATCGGCGCGTTCGCTGCGCTGGCCGGCGATCCGGAGAGCAACTTCGATTGGTTCGATGCCGCCGTCCTGAGCTATCAGATGGGCCGCCGCCTGGAACTGGAACTGGACCAGGCGTCGTCGCCCGCGAACTGACGTTGGAGTACGAGGTCGCCGACGGCGATCTTGATGACAATGCGGACGCCGGGGGAGTCGGCGTCAGGATCTCGATGCAGGTCGCGGGACCGCGGAGCGGGCCGCCCGGCAAAGTAGGCAGAAGATCAATGATCGCCGAAAAGAGTCCCGCTGTCATGAGCGATGTCGCGAACCACCCGCTGATTACGGACTTCCTCAACTACCTTCGCTACGAGCGTCATTTCTCGCCGCACACCGGAAAGTGCTACGCGGCCGATCTCGAGCAGTTCTGCGAATTCCTCGTCCACGGGGAATCTGCCGACACGAGCGGCCCGGCGCCCGCGACGCCCGGCGGCGCGGCCGGAATGGACTCGCGGTTCACGCCTCCGCCCGGCCAGGCCGTCGCCGTTGCCGCGGCGCGAAGCAGCCTCCAGATCGACGAGGGCGAGCTGCGCACGCGCTTGCTTGGCGTGGATGCCAATCTCGTGCGGCGGTACCTCGGCTATCTGCGGGCCCGCGAATACGCGAAGGCAACCACGGCCCGCAAGCTTGCCACGCTCCGCAGCTTCTACAAATTCTGCGTCCGCCGCGGCTACATCACGACCAATCCCGTCTCCACGATCCGCACGCCGAAACAGGAGAAGCGCCTGCCGAAGTTCCTCGACATCGAGCAGGTCAACAAGCTCCTCTCGACGCCCGACGATGGCTCGCTCCTCGGCGCCCGTGATCGCGCGATGCTCGAAACTCTGTATTCGACGGGCGTCCGGGTCAGTGAACTCGTCGCACTGAACGTCGAAGACCTTGACCCGGCCGGCCCGGTCCTTCGGGTTCGCGGCAAGGGCCGCAAGGAACGCCGCGCGCCGCTGGGGCAGTCGGCCCTCGCGGCGATCCACCGTTATCTGGCAATGCGTCGTTCCGATCCGCGCGGCGCCGCCTTCGACAATCAGCCGCTCTTCGTCAACAAGCACGGGCAGCGGCTCAGCACGCGCAGCGTCCGCCGCAAGCTCGACAAGTACCTGCTTCAGTGCGGTCTCGATCCATCCATCAGCCCGCACACCCTGCGGCATACCTTTGCGACGCACATGCTCAACAACGGCGCCGATCTGCGGAGCGTCCAGGAGCTCCTCGGCCATCAGTCCATCAGCACGACGCAGGTCTACACGCACGTCACGACGTCGCAGATGAAGAAGTCCTACGACGAGAGTCACCCGCGATCTTGATCGCGGCCGATCGATGTGGGGATCACTCCGCGGCGGTCCTGCCTCCGGGCATGGCCGCCGCGGCTGTTCTTGCGTCGATCCGGGAGGCGGGCTGCCGCGCCCGACTCCGTGCATGCATCAGATAAACACCACGATCACGTCGTACATGACGTGGCTGCCGACCGCGATCCCGAAGCCGCGGAACACGAACACCCCGGCCAGGTACGCCCCGGCCGCCGCCCGAAATGCGAAGTCGCCGACGGAAAAGACATCACTGCCGATCGGGGCGTAATGGTGCGCCGCAAACGCCAGCGAGGACGCGATGACCGTCAGCGCCACCGCCGCCGTCTGCCGCATTCCGCCGATGTCTTTGAGCAGCATCATCAGGAACGAGATCACGATCAGCCGGAAGACCAGCTCTTCGTAGATTCCCGCCCCAATGCTGAGCAACAGGTCCACCGCCACCGACGGCTCGCCAAACGCCGCCAGGGATCGTTGTCGAACGAACTGGTTCATCGCCAGCAGCGGGATCGCGAACAGCACGCTCTCGGCGAGCATCCCGCCCAGCGCGACGCCGTCGATCGACCACGGCTGCCGTGACGCCACGTGCCATGCAAGCAGCACGGCGACCAGCGCCAGCCCGGGAAGGTAGTAGCCCGATGCGCCGAAGAGACTGAAGAGCCACTGCAGCAGAAGCTGCGCCGCCAGGTCGTGCCGCTGCGGACCGGAGCTCCACTGGTGCACCAGCGCCATGCCCACCTCGTACGCTGCAACGAGTGGCAGCAGGAACACGAGGCATTGAAGCGGCCGGTGCGTCAGGTCGTAGTAACCTCCGGCGCTCGGCGCGACGGCGGGGCGCGCCGGCGGCTTTCGCACCGCGGAACTCCGGATTCGTTGTCTGGTGGGGCGCCGTCCCATGACGCTAGAATGGCCGCGCTTCATGCATGGGCCGTATCGAAAGGGTTTCCCCGCATGGCGTCAAGCACTGGCGAGCAGCTCATGGCGTTCTACGATGCGCTGTACGACGCCTACGGTCCGCAGCACTGGTGGCCCGGCGAATCGCCGACCGAGGTCATCATCGGCGCGATTCTGACGCAGAACACGAACTGGACAAACGTCGAAAAAGCGATCGTCCGCCTGCGGGAAGCAGACGTTCTTGGCTTCGAAGCGCTCCGCGACATCGACGTGCAGGTGCTGGCGGAGCACATTCGACCGGCCGGCTACTACAACGTGAAGGCCCGACGCCTGAAGACGTTCGTCGAGTGGTTGTGGCGTGAGCACGACGGCGACCTGTCGGCCCTCGAGCGCCTGCCGCTGGAGTCGCTTCGCGAGCAACTGCTCCAACTGAAGGGAATCGGTCCCGAGACCGCCGACTCGATCCTGCTTTACGCCCTGGGTCGGCCGACGTTCGTCGTCGATGCGTACACCGCGCGCATCCTGGGCCGACACAAGATCATCGAGTCCGGCGCGGACTATCACGAAATCAAGTCGGTTTTCGAAAACGCGCTTCCCCCGGACCCGGCGCTTTTCAACGAGTACCACGCGCTGTTCGTGGCCGTGGGAAAACGCCACTGCCGGCCCCGCGCCCGATGCGAAGGTTGCCCGCTGGAGCATTTCGAGCACGACGCGTCGACTCCCGACGCGTGACGCAGCCGCCGGCCCGATCCCGCGCGCGGCGAATCGAGCGCCGCTCGCGGCCCGTTGCCGCTCAACTCACATCTGCTTGTTCTTGTAGAGCTTGTAGGCGACCAGAACGATGATCAGCAATCCGAGCAGGATCCCGTTCCGCAGATTCAAGATCGCACTCTCTTGCGCGAGCACGTCCAGCAACAGGTTCATGGGGCCGACTCCTCCACGCGAACTGACGACCACGTAGAGCGAAGCGCGCCGCTTCCACTCGCGCGTTGTCGTATCAACGCTGCGCGGGCCTGTCAACCCCCCGGACGGACCCTGCGGCGCAGCCCGTCCGGCCCCGTATAATGCGGCCCATGGCTCTCGGTCAGGATCTGCGCGCGTCGATCTCCATTGGAGACCGCCCGATCGGTATGGACGAACTGCGCCGCGCGTGGGCCCGTCCACTGCGCGTTCAGCTGTCGCAGGCGGTGCGGACCCGGATCGGCGAGAGCCGACGCATCCTCGATCGCCTCGCCTCCGGACCGGACGCGGTCTACGGCGTCAACACGGGTGTCGGGCAGCTCTGCCGGCAGCGGATTCCGCAGGACCAGCTCGCGCGGTTGCAGCACAATCTGATCGTCTCGCACGCCGTCGGCGTCGGTCCGCCGATGCCCGCCGAACTGGTCCGCTGGATGATCTGGTTCAAGCTGGAGGCCCTCGCGCGTGGATTCAGCGGCATTCAGCCCACCGTCACCGAGTGCCTGTGCGCGTTGCTCAACGCCGACTGCCTGCCGGTCGTCCCGAATCGCGGCTCGCTCGGCGCCAGCGGCGACCTTGCACCGCTCGCGCACCTGGCGCTGCCCCTCATCGGGCTGGGCGCCGCCTCGTTCGAGGGAGCCGTGCTACCCGGCGCGGAGGCGCTCCGCCGAGCAGGGATCCAACCCGTTTCGCTCGGCCCCAAGGATGGTTTGGCGCTGATCAACGGCACGCAGTTCATGACCGCTTACGCCGCGGCCATCGCGGTTCGAGCCGCGAAGCTCGCTCGACTGGCCGACGTCGCGGCCGCCATGTCGCTCGAGGCTTTGCGCGGAAGCGTCCGGCCGTTTGACCAGGCGCTGATTGAGCTGCGGCCGCATCCCGGCGCGCTGGCCGTCGCGGAAAACATCCGCTCCATGATGCGCGACAGCCAGATCGTCCCGAGCCACGCGAATTGCGGAAAGGTGCAGGACCCGTATTCGCTCCGGTGCGTCCCGCAGGTCCACGGCGCGTGCCGGGATGCCCTCACGCACGCAACCGATACCGTCCTTCGCGAGATCAACTCCGTGACGGACAACCCGGTCATCTTCGAATCCGGTGCCGTCTCGGGCGGGAACTTTCACGGCGAGCCGATCGCCCTCGTCACCGATTATCTCGCGATGGCCCTCACCGAATGGGGCAATGTCTCCGAACGACGGACCTACCTTCTTCTCTCCGGCCATGACGGCCTGCCCACTCTGCTTCTGCGCGACACCGGGATCAACAGCGGCTTGATGCTTCCGCAGTACACCGCGGCCGCGCTGCTCAACGAATGCAAAGTCCTCAGCCACCCGGCCGCCACGGACTCCATCCCAACATCGCTCGGCCAGGAGGACCACGTCAGCATGGGTGCTCAGTCGGTCCTTAAGTGCTGGCAGATCATCGAGAACGCGGAGACGATTCTCGCGGTGGAGCTGTTTTGCGCTGCGCAGGCGCTCGACTTCCGGGCGCCGCTCCGCGCCGGACGCGGACCCGCGGCCGCGCACGAGTGCCTGCGGCGACACGTCTCGCACGCCGATACCGATCGTGTCTTCGGCGATGATCTGCGCACCGTGCTGAGGCTCGTCCAGTCCGACGAAATACTGGACGCCGTCGAGGCCGCCGTCGGGACGCTTCACTAGGATCGGGCAAAACGTCGAGGCACGCGCCGCGCGAGGATTCCGAGGAGGTGTCGATCATGACGTCCGCGACTGCCCCGCAACCCGCCCCGCCCGCACGGACCATCCGCGCGCCGCGTGGCACCCGAATCTCGTGCAAGGGCTGGATACAGGAAGCCGCGCTGCGGATGCTCCACAACAACCTCGACCCGGATGTCGCCGAACGCCCGGAGGATTTGATCGTCTACGGCGGACGCGGGAAAGCCGCCCGGTCGTGGGAGGACTTCGACCGCATCACCCGGGCACTGCGCGAATTGAATTCAGATGAGACGCTCCTCGTACAATCCGGCCGCGCGATCGGAGTCCTGAAGACGCACCCGGACGCGCCGCGCGTCCTGATCGCCAATGCCAATCTCGTCCCGCGCTGGGCCACGTTTGGAGAATTCACGCGCCTCGAAGCGCTCGGCCTGACCATGTACGGCCAGATGACCGCCGGAAGCTGGATCTACATCGGCACGCAGGGCATCCTCCAAGGCACCTACGAGACTTTTGCCGCCGCGGCGCAAAGACATTTCGGCGGCAACCTCTCCGGTCGTTGGATCGTCACGGCCGGCCTCGGCGGCATGGGCGGCGCCCAGCCGCTCGCGGCGACAATGAACGGCGCGGCGTGCCTCTGCATCGAAGTCGATGCGCACCGCATCCAACGTCGGCTCGACACGCGCTACCTCGACCGTGCGACCGATTCGCTGGACGAAGCCCTGCGCTGGATCGATGAAGCGCGTAGCGATAAGCGCGGTCTGTCGGTAGGACTGCGGGCCAACGCGGCGGACGTCCTTCCGGAGTTGGTCGAGCGCCGTGCGGTGCCCGACCTGCTCACCGACCAGACCAGCGCGCATGACCCGCTCAACGGCTACGTCCCGCACCAGCTCGCCTACGCCGACGTGCTGCAATTGCGGACCGCCGACCCGGACCGCTACGTCCGTCTCGCCTTCGAATCGATGGCGCGGCACGTCCGCGCGATGCTCGACCTGAAGCGCGCCGGCGCGATCGCGTTCGATTACGGCAACAACATCCGCGCGCAGGCGCGCGAGGCCGGTGTCGCCGACGCCTTCGACATCCCCGGATTCGTCCCCGAATACATCCGCCCGCTGTTCTGCGAGGGCGCCGGCCCGTTCCGATGGGTGGCCCTGTCGGGCGATCCGGCCGACATCGCCGCCACCGACGAGACGATCCTCAAGCTCTACCCCGAGAAGCAACACCTCGCCCGCTGGATCCGTTTGGCGGCCGAGCGCGTGACGTTCCAGGGCCTGCCCGCCCGCATCTGCTGGCTCGGCTACGGCGAACGCGCCAAAGCTGGACTCGCGTTCAACGAACTCGTGCGCACCGGCCGGGTAAAGGCTCCGATCGTCATCGGCCGCGACCACCTCGACTGCGGCAGCGTCGCCTCGCCCAACCGCGAAACGGAAGCCATGAAGGACGGCTCCGACGCCATCGCCGACTGGCCGATCCTCAACGCGCTTGCGAATACGGCCTGCGGTGCGAGTTGGGTCAGCTTCCATCACGGTGGGGGGGTCGGCATCGGCTACTCGCTGCACGCCGGCATGGTCATCGTTGCGGACGGAACGCCGGCTGCGGCGGCGCGCCTTGAGCGCGTCCTGACGGCCGACCCGGCCCTGGGCATCATGCGCCACGCCGACGCAGGCTATGAGCAAGCGATTGAGATTGCGGCACAACGGGGCGTAAACGTCCCGCGATAGGGCGCTCCGGCTGGACCTGCGATCAAGTCCGGACTGGCAAAACGAGCGTCGGCGGGCTAGAAAACACGCATGGGCGCCGCCGCGTCGGGCCGGTGCGGCGGGAGACGGACAACCTCTTCGAAAGGAGCACGTTCATGCGGACTGCAAACTCCGTTCTGTTAGCGGGTATCGCCGCGACGACGCTTCTCGTGGGAAGTCCGGCGGCGCACGCCGAGGCCGGCGAGTACTCGATCGACGCGTCGCACTCGGCCGTGCTCTTCAAGATCCGCCATCTGGAAACGAGCTGGTTCTACGGGCGATTCAACCATTTCTCCGGAAAAATCTCGTTCGATGAGCAGAAGCCGGAGGAAATGACGATTGGCGTGACGGTCAAGGCCGCCAGCATCGACACCGGCAATACCAAGCGCGACCTGCACCTCAAGAGCCCGGACTTCTTCAACGCCAAGCAATTCCCCAAGATCACGTTCAAGAGCCAAAAGGTGAAGCGTGCAAGTGAAGGGAACAAGACCTATGAGGTCTCCGGCGAGCTCACGCTGCACGGCGTCACAAAGAACATCACCGTCCAATTGACCCACGTCGGCTCCGGCAAGGGCATGTCGGGTGGAAAGCTCGTCGGCTTCCATACCAACTTCACCATCAAGCGCAGCGACTTCGGCATGGGCTATATGCAAAAGGGACTCGGCGACGACGTCGAAATTACGGTCTCGCTGGAAGCCGTCCAGAAATAGCCCGCGCCGTCGTTTGAACGCCCCCGCACGCGCGCCAGAATCGCGGGCTTGGCTGGTGGAGCCGACGCGTGGCAATTCCCGTATTGCTGTTCAACGCGGTGGCCCCGTTCCTTGGGGTCATCGCGGTGCTTTCATTCGCGCGCTGGTCGGCGCGAGGCCGCGGAACGAGTCCGGACCTGCCCGCATGGAGCGGTCCGGTCGCGCTCACCCTGGCTTTCGTGGCTACGTTCGGAGGGCTGCTGGAATGGCCCGCGATTCCGCCCGTCGAGTCGTGGCAGTGGCTGGTGTTCCTTGTTCCAGCGGCCGGGGCGTGGGGCATTGTCGACGCAGTCCTTCGTTCGGCGTTCTGGAGTCGAGCCCTAATCGAAATCGGCCTCCTCGCACTGGCCGCGTGGCTGCTCGTGCCCGAGTGGTTCGAGTCACGCTTCATTGCGGTGGCCGTGCTCGCGTCCGCGACTTTTGTCATGACGGTCGCCCATCGCGCGGCGTGTCCATCCTCCGCGCCCGCTGCCGTGCCGCTCGCCTGCGCGCTCACATTCATCGGAACGGCCGTCCTCCTTGAACGCTCCGCAAACGCCAAGCTCGCGCAGCTCGCCGGGTCGCTCACCGTCGCACTCCTCGCCGCGACGGCCTTCGCCGCCTGGACACGGCGTTCGGTGCTGACGGCATCCTCCGCGCCGCTCCTCGCGTTTGCCCTCGCCGGGCTGCTGTTCAACGGCCATGCAAACGACTACGCCAACGTGCCGCTCTGGAGCTTCGTGCTGATCGCATCGGTTCCGCTCGTCCTGGCCGCTTTGCGAGTGGTACTGACCCGTGCCGGGCTTCGCCCGTTCTCGACGGCGTCTTCGATGTTGCTGGCCGTCGTCCTCATCCTTTCGACCGCGGTCTGCGGCGCCGTATTATCAAGCGCCGATGCGCCGCTCGAAGCCGACGATGCCGCCTACACGACGACCGAGTGACGCAGTTCGCGCTCTCTTACTCGCGGGAGCGGCGTCATTGCTTGCGACCTTCGTCGCTGGCTGCGCCTGTCCGACGCCGCGCTCGGAAGGCCCGAACGACTCGCCGGCGACCGACGTCGCGATTCGCTCGCAGGCGCACACGACCTTCGACTCCGTCGTGTACTACAAGCCCGCCGAGGACCTCGATCCCGGCGAGCTGCTCACCTACGCGCCGCTGATCGTCTGGGAGTCGCCAGCGGCCGGGCGGCTCGCTGCCGACGGGCGTCCGCCCGTGCTGTGGGCCGATGAATCGACGACCGTGATCCACGGCCGTGCGCTTCGGCAAGTCGCCTACGTCTGGAGAATCGAATCGGCGTCGGTTGCCGAGTCACCTGACGCGGGACGAATCGGCGGCGTGCGGTTGACGCTCGATGAACATGGTCATCCGATCGTCTGGGAGGCGATCGACGCCGGCTCCGCGGCCTCAAAGCTGTTCGTCGCGGCCTCGCTCGAACGGGCGGCCGCGGAAGGGTTCGGACCGCCGCTTCCGGGACGCGCCTTTTCGATCGAGCGATCGCGAGACGATGCCGGCTCGGCAATCGTCGTCCGCATCCTCGACGATGGACCCGTGCCGATGGGTCCGTGGGTCTATCTCGATCGCAACGGCCACGTCACCACCGTGCTCTGCCGCTGCATGCCGTCCCAGTTTTCGCGCGCAGAATCGACTGTGACATATCGAATCCGGCCGCTCCGCGGCCGGGACGACGGTCCGTTGTCAGCTCCCGGCGTGCGCGACTTTCTGGGGCGTCGCCGCGCAGGATCGTCGCTCGCGCATTTGTTGCGATGGCCCGACGTTTCGCGCAAGAGTCCGAATCGAAGATAGTGCGGCGGTCCGGCTATTCCGTCGGAATCGGACGATCCGCTTCGATCTGCGTCGGGATCGGTCGACGGATCGCGTCGTCCTGCCCGGCGTCGTGAACCTCGACGAATCCGGCCGCCGGCTCGTACGGATTCACGACGATCGTATAGCGCCGCGCTCTCAGGATCGTTCGCAGCGCAATCGTCTCACCGCGACGCTCGAACTCCAGTTTCGGCGGCGACTCCTGTCGGCGATCGCATGGATACAGCGCGTGAACGAAAACGAGACTCGTCGAGTCATCGACCGCCTCGACTTCAATCCGGCCCCAGCTCGACCCCGATCCGAACGCATCGCCGAGCGTTGCCGGTTGTCCGAGGCGATACCACGCGTTGGCCCCGTCCTTCATCGGGGCCGGAGAGAGCCAGTACTCGAACCCGCGCGGACTCCCGCCGATGTATGGCCGACCCTGAAATGACCCTCGCGGAATCCGCTGTACGTCGGCCGGTCCGCCGATGAGATGGACCCGGTTCTTGGCCGGGCTGATGACGCGAAGGTACAGTCGTCCGTCCCCGTCGTCGCACGACAGCCAGTTCGCGAGATTTGGAAACACCCATGTCCCCGCCGTTGCGCCCTCGGCTCGACGCCGCAGCGCCGGGTCCAGCGCCTCGCCGTCGATTCGCGGTGCACTGGGCACGTGCAGCAGCCAACTCGTCCGCACCTCCGCGGACGCGCGCTCGATCCGATCGATCACGAGCACGAGTCCGTCCTGTATGAACAACACACCGCGGTCGAACACCAGCGCCATCTGCGGCGAATACGCCTTCGCGATGTCCGCCAGCGCGTAGCTGAAGAGCTCGTTCGTGCCGAACGCCAGCAGCCGGCCCGTGATACGCTGCGACGCCAACTCCGCCGATTCGACGCCCGTCGGCAGGGGAGGCGGCGATCGCTGATTCCCGACCCGGATCCAATTCTCGCCGATCCGCCGCGCGGTTTCGCGCGGACCGACCATCGTGACGCAGTTGTGCGCCAACGTCGATGCCGCATACAGATCGAAATCCGACGGCGTATCGCCGATGTTTTGTTCGCCCCCGCGCGGCCGAATGGCCTCGAGCGCCACGTCGTCCCCACTGTCGATGGCAAGTCGGCCCTTCCGTACGATCTGGAACTGGCCCGTGTCGAGGTGCTGGCGCGCGACGTCGAACGACTGTCCCGCATCAAACGCCACCAGCGTCGCACCGATGCCCCAGTCGCCGCGCATCAGCACCCACTGATTGCCAAGTCGCCGCGCCAGCGGCAGGCGCTCTCGATGTGCCGGACGGATGCTCGGATCGCCGTGAATGATCCGCAGCATCGCGCGAACCGCGCGTCGGATCGGCGAAACGTCGGTCTCGGACGGAATCGCTGCGAAGTACGCCGCGGCGGGGCTTCCGGTGCGGCGCGCCAACACCTCGGCAATCCCCGCGGCGAACGCCGACGAGCCCGTTCCCGGCCGCAGCGGCGCCGTGGTCCCGGCATCGTGCAGCAGACCGCTGGTCAGTCCCGGCCACTGCGTGTCCGACCAGAGGTACACGTCGAGCATGTCCCGAAATCCGGCGGCCAGCTTCGTCCACGCTTCCTCATCGAGCGATTGCCACAGTTCCGCTGCGAACACGATGTCGGACTCGAAATCGCCTCGAATCGCCGGCGTCGGGGCCGTTCCGCGGAGTCGCTCGGCGATCACCGGCAGGACCCGCGAGAGATAAGCCTTTCCATCGTCGATGACCGCCGTCGCACGTTCCGCGTTCGGCGTACCTGCGGGCCATTCGCGACGCGCCGCAAGCGCCGTGGCGAGGTGGCACAGCTTCGGGTGAAAAAGTGCGTGCTCGAACGGCCGGTCGCGCTCGCTCAATCGGGCAAACGTGGATGACCACCGCTTTGCGACCTGCCGTCGCACCTCTGGCGTCAGCGCGTCGAAGCACCAGTCGAACGCCACCGCGGCGTCGTCGAAGTCCACGACGTACGACGTCCGCTGCTGCAACGAACGCTCGACGAACTGGCTGTACTTGTCGGAGATGCCCGGCTCGCCGGTCGCAAGGTGCATGAACGCAGCGGGATACAGGCCGCCCGGCTCCGCCGTCAGGGCCAGGTTCTCGTCGGCGTATTGACGCACGATGCGAAAGTCGGACGCGTGCGTCGCGAAACCGTTGCGCCCATCGCCCGCGGACGCGCCCCCGATGCGAGTCCCGCAGCGCAGCCGAATGCGGTCAACGTCGATTGTCCGAAGCAGCAGTCGCGGCGCGAAAAACGGCGGCTCGGCCCGACGACTCGTCGGCGGGGGCGCCTGTGCGAGCGCAACGGTCGCCACGGCCGCAACGAGAAGGCCCGTGCAAGGCAGGTTCGTCACGGCCGCGAATATATCAACCGGCGTTCAGAACGCCAATCGCCGCAAGTGGTTTGCCGGGCTGCCGGCGGCGACATAGAATGCGAAACTCCGCGGTCCGAGGTCTTCCCGGGAGTGGTCGCGGCAGCGCCGCCGCGCCGTTGTTGTCATGGAACCGACCACGATCGAAATCCGCGGAGCGCGCGAGCACAATCTCCGGAACGTCTCGCTCTCCCTGCCGCGAAACGCGCTGATCTGCCTCACCGGCGTCTCGGGCAGCGGAAAGAGCTCCCTCGCGTTCGACACGCTCTACGCTGAGGGCCAGCGCCGATACGTCGAGTCGCTCTCTTCCTACGCGCGACAGTTCCTCGGGCAGCTTCAGAAGCCCGATTGCGATCAGATCACGGGCCTGTCGCCCGCCATCGCCATTCAACAGAAGACCAGCGGCTGGAACCCGCGTTCGACCGTCGGCACCGTCACGGGCCTCTACGACTTCCTGCGCGTCCTCTACGCCCGCGTCGGCGTGCAGCATTGCACTCGCTGCCATCGCCCGATCTCCGCGCAGTCCCGCGAGCAGATCATCGCCGCGATCCTGCAGCAGTTCCCGGCCGTCGCCGGCGGCGATCGCGGTCGGCGTCTGATCGTCCTCGCGCCGGTGGCCCGCGCGCAAAAGGGCGAATTCCGCGAGCTGTTCGAGGACATGGTCCGCGGCGGGCATGTCCGGGCCCGCGTCGATGGTCGAATTGTCGAGCTCCGCAGCGACCTGGCGCTCGAAAAGAACAAACGTCACGACATCGAGATCGTCATCGATCGGCTCGTCCTGCACGAAGGCGAGCGCCATCGAATCGCCGAAGCCGTCGACAACGCCCTGCGCCTCGGCGAAGGCACGCTGATCGTTGCCGAGGCGGATTCAGCCACCGAACACAAACCGCGCGAGATGATCTTTTCCTCGAGATTCGCCTGCGCCCGCTGCGGGCTCTCCTTTGAGCCGCCGTCCCCGCAACTGTTCTCGTTCAATTCGCCGACCGGAATGTGCCTGACCTGCGATGGCCTCGGCGAACGCATTGACTTCGATCCGGACCTGCTCGTTCCCGATCCGTCTCTGAACTTCTACGCGCCCTGCGTCGCACCGCTGCGACATCCGCCCGGCCGCTGGCGGCGGCACATTTACGACGGCGTCGCGCGACACCTCGGGGTCGACCTGCGCAAGGCGTGGAAGGATCTGCCCGAGTCCGCCCGTCGCGCTCTGCTCTACGGCACCGGCGATGCGCACATCACATTCGAGTGGTTCGGCTCCGGCGGACGCTGGAAACACGGCGGGACCTTCGAAGGTGTGATCGCGGAACTGCACGACAAGTACCGCAAGGCGAAGGCGGCCTTCGTGCGGGAATACTACGAAAAATACATGCGCCGCGGGCCGTGCCCCGCCTGCCACGGCGCCCGACTCAATCCGCAGGCGCGCGAAGTTCGGATTCCGATCTCGCCGACCGCGACCGACCGGGCGATTCGCTCGCGGCGATTCGGCGCCGGCGGCCCGAACATCCACGAACTTGGCTCCCTGCCGGTCGATGCGCTCGCAACCGCGATCGCGCGGCTCCGACTCTCGGCCGTCCAGCAGCTCATTGTCGCCGATGCGCTCAAGGAGATCCGCACGCGCCTCGACTTCCTGCTCGATGTCGGGCTTGACTACCTCACGCTCAACCGAACGGCGCCGACGCTCTCCGGCGGAGAGAGCCAACGCATCCGCCTCGCCGGCCAGATCGGCAGCGGACTCACCGGTGTCCTCTACGTCCTCGACGAGCCCAGCGTCGGCCTCCACGCCCGCGACAACCTGCGGCTGCTCGAATCGCTCCGACGCCTTCGCGACATGGGCAACACCGTCGTTGTCGTTGAGCATGACGAGGAGACGATGCGCGCCGCCGACCGGCTCATTGACTTCGGCCCCGGGCCCGGCGTTCGTGGCGGCCAGATCGTCGCCGAAGGGTCGGCGGCCGACGTTAGTCGGAATCCCGCCTCGCTCACCGGCGACTACCTCGCCGGCCGCAAGCGCATCGAGGTTCCGAAGATCCGGCGGCCCGTTGGACCGCCGCCGCTGACCGCGCCCGGTACGAAGTCATCGTCGCGTCGTGGAATCCGCAGGCCGGGGGGGTCGCGCAAGTGACGACGGCCGTTCAGACAGGACCCGCGCGCGGACTCGGCCCCCGCCCAGCGCCCAAACGTTCAGCGCACGCTGCGCCGGAAACGAACTGGCTCATCCTTCGCGGTGCCTGCCACAACAACTTGAAGGACATCGACGTCGCGATCCCCCTTGCGCGTTTCGTCTGCGTCACCGGCGTCTCCGGCTCCGGCAAGTCCTCGCTCGTGAACGACATCCTCTGGAACCGGCTCTCGCGCGACCTCAATGGCACCCAGGCGGACGTGCCCGGAAAGCACCGCGCCATCGAAGGCGCAACGCATCTCGACAAGATCATCGACATCGACCAGACGCCGATCGGTCGGACGCCCCGGTCCAACCCGGCCACCTACATCAAGGTCTTCGACGAGATTCGCGATCTCTACGCTTCGCTGCCCGACGCAAAGGTCCGCGGCTACAAACCCGGGCGCTTCAGCTTCAACGTCAAGTCCGACGCCCGAATCGCCGCCGCCGCCTCGGCCGGCCGCTGCGAGGCGTGCGACGGCAACGGCGCGAACCGGATCGAGATGGACTTTCTCGCCGATGTCTGGGTGACGTGTCCCGTCTGCAACGGTCACCGTTTCAACCGCGAAACGCTCCAGATTCACTTCAAAGGCAAATCCATCGCCGACGTGCTCGAGATGGACGTGCAGCAGGCGCTCGACCACTTCGAGAGCGTCCCGAAAATCACCCACATGCTGCGGACCCTGCACGCCGTTGGCCTCGACTACATCAAGCTCGGCCAGCCCAGCACAACGCTCTCCGGCGGCGAGGCGCAGCGGATCAAGCTCGCCCGCGAGCTTGTTAAGCGCGCCACCGGCCGCACGCTCTACATCCTCGACGAACCGACCACCGGCCTGCATTTCGACGATATCCGCAAACTCCTCGAGGTCCTGCACGGATTCGTCGATGTCGGAAACACCGTCCTTGTCATCGAGCACAATCTCGACGTCATCAAGACCGCCGACTGGATCATCGACTTGGGTCCCGAGGGGGGCGAGGCCGGCGGCTTCGTTGTGGCGACAGGCACGCCCGAGCAAGTCGCCGGGCATCCGACCTCCTACACCGCCGCAGCGCTGCGGCGCGTGCTCAACGGCTCGCCGCGCGGCGCGTCGTCACGGCCGGCAGCAGGTCGTACTCGCCGTGCCCGCCGTTCAACGGATTCCTCCCCCGGTGTGATCCGCGTCATCGGCGCGTCCGAACACAATCTCCGCAATGTCTCGGTCGACATCCCGCGGAACGCAATCACCCTCTGCGCCGGCGTCTCCGGCAGCGGCAAGTCCAGCCTCGCCATGGACACGATCTACGTCGAGGGCCAGCGCCGATACGTCGAGTCGCTCTCCGCCTACGCCCGCCAGTTCCTCGGGCAATTCCAGAAACCGAAAGTCGAGCACATCAGCGGCCTTTCCCCTGCCATCGCCATCGAGCAGAAGAACGCCAGCAAGAGCCCGCGTTCCACCGTCGGCACCGTTACCGAAATCTACGACTACATGCGCGTGCTCTGGGCACGGCTCGGCCGGCCGTACTGCCCACGGTGCAACGTCCCCGTCGGAACCCAGACCCCGGACGAGATCATCGACGCCATCATGCGCCTGCCGGCGGGCAGCCGACTGCTCATCTGCGCCCCCATCGAGCGCGGAGAGGCCGAATCATACGATGCATTGCTCGCACGCCTGCGCGGCAGCGGCTACGCCCGCATTCGCCTCGACGGCGTGGTTCATTCCATCGAGTCCCCGCCCATGATCGACGGCCGACGCCGCCACGCCCTCGAAGTCGTCGTGGATCGCGTCGTCATCCAGCCCACTCATCGGTCCAGGATCGCGGACAGCGTCGAACACGGCCTCTCGATCGGCAATGGAATCGTCTGGGTCGCGCCGGCCGACGGCGGCGGAAGCAGCGGACCCGGGCCGGCCCGGCGTTTCTCGCAGCATCGCTCTTGCGAGCAGTGCGGTCGCAGCTTCGACGAGCTGACCCCGCACCACTTCTCGTTCAACAGTCGTCTCGGATGGTGCCCGACGTGCGAAGGGTTGGGTGTGCAGCGTGGGACGCGCGACAGCACTGTTGCCGTCCATCCCGAACGATCGCTGCTGGACGGCGCCATCGCCGGTTGGACCTGGCTTGCGGACCGTCCGCTCCTGCGCGAGCTGATCGTCGCCCTCGCGCACCAGCTCGGCTTCGATGCGAAAACGCCCTGGAAGGATCTGACGGACGAACAGCGCCACGCGATGCTCTACGGCACCGGCGATCACTGGATCGAAGTCCGCGCGCGCGACGGCGCGTCGACCGTTCCGCTACGCGTCCAGTTTAAAGGCTTCTTCCCAGCCATCGATGAGGCCACGCGGATGTCGTGGCAGTACCGCCTGCGGCTTGAGGATCTCGTCACGGAAATCCCGTGCCAGGTCTGCCACGGTGGCCGGCTCCGCGCCGAGTCCGCCGCCGCGCGCCTGGCCGACCGCACAATCGTCGAAGTCAGCAATCTGCCGCTCCGTGACGCCATGCGCTATTTCGTCTCGCTGAAGGCGTCGCTGTCGCGCGTCGAACGCAAGATCGCGGGCGAGCTGTTGCACGAAATCTCCTCGCGCGTCCGCTTCCTGAACGACGTCGGACTCGAGTACCTGACGCTCCATCGCGCTGCGCCCACGCTCTCCGGTGGGGAGGCACAACGCATCCAGCTCGCCGCCCAGATTGGCAGCGGCCTCACCGGCGTCCTCTACGTCTTGGATGAGCCGACGGTCGGCCTCCATCCGCGCGACACGCAGAGGCTCGTCGCCGCGCTTCACCGACTCCGCGACATCGGAAACACGTTGCTCGTCGTCGAGCACGATCGCGAGGTGATCACGCAGGCCGATCGCATCCTCGACTTCGGTCCCGGTGCCGGCATCGAGGGCGGCCAGATCATCGCCGCCGGCGCGCCCGCGGACCTGCGATCGTCCGCGCGATCGGTCACGGGGCGATACCTCGCCGGACGCGCGTCGATCATCGTTCCGTCCGATCGCCGTCCCGTCGTCGTCGATGGTCGCGCCGCGCCGAAGGAGTGGCTCCGCGTCACCGACGCGCGTCACAACAACCTGGCCGGGATCTCCGCCGACTTTCCGCTCGGTCGCTTCGTCGCCGTGACCGGCGTCTCGGGGAGCGGCAAGAGCTCGCTCATCATCGATGTGCTCTATTCCGCCCTGGCGCAGCGTCTGCATCACGCCCGCGTCACGCCGGGCCCGCATCGCGAGATCCGCGGGCTTCAGTTCATTGATAAGGCGATTCTGGTCGACCAATCGCCCATCGGGAATTCGCCGCTCTCCAATCCCTGCACCTACACCGGCGCGTTCGATCTCATCCGCGAGCTCTTCGCTCGCCTGCCCGAAAGCCGCGTCCGCGGCTACAACCCGAACCGCTTCAGCTTCAATCGACCCGGCGGCCGTTGCGAGGATTGCGAGGGGCTCGGGCAGGTCTGCTACGAGATGCACTTCCTGCCCGACGTCTGGGTCCAGTGCGACGTCTGCGCAGGAAAACGCTTCAATCCCGAGACGCTGGAGATCCGCTACAAGGACAAATCCATCGCGGACGTCCTCGAAATGCGCATCACCGACGCACTCCGGCATTTCGCCGCCGTTCCACGAATACGCCGCTTACTACAGACGCTCGTGGACGTGGGTCTTGGATACCTCTCGCTCGGTCAGTCGGCGCCGACGCTCAGCGGCGGCGAGGCCCAGCGCGTCAAGCTCGCCGCGGAACTCGGCCGCGTCAGCACCGGTCGGACGCTCTACGTCCTCGACGAACCGACCACCGGCCTGCACCTCGAAGACATCCGAAAGCTGCTCGCCGTGCTGCATCGCCTCGTCGAGCAGGGCAACACCGTCGTCTGCATCGAACACAATCTCGACGTCATCAAGACCGCCGACTGGGTCATCGACCTTGGACCCGACGCCGGCGCGGACGGCGGACGAATCGTCGCCGCCGCGACGCCCGAAGGCATCGCGGCGTGCCGCGATTCGCATACCGGTCGCATGCTGAAACCGTTGCTCGAGCAGGGGCCTCGCGCTCCGCGCGAGCAGCTCGTTCCGCCCGCGCCGGTCGAGCCGCCGGCGGACACGAGCGAATCGGTTCCGGCCGATGCCGCGGTCCGCATGCCATGGCAGCGCGACGGTCGCCGCTGGCATACGCGAGACCGACTGAGCCGATGCGGCGACACGATCGAATGGGACGGCGCTGCGCTCGAGTTCATTGTCTCGGAGATCGAACGGCTCGGCCGCGACCGCTTCGAGCCGACCGACTGGAGCGATCGCACGCGAGTCGAGATTCGCGCCCGCCGGCCCCCCGGCTGCACCGCCGAACCCGTCGGCTGGTTCCTGCACGCCCTGACCGGCAGCCGCTGGCTGCTTGATCTCTCATTCCGCGTGCCCACGCGCACGTTCGCCTCGTCCGAGCTTGCCGCACGCCTCAGGCTCAAGCCGCTCGATGAGCGCGACGACCTCCCGGTTTACGGCCGGGCGCAGCGCGTGCGCATTCGCCCTGCGTCACCCGAGCTTGATCAGGTGCGAATCTGGATTCACGATCGCCCCGAGGTGACTACGCCCGCCTTCCGCTCGTTCCTCAAGACCGCCGTCCGCGCCTATCTCGGCTACGCCGCGTCGCTTTTCCGCGATAAGTCGAAGGCGCGCCCGTGGATCACCGATGGTCGCACCTGGCACCTTTCTCAGCGAGCCGTCCCGCCGGGTCCGGCGCCGGATTGGAAGCCGGCCCTCCTGCTTGAGGTGATCGGCCGCATTACGAAACATCGAAAGGGGCTTCGGCCTGACTGGGGCCGCAAGACGGTCGTGGCGCTCAGCGACGCCTCCGGGGGCACGGTCGCACGCATCCACACGAATCTGCGCCCCGGCCTGCGGCTCGAAATCTCCGTTCCGAGAGGACGCTTTACCCCGACTCAAATCGAGCGTCTGGGCGTGCAGCCGAGGGTCGTCACCGGCGCGCAGTCCGCCCGAATCGAATGCCTCGTCACCGAATTGTCGCAGCTCGACTCCGCGACTCTCTCGACCGTGCTCGCCGACGCGACGGCGACGGCTTCGGTGGCCGATTGACAGTCGCCGCGGGGGGCCCAACAATCGACTGTTCACGCCCGATCGGGAGATGAGCGATGAAACGACGGTGGGCCTTCTGGCGGATCGCGGCATCGGTGACACTTGCGGCGCCGGCGGCGATCGGACTTGGTAGCTGTACCCGCGTCCTCCAGCAGAATATCGAAGTGCTCTTCGCACCCGAAGTGCTGCAAACCGCGGTATTCCTGCCGTTTACTTGGATCTACCGGGTCTTTGGGGGATGGCAGCTCTGAAACGACTGCCGGCGGCGAAATGTACGAGGTCCACATCCAGCTTCCCGGCGGCAAGGTCGTGCGACAACCCATCGATCGCGCGACCTGCTACATCGGCCGAGACGCCTCGTGCGAAATTACGCTCGAAGACTCGCTCGTCACGCGACGCCACGCACGGCTCTACCGCGACAACCTCGGCCACTTCTGGGTCGAGGACCTCCGCAGCAAGAACGGCACGACCGTCAACGACAATGCCATCACCAACGCTCGCGTTCGCGAGGGCGATCGCATCGGAATCGGCTCCTGCGTGCTCACGCTTCACGAACTCGAAGGCGAGCATGTCGTCCTCGCCGAGATCGAGACCCGCTTCGGCAGCACGTCCGTCTGGCGGAAGGACCAGCGGTTCAATCTCCCCCAGGTACGCCTCGAAAAGCTCTACGAGCTCAACGAGCGCATCACCGGCCGCTTCGACCGCGACCAGCTCCTCGCCGAACTGATCAACGTCTGCATCGACGCGCTGCGATTCGATCGCGCCGGCATCGCCCTTTGGCCCGGCGAACCCCATCCGCCTCAGTGGGTCGCGCTCCGCAGCCTCGTCCGCGACGCCAGCGGCGAATTCCGAATCAGCCGCAGCATCGTTCAGCGCGCCCTGCAGCTCGGCGAACGCATCCTCATCAACGACGTCGCCAGCGATCTCCCCGATCCGACCGCCAGCATGATCAGCAACAACATCCGCTCTGCGATCTGCGTGCCGCTCCTCTTCCACGACAAGGTCCACGGCGTGCTGTACGGCGACCGGGTCACCGCCACGGCAGGCTACACCAAGGAAGACGTCGACTTCTTCGCCGCCCTCGCCCGACAGGCCGCCATCGCACTCGCCAACGTCCAGCTCCTCGAAGAGCGCCAGCAGCGCCAACGCGTCGAACTTCAGTTCCAGCTCGCACGCCAGATTCAGAATCGCCTCTTTCCCGGCGAGCCGCTGCACTGCGGCGGAGTTACCATCGAGGCCGTTAACGACCCGGGACAGACCGTCAGTGGCGATTACTTCGACTATTTTCTCCGGCCGGACGGCCAAATTGTCTTCGTCCTCGCCGACGTCGCCGGCAAGGGCATCCCGGCCGCGCTGCTCATGGCCAACCTGCAGGCCGCCGTGCACGTCCTGATGTACGAGGCCCGCGACCTGCCCAGGGCCGTTACCGCCATCAATCGGCTCGTCTGCGCCAACGTCGAAAGCGGCCGGTTTATCACCGGCATCTTCGGCTGGCTCGATCCGGAGCAACGCAGCCTCTCGTTCGTCAACGCCGGCCATCCCCCGATCCTGCTCGTTCGCGCCGGTGGCGAAGTTGAGCCGCTGGCCTGCCCGCCCAGACTGCCGCTTGGCGTCGAGTCCGACGACTTGTACACGTCCGAGCACGTCGATCTGGGCAGCGACCCGCTGACGCTCTTTCTCTATTCCGACGGCGTTCCCGACGCGGCCAACGATCGCGATGAGCGATTCGGCGACAGGCGGATCGTGGACTCGCTCCGCGCATCCGCACGAGATACGCCCGCGGAGCAGCTCGCCCGCATGCGACGTGTGATCCAGCAATTCACCCGCAACCAGCCGCAGGTAGACGACATCACGATGCTCGCGATCCGCCTGGCGTAACGTGCGCCGGCCGCCGGCGGGAGAGAGATGCGCGGAGTCGTGTGCTATTCGTCGGCGTCGCCGAACGAGTGCTCGAGGTGATGGGTCGCGAGGACGCGTCGCAGCTTCCGCAGCGCCCGCTCCTTGATCTGCCGCGTCCGTTCCTTGCTGATCCCCAGTTCGACGCCAACCTCGTCGAGCGTCACTGGAGAGTTCGATGCCGCGGCGAGCCCGAAGTACCTTTCGAGCACCGTCCGCTCACGCGGATCGAGCTCCGACACGGCTTGCCGCAGTAATCGCGCCATGTCCGCATTGGGCTCGCGGCGGGGTTCATCCGACGCGGGCGCGTCGACGGGCTCCATCGTCGCCGCCGCGCCGGTTCGATGCCGACGCTGCCATTGAATCGAGTCCGGGACCACCCGCGCCAGCCGCCGGGTGATGACCCACGTCGCATAGGTGCTGAATCGGAACCCGCGCGAATAGTCGAATCGATCGATTGCGTGCAGCAGCGAGATGTTACCTTCGCCGATCAGGTCTGCCAGCGCGACGCCGTGCAGCCCGCGGACGTGCCGCTTTGCGATGCTGATCACGAGCCGCAGATTTGCCTCGACGATCGCCGCCTTGACCCTCGCCGCGCGCGTAAGCCACTCCCGCACCTCGGCCACGGCGGCGTCCGACGGCGTCAACGGCCGGATCGCCTGTCGGACGCGTTCCGCCCTGAACTTCAGGTAGTTGTATCGCCGGAACAACTCGCGTTCGCCCGCCGCCGTCAGCAGCGGTACGCGATAGCACGCCACCAGGCTCGGACCCAGCGAATCCGGAACCCGTCCGTCCGGCCGCTCCCGCAGGACGTCCTCGACCGGACCGTCGCCCGGCCCACCGAGAATCATCGCTTCGGCATCCGGCGCGTCGAACACATCCGAATGCACGTATTCGATCGGCCGCTCGGCAATCTCGCGCGCCCTCGCCCGTGCGATCGCCGCCTCGATCGCCTCGCGCGGCTGCACCAGCCGCTGCGCGAGCGACGCCGTGTCCTCGCCCGCGCGAACCGCCGCGAGCAGCTCGCCATCCGTATCCGGCGTTCGATCGAACGCCGCGCAATCGGCGTCGAGTTCAATCGGCTCGATCGCGCGTCGCAGCAGGACTCGGATCGTCTCCGTCGCCCGGCCCGTCTCCGACGCGATCCGCCGCGCCAGCGCGTGGATCGATTGTGGCTCCTCGGCAAGCAGCGCCCGCGCCCGTGCAACGATCGCCGCGCGCTCCGCAACGGTCATGACCTGGAAGCGGCCCGCGCGCCGAACGAGTTCCGCCTGCTTCCGCAGAAAACGATGCACCGAGTCGATGGAATATGCGAGGTACGGCCGGCCCTCGGGCGCGACGTACCATCGTCCGCACAACCCTCGACTTCGCCAGCGCGACAGCGTCCGGCCGCACACGTGCAATCGCGATTCGAGCTGGTCAGCCCTCAGCAGCGCACCGCCGGCCGAGGCGTCCGCCAACGGCGCCGACGAACTGAGCGATTCGATCAGCAAGACAAGATCGGCGATCAGATCAGCGCCGGGCAGGGCGCTCGACGTACCGGATCGCCTGGGTCGGTAACCGGTCAGCGAAAACGTGACGAACTCGAGCGGGTACTCGCGCGCGGATTCGACAAAGCCGAGCAGCCGCTCCGCTGCGGCTAGCTGCCGCAACCGATGGCGAACGGGCGACATGCTCAACTCGTGAGCCAAGCGAGCGATCTCAGGCAGTCGATAGTCGCTTTTCATAACTCAAGCACGGAACATCAGTTATATTCCGGGCCGCCAAAGGCGCGCAGCGCGCATGCCTTCATACAGTAGATTATCTGCCGCAAGTCATGAAAAGTCAACGACTTCCCGATGCCCCCGCCTCAAGACTCTCGGCCCCAGGTATCGATCGCAGGCGTGCGCGGAGCGGGTCGCCGTCTGGACCCAACTCGCCGAGGCCATTCATGCCGGAGTCGACCCGGTACGCCGCATCGGTCGCACCGCATTTCGGACACGCAATCCGATTTACGCTCCGATCCGTTCGCTCATGGAGTGCCTGTCGGTAGGTCACGGGCGACATCTCGAACCGCGAATCGCACGTCCGGCAGGCCATCCTGTACGAACGGGGAAGCCCCGCGATGCTCGCTTCACCATCGCCCCCGGCCGAATTCGCCCAAACGGCCCAGCCGCCGAACGATCCGATCGCGATCGCCAATACGAGCATCGCCGCGCGGCGACGACCGTCGCGCCGCACGACGGCGCCCGCGGCGGTTCCCCTCGGGATGACGCCGCTCCGCGCTCTGCCCGACGTCGGGATTTCGCCGCTCCGTCCGCGCTCATCGACGCGGCCGGACCCGGCGTTGATCGAAACTCGCCCCGAATTCGACACGAACGCTCCTACCACCGATCGAGGATCGGCGGATCGGGGTAGCAATCCAGTCGCCAACCATCACCCCGAAAAACCCAGTATCCGTCGTACTCGTCGCGCGGTGGCTCGTGGTTGCCCCGAATCTCGATCGTCGCCGAGTGCCCGTCGGTGAATGCCGCGTTGTACGTCCGCGGCCGGACGTGCCAGCCGCGAACGAAGATCGGCGGCGCGTTGTACACCGCCGCCTGTCCGATCGTCTCCATCAGCGCCACGGTCCGACCCGTGTCGGGGATCCGATTCACGCGCCGCAGGTAAGGGCCGTGGAAGTACCGGCTCGTGTACATCTCGATGTGATTGTTCACGCGGTAGCTCGTGCCGGTTACGTCGCGCATCGGCACATCGATCGGCAGGGCAGGATCGAAGTTGCGCGGCGCATCCTGCAGGCCCGTGTCGCCCGGACAGTGAAACAGGCGTAGATCGGTCGCCGCCGTCACCTCGCCGTACAATTGCCAGTTCAGCAACCGGTTCTCCGGGCCGAATGTCTTGCGGTAAATATTGCCGATCGGACCGGGAATCGTCGCCGCCGATCCGCCGTACTCGTATTCGCCGTCAAACGTCCAGCCGCGCTCCGCCGCGGGATGCACGGGAATCAGGAACCCCTCCGAATCATCGACCGAGTACGACCCGAGCGCCTGTCCGATCGATTGCAGGTTGCTCAGGCACTTGATCCGCAGCGCCTCATTGCGGGCCGCCGTCAGCGACGGCAGCAGAATGCCGATCAGAAGCGCGACGATCGCGATGACGACGAGCAGCTCCAGCAGCGTGAAGCCGCCGAGGGCCTGTGTGGAATTCGCTCGCATGACGTGAGTCCGTCCGCCGGCTCCACCTGCATTCTACCGCGTTCGAGGCCCGCCCGTTACCGCAAACTTCGCGCGTCAAGGCCCAGCAGGCGCCGCGCCATCCCCAGCGCGGCCGCACGGTCGCACACGTCGCCGTTGAGCTGAGCGTAGTAAACGCGTTCCAGAACGGTCCGGTAGATCGGTCCCGCCGGGATGTTCCAATCTGACAGGTCCGTCCCCGTCACCAACGGTGGGGGGGCGACCCGGTTCGGCAGAATCGACGCCACGCGCCGCATGAGCCGTCGATGCGCCTCCAATGATTGGCGGCGCGCCCGATGCACCGCGCCCGCGAGCGCCAGCAGGTCGTCCATCGACCCGCGTGCCATCAAAAGCTTCAGGTCCGCCAGCGTCAGCGCACGCGGGTCGAGCACTTGGGGCAGCGATGAGCAAAACCACATCACCGCCTTCCGTATTTCGTTGCTGGTCCGCAGCGCCGCGCAACTCGCTCCCACGTCCGCCGCGCCCATCGGCAGGAGGACGGCGGCCAGTCCGAGCGCGAACGAAATCCGCCGCGGCAGGTCGGAAAGCACCCGCACCGTCTCGCCAACGTGCGGAACGAGCCGGTCTGCGGTCGACCAGAGGTGGGGGAGCAGCCCATGTCGCTCGAGGCTTCGCCACGCCTCGGCCCGCGAAGGATGTGCCAAAATCCGATCCAACTCGTCACAGACGCGCTCGGCGCTCACCCGCCGGATGCCGGCCGCGCTGCCGGCCAGCGCCTCGGCGGTGCGCGGTTCGATGCGGAATCCGAATCGCGCCGCGAAGCGGATGGCGCGGAGGAGCCGCAGATGATCTTCCGCGAATCGCTCCGCCGGCTCGCCGATCGCGCGAACGACGCGTTGCTTCAGATCGCGCTGCCCACCGACGTAGTCGATCACGCGCCGTCTGATCGGATCGTAGAACATCCCGTTGATCGTGAAGTCGCGCCGCGCCGCGTCCTCCTGTGGCGTGCTGAATTGAACGCCGCTCGGGTGTCGCCCGTCGGCATAGGCCAGGTCGCTGCGAAACGTCGCCACCTCGATCCAGTGCGGACCGACTCCCACGATGACGACGCCGAACTGCACCCCCACCTTCTGAGTCCGCCGGAACAGCTTCAACAGGACGTCCGGCGTCGCGTCCGTCGCAATGTCGAAATCGTCCGCGCGACGCCGCATCAACATGTCGCGGACGCATCCGCCCGCGAACAGCGCCGTGTACCCCGCCTCGCGAAGCGTCCGCACGATCCGCAGCGCGGCCTGACGCATCGTCAGCGACGAAGCCGTGCTCATGCCGTCTCCCGACCCAGAAAGGCGACCGACATGCTGCCGTAGTCGCACCGCTCGGCCAGCCGCCAGCCGCCGGGCAGATCGGGCCGTGAACCGTAGTCGATCGGAAATCGCCAGACGACCATGCACCGCGCCCCGAGCTGGATCTCCCGGCCGAGCCGCGTCATCGTTCGCCCGAGCGGGGAAGCATCCGACAGTCCGAGCGAAAGCGGATAGGGGGGATCGAGGAAGACGAGCGAATACCCGCCGCGGTCTGCCGCCGGAATCACTGCTGATTCGGCCCGGCCGGCGACGATTCGCGCGCGGTCGGCGATCCCGAGCGATTCGACGTTGGCGCGGAGGCTTCGAATGGCTGCCGGCGATTCATCGACGAAGCAGCACCGCGCTGCGCCGCGCGAAAGCGCCTCCAGCCCCAGGCTGCCGCCGCCGCAGTACAGATCCAGCACGTCGATCGAATCCAGGAGCGAAGGCTGACCCAACCTGACGCACACGCGATCGAACACGGCCTGCTTCACACGATCCAGAATCGGGCGCGTCTCAGCGCCGTCCGGACTCGACAGCGTTCGGCCGCGGAACTCGCCGGCGATGATGCGCACGGCCGGATTATACGGGGAGGTCCTTCGCGCCGACGCGCACGAACGGTCCCGCGTTTGACGCCCCTCCGCACGGCATTAGAATCGCGAGGCACGGTCCGAAACGGATGGCCACAGTGGCACAGTCGATCCCTCCCGTCAAAGGCACGCGCGACTTCTTCCCCGAGGACTTCGCCATCCTCCGCTGGCTGACCGAGACCTGGCGCAACACGTCGCGCCGGCATGGCTTCGTCGAGTTCGACGGGCCGACCCTCGAACACCTCGAGCTCTACACGCGAAAGAGCGGCGATGAAATCGTCGAGCAGCTTTTCCATCTGACCGACCGCGGCGGACGCGACCTCGCGCTTCGCCCGGAAATGACCCCGACCCTCGCCCGGATGGTCGCGGCCCGACTCGGTTCGTTGCCGCGTCCGCTGAAGTGGTTCTGCATCCCTCGCATGTTCCGGGGCGAGCGCCCGCAGCGCGGCCGGCTGCGCGAGTTCGTGCAGTGGAACATCGACATCCTCGGCACGGACAGTCCGACCGCCGACGCCGAATGCATCCTCGTTGCGGTCGATGCCCTCCGCGCGCTCGGCCTCACGCGAGACGATTTCGCCGTGCATGTCAGCGACCGACGCCTCGTGGCGGCCATCCTCGCCGCGCTGGGTGTGACATCCGAGGCGATCCCGGCGGCCTTCGATCTGCTCGATAAGGCCGAGCGCCTGCCGGGAGACGAGCTCGCCCGTCGGTGGGGCGAATCGCTTGGAACGCGCGTCGATTTCGCGCGGGTGTGGGACGCGCTGGCGATGCCCGATCCGGCCGCCCTGCGCGGCGAACTGTCGAAATCCGCGGACGCAGCGGCGGTGGATCCGGTCCTGGCTCGCTTTACGGCGGTGCTCGGTGCGATACAGGATTTTGGAATTACAGAATTCTGTAAGTTTGATCTACGCGTGGTCCGCGGCCTGGCGTACTACACAGGCGTCGTGTTCGAGGCGTACGACCGACCACGCGAATTTCGGGCCATCCTCGGCGGCGGACGATACGACGATCTGCTCGCGATGTTTGGCGGAAAACCTCTGCCCGCCGTCGGATTCGGAATGGGCGACGCCGTCCTCCTCGAATTGCTCGCCAGCCGGCAACTGACCCGCGCCGTCGGCCTGGAACCTCCCGAGGTCTTCGTCATCGAGGCGCCGGCCGAGACCGGCGTCGCTGGGCAGGGGGGCACCGTCCGGCGGATCCTCGCCACACTCCGCCGCGCCGGGATCGCCGCCGAGGCCGGCTACGAAGTGCAGGCGGTGGCCAAGCAGATGAAACGCGCCGCGGAGCGCGGCGTCGGGCACGTCATCTTCGTCGGCGACGAGACCCACAGCAGGGGGGTCGTCGCGGTCAAGAACATGAAGAGCGGCGAGCAGCGCGACGTGGCCGTCGACGCGCTGCTGGCTGATCCCGCGGGCGTGATCGGCGGGGCAGGCGGTGTATGAGCCGTGTCCATTACGAGATGGCGTTCGAGGCCCACCTCGAGCAAATTCACGTCCCGTTTGTCCGTGCCGAGGCAGCCCGCCGGCACGTCGTCGGTCAGGCCGGCCTGAAGTTCTTCGATTATGTGGTCTATCCGCCGACTGGCCGGGCGATTCTCGTCGACGTGAAGGGTCGAAAACGGTCCGACGGCGCCGACCGTGGCCGAAGCGGTTTCGATACCTGGGTCACGCGCCGCGATCTCGACGGCCTGTCCGGCTGGCGGCAGGTCTTCGGTCCGAACTTCGACGCCGGGTTCGTCTTCTCGTACTGGTGGGCTGGACCGTCGGCGCCGCGTCGCGGCCTGATGCAGTTGGCGGGGCGCTCGTACAGCTTCCTGCTGATCCTCCTGCCGGATTATCTCGAACATCAGCGGGAACGGTCGCCGCGGTGGGGGACGGTGCACCTTCGGCGGGACTCGATGATGCAGATCGCCCGCGTTCCGGAGGAGTGCTGGACGGCCTCGCGCGATCCGTGCCGCGCTGTAGGCGCAACGACCGCCCGCGTATAATCCGCCGCGGACCGCGAGACCGTGACGTGAGCCCGATGACGCTTTGGAATCGACGCAGACGCTTGCCCGCGCGGCTTGCCGCTGCGCTCGCCGCTCTGGTGGCTTCGGCGGGGGCGCTGAGCGCCCGCGCGCAGGAATTGGGCGTCGATGCCTCGCAAAGCCAGATTCCGGGCCTCAAAGAGGAAACGCCGCTCGTCGCCTGGGGTCTTTCCGCGCTCTTCTGCATCGCCAGCCTGGTCCTGGCCTTCTGGAGCAGCAAGCGGGGCCACCTGGATTGAGGTAAAGACATGACCAAACGTGCGCTGATCGTCCTGCTGGTGGGGATCAACCTGATCCTCGCGGCGACCCTGATCCTGATGGCCGGCCGGCCGGCGGCCGCACTGGCGCAGGGGGCACCGCTCGCATCGAACTACCTGATGGTCTCCGGCGTCGTTCAGCAGAGCCATGACGCGCTTTACGTGATCGACCTGTCCAACCGCGAGCTGCACTGCTTCGGCGTGGATCGCACGACGAAGAAGATCATGCATCGGGGAAGCCGCGACCTGCTTCGCGATTTCCGGGCGGACCAGCGATGAACCAGAACGCACCGGAGACCGGCGTCATGATCGACTCAAAGACCTTCGCCATCGGCATCCTGACCGTGACCGCCCTGATCCTCGCGGTCGGCATCGCCGTCGTCGCAACGCTGCCGCAGCCCGCCCTGGCCATCGGCCAGACCGATCGCGGCGGCGACTACATCATGGTCACCAGCCAGTTCAACACCGGGACCGAGCTGGTGTACGTCGTCGACGGCGCCACCTCGCGCATGACCGCGTACGCCTACGACATCAACCGCAAGCAGATCGTGCCGTGGGACTGGATCGAGTTCCGCCACTTCATGCGGCCGCCGGGTGGCGGCCGGTAGGCAGACCTCATCCTGCCGGGATTGCGAGTCTCTTCCGGATTGAAGCCCCCTAACGCAACATAACATGCGTTATGAGACCTTGAATCCCGCGCACGCCCTGACCCGGCATCCATGTCCGGCTCACGCGCTCCGCCGCTGCCGTCGCTCCATTACGATCGTCAGCAGCAACCAAGTCCGTCCCGCGGGCGTCAGTTCGTAGTGGTTTCGGCGGCTGGCCGAAACCAGCCCCGCCCGCTCCAGCGTCCGCAGGTGGTGATAGAGCGGTCCGGGTGCCAGCCCGATCCGTGCCGCGAGTTCAGCGTGCGTTCGCGCACCGGTGAGGATCGCCCGTCCAATTCGAAGCCGGTCCACGTGGGCCAGCCCTTCGAGCGCCCGGGCCGAATCCGGGGATCGCCGTTCGGGCCTGCGACGGCGGCGGCCGTCGGACTCGTCCTGGAGGGAGATGCGTTCCCGGATCGTCCGGCGCTGTACGCCCGCCGCCGAACGGTCGTCAATACGGACCTCGACGATGATGCCGCGCCTCGGAGGGCGTCCGCGGGTCGATCGGCGCGGCGTTGCTGACGTCCTCCGACAAGCGCGTTTTGCGTTTCGCCGACGTGCCCGGTCGGACGCCCGGCGATCGGGCTTCATGCGATCGGTCATTCCGGCTGTATCGGCCGGTAGGAACACATTTCTGTAATTCTGTAATCGTGTGGTTTGAGCCTCGGCAGGTCGAGTCGCGCCGCGTGGGCGATCCGCGCCGCAAAGGAAACTCACGGGTTCGCCGCGGCCGAGTGAACCGGCCGGGCGCGGCGGTCATGTCGTCCGCGGATCGGGCTTCGTCACGAACCCCGACAGGTCGATCTCCGGTCGCGCCGGCCGCACGACCTGCGATACCCGAACTCGCCGTCGATGCCGCTCCACGAGGAGGTAAGTCACGACGTACCCGGCAATCCCGCTGACCGCCCCCACCGCCAACGACCCGAGCCAGATCTCCGTGCCGAGGGCCCCCGCCGCCTTAAGCACGCCTGTCCAGAAGGTCGGTTGCAGCGCGTCCGACAAGCTCGTCCAGCTCGACGCCTGGACCAGCGCGCAGAACTCGTCCCACTCCACGCCCGGCTCCCCGCCGCTCCAGCGGATCATCGACCGCCCCACCACCCACGTCATCCAGTACAACGGGATGGTCGTAAGGGGGTTCATCAGGATCAGCATCGGAAGGACCCCCGATGCCTTGTTGGCCCGAAGGATCGCCGCGAGCAGCCAGAATGCGAGGAACTGCAACCCCAGCGTTGGCGACCATCCGACCGCCAGGCCAAGAGCGACGCCGAGCGCAATCCGGTGCGGGGAGTCATCCAGATGGAGAATCCGCCTGTTGACCGAGATGCGCGCACGCTGGAGAAGCCGTCTGGGGTCCATCAACCCTCACAATCCGGGGCTGGGGCCCCTGACCGCGACCGTTACGCCTTAGTATCGTACCCGACGGGCTGGGGGAATTCGAGGATTTACCCCCCCTTCAGGTCCCCTGGCCACGGGCGACGAGAACCCGGCGGTTCAGCCCCTTGTGTAGGTCCTTTCGACGACGAATCGATGCTTGATTGCCTGGTTTCCGACGATGCCGTCGCTTGGTGCAGCGACGTCCCGTCCGAAATCGATGTAAGCGGACCGATAAACGCACTTTACGCGGGCCGGCGCCACCGAGCAGAAGATGTGTCCGGCGTTGGACCGCCGCGCCCCCTCCGGGTCAGGATCGTCATACGCGATCATCGGGAAGTGACCGTCATCGTACGGCGTGTCCTTCTCGCCGGCCGGGCGAGGAACCTGCACGTACCGGACGCCGTCCAGAACCCAGGTGCAATAGAAGTGCCCGTGCCCGAGGAAGACGACGACCGACTTTCCTCGCTCGACACCATAACGCACGAGGGCGCGGTGGAACCCGAGTTGCGTCAGCGTTCCCTGGTAGCCGTACGGGTTGGACCACTGGTTGCCCGCATCATGTTCTGCGCAGTCGTTCCCGGCGACGGATTCGGAGCAGTAGTCCTTGAGACCCCAACCGTATGAACGGTTCGGGCCGACGCGCTTTCCCCCGAGCAGGTTGTGCATGAAGCAGAAGATAAACGGCGCCGAAGTCTTCGGGATGATGCCGGACTGCTCATTGAAGAAGTACTGCCACTGATCGGCGCCGAGCGTGTGCAGGTGCGTGCCCGGCGCGCCGCCGCTCGTGAAATTCGCCGGTGCGAACGGCAGGATGGGCGGCAGCGCCGCGCCGTAGCGTGTGGCGCGGTACGTATTGAAGACGCAAAACCTCGCAGGCCCCCACCGGAACGAGAAATAGAGGCCCGCGGCCGCGTCGTGATCGGCCGGTCCGGCATGGATTCCGGTGTTGTTGGGCGAGCCGTAGTACTGCGCGATGGCGTTGTCGACGTAGCGCGCCGTGTCGCTGACCCCGCCATTGTTCTCCGCGTAGTGCCAGTGATGACTGCCCTCGTGGTTTCCGCGGACGACGAACGTGGGAAGCGAATGCATCGAGGCATCGCCGAGCCGGGTGAGAAACGCCAACCGATCCGCATCCAACTGGCTGGTGGCGAAGGGCGCCAGTCCATCGCCGATCGGCATTCCGAATTCGTCGATCGGAAAGTTCTGCGGTACGCCCGGAAGGATGATCTGTTGATTGTACTTCGCGTGAAGGTGATCGCCGCAGTCGATTCGAAACGCCGGCAGCCGATTCAGCGCGTCCCGCTCCTGCAGGATGTTGTAGTGCATCCGCGCGATCAACTCGCATCGCCGCGTCTCGCCCGCGTACGATTCACGCAGCGCGTCGAGGTAGTGACTGTCCGACGTGACGATGAACGCAAACGGCGACTCCGGACCCGCCTGCGTCTGGAATTGTCGGATGGGGCCGACGAGCGCCGTCCCGCCGCGAATCAGGCGCGTGCGGTAGTAGACGATCTCGTCCGGCCGGAGCGAGTCGATCGACGCGGAGACCACCTGTCCCCTGCTCGCGCCGCCCACGGGGACCTGCGCAGCGACGACGGCGTCCGAGAGCCCGGGATCGGAGCCGACGTCCAGTTCGATCAGGTCGTCCCACGCCTGCGGATCGGTCCGCAGCCCCCACGAAAGTACCGCCGATCGGTCCTGCACGAGCTGCGGCGCCTCGTCGATAAACGGCGCGAGCGCTTCCCGCGCCCCGGCGCCCGTGGCGGAGAGAGGCTTGAGTAGCGGGCCGCCGATCGCGCGTTGCGAACCAGAAATGACGCCAATCGCGGCGGCCGCGGACGTGCGCAGAAATCCGCGTCGCGTTTGCACGAGATTTGACCCGATGCGAACATGCTATCACGCGTCGAGTGCATACAAAAGAAAAATCGCGAAACCAGCGCAGTCGAGCGCAGCGCGACATGTCACTGTTTCGGAATACGTGTTTTCCGGTACATCGTCCCCTTCTGCCTCCATTGAACCGTTGGATGAACCAGCGGCGAGCATCTCCCGCCTCCCGCCCGTCCGCAGCCCCCCGATTCCCCCGTTGACAACCCATTCCGACGATTGCTAGTGTTTCCTGCCGGCGACGACCGGCCGGCCGCAATAGCCGTTCGTCTGATGCCCCCATGGAGGGTGGGCCGTGGGGGTTTCGCAATCCGATTCGTTTTCGGGACGTGCCGTTCCGAGCGGCGGACCGGTTCATGCGGGTTGTCGCGGGCGCGCAGCATCGACCGCCCGGGTCGGGAGGTAGGCGAGATGATCCATTCCGGTCCCAAACCGCTTCGCGTGGCGGCCGAACTGACCAAGCGACTGCATCAGGACCTCAGCCGGCACATGACGCCCGAACACCGCCGCGATTTTGGACGCCTCATCCGACTCATCGAAGAAGCCGAGCGCAACCACGTCGTCGAAGTCACTCGTTTGCACCAGCGTCTCTCGTCCGGGCAATTGTCGACGTCGCCGTCGGCCGCCCCGACCGACGTATCGAAACCCGCGCGCCGGCGGTTCCTCTGGGTGTAAGTCCATCGAGTCCGCCCCCGGGTTCCGCCATCGCCGACCGAGCGATACCGCCCCCGTGACCTGCCGGCCCGTCAATCGCTTGCATCGCCTGAGCCGGTGCGGTACAGGCGTCACGATGAATCGTGCACCATGGTCCTGCCAGCGCCTCTCCAATCCACGAGTCAAGCCCCTACTGCGGCTCGGGCGTGCGGCGTGCGCACTCCTGATCGTTGCGGCAAGCCTGGCCACCGGGCACGCGGCCGTCACGGTTGATTCGAGTCCCGCCGACCTCCTACGGACCATCCCCGCCGACAGCATGGTCGTTATCGTCACACAACCGGCGACGCGCGACATCGCAACGCGCCCCGGCCGTCCTACGACGATGCCCGAGCCGGCCCCTCCCCTGCCGGTCTGGTCGTCACTCTTCTCCGTTCTCGGCGCATCCGGCGTCGTCGATGGTGAGGCACAGATCTTCGCGGACGTCGCGTCGATCTTCCCGCTTCTCGGCCGACACCGCTGCGCGGCGGTGCTGATGGACCTCCGCGCCCGCGCGCTCGCGCCGACCACGTCGCGCCCGCGCGGCATGTCGAGCATCCGCCTCGACCGCATGTCCGCTGCGCTCGTCGTCGAAGCGCCGGCCGACAGCGAATCCGTCGTCTCGATCCTGAATCGAATCGTTGGCCGCCACACGAACACCCGACTGGCGCGGCTCGAGGACCGCGCGCTCGGCGACGACCACTACCAGCGTCTGATCGACAAGCGGCTGCCCGCCTGGGCTGCGTGGGAATGGGGCCGCCTCGGCCCGTTCTACGTCATCGCGCTGGGCAGGGGCGCCTATGAGTCGGTCGCCCGCGCCTATCGCGGCTCGCACACGGCGCTCGCTGCCGACGCGTGGTTTCAAGCGGCCCATCGCTCGATCGGCGGCGACGGTGCCCTCGTCGAATGGCACGTCAGCTTCGCGCGAATCCGCTCGAGCCTTGCCGAAATCAGCGAAACCCGTACGCACCGGGTCTTCGATGCCCTCGGCGCCGCGGGGATTGAACGCGACGTCTGGGCCATCGGCCGCGCCGGCCGGGAGATCACCTGCCGGCGGTTCCTCCGAATCGACGGCGCGGACCAGGCCCGCCTCTTCGCCGGCGATCCGGCGCGAACCCGTGCACACGCGGCCGTCATTCCGCCGCGGGCCGCGCACTTCGCCGTGCTCAACATCCCCAGCCGCTGGCTCGTCGAGACGCTGCCCGAGGCGATCCTCGCGGCGCAGACGCCGCGCCGCGCGGCCGCCATGCAGCGGTTCTGGGCCCGCGCCGAGGAGCGGCTCGGTGTGGACGTCGATCAGAAGCTGCTGAAAAACCTCCGCGACGACTTGATCGTGTGCGACTTTCCACCGCATCCGATCTCTTTCCCGTTCGCGCTGACGGTTGCGATTTCCATCGACAACGCTCACGACGTCACGCTCGCTCTCGACACGCTGCTCCGGGTCCTTGCCGAGCATCTCGACGAGGGCGCCGACGATCGCCTCTTCCCCGTCGCGCTGAAGCAGGCGGACGACGGCATCTGGTACATCCAGGCGGGACTGCTCGGACCGGCGCTCGCCGTCACGCCGCGCTACATCGTCGTGAGCTGGTCCCCGCACGCGCTGCGCGAGGCCCTGCCGTTCTTCCGCGGTCCGTGACGCTGGCCCGACTCGGCGCGCGGCCCTATGCTCTTACCGGGTACGAGCACGGCAGCTTCTCATGCGGATCAAGATCTGCGGCATCACGCGAGTGACGGATGCACGCAGCGCGGCCGACGCCGGCGCTGACGCCATCGGACTGGTCTTCGCCCCATCACCGCGCCGCGTCGATGTCCGGACCGCGCGCAAGATCGTCCGCGCTTTGCCGCCGTTCGTCACGCCGGTCGGCGTCTTCGTGAACGCCCCGCCGCGTCACATTCGACGCATCGCCGGCGACGTCGGCCTGTCCGTCGTACAGCTTCACGGCGACGAACCCCCCGGATTCGTCGCCGCGCTTGCCCCGCTGCGGGTCATCAAGACCGTTCGCCTCCGCACATCGGAAGACCTCCGAGATTGGAAGGCGTGGCATCGCGCCGCCCGCGTTCCTCCCGCCGGCGTCCTGATCGACTCCTTCGTGGACCAAGTCCGGGGCGGCACGGGCCGGACCGCGGACTGGCGACTGGCCGGGCAATTCCGCGGAGGCCGGCGCGATCGAGACGCCCTGCCTCTCATCCTGGCCGGCGGACTGACCGCCGCGAACGTCACCGCTGCGATTCGCCTGGTTCGACCCGACGCCGTCGATGTCTCATCGGGGGTCGAGCAGTCGCCCGGAATCAAGAATCCGCGTAAGATGTCCCGTTTCGTGTCCGCGGCCCGCGATGCGTTCCGACGCTACTCCGCCGCCGCGAGGAATCGTTGATTGGGAGTACCCGAACATGAAAGCTGATGTCACCGACCGGAAGCTCGCCCCGGAGGGCAAGCGCCGAATCCTCTGGGCCGACGCCGATATGCCCGTCCTGCAGCTCGTCCGCGAGCGGTTCGCCAAGGACAAGCCCCTCAAGGGCATCCGGATGGGCTGCTGCCTGCACGTCACGGCCGAGACCGCCAACCTCATGCGCACGCTCCAGGCCGGCGGCGCGGACGTCGCACTGTGCGCCAGCAACCCGCTCTCGACGCAGGACGACGTCGCGGCCAGCCTAGTCAAGGACTTCGGCATTCCCGTCTTCGCGCGCAAGGGCGAAAACGTCGCCACGTTCTACAAGCACCTGAACGCCGTCCTGGACCGCCGGCCGAACCTGACCATGGACGATGGCGCTGACCTGGTAAACCTGCTGCACACGAAGCGAACGGCGGAAGCCCGAAATATCATCGCATCCCTCGAGGAGACCACGACCGGCGTGATCCGGCTCCGCGCGATGGCGCAGCACGGCATACTCAAGTTCCCGGTCATCGCCGTGAACGACGCCGCGACCAAGCACCTGTTCGACAACCGCTACGGCACCGGCCAGAGCACGATCGACGGGGTCATCCGCGCGACCGACATGCTCCTCGCCGGAAAGCGCGTCGTCGTCGTCGGATTCGGGATGTGCGGCCGGGGCGTCGCCGCCCGCGCGCGGGGGCTCGGAGCGCAGGTGACCATCACCGAGGTCAGTCCGCTTCGCGCCCTCGAAGCCGTCATGGAAGGCTATGACGTGCGCCCGATGGCCGACGCCTGCAGGAGCGGTGACCTCTTCGTCACCGTCACCGGAAACAAGCACGTCCTGCGCGACGAGCACTTCCGCCGCATGAAGGATGGCGCGGTCGTTTGCAACAGCGGCCATTTCGACGTGGAGATCGACATCCCCGCGCTGCGAAAGCTCGCCCGGAAGGTCCATCGCCAGGTCCGCCGGAACGTCGACGAGTTTCAGATGCGGGATGGACGGCGGATCTACCTGCTCGCCGAGGGTCGGCTGGTGAATCTCGCCGCCGCCGAGGGACATCCGGCCAGCGTGATGGACATGAGCTTCGCGACGCAGGCCCTCGCCTCGTCGTACGCCCGAAAGCAGAATGGCCGGTTGCAGGTCGGCGTCCACGGCGTGCCGCGCGAGATCGAGGACTGGGTGGCCGAGTTGAAGCTCAAGGCGATGGACGTGCGGATCGACCGGCTCTCGCCCGAGCAGCAGCGCTACCTCGCCTCGAGCAGCGAAGGCACGTAATCGCGACGGCTATTTGGATGACTGCTGCAGATAGAGGACCAGGTCGACCGCCGGCGTCAGGAGCGGGCTGCCCTCGCGGCCTTTGACGGCCTCGGTCAGCAGTTCGTAGGCCTTCGCCCGCTGGGCGTTCATTTCGTCGAGGTCCGTCTCCGGATCGACGATCTGCGACCGCAGCAGATGCACGGCGGCCAGCGCGCCCTGGAACTGCCAGCGGTAGTTCGCGCCCTGCACTCGCGTCGTTCCAACGGAATGGCTGGCGCCCTTCACGGCGTTGTCAGCCGAGGTCAGTTCGGCGACGGCTTTGTCCAGCCGCGTGAGCGCGTTCGTGCGCGCTTCGGCGATCACGTCCGCGTGCGGCTCGCTTTGTCGAGCCCCGCCCAGCGACACCCGCAACGACTCGAGCGCGTCCATCTCGGTCGCATCCTGAATCCGCGCCAGATACACCTCCGCGGCGGCCGATGCGATTTGCGCCGCCAGGAACCGCAGCGACGCCTCGTTGTCCTTGTCCGAGACGATCAGGTTCAACCGTTCATTCGGCTTGCCGGCCGCGGCGCTGACCTGCTGACGTGCCTCGTTGACGCGCTTCTGCAGCGCGCCCAGCGCCGTGGAGATGAATTGCGTCGCCGCGTCCGCGTGTTTGATGGCGCGATCTTCCGTCTCCCGCGCGGCGCTCGATTGCTTGCCGGCGCGCTCGACGAGCGCGTCCACCGTCTGAAACGCCGCCGCCACGGCGTCGTTGACCGCCTTCGCCTGCTTCTCCAGTGTCGCCGCCGTCGCCGTCAGGCGCTCCAGCTCCGTCCGCTTCGCGTCGAGCATCCGGCTCGTTGCATCGACCGTCTCGCGCGCCCCGACCAGTCGTGCCCGAAGCGTCACCAGTCCCGGGAGCTTGCCGTCGATGCGCGGGATGGCCGCGAGCAGTCCGCCCGGTTCGATCGCGAGACCGTCAGCGTCTGCGAACTCGTTTTCGAGCCGCTCCGCCCGAGCATCAGCGGCCCGCATCGCCTTCGAGACCTCGTCGTACTTGCGTCGAAATGACTCGAAGTCCGAACGCCCGCGGATGGCGCGCCGCGAGCCGTCCAGTTCGGCCAGCGCCCGTTCCTGCTCGCGCGCCGTCGCGCGAAGCGCGTTGACCTCCTCCGATGTCCGTTTGACCAGCGCTTCCAGCAACTTGTATTCCGCTTCGAGGCGACCGACCGACGCTTCCAGACCCCCGATAACGGCCTGCGTTTGCTTCACGGCCTGCGTCGGGGCGCGCTTCGCCACCGATTCCGAGACGCGCCGCAGTTCGGCCACCTGCCACAGCAGCATCCGCGCTGTCGCGCGATCGCTCTCGGCCTCGCGCCGCAGCAGTTCCGCGTGATTACCCTCGATCAGGCTCCGCTGGTATGCCACCAGCGCGCCGAGCTGGTTCACCCCCACGTCGTTCCGTGCCGATGCCGATCCAACCGTCTTCCCTACCAGCGCCCGGACCTCGCGCTCCGCCAGGTCCAGCCCTGACTGGTTCGCCTGAATCAGCGAACGCAGCTCGTTGACCGTCGCCCGTGCCACTTGACCATACGCGCCGCGGCCGCCGATCCCCGTCGACGGCCGACCGGTCCCCACGTCCGGGTACTTCCGCTGCACGTTTGCCAGCAGCGTCGCCGTCGCGGCCACCTGTTCCTCGACCTCGCTGAGCGATTCGGCGTTCTCGGAGGCCAGCTTCGACAGCGCGTCCGCCGTCAGCTCCACCTGCGCCGCTTCCAACTGCCGCCGAAGCTCCGACAGTGTGATGAGGTTCGCGCTTACGTCGGCGAGCCGGGCCGCGACGCGCTCAGCGCCCTCGCGAAGCTCCGTCGCCAACCTGTCGTCGTCGGAGGCGACCGTCGGCAGGTACAGCGGCGCGGCGGCGGCGGCGAGCAAGAACACCACCGCCACGATGACGGCAAGGGTCGAACCGCCCCGGCGTGCGTTCAGGCCTGGCACTATCATTACTCCGGAAACGCGCGATCGAGACATCGCCCCGGTGCGCCCGCGATGCACATCGCTCGTAACTTCTTTATTTACCGAGATCATCGGCGAAAGTCAACGTGTGACTTTCGGCCGTTTCGCCCCGCGAGTCGCCGCCGCCACCGCCCGCCCGCCGGGCCGGCCCCTACCCCGACCGGGCCGGCAGCCGCTGCATCATCCCGAGTTGAAAACTCAGTTGCTCAAGCTGCACCGCCATATCAACCGCCGAGACCGCGATCTCCGACGGAACCGTCAGCGCGGTCGGGGCGAAGTTGAGCACGCCCCGCACCCCCGCCTCCACCAGCAGGTCCGCCACCTGCTGCGCCGCTTCCGCCGGCACCGAGATGATCGCCAGCCGGACGTCATACTGCTTCACCGTCTTCGCGATTTCGCCCAGCGGTTGGATCGTGATGCTCTCAACGCTGGGCACCGGCCGCCCGATCTTTCGCGGGTCCGAGTCAAACACCGCGACGAGGTGGAAGCCGCGCTTGGAGAATCCGCGGTACGCGGCCAGCGCCGTGCCGAGGTTTCCCGCGCCGACCAGCAGGATGTTCCACGTTCGATCGGTGCCGAGGATCCGGCGAATCTCGGTGCTCAGCTCCGTGATGTCATAGCCGATCCCCGGATGCCCGAACTGACCGAAGTAGGCGAGGTCCTTGCGGACCTGCGCGTCCGTCAGGCCCAGTGCGTCACCCAGTCGGCGACTGGAGACGGTCGTGCGTCCGCCGCGCTGGAGGTTCTCGAGTTCACGCAGGTAAAGGCTAAGGCGCTTGACCGCGGGGGCGGGTATGTGGTCCGCCTTCATAGGATGGTCCGATCGTCGTCCGTTCGTGTTCGTCCCGGGCGCGGACTATACCGCTGCTCGTTTTTCCGCGTCAAGCGAACCGATGTCCCCGCTCGATTGTATTCTCGATGCTGCTGGAGTATCTTCACGGGCGAGTTTGATGCGGATCGCCCCATGCCCGCGGCGATCCCGGCTTCCATCGATTCGCGGCGCGTGCCCGTCGGCTTGCCCGGCCGGGTGCGGAGTCCGGAGCGCTCCGACGGCGGATATGACGACGGCACGACGACGGCTCTCAACGGTTGCGTGGCTCACCGCGTTGATCGTCCTCGGCGGCGTGCAATCCGCACGTGCGCAGATCGACATTGCGGGCCTTTCCTCGAAGCGCGAGTTCACGGCATCCGAACGCAATCGCGTCCGCGCCTGGGTCGATGAGCGGGTCGCGGCCCTCGGTCGCGCCAAGCGCCCCAACGATCAGAAACGCGCCCGCGATGATCTGATCAAGCCGTTCGAGGCCGAAGGCGCGACGGCCCAGTTCCGCGATCTGTACGGCCGCGAGTGCGGCCGGGCCCTCGCGCCGCTCGTTGGCGGACCGGACTTCAGCTTCGCGCACCCCCTCGCGCTGTTGCTGCTCCGCATGCCCGTCGTCGGCACGGCCGATGCGCTGCTCTCCGCGATTCAGTCTCCGCATGCCGCGGTGCGCTATCAGGCAGCGAAGGGCCTCCGTGCCCTGCACGCCGTGCTGAGCGATCCCGCCGAGTACGGGCCGGTCCTTGACGCGCTCTCGCAGGCCGGCATCGCCGAGTCCGAGCCGATCGTCGTCGAGGCCATCTACCGCGCCATCGATTTCAGCGACGTAAAGGGATTCACCGGAGCGGATGCCGTCGCGCGGGCGCTGATTCCGATCCTCCGCTCGCGCTTCCTTCAGCTCGAGACCCGCTCCCGTCACGAAGTCGCCGACATCCCCGCGTTTCAGGCCATCGCCAGCGTCTTTCCGAAGACCACGGAGCCGGACCTCCGCCAGCAGGTCGCGTGGACCCTTGCGCGATTCCTCCGACATTACTCCCGTCGTTACACCGAACTGGGCGTGACCGGCGGCGGCGCCAGCCTGCTCGCGCCGATCGATGCGTGCGAGCGTGCCCTCGAAGCCGTGGCCAAGTCGGCCGAGGGATCTCCCCCGCCGCGGGATCGCGTCGCGGCCCAGATTCGGGCCAAGGCCGACCATTCCAAGGTCCTCGCCGCGCTCGCGGGGTGGATCGGCGAGGGCGACAAATCCGGAACGCTCAACGGCGCGCCGTGGAATCTCCCGCGCGGTCTGTCGGAGAAGTAGCCGGTCCCGACACGTCGGTTGAATGTGACGGCCGCAAGATCTCGCATCGTCGGTTCCGCTTCGGAAATGTCGTTACCCATGCTGTCGCTTCATCGCATCCGTGCCGGGATTCAACTCGCTCTGCTTCTTGTCCTGGCGATGGTCGTCGCCTGCGGGTTGCTCTGGCTCGGGTCCGCACCGCCAGACGCCGCGGAACTGAGCATCGTCGAAGGTGTCTCCATCGCCACGCTCGATCCGGCGGAGGTGAGCTGGCTCCAGGACATCCGCATCGTCTCGCAACTCTACGAGGGCCTTTACGCTCCCGATCCGCGCGGAATGGAATCCCATCCCGCATGCAGCGAACCGGCCGAGCGCCTCGAACTCCCGGCCGGCGGCGTACGCTATCGCTTCCGTATTCGAGCCGGCTCGGTCTGGAGCGATGGCTCACCGGTCACGGCCGATGACTTTCTTTTCGCTTGGAGGCGCGCGCTCGAACCGGGGACGGCCCGCGACTACAGCTTTTTCTTTCACCATATCCGCGGCGTTGCCGAGTACGTGGACTGGCGCCATCGCGAGATTGAGCGCATCCGCGAGCTACCCCACTCGAACGGCATCGTCGAACGCCATGCGCACCTTCGCGACGCCGACCTGCACTTCGCTGAGACGGTTGGCCTGCGTGCCCCGGACCCGCGAACGCTCGACGTGGAACTGGTGCGGCCGATTCCCTACTTTCTTCACCTCGTCTCGTTGCCGGTATTCCTGCCGCTGCATCGTGCGACCGTCGAGCCGCACAGGCGCATCAGCGACGCCGGCCTTTTCTACTACGACCCCCAATGGACGAAGCCCGGCCGCACTGCCTACAACGGCCCGTACATCCTCGACCACTGGCGATTCAAGCGCGGCCTGCGGCTGCGCCGGAACGAGCGCTTTCGTGCTGCGACACCCGATGCACCGCAGACCGTTGACGTGCTCGATGTCAACGACACAAACACCGCCTGGCTCATGTACGAGACGGGCCGCGCGGATTGGCTCCTTTCGATCGACACCAGCTTCGTTTCCCAGCTCGTCCGGATTGCCGATTCGCCCCTGCCCGGCGCGATCAACACGGGCGGCACGATTCGCCGGGACATCCATTCCTTCGAAACGTTCGGAACCTATTTCTTCAACGTCAACTGCCGACCGACGCTCAACGATGGCTCCCCCAACCCCTTCGCCGATCCGCGCGTCCGACGCGCCGTCAGCCTCGCGATCGACCGCGAGGCCATCTGCCGCGACGTGACGCGCCGCGGCGAGCCGCCGGCCACGACGCTCGTCCCGCCGAAGATGCTCCCCGACTATCCGACGCTCTCGGGACTCTCATTCAGTCCAACGGCCGCGCGTGCCGCTCTCGACGATGCCGGCTGGACGGCCGGAAAACCCCCGCCGGAGATCACCATCCTCTACAGCACCGACGCCAACCATCCGCTCATCGCGCAGGCCGTCGCATCGATGCTGACGAGGCACCTCGGACTCCGCACGCGCCTGATCGGGAAGGAGCCGCGTTCCTACCGCGCCGACAAGCAGCGCCACGATTTCATGCTCGCGCGCGGCGCGTGGTTCGGCGATTACCCTGATCCCTGCACGTTTCTGGAGATCTTCCGCACGGGCGACGGCAACAACGACTCGGCATACGATGACCCCGTGTACGACGACCTGCTTCGACGCGCCAACGAGTGCGACGATCCGGCCGAGCGCGGGCGCCGGCTCGCCGACGCCGAACACCGACTCATCACCGAGACCGTCCCGGCCATCCCCCTCTTTCACTTCGTCAACACCTACGCCCTCGACCCCCACGTGATCGCGGGAGTCCAACTCAACCCGCGATTGCTCGTCCAGCTTCGATCCATCGCGGTGAAGCCGTGATCCGGCGTATTGCAACACGTCTCATCCAGTTGCCCCTCCTCCTCTTCGTCATCTACTCGTTGACGTTTCTCATGATCGTGGCCGTCCCGGGCAATCCCTTTCAGCGCGATGGGGGCCGGGCGATTTCGCCCGTCGTCGAACAAGCCCTTCGCGAGCGCTACGGCATGCAGGACAATCTCGCGTTCTACGGTCGCTATTTGCAGCGATTGTTCCACGGCGACCTCGGCCGATCACTCCAGTACGAGAACTGGTCCTGCAACGAGATCATCGCCGCCAGCCTGCCGGTCTCGATCACCGTGGGTCTGACCGCCATCGCCATCGCCACGCTCGGCGGCGTCACGCTCGGCATTCTCGCCGCCATCTACCGTCACGGCGCCTGCGACGCGTTCGCGCTGTTCGTCAGCATCCTCGGCGTCAGCGTCCCGACGTTCGTCATTGGCGCGGGCCTGCTCGTGCTATTCAGTGTCACCCTCCCGGTGCTGCCCGTCGGGACGTGGGATTCGCCGCTCGATCTCGTGCGTCCCGCCGTCACGCTCTCGCTCGTTCCTCTGGCCTACATCCTCCGACTCACGCGACTTGGCATGATCGAGGCCCTCCAGAGCGACTACGTCCGCACCGCCCGCGCAAAGGGCCTCTCCGAATCCACGGTGATCTTCCGCCACGCTCTGCCCAACGCGATGCCTCCGGTGCTCGCCTACCTCGGGCCCGCGTCCGCCGCCGCCATGACCGGCTCCTTCGTCATTGAGCGCGTCTTCAACATCCCCGGCATGGGCCTGCACTTCGTCAACAGCGTTCTCAATCGAGACCAGATGCTCATCCTCGCCTGTGTGCTCGTCTACTCCGCGATCCTCATCACTCTCAATGCTGTCGTTGACGTCGCGCACGCCTGGATCGATCCTCGTATTCGAGTCGGAGGGGCACGCGCATGACCGCGATGTCGTCCGGCACTGCCGCGCCGCGAGCTTCGGCGACTCGCAGGCTGCTTCGCAGCCGTCGAACCACGGTCGCCTCGCCGATCCTCCTCGGAATCATCGTCGTTTGCTTCATCGGCGCCTGGCCTGCCGTCAAGCGCAGCGACGTGACCTCGCTGTCCAACGCCCGCATGCCGCCGGGCGCGCAAGCCTGGTTCGGCACGGACCTGCTCGGCCGATCGCTCGCCGCGAGATGCATCCTCGGCGGCGCGATCAGTCTCGCTGTCGGGATCGCCGCGGCGATCTTCAGTGTCGGCCTCGGCGTCGTCTGGGGATCGGTGGCCGCGATGGCCGGCGGTCGGGTCGATGCGATCATGATGCGGATCGTCGACGTGCTCTTCGGCCTGCCCTACATCCTCCTCGTTATTCTGCTGAAAATCGGGCTGGAGGGCCTTTTGCGACTGCGGCTCGGTCTCGGACATCACGCCACCGACCTCGTCATCCTCATGCTCGCGATCGGCGGCGTCAGTTGGCTGACCATGGCCCGCGTCATCCGCGCGCGCATGCTCACCCTGCTCGCGGCCCCGTTCATCGAAGCCGCCCGAGCAATCGGCGTCTCGCCGATCGGCGTCTGGCGGCGGCACCTGCTCCCGAATCTCCTCGACACGATCATCGTCTACGCGGCGCTGACCGTTCCACAGGCCATCCTGCAGGAGTCGTTCCTCAGCTTCCTGGGCATCGGCGTCGCACCGCCGCTCCCGAGCTGGGGCAATCTCGCCGCCGATGGCGTCGCGGCCGTCAACACGATCGAGAGCTTCTGGTGGATGCTCGTGTTTCCGTGCGGACTGCTCTCGCTCACGTTGCTTTGTATGAACGCGCTCGGAGAAGGGCTTCGCGACGCCCTCGATCCGCGCGGAGATCGTCGCGCATGACAGACCGCCCCCGTCTGATAGACGTGTCGGACCTTACGGTCGTCGTCCGCGCCGCCGGTGCGGAACTTCCCGCGGTCGACCGCGTCTCGTTTCATGTCGATCGTGCCGAGACCGTTGCCCTCGTCGGCGAAAGCGGCTCCGGAAAGACGCTCGCCGCGCTCGCCCTCATGAACCTCCTGCCCGACGGCGTTCGCCGTTCGTCCGGTTCGATTCGCCTCGATGGCCGCGAGCTTTCCACCCTCTCCCCGCGCGAGTGGCGCACCATCCGCGGCTCGCGGATCGCGATGGTCTTTCAGGAGCCGATGACCGCCCTGAATCCCCTCATGCGAATCGCTGATCAGGTCGCCGAGGCCGCGCGAGGCCCGTCCGGAGAACGGCTGCCGCCCGATGCCGCGCGACGGGAGGCGATTGAACTCCTCCGCAGTGTCGGGATCGCCGATGCCGCACTCTGCGCGGACCGCTACCCGCACGAGCTTTCCGGCGGAATGCGCCAGCGCGTGCTGATTGCGATGGCCATCGCCGGCCGGCCCGACCTCCTCATCGCCGATGAGCCGACCACGGCCCTCGACGTCACCATCCAGGCGCAGATCCTCGCGCTGCTCAAGTCCCTGCGCCGCGGTGAACAGATGGGAATGCTCGTCATCACCCACGACTTCGGCATCGTCGCAGAACTCGCCGACCGCGTGGTCGTCCTCTACGCAGGTCGTGTCGCGGAGGCGGGCCAGACGCGCGACGTGCTCCGACGCCCGCTTCATCCGTACACCCGCGGACTGCTCGAGTGCATGCCGGTCATGCAAGCATCCGCGACGCGACTGCCGGTGATTAACGGCTGCGTGCCCGGGATCGCGGACCGCCCGTGCGGCTGTCGCTTTCACCCGCGCTGCACGCTCGGACGCGACGACCCGACGTGCATATCGACGGAGCCCGCACTCGCAGGCATGGGCGGAGATCGACTCGTCGCCTGCTGGAAGGCCGCAACATGACTCGCGCTTCGTCGCATCCGCTGCTGGAGGTCGAAAACCTCCACGTTCGCTTCGCCTCGACGGATCAACACGGCCGGTACGCAACCCTTCATGCCGTCACCGGCGTTTCATTCCGTATCGCGCCCGGTGAGACGCTCGGCATCGTTGGCGAAAGCGGCTGCGGCAAGTCCACGCTCGCGCGGGCCGTCCTGCGCCTCGTCCCGTGCACGGCCGATCGGCTTCACTTCGCCGGCCAGGACCTCCGATCACTCCGCGGCCGCGCGCTGCGCGCCGTGCGTCGCGAGGCGCAGATGGTCTTTCAGGATCCCTACGGCACGCTCAATCCCCGCATGACCGTTGAGCAGATCGTCGGCGAACCGTTGCAGGTCCATCGCCTCGTCGATGACGCAGGGCGCCGTCGCCGGGTCATCGAGCTGCTGCAACGCGTCGGGCTGTCGGACGACCATCTTCTGCGCTATCCGCACGAATTCTCCGGCGGACAGCGCCAGCGGATCGGCATCGCCCGCGCGCTGGCGACCAACCCGCGACTCCTCGTCTGCGATGAACCCGTCTCGGCGCTGGATCTCTCAGTCCAGTCGCAGATCATCAACCTGATCGCAGGCCTCCGGCGCGACCTCGGCCTCGCGTGCCTCTTCATCGCGCACAACCTCGCCGTCGTCCGCCATCTGTGCGATCGTGTCGCGGTGCTCTATCTCGGCCGCATCGTGGAACTTGGACCGACCACGGCCGTATTCGACGATCCGCGCCACCCCTACACACAGAGCCTGCTCGCGTCCGTTCCGCGCGCTGATCCGGACGAAGGCCGGACCTTGCCGACGTTGACCGGCGAACCCCCATCGCCCCTGAACCCTCCGCACGGCTGTACGTTTCACCCGCGCTGCCCGTTTGTCGAGCCGCGCTGTCGCGAAATAGAGCCGACGCTTCAGGCGCACGCCGGCCTGGACCACGGCCACCTCGCTGCCTGCCACCTTGCCGAAACCCTCACCCCGAATGCCACCGCGCATGCCCTGTCCGGGCTGCGTGCGTGAACCGGCCGAGCGCAGCCCGTTAGGGGTGATGGGCCGATACGCCTTTCGGCCGCGCGGATGCGTGCGCGCAACGATTGGCAGACGGCGGATCGCCTGGTGCTTGCGACGCTAAATGCTTTTGGCGTAACACGTTATGGTCAGATTCGGCAGGAACTGTATCGCGGCGATGCTCTCCGCTACCGCCATCGCGCTTGCCGATGCGCCGCTGACTGACCTTATTCCGGCAAGAGCGGCGACAACTGTTGTTCTGACTCGCGTCGGGAAGACGCGGGCGGAGTTGGCCCGCTTCGCCCGGGAGATCGGCGTCGGTCCGGACTGGTTCGCCGCCTTCGGTGACGTCGGCGAGCGCGGCATTCCCGGAGAAGCCATCGACCTCGGGTCCCCCGTCGCGCTCGTCTATTTCGAGCCTGGAGTGGGCAACGAGCGTCCGGTCGTCGTATTCCGTCGGGTTCGGGAGTCCGAGTGGTCGCGAAGATTCGCGGCCGTCGCGAGCGCTCCCGCTGATGGTGCCATCCACCGCCTGACCGACGGCGAGCATTCACTCTACGTCGCCGACCGCGATGGCTGGACGATCGCCGGTCGATCCCGTCGCGACGTACGCCGGCTGATCCGGCCCCGCGGCGAAGTCCTGACGACGGCGCTCACGGATGATGAACGGGCGCGGATTTCCGCCTCTGACGCATTCGTCTACGTCGATGTTCGGGCCTGGCAGCCGCGGATTGCTCCCATCCTGGCCCTCATGAAGCTGCTCAGCGCCGCCTCGTCGCAGCAGAACGACGCCTTCGCCGAGACCAACGCCGCGATCACGGATTGGTTTTTCAGCGGCACGAGCCGGATCATCGGCGAGATGACCACCGTCTCCATCGCCCTGTGCATCGACGACGCGGGCTTTCACGTGACGCACGAGCATCATTTCCAGCCCGAAGGCGAGGTCGATCGGTACGTCGGCTCTGTGTCGAAGACCGGTGGGAATCCTTGGCGCGGGATCGACGACCGGCCGTTCCTCGCTGCATTCAACTTCGCGTGGCAATCCTCGCGCGATGATTCGATCGCCCGCTCCATGATGAATCGACTCCTCGCCTCGCCGGGTATCAAGCAGCAGATCGGCGACGAAGACGCCGCCGGTGTGCTCGACTCCATGATGCGCCTCTCGACCGACATGCACGGCGGCGCGTACGTCTTCTCGCTGACGGGCGACGGCCACATGCAGTTCGTGACACAGCACCGGTACGACGACGCCCGCGCCCACGTCCCCGTCCTGCGCTCGGTCGTCGACCGTTGTTTCGCCCTTGCCGGGGTCGTCCTCCACGGCCTGGGTCCGTCGTCGACCTTCGAGGAACGACGGACTGGCGACGCGACCTACTTCGAAACGAAATTCGACCTCGAGGCCATGTCGCGCGAGGAGCGAATCGCTTTCCAACGAATCTACGGCCCTGCCGTCTACTACCAGTTCGGCGCAACCACGGACGACCTCCTGACGTACTACATGGGCTCGGACCGTGACGCGTGGGGGGAGCTGGTCCGATGCGCGGGAAAGGACCGGCGGACGCTCGCGTCCAATCCGCGCATCGCCGAGCTGGAGCGGCAGCTCGCCGCGGACCGCGTGATGACCGCCGTCGTCGACCTCCGCGCCGTTGCCAAGCTGGCCACGCGCGTGGTCGCTTCGAGCGCAAGGACATCCGAACGCCCGGCGACGACGGCCGAGTCCGCGCCGCCCCGACCGGACGAACCGCAAGGACCGCTGCTCGGTTGGAGCGTCTCCTTTCAGCCTCAACGGATTCGCGGCGAGGGACATATCTCCCGCGCCGATGCCGCGCAGAGCGTGGCGCTCTTCAAGCCCCTGTTCGCAAAAGCCGCCGTCGCGCGCGGCTCCTCTTCCGGCTTCAACATTGAAGTTCGGACGCAGCGCACGACCGACGGCCCGAGGAAGCACCGGGAGTAAGACCGCTCTCGAACCGGAGAGGATGTGACCCGACCGAATCGCGGCCGGCTTGACGTGGCCGTGCCGCCGTCCTATAAGCGTGGGTTTCGTCGCCTTCGACCGGCGACGCGCTCGATCTCGCGTTCCTCAGGTGCAAGGAGAATCTCATGATCGTTCTGCGTAGAAACTCGTTTCGTGTCTGTCTTTTCGCCCTCGCGGCAGCGGCCCTGACCGGCCGGGTTGCCCACGCGCAGGCGAATGCCGCACTGCTCGACTCGATCCCCGCGGATGCGTGGGGATATCTCGTCATCCCGAGCCTCGAAAAGCTGGATGCCAAGGCCTCCATGCTCAGCGCAAAGGTCGGCATGCCGATTCCCCCGCCGGTGACCTCGGCAGCCGCGAGCTTCGGCCTCACTGAAGGGCTGGATGTCAAGTCCGGTCTCGCGGTCGTCGTGCTCGATTTCAAGAAGTACGGCCAGGAAGGCGTCGCCATGCTGATCCCCTCCAGCGACGCCAGGAAGATGGTCGCCGGCCTGCCATCGGCGGAAGCCGATGACAAGGCCGCCGGTGACGATGAAGGAGAGGAGGACGAAGAAGACGAGGGGGAGAAGTCGGCTGGCGACGAGCCGAAGCCGGCCAAGGAGAAGGCCTCGATCGGCGATTTGAAGCGATGCCGCCTCGTCGGAATGCCCGTCTTTGCCGGGACGAAGGGTTCGTTCGTAGTCATCGGCCGCTCGGCGGAGGCCTGCCACGCCGTCATCAAGAACAAGAAGTCGCTCGCATCGATCATCAGCAAGGAACGCAAGGCGGCGATTGATCGCTCCGATCTGATCCTGTCGCTCGGAATCGGGACGATCACGAAGGCCTACGCTGATCAGATTGCCGCGTTGGTGGAAATGTTCTCCGCCATGAGCGGCCCCGAAAGCGCGCAGGTCAAGTCCGGCATTGACGACCTGATCAAGATGGCCCGGGAGATGGATGCGCTGGACATCGGTCTGGCGATCCAGGACTACGGCGTGTCGATCAGCGCCATCGCCGTTCCGCAGAGCGGCTCCGAACTTGCCGAAACGCTGAAGTCGCCGGCCCCGAAGTCCGGCTCGTATCTCCGGCTCCTCCCGAAAGAGAAGTTCCTCTTCGCCATGGGCGCGGGTGGCAACGAAAACGTGAAGGAGGAGGACTGGCTCAAGGCCGCCAAGGGCATCGCGTCGATGCCAGGCGCGAAGGAGTCCGTCGACGAGAAGAAGCTGAACGAACTCGCCAAGGACCTCGCGGCATGGCAGAAGTCGGTCTCCAGCGCCGCGATCGCCATCTGCGTCTTGCCTGAAGGTCCGGACGGAATCCTCGGCGCGGCCATCGTGATGGAGTCGTCCGACGCCGCCGGCATGCTCAAGACCATCGGCAAGCTCGTCGAGAAGGGCAAGGCCCTCTCCACCGATGAGGAGTTCAAGAAGGCCGCCGCGATCGTCGAGCACAAGTCCGGCGCTGAGTCGATCGGCGACGTCTCGGTCGATCACCTGACCTTCAACCTCAAGAAGCTCGGCGACGACATCGATGAGGAAGACCTTGAGTCCGTCGATAAGGTCCTCGGCAAGGAGGGCCTCACCGTCCGCATTGGCGCCGCCGACAAGTCCCACGTCGTCATGAGTCTCGGCGGCGGAAAGGGCCGCTTCGAGAAACTCCTGAACGCCGCGCAGAAGGGTCAGGATGGACTCGACGAAGACGGCGGCATCGTCCGCGTGAGCAAGCGCCTGCCGGCGCAGAAGACCGGTGAGTTCTATGTCGCCGTGGACTCGATCCTCGGTGCCGTCGGCCGAGTCATGACCGCTCTCGGCGAGGAAGAGGAGATGCCCTTCAAGCTCGCCGACGTCAATGCGCCGATCGCAGCCTCCACCACCGTCGAAGGGGACGCCGGTCGCTTCGACCTCTTCGTCCCCATGGAACTGATTAACGCCGTCAAGGATGCCTACATGGCCTCGATGGCCGGCGATGAGGAGATGGAAGAGGACGAGGAAATGGAGGCCGATGAGAAGGCCGGCGACAAGGAGGAAGCGTCGGACGAAGAGAAGTCGGAGAAAGGCGACGACTCGGACGACGACGGCGGAGAATAACCGCCGCGAACCCATCGATTCACGCTCGAACGGACGGACGGCGGCCCACGGGATCACTCCCACCGGCCGCGTCCCTTCTGAAACCGGCGATTCGATCTCGCGTCGTGCGCGACGCATTGTCGCCGCCGGTCCGTCCGCCTAGACTGATCCTCAATGAACGCCCGCACGCGCGTAGTGGTCGCGATGTCCGGCGGCGTCGACAGCAGTGTCGCCGCCGCCCTGCTCGTCGAGCGCGGCTACGACGTAGTCGGCGTCTTCATGCGGGTCGGCCGGCGGGATTCCGAGAGCGAGATCTTGCCGATCGCCCCGTCGCACCAGGGCTGCTGCTCCGCCGTCGACGCCGCTGATGCGCGCCGCGTCGCGGGCCGGCTCGGCATTCCCTTCTACGCCCTGAACTTCGAGAGCGAGTTCGATCGACTCATCGATCGGTTCGCCGACGAGTATGCCGCCGCGCGAACGCCCAATCCGTGCGTCCTCTGCAATCAGTGGCTCAAGTTCGGTCGGCTCATCGACTATGCCAATACGCTCGGCGCTTCGCGGGTCGCCACCGGCCACTTCGCACGCGTCGAGCTTGCGCCCCACGGCGTGATCCTCAGACGCGGGCTCGACCCGGCCAAGGACCAGTCGTACGTGCTCTTCGGCGTCCCGGCCGATGCACTCCGGAGAACGCTCTTCCCGCTCGGCGAGCTTACCAAGTCCGACGTCCGCGCCACGGCGAAACGCCTCGGCCTGCCGGTGCATGACAAGCCGGAGTCGCAGGACATCTGTTTCGCTCCTGATCGCGACTACGCCGGCGTCGTTCGCGCGCGCCGCGCCGACGCATTCCGGCCCGGCGAGATCCGTCACCGCGACGGTCGCATCGTCGGGCGACACCCCGGCCTTCCGAATTTCACGATCGGCCAGCGGCACGGGCTGCGCATCGCCCTCGGCGCGCCGGTTTACGTCACGCACCTCGATCCGATGACGAACACCGTCACCGTCGGCCCCCGGGAGGATCTCGCCTGTCGCACGTTCGAGGCCGATGACGTCCGGTGGATCGGTCCGCCGCCTGGCGCGCCGTTCGCTGCCGACGTGAAGATTCGCTACAACCACGCGCCCGCACCGGCGCGCATCGCCCCGCTGACGTCGCAGCGGGTTCGCGTGACCTTTGATGAGCCGCAGTCCGCCGTCGCGCCTGGTCAGGCCGCCGTCGTCTACTCCGGTGACGTCGTCCTCGGGGGCGGCTGGATCGACCGCTCCAACTCCTGAGACGCGGCGATCAGCGCAGTTTCTCCGCCTCGTGCGTTGCCCCGAGCGTCTCGGCCGACCGCCGAGCCTGTTCCGCCAGACCCCGCGCCACGTCTTCCTCGACCCAACGTACGACCGTGGCCCCGGGTGTACGGAAAAGCACCAACCGGCCTTCCGAACAGAAGACACCGTGCGTCTCCGCGCAAACCGCGAGCGGAATCTCCTCGTTGGTCGCCGGCTGGCGGGCCCAGTTCGTCACAAAAACCTCGAAGTGCGATGGCAGGACGTTGTGCGGCCCTCGGTCGATATTCTGCCACTGCAATTCGAGCGCCGCCGGCGGCGTCTCTTCAAGATGCACGCGCTCTCCCGCGGCCGCGAAGTACTCCAGCGCCGCTCGACAACGATCACGCAGCGCGACGCGTCGAACGTAATAGACCGACGTGCCAAGCAGTGCCCCGAGCAGGATCAGTCCAACGGCGCTGCGCCAGAAACGAACGCGCCGCCGAAGGGCCAGGATTTCGTCGCGCTGCAACGCCAGCGTCTCTTCGGACTCACCCATCCGCGGTCGTACGCCGTTTCGAAGTGGCATCGCGTCTCCCGCACATCAGGTCCCGACATCCGTGAATCACGGACGTCGGCACGACTCAACCCGCTCCGGTCGCCGGAACTACTCTACTTCACACAACCAGCCTCGCAAAGGCCGAATGGACGGCCGTCAGACCGGTGGCCGTCGGGTGAATGACCGCTCGTTCGAGGGGTGTCAGACCACACGCGCCTCAATCGCGAGACATGCGAATCGACCGACCGCACTCGGTGGGGCGGGTTTCCCTTGCAGTCGCGCCTCGATCCGGGTTATGAAGAACGTGCGGTACTGCTCCGATACGGCTTCAGTACCAGACGCCCTGGAGGGCGCGTCCATCGCGCGGGCCGGTCAATAAACGGAAGGAAATCATGAATACAAAACCGTTGCCCATGATCGTGGCGCTGTCGCTCGCCGTGTTATCGATCTCCGGCGCTCAGGCGGCGGTGCACAACCTCACGGCCACGCTCGACGGCCTCCAGGAAACGCCGCCGGTCGTGACACCTGGGAGTGGCGCTGCGACGATGACTTTGGACGACGTCACGAACCAGTTCACGCTCACGGGGACATTTCAAAACCTGATCGGCCCGACGAGCGCTGCCCACGTGCACGGCCCCGCCCCCGTGGGGGCGCCGGCCGGCGTGCTCTTCGGCATCCTGTTCGACTTAGGCGTGGCGTCGGGCAATTTCAGTTTCAACGGCGTCATCACGCCCGCGCAGACGCAGACGATTCTCGACGGGCTGGCGTACATCAACATCCACACGAACTTCCGCCCCGGCGGCGAGATCCGCGGGCAGATCACTCCGGAGCCGTCGTCGCTTGCGCTGCTTGGCGCGGGTCTGATCGGCCTCATCCGTCGCCGGCGCTAGGAAACACGAAGCCGTTCGGGCCCGTTTGTCCCCTCCATCAGCGCTCGTTCCGACGCGACCCGAATCCAGCGCCAACGCGAACGGCCGACCTCTCGACCGGCTGCTCGTGACTGGACTCCGAATTCCGCACCCACCAGTCCAGAACGCCCGGCCGGACACGCAGCGGACCGGACGGCGACAGCTCGACGTTTCGCAGCGACCGGGACCTGGCCCAAAGATCGGGCCGATGATACAGAAACAGCATCGGCTGGTCCTCGTAGATCACCCGGTGTACGCGCCGAAGTGACGCCGCCCGGACCTGCGGATCGGCGGTCGATGCGGCCTTCGCAAACAACTCATCGACCTCCGAATTGGAGTAGCGGCCGAAGTTCCGCCTTGATTTCGTCCCGTAGTACTCGCGCCACATCGCCACATCAACGGACGGCCGCACCTCGCCGATGATCGCGTCAAACTGCGCGTCCGTCATCCGCCGCCTGTACTCCGTATCGTCAGCCGGACCGGCAGTGCTCAGCGGCTCCGTCGTGACTTCGACGCCGATCGCGTGCAGCGATGCCCGGACGATCTCCGCGATCTTCCGACACGTCGCGCTCGACTCCGGGACCGCCAGACGAAATGCCAACCGCCCTTTTGCGGTCGGCGCGGACGTCGCCGTCCCACGGCCGGCCGGCGCGTCGAACCCTGCCTCGCGAAGTAATCGCGCGGCCAAAGCTGGGTCGAATCGAAGCAGCCGAACGTCGGGATGAAAGTACGGTGAATCCACCGGGAACGGGCCGCCGCAGGGCATGCCCATGCGATTCGACGCCTGATCCCGGATCTGCTGCACGTGGATGGCGTGCGCCATCGCGCGCCGCACGCGCCGGTCCGCGAACGGCGAGCCGCTCGCATGATCGCAATTCCATAGCACATACAGGAAGTTCGAATACGGCGACTCACATGCCGGTAGCAGTTCTCCTTGCGACGTAAACTCGGCGGTGTACGCGTCGATCGTCGCCTGCGACTCCGAGATGCGGATCAGGTCCAACTCGCGCTTCATGAACAGCGATAGCTGATCCGCCGGGCTTACCTTTCGGAGGACGACTCGATTCACCAACGGCCGCGGCCCGGCGTCCTCGAATCGCTCCAGCGTGAGCGTGTCCTCGTCCATCGACGCCAGCCGGTACGGGCCGCAGCCCACCGGGTCCGGCTCGATGGGCCACTCGCCGTCGGCGCCGGCCGACTCGCGGACGGCTGAGACATACGAGGAGTACGTTTCGCGCGGAATCAGTTCGAAGTTCAACAGGCGCTTCCAGTCGGCGTCCGGCGACTTGAAGACGACACGGACCGCCTCCTCGCCCTCTTTCGAGATGGACTCGATTTCGCGCCCCTCGGCGTGCCGCGCCGCATCGGGAACCTCGCACGCGGCCTTCCAGCTGAACACGATGTCCTCCGGCGTGATCGGCGACCCGTCATGCCAGTGCAGATTCGGCTTCAATCGAACGATGCGAATGCGCGGATCGCCCGTCGCCTCGATCGCGCACAACCGCTCGTTCGGGTGAAACGTGAAGTCCGCCCGTAGTTCGCAGAGCGAATCAAACAGAAGCGAGAGTACCGTCAACTCGGCCTCATTCCGCGGCCAGAACGGCGCCAGCGTCCCCACGTCCTCGAAGATCGCCGCGCGCACCGTTGCGTCACGATCGACAAGCCGCAGGTCGGCCGGCGGCGGCTCGGGCTTCGGTCGATCACGGCCGGACAGTTCCGCCTCGATCTCCTGCTTGAGTGCCTGCGACCGGTACTCATTGAGTTCGCGCGCCAGGGCCTCGGTCTTCTGTCGGACCGTATCCAGTTCTGTGGCCGATCGGACGGTGAGGTATCCCGCACCCAGCACCGTCGCGCCGATCAACCCGAACGTCGCGATCGACCGCCGGTGGTGCGACACGCGCTTTCGGAAGAGGTACCACCCCCTGTCGCGCTTCGCCTCGATCGGCTCTCCCGCGAGAAAGTGCGCCAGGTCCTTCCCGAATTCGCTGGCCGACTGATAACGCCGCTCGGGCTCCTTCGACAGTGCCTTCAGCACGATCGTCTCGAGATCGTTGTCCAGTTTGCGGCGAACCGCGCTCGGGCGCCGCGGCGCAGCCTTGAGGATGTTGTCGAGCACTTCGCGCATGTTGCCGACGACGTTGTACGGAAACGCCCCCGTCAGGAGCTGATACAGGATTACTCCGAGCGAGTAGATGTCCGTGCGTGAATCGACGTGCTCCGAATCGCCGGACGCCTGTTCCGGGCTCATGTACGGCAGCGTGCCGAGCACCTGGCCCGAGAGCGAGATCAGGATCGGCCCGTCTTGGCCGCTGAGCCTTCCGCCCGCGGACTTGGCCATGCCGAAATCGAGCACGTGCGGTTCGCCACGATGGTCGACGAGGATGTTCGACGGCTTGAGATCCCGATGCACGATCCCGCGCCGGTGCGCGTAGTCGACCGCGTCGCAGACCTTCGTGAACGTCGCCAGCATCTGCTTGACCGGCACGTTCGAGCCATGCACGGACTCGTCGAACCGCTTCCCGCGGATATAGTCCATCGCGTAGAAGTAGAATCCCCGGCTCACGCCGCTGCCGACGACCTTGACGATGTTCGGATGATCAAGCGCCGCGATCAGCTCGATCTCGCGCTTGAAGCGCTCCTTCGCATCGTCGCCGGCGAACGGCCCTTCGCCGATCACCTTGATCGCGACCTTGCGGTTCGTCTCGATCTGCACTGCCTGGAACACGACCCCCTGACCGCCGCGGTGAATCTCCCGAATCAGCCGGTATCCGGGGAACGCGTCGGCCGGGAGGTCAAACGGAAGGTCCGACGCTCCGGCCCTCGCCCGGCCCCGCGCGAACTGGTCCCACTCCGTATTTGCACCCGCGGCCGCTTCCGCCTCCTCGACCTGTTCGCGCGCACGGCGAATGAACGAATCATCCACGCGACGCGCCCCGCCCGCGGCATCCCGATCATGCTCATCCCGCGCCGGCGAATTCATTCCGCAGACCTCGATCGCTCACGAAACCTCGGCCGGATCACGCTTGCCCGCGCCCGTCAGGACCTGGAGTCGATCTCCAGCAACTCCCGCAGACGATCGTGCGCCCGCGCGCGGAGCATGTACACCGCTCCCTCCGACCGGCCCAACGCGCGCGACACGTCCGCGATCGACTCGTCCGCGAGATCGTACCGCTCGACGACCAATCGATAATCCGCCGGCAATTCCCGAACCGCCGATCGCAAGATCGAAATCGCCTCGTTCCGCACGAACTGCGCGCTCGGCGTCGAAACCGATCCGCTCAGCATGTCGAGCAGCGCTACGGCCGATTCATCCCCGTCGCCGCAGACCTGCCGCCGCGGATTCGGACGCTTGTCCGCTTCGAGGCCGCGAATGGCGTCGCGCAAGTTGTTCTCCGCAATCCGTGCCAGCCACGGGACGAACGATGCCGACTCATGCAGCTCGAAACTCCCGATCCGCAGAAACGCCTCCAGGTACGTGACCTGCATCACGTCGTCTGCCGAAAGCACCGACTGGTACGCCGACGCGATCCGGCCGGCCAGCTTGGCCCGCACCTCCGGACCATGCCGCTGCAAGAGCGCGCTAATCGCGTCGCGATCCCCCTCGATCACCGCCTTCGTCAGCAGTTCGTCCGCCATCTCACCCTGCTGATCCGGATCGCGCGGCCCGCCGGCGGCGCACGGCTCGATGCACCCGCTGCCGGCCATCCCGCCATTGTACAAGCGACGAATCCGGACCAAGCACACACCGATTCCGCAAGAACTCGACGGGCCGCCGGCCGGACGCCCGCGGCGACGCCGAAATCGGGTTGAGATTCCGCGTGAGTGCGGCACGCAGCGGACGCCAGATTCCTGCGGACCATGATGCCGTAACGTCATGAAACGCGGAAAAACCCTTATGCGAAGCCCGGTGCGAATGCCTCGCCCCGTCGGCGCGACGCATCATGTCCCGACTGCCACGTCCGCCGGCGAACGACCCTCTCAGGCCCGACTGGTTGCACCGGCCGGGGGCGGCGAGCGCGCTTCGCACCGAGTTCGACCGTGGCGGGCGGTGTACTCCATCGGCGAATTGAGTTCGGTTCGCCGACTCGAAGGGCCGGAGTCCCGCCCGCCACGAATAGAGGGTAGAGCGATAGAACGGGTGAGCAGGAGAGCATGGGCGTCCGGGCCGTGCGTTCCGCCGCGCGGCCGCGTTCGCCGCGACAGCGAAGATCGGTGCCCGACCGGCCGCACGAGCGTCCGGGGGGTAGCCAAACGGCGGGCGGTGTGCCCCAGCGGCGATCGGCGCGCGAGCGCTGACCGTCCGAAGGGCGGGGCCCCGCCCGCCACTGACGGCATGCGAAAGACTTCGGGAAAGCTTGGAATCCAGGCCCTGAGACGGTAGAATGGCCTTTGCCCTTCAAAGAGCGCGAATACCCTGGCCGGCCGCGCGGGCCGCTCAGACAGCGGCGTCAACCTCGCGGCGAACAAGACGTAGCGAGGTGGGACGATGACCGCGCCCAAGAACCGCCTGCGATCATGGCTTGCGTGCCTGGCGACCGGCCTCGTGCTGATCGGCTCCGTCCGCGGCGCGACGGCCCAGCCGATCCTGTACGTCAACGCCTCGGCGAGCGGGGCCAACAACGGCTCAAGCTGGGCGGACGCCTTCGTTCATTTGCAGGACGCCTTTGCCAACGCACAGCCCGGAAGCGGCGTGACGCAGATTTGGGTGGCGGCGGGTACCTACCGACCGGATGAGAGCACGGTCAGTCCAACTGGCACAGGCGATATCAACGCGACGTTTTTGCTCATCGACGGCGTGGCTTTATACGGTGGTTTTGCAGGTGTGGAGGCGCAACTTAATCAGCGCGATTTCACGACTAATCTAACGGTGCTGAGCGGCGATCTAGGCGCCGATGACGCTCCCATCACGCCCGGCTTTCCACAGCCGAGTTGGGCGGACAATTGCTATCACGTAGTCAGCGCGATGGGCGTCGGCGGCTCGGCACTTTTGGATGGGTTCATCGTCACTCACGGCCACGCGAGCGCAGGCGGTGGACCCGACCCACGTGCGTTCGGCGCCGCGTTGTTTGTGTCGTCCGCCAGCCCTGTCATTCAGAATTGCAGATTCACAACGAACTGGGCATCCGTGACCAATGCGTCACAAGGCGCCGGGGTATTCGTGACCGGCGTATCGAGCAATCCGCTCTTCGTGACTTCCATCGTGGATAGCAATCGCTCCGAGGGCGGCTCGGGCGGAGCATGCGTGTCTGGCGGCGCAACCGCTCAGTTCATCAATTGCGTGCTTCGCGGCAACAGTTGCCGGACAAGCGGCGGGGCTTTCACGGCTTCCGCCGGGGCTGCGAGCACGCTCGTCAATTGCACACTCGACGCGAATCACGCCGACGCGGCCGAGTTTTCTCAGGCCGGGGGCGGCATTTATGTGGAGAATGCGACGGCCGTCGTCACGAACTGCATTCTGGCAAGCAACACGAGCAACCGAAACCCACCTCAGATATTCACTTTTACAGGCAACGAAACGGTAACAGTCGCGTACTCGCTGATTGTCGGTGGCTCAGCTGCGGTCTCAGGCAGCGTGTCGCTGCCTCCAAGCGTCATCAATGCAGATCCGCTCCTGGTTGACGCAGGCACCGGTGATTTGCATTTATCGGCCGGTTCGCCGTGCATCGACGCCGGAAGCAATGGCCAGGTACCGGCGGACAGCGGCGACGTCGATAACGACGGCAATGTCGCCGAGCCGGTCCCCGACCTCGACCGTACGGATCGAATCGTCGACGACGCTTGTACCGATGATACGGGTGCGGGTACGCCACCGGTCGTTGACATGGGCGCCTACGAGTTTCCGGGGACGCAGCCTCCTCCGCCGATTCTATATGTTAACGCGAGCGCAACCGGGGCGAACACGGGGGAAGACTGGCAGAATGCGCTCATTCACCTTCAGGACGCGATCGCCCTCGCATCGCTATGCGCCCCTCAGGTGGCTGAGATTTGGGTAGCGACCGGGACTTATTATCCGGATCGAGGCTCCCTGCAGACTCTGGGCGATCGTAGCGCCTCATTCAACCTCGTTCCCGGCGTGAGTGTTTACGGTGGGTTCTTTGGCACTCCGGGGACTGAGGGAGAATTTGCCCAGCGTGATCCCGACCCATCAACCAATGCGTGCATTCTGAGCGGTGCGATAGGAGCGATCACCAATTCTGACAATAGTCGGCAGATAGTCCGAGCAACTGGAACGACATCAGCTACTGTCCTCGACGGGTTTACGATCGAAGCTGCGTACAACGATACCTCGGTTACGCTCTGCGGTGCGGGAATTCTCATCACGCAAGCTGAGCTGACGCTTCGGAATTGCATGGTCCGCGACAATATCGGCACTGGCATATGCATCGATCGCAGTCCCTTGACTACGATCGAAGGCTGCATCGTCAGCGGCAATGTCGACGGCGCGTTCAGCGGCGGACTCAGGGCGGGCGCAGACGCCGCGTCCGCCGTCACGATTCGCGATACGGACTTTCTGTTCAACAGCACCGGCGGCGGTGAGGGCGGCGCGATGCGCTGCTCAAACATTACAGACCTGCTGATCGATGAATGCAGTTATGTTGGGAATTCGCACACGGTTCAAAACAGTGGCGGTACTGGAGGTGTGCGACTGAGTGGCTGCGTAGCGCGCCTTACGGGCTGTTCATTCATCAGCAACAGTGCCGGGTCCTTTGGCAGTGGTGGCGCGATGAGTTTCGGAGATGGCGGAATGGTCCGCCTTGAGAACTCATTATTCAGTAACAATACCTCACCAAATGCCGGGGCGGTGTTTAATTCAGGAAGCCAGTTTTCTGCGATCGGTTGCACGTTTATTCAGAATGCGTCGGGAACCACCGGCGGAGGCGCCATGCGGATCGGTTCGGACCTGATCGTGGGCTGCAGCTTCTACGGTAATCTGACGACCCATATCAACGGAACTCCCGGCGGAGCGATCCACGCTGGAGGCCAGCCGGTCCTGATGAATTGTGTCTTTGTCGGTAATCGCGCGCCCGGGCCGGCCGGCCACGGCGGAGCCCTGTTTAGTAATGGAACGCCACGAATAATAAACTGCGTCTTCGTCGCAAACGAGGCATTTGCGGGTGGTGCGATTTATTCCCAAGACCAGAATCCATCGAGTGATCTTGAAGTCACTAATTCAATTCTTTGGGGAAACATGGACTTGATCGGTCCGGCATCATCTGAAATAAACAGCGAGTTTGATTCTCCGGTTGTTCGCTATTGCGATATTGACGCGCCGCCGGGCAGCTTCGGTGGGCCAGGGAACATCTATGTCAACCCTCTTTTCGTCCGCGACCCGAATCCGGGAACGAACGGTTGGGGAAATGCGGACGATGATTACGGCGACCTTCGCCTTCGCGATACGCCCCCTATCTCTACGTGCATCGACGCGGGCGACAGTGCCGCTGTTCCCGCGGATACGGCCGATATCGATGGCGACATGGACGTGACTGAGCGTGTACCGTTCGACCACGCCGGACAGAGTCGATTCGAGAATGACCCCTTTGTGCCCGACACCGGTATCGCAATCGAATTCACCCCCGGCTTCCCGAAGGTCGTTGACATGGGCGCCTACGAGGTCGGTCGCCTGGATTGCAACGACAATGACGTCCCCGACGAATGCGATGTTTCGTGCGCAAGTCTCAGCGGGATGTGCGGAGTTCTCTACCCCGAAGGACCGAAGGGTTGTGGCCAGAGCCAAGATTGCAACGCGGACGGCCTGCCCGACGATTGCCAGGTTCCCCCGACTTGTCTGACCTGTCCCGACTGCAACAACAACGGCCGGCCCGACGACTGCGACGCCGCCGATCCGCAGGTCGCGAGCCTCTGGATCCCCACGACCCAGCCGACGAACTGGACGATCGACGATAACTGGTGCCCGGACCTCGAACCCGACAACGGCGCGCAGATGTTTGTCGTGACGATTCCCGGCACGTCGCCAAGCTGCACGCTGGATACCAACCCCAACATCAGCGGACTGACGATCGAACAGAACGGCGTGCTTGAAGTCAACGCCAACAGCGGCGCGACCGTGCGCACCCTCGTTGTCGAGCAGCCCAACGACCAGATCGACAACGCCGGCACGATCCGCGCCAGGGACGGCCGCCGGCTCCTGCTCGATGCTGCCGACATTGTTCAGACCGCCACCGGTTTGCTCGAGGCGGTCGGCGGACCGACCGAGGCCAGCCGCATTCAGATCAACGGCCGCCGCGTCTCGGGTGGCACCGCGCGGACCACCGGCGAGCTTGCCGTTATCGAACTGCTCGGCGGGGCGATCCTCGAAAACGTCACGGTTGAGGGCAACGTGATATCCACCACGGCCGCCAGCGTCACGGTGCCCCCGGGCCAGACGGGAATCGTCAACGACCTTATTACCAACCGCGGACTCATCTCCGTCGGCTCGGCCACCGGAACGACCGCGACGTACCTCAGCCCCGGTGAGGCGGGCGCGGTTTTCACGACTGACACGGGCGATGGTCGCGTCCACATGCTCAATCAGCTCTCGCGACTCGGCGACTTCAAGGGATTCATCGTCAACAGCGTGAACCACGAAATCAGAGGCGCCGGGCGCATCTTCGGGACGTTCACCAACGATGCGGGCGGCATCGTCCGCGCGTTGCCGATTCCCGACCGCCCGAGTGACGCCCTGATCATCGAAGCCCCGGGGCCGAAGCTCAACAACGGCGAGATGCGCGCGAGCGCGAACGCGAAGCTGCGCATCGCGACGCCGATGACGAACGGTTCCAGCGGATCGATCACCGCCGAAGGCAATGGCACCGTGCAGATCGAGGCGACGGTCACCGGCGGCGGGCTCATTGAGGCGGCCGAGGGCACGGTGCTCGTTCAGGCCGATGTCATGCAGACGGCCGGCTACGACCCGATGATCCTCCGTGCGGCCGGCGGCACGCTTCGCATCCGCAGGCCCACCGGAGGTCACGGACCGGTCGTGCACCCCAACGGGCCGGTCATCATCGTCCCCGCGTCGCCCGGTCTCATCGAGGTCGATGACGCCGATCTGGTCCACGCCACCAGCTGGACCATCGGCAACACGGACATGACTCCCGGCAACACCGCGACGATGAACCTCATCAACAACTCCGTCGGCATCGTCGATGGCGACGTGACCATCCGTCTCAACGGCATCCTCAACATCCTGGGCTCCAGCCTCACGGCCGCGAACCTCATCATCGAGCCGGGCGGACAGCTCCACGTCGCCAGCTCGATCACGCTTTCCGGCTCGCTGATGAATGCCGCGACGGATGGCTCGGCGGCGCAGTGGTCCTGGAACGCCGGCTCCGATCTCGTCCTGCCCGGCGGACAAGCCGCCTCGATGCTCCCCAACTCGCTCGTCGGCTGGGCCATGCTTGAGGCCGCCAGCGTCGACGCCGGCCCGACCGGCGGCGTTGATGACTTCGCGTTTGCCGACGTCACGCTTCCGGCGAACGCGCACATCAGCCTGGTGGATTTCGTTCGCAACCAGTCACCCAAGACCGCCGAGGCCGTCTACGCCGACAGCCTCACGCTCGAGGCGGGCGCGGTGCTTAACCTGAACGGCTACATGCTGTACGTCGCTGGCCAGCCCATCGTCGCGGACGTCGAGGCGTGTCCGTGCGCCTATCAGGCGGGGACGATCGAGAACTTGCTGCGGCGCGTGCTGCCCGGTGATGTCAACGGCGATGGCGCCGCGAACCTCCAGGACCTCCTGGCGTTTCTCGATGTCTTGCTCGGACTGGACGGCGATCCCATGCACGTGCTCGCCGCCGACCTCGATGGCAACGGCCTCGCCGATGGCCGGGACGCGCAGGCATTCGTCGAGTTGCTTTTGGGCGGCTGAACACCCGGCGCGCGGATTTGTCGACCGTCAGGGTAATATTCTATTTCAGACCACGTATGCCCACTGGGCCCGGCAGGACTCGAACCTGCAACCTCGAGATTATGAGTCCCTCGCTCTGACCATTGAGCTACGGGCCCGATCCTCCCCCACCTCCAAACCCACACCCTCTTGTATCACCCGTCCCCGCCCGCGCCAATCGCGGGCCGAGCCGCCGCGGCGCCTGGCCGCCACCCGCCACGAATCGCGCAACCATCTTGTCCGCCGAACCTTATCGCTCGGCGGACCGGAGACGAATCCGGAGCCGTCCGCCATTGTCTTCCGTTCCTTATCCGATATACTAGCCGGGCTGCCTGGTCCCGCCCCTCGTCTCGCGGATGATCCGCGTCACGGAGACTTGGCGTCACCTGTCCGCACCGCGATTCGCATCGCCGGGGCGGTGCCGATGTCGACCGAGCCGCTCGGCCGAACATCGGATGAGAACTTGAATCTGTCAGATCGCCCATGCCCATTCACGACCTTCTATCGAAAATCGACCTGAACGAAGACGAAATCGCCCGCGAAGCCGCCGCCGCGTTCGGTGGATCGCTCGCCACCGACGCCGTCAGCGAAACGCTCACGAAGTCCGTCGGGAGCGGCTTCCGGAACAACTCCATCGTCACCGGCAAGGTCGTCGGCATGAGCGGCAACGAGGTCATCGTTGACGTCGGCCTCAAGAGCGAGGGTTACATCCCCATCGCCGAATGGGACGATCCATCCTCGATCGATCCCGGCGACGAAGTCAACGTCCTTATCGAATCCCTCGAGTCCGATACCGGCACCGTCATCCTCTCCAAACGCAAGGCCGACCGCATCCAGGGCTGGGAGCGCGTCATGGCCGACTGCGAGGAAGGCAAGAAGGTCAGCGGCAAGGTTCTCCGCAAGATCAAGGGCGGCTTGCTGGTTGACATCGGCGTCCCCGTCTTCCTGCCGGCCAGCCAGGTCGACGTCCGCCGCCCCGGCGACATCAGCGAGTACATCGGCCGCACGATCGAGGCCGTCGTGATCAAGATTGATCCTGAGCGACGAAACATCGTCATCTCGCGCCGCAAACTCATGGAAGAATCGCGCGCCGAGGCCAAGGCGAAGCTGATGGCCGAGATCGAGGTCGGCCAGATTCGCGAGGGCGTCGTCAAGAACATCGCCGATTTCGGCGCATTCGTGGACCTCGGCGGTATCGACGGTCTGCTGCACATCACCGACATGAGCTGGGAGCGCATCAATCACCCCAGCGACCTGCTCAAGATCGACGAGCGCGTCAAGGTCAAGATCCTCCACATCGACAAGGAAAAAGAGAAGATCGCGCTCGGTCTCAAGCAGACGCAGCCGAATCCGTGGGACCAGGTCGAGACGAAGTTCCCCGTCGGCGCCCGCGTCACCGGCGAAGTCGTCAACATCACCAACTACGGCGCGTTCGTGAAGCTCGAGCCGGGCATCGAGGGCCTGATCCACGTCAGCGAGATGAGCTGGACGCGACGCATCAATCATCCCTCCGAGCTGCTCAGCGTCGGCAATCCGGTGCAGTGCGTCGTCCTCGAGATCAACCGCGAGAAGCAGGAAATCTCGCTGGGCCTCAAGCAGACCGAGACGAATCCGTGGACCCGCGTCGCCGAGCGCTATCCGCCCAACACCATCGTCACCGGAAAGGTCCGCAACCTCACCAACTACGGCGCGTTCATCGAGATCGAGGAGGGGATTGACGGCCTGCTGCACATCTCCGACATGAGCTGGACCAAGAAGATCGGACATCCGTCCGAGCTGCTCAAGAAGGGCGACGAGATCAAGTGCGTCGTTCTGAGCGTCGATCAGGAGAAGCAGCGCATCGCCCTCGGCCTCAAGCAGCTCACCGAGGACCCGTGGCTCCACGCCGTGCCGGAACGCTACATCCCCGGCATGATCGTCCAGGGCAAGGTCACGAAGATCACCAACTTCGGCGTCTTCGTCGAGCTCGAGCAGGACCTGGAAGGCCTTCTGCATGTCTCGGAACTGGCCGACCACAAGGTCGAGGACCCGCACCAGGAAGTCCAGATCGGCCAGGACCTGGAGGTCAAGATCCTCCGCGTCGACACGCAGGAGCGGAAGATCGGCCTCTCCAAGAAGCGCGCCGACTGGGCCGCAGCCGCGTCCGACGGCGAGGTGCGACCGGGCAAGTCGATGGCCAAGCCGCTCCGCGGCGGGTTGCACGGCGCCGGCGAGCAATCGACCGACAAGATCAGTCAGGACATCATCTTCCGCGAGCCGGGGGCCGATCAGAGCCCATAGCCGCCCGCAGGCGCACCGTGTCCGATCCGATTGGCTCAGGCACGGAGTATTCGCGCCTCGATGAGTCCGACGATCTCGCGGTATTGAGGGAAACGCCCCTGCTCGTGTTTGCTGAAGACGCGCTCGCCGTCCACGACGACGTCAAAGACGCCCCCGCCGCCGGGCGTCAATTCGAACTCCGCCCGGCCCAGGCCCAGCGCCGCCTGCAATTCGGCCACCAGACCGGCGGCCTGAGGCAGGTAATTTCACTGCTTGCAGTACGTGATCTGCACTTTCATCGACATCGTCCGCACTGCCGGCGTTAGAACTCCCCGGCCGATTCGCTCGTATCCTAGGCAACCCGTGTTTCCGCGGCAACGGAGTTGAGACTTGGGCGATCCCTCCCGACCGCCGATAATCCCTCCGGGCACGTCGTTCGAACGGTCGGCCGCGAACGTGTCCCGGGTTCCTGACAAGGAGGGTCTCGCCGTGAGAATTACGGTCGTCGGAACGGGATACGTCGGACTCGTCACCGGCGTCTGTCTGGCCGATTCGGGCAACCACGTCGTCTGCGTCGATGTCGACGACGCCAAGATCGCGCGACTTCAGCGCGGCGAGAGCACCATCTTCGAGCCCGGGCTGCAGGACCTCCTCTCCTACAACATCCGCGTCGGCCGCCTGTGCTTCACAACGGATCTCGAATCCGCCGTTCGAGATGCGCAGGTCGTCTTCGTCGCCGTTGGCACGCCGCCCCGCGCCGATGGCGACGCCGACCTGACGCACGTCGACCAGACCGCGCTGGCCGTCGCACGCGCGGCGCGGCACGAGCTGATCCTCGTCATCAAATCGACCGTCCCCGTCGGCACGGCCGAGCGGCTCGCCCCGCTCGTCCGACAGCAGGCCGCCCATCCGGTCCACGTCGTGAGCAACCCGGAGTTCCTCAAGGAAGGCTCCGCGGTCGCAGACTTCCAGCGCCCCGGCCGCGTCGTGATTGGCGCGTTCGACGACCGCGCCGCAGCCGTGATAAAGGAACTCTACGAGCCGTTCGTCCGCAACAACAATCCGATTCTGATCGTCCCGCCCCCTGCGGCCGAGATGATCAAGTACGTCGCCAATTCCTATCTCGCGATGCGCATCACCTTCGCCAACCAGATTGCCGAACTCTGCGGCGCCTGTGGCGTCGACTTCGACGACGTCCGCCGCGGCATCGGGGCCGATAATCGCATCGGAATCGACTTCCTCTATCCCGGCATCGGCTACGGCGGGAGCTGCTTCCCCAAGGACGTCCCCGCGCTGTGTCACGTCGGCCGGAGAAAAAACGTTCAACTGACGATCCTCGAGGCTGTTCACAAGGCCAACGAGCGGCAGCCCACCCTGCTGCTCGACGCGGCGCGCTCGCGATTCGGCGACTCGCTGCACGGCCGGACCTTTGCCGTCTGGGGCGTTGCCTTCAAGCCGCGCACCGACGACGTCCGCGAAGCACCCGCGCGGCGCATCATCGACGAGCTGCGCACGCGCGGTGCAGCCATCCGCGTTCACGACCCGAAGGCGCTCGCCAATCTCCGCGAGGCCTACGGCGACCAGCTTGTGTATTGCGAGGAGCCCTACGAAGCGCTCGCCGGCGCCGATGCGCTCTTCGTCTGCACGGAGTGGACGGACTATCGCTCGCCGGACTTCGATCGCATCCGCGCGGCGCTCCGCCAGCCTGTCATCTTTGACGGCCGGAACGTGTATTCCATGGCGCAGATGCGCCGCCACGGCTTCGAGTACTACTCCATCGGCCGCCCGCCCCTGCGCGGAAGCACTCCGGCCTGACTGCCGGCATTTTAGTTCCCCGAACCGCCGCGCCGCGCGCTGACACGCACAGCGCCAGGAAGGAATTTCAGCTTATTTCAGCTTGTTCAACATCTTTTTTTTCGAGGCCCGTCATGACCGGCAGGCTCGACCCCGCTCACGCCTCTCGAAGACTCAAACGCCCGGCGCACGACCCGATCGAGCCGTGCGTCTCACCTTCGCCCCACCGCGCGAGATCTCGGCGAATTCCGGAGAATTTCACTTGGCTGAGATCTCACCCCCCGGGAGAACCCCAACGCGCACTGAGTGACGCGTCCGAGACCGTCCGCCCACAAGCCGCGCGAAGCGCGAGGCTCGCGCGTACCGTGCCGGCCGCCCGATCAAAGCCCCGTCACCTGCTTCTTCAGCGCGTAGTAGGAAATCGTCACCAGGTTGTTCGTCAGGATCTTCTGGCTCACCTGTCCCGGCGTCAGGTACGAGACGACTTCGTCTTCCATCTTTCCCTCGCGGATCCGCCCCGTCTTGTTGAACAGCGCCACCCGTCCCTGTCCGATCCGCGACAGGTCGGGCGAGACCCGCGCCAACAAATCCACGCCGACCTCGTACTCCGCCCGCGCATCGGCCGTCGTGAACCCCTCGACGTACAGGTGGTAGTAATTCCCGAAAAACGTCATCGAGTTGTTCTGCCGACCGTCGCGCAGTTTCTCGAACCGGTTCTCCATCCGCGTGAACTCGAACTCGGCCAGGTTCAGTCGCGGGAATATCCGCGTCACCCACAGCGGCGCGGCCCGGCCGCGGATCGTCCCCCCTTCGACGATCATCTCGCCGTGGCCGGTCGGAAAGTCCTGCTCGCCCGGCCGTCCGAACAATCGCTGGTGTGAACGGTCGATCAGCGTCACGCGCCCCGAGACTTCCATCCCCGGAAAGAACGCCTCGACGATAGGCCGCGTGTTTGGCGCGGGACTCAGCCGCCGGGCCTCGTAGGCCAGATCGAAGTACGGATCCTCTTCGTGGAGCGGGACCTCGAACAAACCCGTCACGACGCCGCCGTTCACCGCCGCGTGAAAACTCGTGCTCAGCTTCGACTCGACGGCGCGCACGTCGATCGACAACTCGCTCGGTCGGAACGGTTCGCCTCCGGTCAGTCCAAACATCACGGCGTCGCGGCAGTGGATCACCGCGCGCACGTCGCTCTCCGACATCGCTCGCATCGCGGCCCGAATCGTCGGCTCCGGCGAGCCATCGCCGCGCGGCAGCACCTCCTCCACGCGCGCCCGGAGCCGTGGCAAATCGAGCGCTCGCGCCGACAGCATGACGGTCCCGCGCGGCCGATCATCGAGCCACTCCAGCATCGCCGCGAACGTGCCATCCAGACCATCGCACCGAACCGCCAGGCCCCGCGACTCGACCGTGCGATCCGACAGCGCCGCCGCGCCGTCGAGATCGAAGCTCAGCGGCTCGTGTTTCGGCCGCTCGACGAGCCACCGTGCGCCTCGAAACCGCGCCTCGGCCGAGTCGAACCGCGCCCGACCTCCCTCCCACGTCAGCCCGAATCGCGCCTCGAGGCCCCCCGACACCGGACGCAGCGTGGTTTCGTCGGTCACGCGGATCGGGCCGAACGACTCCGGTACGGCGCTCAGGTCCGCGCACGCGACCTCGGTCCGCAAGCGCGCCTCCAGCTCCGAGAGCAGGCCGCCGCCGTCCTCCCCATCGCCCGGGCCCTGCCATCGAACGGTCCCGGAGGCGCGGACGTTGACGCCGCCCACCGCGCCCGCCAGCTCGTGCACCATCGCACGCAACGCCCCGGGACCGGCCGCTCGGGTGTGATCAACCACCGTTTCGACGTCCCAATCGAGCGTTGCCGCCATCCCCGCAGGTTTCGTCAGCACGCCCGGCACGCGGAAATTCAGTCGCGTCGTGTCGGCACGCCCATTGAATCGCAGTCCGGCCGCGCCGCCGCGTACCGTACACCGCGCTGTACAGTGGCCCAGGGCATCGAACTCCTCGACAAGTCGCTCCAATCCTGGCGACAGTGCGAGCAACGTCGAATCGAGAATCAGGCTCGCCTCCGCATCCAGCTCGACGGCCCGGATCGCGCCGCCCAGGACGGAATCGCCGCTGCCGGGCGCGCGGTTCAGCCGCGTCAGCGCATCGGGCATCAGCTCCAGGCGGCCGCCCGGCGCGCGCAATCGGCATCCGGCCAGCACGGCGTCGAACCGATCAATCCGCCACAGCTCCAGACCGCTTGCTTCGCCTGCATCGCCTGCTGCCGCCTCGACGCCTCTGTCGTCGTGCCGCGATCGCAGCCGAACATCCAGCGAGCACGGCACACCGCGCGGCTTGCTCCACGCGTCCGGACCGCTCGACGGCGACGACGCGAACGCCAGGTCCGTAAGATCCAACTGGAATGACCGATCCTCGTCGTACGGCGTCCGGGCCAATTCTGCCAGCAGTCGCACGCCTCCGCGGACCTGGTGCGCCTCGACGACCGGCCGCAGCGCGGGACTGACTGCCGCGATCGCCTGGGCATCATCCACGCGGCAATCCACGGTCAGTCGCTGCCTTCCGCCTCCGAGGTCGAGCGTCGTATCGAGGTTCGCGGCCTGGGTCCGCACCACGGCGGCCAGCCGATGCACGTCGCGCGCGCTGCGACGATCGAACCAGTAATTGACGATGCACTCGGCCTTGTCGCCACGGCGCTTGTCGAACCGGTCCGGTACGTTGATGCGAAAGTCGCGCGCGTCGATCGTCGCCGAGACCCGCCACAATTCCGGCTGCATCACGCGCCCGCTCACCGAGTGGCGCAAATTGCCTTCCAGGCGCGCCGTCCCGTTTCCTTGAACGAGCGGCACCCGCGACACCGCACCGTTCGCCGCGTCCGACATCAGCAGCGCTGGAAACAGCTCGGCCAGGTGCTCTGACTCGCGGATGGACACGGCCATCCGCACGGCCGAATCGATGGTGTACTCCGGCGCGAGTTCCGACCCCGACGCGGTCACGGAGTCACCGGTCGATGCGGCGTCCGCGGCGCGGCGTTGGATTGCCACGCGGAATGCCCCGCCGAGTTCATCCGAATCCGGCAGTCGGTTGGCCACGACCTCCGCCGTGCCGTACCTGAGCCGCGCAACGAGATCGGGAAACAGCCCGTCCGGCCGCTCCACGTCCGCCGCCTCCACCGACCAACTCAGCTCCCTTCCCGGCGATTTTTCAAACCACGGCGGCGCACGGCAGACCGTGCGATTCGACATCGTCCCTGTCATGCGGATTCGGCTTCCGCCCGGCGCGCCATGGAAGTCGAACGCCGCGCGCAGCGGCCCGCTGAGGACCATTCCCGGTGATCGCCAATCCAGCGCCGGGATGATTGCCAGGGCTTCGGCGGCATCGTTGGACTCCAGTCCGATCGAACCCTCGCCGCGACGCCAACAGGCTTGCAGCCAGCGCCCGGCGACGCGATCGCCCCCGAGCGCGCCGTCCTCCCACGGAATCCGAGCAGTGACCATCGCGCGCGTTCCGCCGAGCACGATTCTCGTGTCCGAAATCGCCAGGATTCTCGATGCGCCATCGAGCGCTGCACGCGCCGACAATTCGACCGGCACACGTCCGTCGAGTCGGATCGGCCAACCCGCGCCGAGTGTCAAGCCGCGTCCCTCGACTCGGACCGCCGCTTCGGTCAGTGCCGGCCCGCTGCGCCAGTGAAGCTTGAAGCCGAACGCCCCGCCGGCGGTGGCAATCTGCGCTTCGTCCGGTGCGACCGCGCGGGCGACCTTCGGGGGCAGCCAGCGCAGCAGTCGCTTCATGTCCTCCACTTCGCCGCACAAGCCGCACGAGAAGCGCGTGTCCCCGTTCAGCGCCCAGACGAATGCCGACGCCTCCCCGCGCTGGTCCGACGCATCGGGCGCCCACGGGCCGCATCCCCTCAACGTCAGTCCCGGCATCTGGAACTCGAACTCGCTGCATTCGACACGGTCAGCCGTCGGGTCCCAATGCCCTTCGCCGCTCAGCGACGCATCGCCGAGTTGCCAGAACGGCTCCGAGCGGCGTGCGCGGTAATGCAGCTTCGAAACACGCGTTTCGAACCGCCAGCGCTGTTGCAGATCGTCCGTAAGCGTTCCGCGAATCTGCCCGCTCCAGCGCCCGGTCAACTCCGCTTCGTGCAAGCCCGGGATCATCCGGATCGGCAGTGTCGCCAAGTCGATTCCATCCCAGTGCAGCGAGCCGCGCCCGTTCAACAGGGGCTCTGGCGCGGCCTCCGCGCGCGCTTCAGCGTTCGTCGCGCCGCCGTCGATCATGTTTGGGATCGTCAGCGTCGCGTCCCCGCCGATCGCGCCGGCGGTCGATCGCGACGCGATCGCCTGAATCAACTCGCCGTCGAGCCGAACCGCGGTGCGCCCCGTCCGGGGCTCAATCTCGATGGAGATGTCGGCCAAGCGCAGATCGAAGCGCGTCGCGTGACGTTCGTCGATGACGGCGACGCGAGCATCCTCGATCGACCAGCGCCGTGTGGGGAGCTCGCCGTCGAGCTTCGGTTCGAGCTGGCCGAGGTTGAGGCGTCCGCCCGGGTCAATGCGGACCGTCACCGCGGGCCGCACGAAGTCGGCGCGTTCGAAGCCGTGCCCGAGCAGCAGGCCGATGGGGTTGAGTCCGAGGCGGACTTCGTCGACCGACACGAGCGGTTGCGACGGCGCCACCGCGTCGGAGATGCGGATCGACCGCACCTGCACGCCGCGGCTCCACGAGATCTCGAGCTCGCCGATGTGCACCGGCGCGCCGAGCGACCGGCTGAGGTCCTCGATCACGCGCTGCCGCAACCACTCGCCGCGAGGCAGCCAGTACGGAAACGTCGCGTAGGTCGCAGCCAGGACGAGGAACGCGACGACCACGAACCGAACGCCGCGACGGGCCCAGCGTCCCGCGCTCTCCAGCGGCGTGGCCCGCCGCGCTGCATTTCGGATGCCGCGATTCACGTCTGAGATGCCTGTACCGCGCCGCCGACGGGCGGCAGCCGGTCAACCGCCCGATCGAATCCATTCTATCCGCCCCTCGCCGCAAGCCCAATGTTCGCCGCGGCGTCCGCCGGCCATCCTCGCCGACGAAGCGAGACGTCGCGCGCTGCTTGACAACGCGCGCCGAGCTTCTACGCTCAACGCTGCGAACTGTCGGAGTGATTCGTGCCCGAACTGCCGATGGCCCTCGGACTGCCCGCTGTGAATTCCCTGACCATCGCGGTCCTCCTGGCGTGGATCCTGTCGGTCACGCTGCACGAATTCGGACACGCACTCGCCGCCTATCTGGGAGGCGACCGCACGGTCCGCGAACGCGGCTACCTTACGCTCGATCCGTTGCGCTTCATCGATCCCGTCATGACACTGCTGATCCCGGCCGTCATCCTGCTGCTCGGTGGACTGCCGCTGCCCGGTGCGGCCGTGCCCATCGACACGTCGCGACTGCGCAATCGCCGCTGGGAGGCCATCGTCGCCGCCGCCGGTCCGGCCGCGAACATGGTCATTTTTCTCGGCATCATGGTCGCGCTGCACCCGGCGATCGGGCTGGTCGACACATCGGGCGATGAGCTGCCGCGCTGGGCGCTGTTTCTCGGCGCGCTGGGGTTTCTTCAGTTCTACGCGATCCTGTTCAATCTCATCCCGCTGCCGCCGCTCGACGGCTTCGGCATCATCGAGCACACGCTTGATCCGAAGACGCGCTGGAAGCTCCGTCAGCCGCACGTCTCGATGGCCTGTCTGACGATCCTCTTCATGCTCGTCTGGACGTTTCCACCGATCACGAATCTGTTCGTCCGGACCTTCATCTCGGTCGTTATCCGCCTGAACGGCGACCCGAGCGTCTTCATCGAGGGCTACACCGCCGCCTTCCACGGCTAGGCCCCATGCGCTAGACTGCGGGGATCGAGCGGCCCCACGGCGGTGCCGGAAACGAACCAGGGCCAACCGGCGCATCGTGCCGGTCGGGACGGACTTCCGATGCGGATACTCTCGGGCGTACAGCCTTCCGGAAAGCTGCATCTCGGCAACTACTTCGGCGCGATGAAGCAGCACATCGAGGATCAGGACGCACACGAAGCGTTCATCTTCATCGCCAATTACCACGCACTGACGACGATACAGGATGCCGGCCGGTTGCGCGAACTGACGCGCGACGTAGCGCTCGATTACCTCGCGCTGGGGCTGGATCCGAAGAAGGCGTGCCTCTTCCGCCAGTCCGACGTGCCCGAGGTCACCGAACTTGCGTGGATCCTCTCGACGGTCACCGGCATGGGTTTGCTCGAACGGGCGCATTCGTACAAGGACAAAGTCGCAAAGGGCATCAGTGCGTCAGTCGGTCTGTTCGCCTACCCGATGCTGATGGCTGCGGACATCCTGATCTACCGCTCAAACCTGGTCCCGGTGGGCAAGGACCAGGTGCAGCACATCGAGATGACGCAGGACATGGCGGGCTATTTCAACAACACGTTTGGGCGCGAGGTCTTCGTGCGACCGGAGGCGAAGCTCAACGAGGCGGCGATCGTGCCGGGCATCGACGGCCAGAAGATGAGCAAGAGCTACGGGAACACGATCGAGCTGTTCGAGGATCCGAAGTCGGCGCGCACGAAGATCATGTCGATCAAGACCGACAGCACGCCGGTCGATGCGCCGAAGAACCCGGAGACGTGCAACGTCTTCGCGCTGCTGCGACTGCTGGCGTCGCGGGAGGAGCTCGCCGAGTGGGAGCGCCGCTACCGCGCGCCGGGCATGGGCTACGGCGATGCCAAGAAGCGGCTGGCGGAGCTGTTTGAAGATCGCTTCGGTCCGGCTCGCGAGCGCCGCGCCGCACTGGCGAAGGACGCGCGACGGGTCGAGGACGTGCTGGCGGACGGTGGCCGTCGGGCCCGCGCCGCGGCGGAACCGGTAATGCAAGACGTCCGCGAGGCGTGCGGAATCATCAAGGCCGGCCGGACCTGAGCGCGATTGAAATCCGCCAATCGATCTCGCATAATCCGGCCGATCCCTCGCTGTCGGGAGCAGACACGGATGTCGCAATGGAACCAGATGAACGCCCCGCCCTTCCATCGAACGAGAATCGTCGCGGCGGTCCTCGCGCTCGGTCTGTTGTCGGGTTGCGGCGCATTCCCGACCAATCCGGGTAACGGCGTGCCGCAGCCGTCGCTGCCGGATTACATCCTCTACGGCGGTGCCGTTGGCATTTGGCAGGAACTCGAGCGCGTGGCGCGGACCATTCCGCCCGCGTTGAACGACGTCGGCGGCCTGGATGGTCAGGGTCCGCTGCCGACCGAGCGCATCCGCGATGTGCCATTTCGCAATACGCCGCAGCGCCTGCTGAGATGCGAGGTGCATCGTCCCGTCGACACGGCTGGCCCGCTCCGGCGGGTCATCGTCATGTACTGCGGCGGCGGCTACGTCGTCGACCGCGATTTTGACACGCTGACGGTCTGGGCGAACTACCTCGCGTCGCGCGGCTTTGTCGTGTTCAACATGCGGCACCGGTTGCTGCTGGAATCCGGCGTCACGCGCCGCGACGTGTTCAGCGACGCCGTCGCGGGGGCGCGATTCGTCATGACCGCGGCCGCGACCTACGGCGGCGACCCGGACCGCGTCTCGCTGCTCGGCCGGTCGAGCGGCGGCCAGTTGGCCCTGCTTGTGGCGATGATCCCCACGCCCGAGCACTTCGGTCCGGCCGGCGATCCCGACGTGCCCATCCGCATCCGCGCCGTCGTGGACATGTTCGGCCCGACCGACGATCGGCGCTACTTCAACACGAACGACTTTTCCGTGCTGCCACGATCGGCGATCGTTGCCGTCTATGGCGGGACGCCCGACGAGGTACCCGAGGCGTACGCCGAGTCGGCGCCGGTCGAATACGTGCATCCGGGCCTGCCGCCGATCATGATCGTGCACGGGGCGCTCGATACGACCGTGCCGCCGATCCAGTCCGCGATCCTAGCTGATTTGCTCGAGGCGAGCGGCAATTTCGTCGATCGCGCGTTCTACCGCGAGTTTGGGCACGCGATCGGCTGGGGGTTCATCGACAACAACGCCCTGGCGCTGACCATGCCGCGGATCATCCGGTTTCTGGAAGAGCGAAGCTGACGGCCGACACGGCGCGAGCCGAATGCGATGGCCGTATAATGCCGCGCTGCGCCGAGGCGAAAGGGCCGGGCGCATGAATTGCAGGAGTAAACGTGATGAAGGTCACGATCACGTATTGCGTGCAGTGAAATTACTTGCCCAAGGCCGCCAGTTTGGCGGCCATGATCAAGGATGAGATCGGCGTGGAGCCGGAACTGATCCGCGGGTCGGGCGGCGTGTTCGACGTTGCGGCCGATGGTCGGCTGATCTACAGCAAGCAACAGACGGGCCGGTTCCCGGAGCCGTACGAGGTCATCAACCAGTTGAAGCCGAAGCGCTAAGCAATTTGGCGCGTTCGCGCCGCGGCGCGGCGGCATGCGAGGGCCTTCGTGGGCGTGTCGATTGACGAAGCGATCCGGCGCCTCACGCGCGGCTGCGACGCGATCTACACCGAGCGCGAGCTGGCCGAACGGCTGGAGTCCGCGCGCAAGGCGCGCCGGCCGCTCCGCGTGAAGCTGGGGATGGACCCGACGGCGCCGGACATCCACCTCGGGCACACGGTCGTGCTTCGGAAGATGCGGCAGTTCCAGGACCTCGGGCACGTCGCGGTGCTGATCATCGGCGATTTCACCGCGCGGATCGGTGATCCAAGCGGACGCAGCAAGACGCGTCCCGTCCTGACGCCGGACGAGGTCGAGTTCAACGCGAAGACGTACCTTTCGCAGGCGGGGAAGATCCTCGACACGTCGCCGGGCAAGCTCGAGGTGCGGCACAATTCGGAGTGGCTCGCGTCAATGACGTTCGCCGACGTGCTGAAGCTTGCGGGGCAGATGACGGTCGGCCAGATGCTCAAGCGCGAGGACTTCCGCAAGCGATTCGAGGGCGAGACGCCGATCGGCGTGCACGAGTTGATGTACCCGCTCATGCAGGGCTGGGACTCGGTGTGCATCCGTTCCGACGTCGAACTGGGCGGAACCGATCAGACCTTCAACAACCTCGTCGGCCGCGACCTACAGATCGCGCAGGGGCAGCCGCCGCAGATCGTCATGGTCATGCCGCTGCTGGTCGGCCTGGACGGCGCCCAGAAGATGAGCAAGTCGTACGGGAACTACGTCGCCGTCAACGAGACCGCGCAGGACATGTTCGGGAAGATCATGAGCATCCCGGATGATCTGATGCGCGGATACTACACGCTGCTGAGCGATGAGCCGGCCGAGTGCGTGGAGGAATGGTGCGACCCGGCCCGGACGCATCCGCGCGAGGCGAAGGTCCGACTGGCGCGGAGAATCGTCGCGGACTTTCACGACGCAGCCACGGCCGAGCGCGAAGCCGAGCTGTTCGACCGAGTCTTCCGCGATGGCGGGCTGCGGGACGATATCCCGGTGGTTGCGCTGGCGGCGGGCGATTGCGACGCAGGCGGGACCTGGCTGCCGAAGCTGCTCAAGCTGGCCGGTATCTGCCCATCGACGAGCGAGGGTCGGCGGCTGATCGAGCAAGGCGGCGTGATGGTCGATGACTGCCGGATCGACGATCCGAAGACAAAGGTCACGCCGGCAGACGGCATGCTGATCCGCGCCGGAAAACGCAAGGCGGTTCGAATACAATTGCGGTAGCTTCAGCAGCGATCGATAGGGTGAACTCATGATCCCGGCAACGGACCGACCGACGACGAACTCCCCGGCGCGCTACGTGATTGAATGGAACGGGCAGACCGAGACCGGCCTGACCGCGACGCAGGTGGCGGAACTGCTGGAATCGGAGCGCTACCGCGACATGCGAATCTACCGGATTCACCGGCTGGATCCGAACGGGCGCATGGAGCTGGTCGGCGTCCCGCGCGATCGTTTTCAGCTCGAGGATTGCTTCCTGTTCTATCGCCGAAGCGAGTGCGCGTCGCGCGGTGATTTCGACGCGCTCGTCCGTGCTGCCGAGCGGACGCCGCCCCCCTGCCGGGCGCGCGTGCAGCTTGCCGAGGTCGGCGCGGCTGCCGGCTCGCACGTTGTGGCCATCGTCTATCCGGCGGAGTTCTCGGGCGAGATGTCGGCGTGGCTGGCGGCGATTCAGTATGCCGGAGGCGATACGGTCGAAGGGGGGACGAGCGACGTTGCGGGCTACGAGTCGATCCGTCGGCGATTGATCGATCGGGCGCAGCTCTGGGGAACCGAGGACGGCACGCTCGCGGCGACCTCGACCGACCGATTGGCCAGCGGTGCATAGCCGATGCGCGTGCGACGAATCTACGACTGGCTGGTTCGAGTCGCGGCGAACGTGATCATCCGTCGGCCGGCGATCTCCGAGGCCGAGCTGGCGGCGCGCGTGGACTGGCCGGGCGCAGCTCGGCGGCGCCGACTGCGGATCGCCGGGTCGCTGCGCGATTTGTGGCGGCCGAGGTGGTTGCGGCTCTCGCGGCGCGACGCGGCCGAGTAGCGATCGTCCATGTTTCGGGCCGCCGGCTGACGGCTACTTCGAGGATTCGCGGGCGGCCGGGACCAGCAGCCCTTCGATCCGATCCAACCCCTGCTGAAGCGATTCGCGTCGCGACTCAATCTCCCGCCCCAGTCGCGCCCATTCCGTCGTAACATCCTGCCAGAGCGATTGATGCAACGCGAGCTGGTGCAGCAGCAGTTCGGCGGCGGCGGCGGCATCGTGCTCGGGAAATCCGGCCTCGGGCGATCGAGCGGCCGCGACGTCCGGCAGCGCGAGGCCGGCCCGCGAAAAGGCGTCTTGCAGCGTTTGAATGTCCTGCTCGAGCGTGCCCGGGGCGACCGAGACATCGACACGCGCCGATGCGCCGTCGCGCGCAACCTCGCGCAGTCCTGCGGTCAACTCGGCGACATCGCAGGCGTGGCCGCTCCATTCAAACGTGCCGAACCGGTCGACGCGCAGGCGGTGACCCGTCCGTGCCGGCCGCAGGATGAGCGTGACGGTCGTTCCCTCGGGCGGAACGGACTTGGGGTTCGGCAGCAGCACGAGGTCCTCCGGCGTGTTGGCATACTGGGTGTCGTCGATCGCGCGGCGGCTGGTCGCGGCTGGCTCTCGCTGGGGCGGATGGATGGATCCGTTCGGAGCGAGCAGCACCATCGACGAACCGAACTGCACCAGCGCGACGACGGTCCCGTAGATATCCGCGCCGAAGCGCTCGTTCGGCGGCGCGGCCGAGGCGACCCAGTACCAGCGGACGTTCGCAACGGGGTTTCGGTCCGACGCCTGGATCAGCCATTCGCGGGCGTCATGCGTCGAGTCTTTGCCATCCCTGCGGTAGCGCACGAGCACGTCGATCGGCGTTCCGCGTGGGGTCGTCACGCGCTGCGATTTCTCATCGTATTGCGGCGGCCGACCGTCCGGCACGCCGAGCAGGCCGACGGCCTCGTAGATGCGCTGCGGCCGCGCGGCGACGCGCAGAATGCTCTCGTGCTCCTTGGTGTCCGGGCTGCATGCGAGCAGTTCGAGGAATCCCTCGCGCAAGACGACCGTAGCGTCGATCTCGACCTGGCGCTTGGGCCAGTTGAGCGTAATTCCATCGGCGTATCGCACGGCCCGGCCGGCCGGAGCGGTGGTCGGAGCCTGCGCGCGGGTGAGCGATGCGACGGCACAGGTGACTACGAGCGCGCTGAACAGGGCCACTCGGCGGTGTTTCAATGAATCCATCGGCCTGACATTGTCCACGCGGGTCGAGTGGTGCGTCAACCGGACAGGCCCATGCTGCGCCGCGCACGATTGAGATTGGTCCGCGCAGCCAAGTTGTCGGGATCGATCTGAAGCACCGTTTCAAAGCAGCGGATGGCCAGTTCGAGCCGTTCGCGGATGAGCGCATCCGCCGCGCGCTGCCGGATGGCCGCGTTGGCGAGCATGGCATGGCAGACGCCAAGATTGAGCCAGGCCTCGGCGAAGAGCGGCTCGCGGCGCACGGCATCGCCGAACAGCCGCGCGGCCGGTTCGTACCAGCCAAGGACGAACGGCACGCCGGCGCGCAGCGCGATCTCCAGGCCGCTGACGACCCCGCGGCGTTCGGCGGAGGCGATCCAGGCATCGGGGTCGAGCCGGTCGGGCGTGCAGCGGCTCGACGCGATGACCGCGGCATGGGCCGGGATGCGGCGGAGGAAGATCACGAAGGCGGTGTCGTACCAAGCCAGCGCCCAGTCGGGATCGACGGTCAGCTTTCGCGCGAGCGGAAGCGACGAATCGTCGGCGTGGAGCAGGACGATGTTCACGCCGTGTTCGCGGAAGAAGGCGACGTGATCGGCGGCGCCGTTGCAGATGGCCTGCGCCGTAGCGAGAGCCTCGGGCGTGTAGGCGAAAGTGTTCGTATCGACATAGACGAACGGCTTGCAGGGAATGAACGCAAGCAGGTTGCTTGAGGAGTAGAAGTCCGCGAAGACCCGCGGCTGGATGTCGGCCTGCGAATCCATCCAGCGGCACGCCTCGACCGGCACGGCACGCGCATGCCAGCCGATTCCGAACGTGCGGAGGATGCGACGCTCGTCGAAGTAGAAGCGGCCGTTGAGGACGCGCGGCAGCCACGCAGCGGCCAGCGCGATCGAGAGCAGGCATGCGGCAACGGAGAGCCGGCGACGAGCGACGTCGGAATTCACGCACGTGACGGCAACATCGCGGAGCAGGGTCACGAGGAGCGGCGCCGCGACGACGGCCATCGGCGCGATGTTGCGCCGCATGCTGAACGACATGAGGACGACGAGGAGCAGCGCGGCGCCGTGCGCGAGGCGGCGCTGCGCCAGGGCGGCGAATGCGGCCGGTACGCTCAGGACCAGCGCAAGGAGCCACGCGTCGATCGTCCGCCGGCTGATCGAGTAACCCACGTAGTTCAGGGGCGAATGAAACTCAGAGATGGTCGCCCACGGCGAGGTCGGCGCCGCACCCGGTCCGCCGGCGGAGACCCCCTGCTCGCGGAGGAACTCCAGCGTCCGCAAGGGGAAGAGCGCGCCGTCGAGGCCCCGCGGGTTCACCAGACAGGCGGCGAGCTGCACTGCGAGGATGATCGCGAGCCATCGCGCGGCGTGGCGCGGCAGGCTCGTAGGACGCGAAACGCGAGCGGGCCAAGCTCGCTCCAACAGGTGTCCGGAGAGAAACGCCGTCGTCAGGAGCGGTCCGACGAGGAAGTAGCTGTGCAGGTTCACCCAGGCGACCTGCAGAACGGCCGCGCCGGCGATTCGCAGTCGATGTCGCCGAATCGGTCCGAGCAGCAGGAGCACGAGCAGGGCGAGCAGCAGATGGCTGAACAGTTCCGGGCGGAGGCTGAAGCGTTCGTACGCGAGAATGCCGGCGAACAGCCATGTCAGGGACAGACCTGCGGCACGCGCGCCGAGTCGCCACGCCGCGCAGCCGAGGGCGGCGAAGATTGCCGCCACGAGGCCGATCTGAAGCAGACAGAGCGCAACGACGCCCCCGCGCCGCTCGATCCAGGCGAAGATGACCTGGCCGGCCCAGTTGGCATTGACGAAGCGGTGATTGTCGGTGGCGTAGATGAACGGATCGCGTTCGACGATCGAGCCGTGATCGAGGAACTCGCGTCCGTAGGCAAGGTGATATCCGAGATCGACGCTCGCCAGCTCGAAGGTCGCAAGGCCGAGAATGAGCGCCGCGCTCAGCACCATCGCGAGCACGGCGATGAGGCGTTGCCAGACGGGAGCGGTCGAGGTCGGCGAATCGGCGGCGGCCGTCATGCGGAGGGACGCATCCACGTCAAAGGCATGCTACGCAGGGGTCCCGCGAGTCGTCAAAGTCCGTCCGCGGGTATCGGAGGCGCTGCGACGCAAGCAGCGTGCTGTTACTGCGCCTGACTGAGCGACGGGAAGGCCTCGTTCTCGGCTTCTTCCTGAATGATGATCTTCGGCTTGATCAGGATCAGGAGCACCTGGTCGTCCTTGACAAGCGAGGTGTTGGAGAACGCGCGCTTCAGGACCGGGATGCGAGAGAGGATCGGCACCCCCGCGTCGCGTTCGCGCTCGCCGGACTGCTTGAGTCCGCCGATGAGCAACGTTCCGCCGTCGGGGACAGAAACAGTCGTGCGGATCTGATTGGTCGTGCTGCGGACGAGTTGAATGAAGCCGCCGCCGGTGAGGAAGCCGTTGCCCTGGAACTGGAACGGCACCGGGTCGCCCGAGACGCGCGTGAACGTCTGAATCGTCATCGTCACGTAGCGTCGATCGGCCGAGACGGTCGCCTGCACGTCCAACTGGCGGCCGGTCAGGGCCAGACTCGTCGTCGGCTGGAAGAGACCGACGTTGTCGCCGAGGACGGGAATCAGGCTGGAGACGTATTCCTGCTCGATGAAGGAGCTGAAGACGGCCCGCTGCCCGTTGAAGAGGACAAGTCGCGGGGCATCCAGATCGCTGGAGCGGTTGTCGACCTGCGTGGCGCGGAGGAGGAAGTCGACCTGAATGTTGTCGAGGAAGCTCCCGAAGATGTTCAGGGCCGGGGACGTGTTCGCGCCGCCGAGGCTGCCGGCGATGTTCGTCGCCACGGGCGCGGCGAGGTCGAGCGTGTTATTCGTGATCGGGATGGGCGTCCACTGGCCCGAGTGCGGTCCCACGTCGCCGGGTGCGGGGACGAGCCCCGGCTGACGGTACGGCTGATCCAGGTTGTTCGGGCTGGCGTTGAGCGGCAGTCCGACACCGCCCGGCGCGCCGGGCGTAAAGCCGAGTCGTGAGAACTGGCGCGGCAACAGGAGCAACGCGCCGGTGCTCGGGTCTCGGACGATCGTGTTTCCGGCGGTCGCACGGTCGAACCCGGCGTTGCCGTTGTTGAGCACGATGTCGAGATCGACGCCGATCTGCTCGAGGAAGTTCCGCGTAATCTGGATGTAGCGGGCCTCAACGGCGATCTGCAGCGCGCGGGCCTCGCGGAGCTGTCGCAGCAGATCGCGAATCTGGCTGTGCGCACTGGCGGTCTGCGTGACGATGAGCTGGTTGTTGAGCGGCTGGATCGAACCGATGTTTCCGCCCGCTTCGCGCCAGGATTCGGGGTCGATCGTCTGCTGGATGAGTGTGACCAGCAGATCGAGCGGGTTCTGGAGCTGCGCGAGCTCGTCCTGTCCGCCCTGGCCCTGCCCGCCGCCCTGGAACAGTCCCTGTCCGCCCTGACCCTGTCCACCGCCGCCGCCGCCGGCTTGACCGCGCTGGCGTTCCTGTCCGACGCCCTGTCCGACGTTTTGGAGGTTGATCTGAAGGCCGGTGAAGTTGGGGACAAGCACGAGCAGGTCCTGCACGTTGTAGACCTGCGTGACGGTCTTGAGGCTCAGGTCTTCCTTCGTGGAGATCTGCAAGACGCCGTCATCAATCTCGTAGGCGAGTTGCGTCTCGGTGGCGGAGCCGACGTCGGTCAGGATCAGATCGATCGCCTTGGCGAACGAAACGTTGGTCAACTTGAGCGTGACTTCCTGGTCGCGCTCGATGCCCGCGACTTCCATGGGCGCCCAGTTTGGCACGATGTTCAGTCCTGTCCGTTCGCGCAGGAACTCGATGACCTGCTCGAAGGACTGCGCGTCGAACTTGATCTCGGGCGTGGTCTCGGCGAGCTTGCGCTTGGCGCGGCGCGTGGCCTCGGTCTCACCCTGCTCCTCGGCGCCGCGACGCTTGGCGTTGATCTCCGGCCAGTTCTTTGGATAGAGCAGGTCGACGTGCCACGGGATCGCGGCCTCGTCGGTCTCGGTGAAGAGGTCCTGCGCTTCGCGCTCCCGGTCGCGCTGCACGCCGCGCTGGCGCGTGTGCATCTGCGTGTCCTCGAGCATCTCCTTCATCCACGCGGCCTGCTCATTGTTCGGGTCGATGTTGAGGACCTGCCGGAGGACCTGGATCGCCTCGTCATACTGGCGCTCCTTGCGGAGCTCCATGGCCGTGTTCATCAGGTTTTCGATCTGGAGCTGCTTCGTGCGTTCAATCCGCGCGCGGCGCTCGGCCTCGCGCTGCTCGATCTCGGCGAGCTTCGCGGCCACCTGTCGCTCGTCGAATTTGCGGTGCTCCTCGGCGATCCACTGCGCGAGCGATCCGGCGTGGGCGCGCAGATCGTCGTACGCGCTGGGCGGATAGGAGAATCGCCGGTTCGACTCGAGAATCTGGCGCGCGTAGTCCATGAGGCGCGACGCCTCCTCAAAGTTCTCGGCGGTCACCGCCTTGCGGATCTGTTCCTCGGTGTCCTGGAAGATCTTCGTCGCCTGTTGCCAGAGCAGTTGCTGTTCCTGGACCAGGTCGTCGACCAGCGCGGCCTCGCGCAGCCCCGGAGGCGGTGCGGCCTCGGCCGGTTCTGCGACGTCCTCGACCGCCGGCATCCCCTCTTCGTCAGCCGGCGCGGGCTCGTCGGCTGGTGCGCGTTCGTCCGTCGAAGCCTCGGCCGGTGAAGTCGCGGACTCCTTCTCGGCCGCCGCAGGAGTCTCTTCGGCCTCAGCCTCTGCGCCTTCCTCGGCATCGGCGTCGTCCGCTTCGTCGGACTTCTCTTCGTCTGCCGTCGGCTTTTCCGCCTCCTCGGCCGGCTCGTCCGCGGCGGCCTCGTCACCCTCGTCTTCACTCGGGGCAGTCGCGGTCGGCGGTGCCTCTTCCTCGGATTCGTCCGCCGACTTCTCTTCAGCGTCCTCTTCCGCGCCTTCTTCGTCGGCGCCTTGCTCCTCTTCGCCGCCCCCCTCGGGCTTGTCGGCCGGATCCTTCAACGACGCCAGCGCAACGTCACCCCGTGTGCGAAGCACATCGGCGCGCTGGCGTGCAATCGTCATCAGGTCGCGCGGCGCGTACTGGTTCGCGCCGACGAGGGCGTAGTAGCGCCGGGCGGTCGGGAAGTCCTTCTTGGCGCTCGCCTGTTCGGCGCGCTGAAAGTCACGGCGCGCCTGCGCCGATTCCTCGACAGCGTCTTCCGCTTCCTGGAGGTAGCGCTGGTAGAGTACTTTGGCTTCGTCGCTGCGCAGATCGTCCTCGTCAATCGTCCGGAGCTGCGCGAGGCTGCTGGCGTACTCCCCCTGCTTGAACAACTCGATGGCCGCCTGGAGCCGCTCGTTGGCGTCCGGAGCCTCCGCCCGGACGGGTTTGCCTCCGGCAAACAGCACTACCGCGGCGAGCACGCCGCAGAGCGATCGCTGCAGTGTCACGAAGGATCCTCCTCTGAAGGTTCGATCCGCTCGCACACGGATCGGCACGACCAAAGCCGACGCACGAGACTTCTTTTTACCGGTGAGAACTACGCCGTTTCGTCAGCTTCAACCTGCCGGTGGGGTCGTCAGGACGTCGGCAGGGTCCACCTCAGGGTTATTGCGGTTCTTCGCGCCTCTTCCCTGTCCCAGTACTACTTTACGCGGACGTGCCGAGCGAATCAAGGCCCGCCCCGCAGTACTGCCGCGGCCTGTGACGCATCAGGCCGACCACCTCGCCGATGGGGTTCGGCACGTGGCGGGTCGAAAGCACGGTTTTCAGCATTGCCAGTGCGGTTTATGGGTAGCCGGAGAACGTCGCTGCCGGCGCCTGCTGGCGGCCGTTCCGGCGGGCTAACCTCGACGGGCGACGGCGCGATCGCTGAGCTCGGTGAACTTCGGGCTTCGGCGGTCACCCTGCACGGTGCGTTCGTAGAGCCGGCCGTCGGCGGTGTCGAGGTAGATCAGGCGGCCACCGCCTTCGGAATCATCGGCGAGCACATCGACGACGATCGCGCCGGTGTCGAAGTTCGTGGCCCGTTGCCTGCCCCCCTTCCGCGCCTTGGCGATCTCCTCGCCGATTCCAAGCGTGGCCTTCTCGGATTGGACCGTGCGACCTTCGTACTTGAACATCGTGACGCTCACGGTCTTGTTCTTGGCGTTGACGCCGGTGACGAAAAAATAAGTGGCCGGCCGCACTTCGACCGGGGCGCTGGGTTCGGACCAGTCGGATTGAAGCGTGAGGCGTCGGGCATCCTGCGGGTTTTTCAGTTCGTCGGCCTCGCCGAGGTAGTGGTTCAGTATCTCGTAGCGGATACGGAAGACGTAGGCGCGGCCGGGGATCACGTCGAGGTCCGAGGCGACGATGGGCATCATCTTCTCGGGGCGACGGAAGGTGGTTCGCAGGGGCGCGTCGTTTCCGCGGCGGCGCTTGAGCTCGGCCCAGAGTTCCTGTGCGCGCTTCCTCAGGTTTTCCGGCGCGAGCTCTTCGCCGAGGACGGCTTCGAGCAGGATCGCGGCGAGGTCGAGATTCCCCGGCGACGCCGAGCGCATGGCGGCCTCCGCGGCGGCGAGCCAGCGCTTGGCCATGCGCGTCGGCTTCGGTTCGCGCGAGGCGCGCGGCGCGCCGCGTTCGCCCTGACCTGGCGCTGGCGGCGCCTTGCCACCCATCGGCGTGCCGTCGGTGGCGTCGCGTGGCGCGGCCTTGTCAGGCGACTCGTCGTCGGTCGTCGGGTCTCCCCAGATCCAGGGCACGGGCGGGTACGCGACCGGGTCGCCGCCCGTGGACGCAGGCAGCTTCGTACGAGCGATGTCGTCGGCGTGGCGCCGCGCCAGGAGTCGGAAGTCATCGACTTCGACGGCCGAGCGCGAGGTCAGCTTTCCGGAGGACGTGAACTCGGGCGTCGGCAGCGCAAGAGGCGAGTACGGACGGTAGAGGGCCACATCCTCCCATGGCGCATCGTCGCGACCGGCCTCGCGGCGCTGGAGATGCACGGCGACGATCGGGAGCTCGTACGTACCGGGGCCGTAGCCGGTCGTGCGAAAGATGCGGCCCTGCTCCAGCAGATCAATCTGCGCGACGACGTTTGCCCAGCCGCGCGTGGACTCGGCGGCGGTCTCCTCGCCGCCGGCGGCCAACTGGTCGATCGGTCGCTGCGGGGGAATGCGGAATGTGCTGCGTCCGGCGGTGACGACCGGGCGCTCCGGCTTGAGCAGGCGCGCGAGTTCGTGCTTGTCCTCGTCAGAAGTTCCCTTTACGTCGACCAGCGGCGGCGACCAGGGTGCGATTCGACCGAGGACGGGCGAGACGCCGGCCATGGCGATCAGACCGGCGTTGTCTCCGTCGCCGAATACCTTTGAGAGGTCGACCGCGACGGCGGGCGCGGCGAGCGGCTGCGGCGGCTTGGCACGAACGCGCTGCGCCGTCTCCTCGGCGACGCGCGCGACCTCGTCGCAGATCTCGGACGGCCCCTGCCCGCTTTCGGTCTTGTAGGGGCTTGAGAGGACGTAGAGGAACAGCATCGCGAGCAGCGCGATCGCCGAAAGGCCGAGCGCGGCCTTCTCGACGTGCTGTTCCACGATGCTGATGTTCGATCGAGCCATTCCGTCCGTTCCTCGTTGCGATCGGTTCGCGCGTCCGTCGAGTCCGACGGCGGCCGTCATCCGCGGCCGCGCGACGTGTCCTTCTCCTTGGCGTCCGGTGTGGCCAGAATCGGCTTCAATTCCGCGGGTATCCAGGGATCGAACACGTCGCGGAAGTAATAGCCCTCGAGATCGAGTGTCAACGCGACGACGGGCTGCGATCCGTACACGTAACCGATCTGGGCGAAGTTGGGGTCCACGCGCTCATAGGTCATGTTGATCGGCGTATAGAAGTTGACGCGCGCGAGGGCATCGAGCAATCGAGGGATCGCACGTGCGTCGAGCACGATGCGCATCTGAAGCGGCACGACGAAAAAGCTGGCATTGTTGCGACGGCCGGTGAACGAATCGGACCACTGTGCGCCGAGCGTGTTCGATCCGCCGCCGCGTCCAAGACGGTTATGGATCGACAGCCGCACGAGGTGCTTGATCGGCAGGTAGGCGACCCAGACGCGATCGGCCTGCTGGTTCTTGCGAAGTTCCTCGACAGCGGCGTCGTTGACGCGGGCGATCGCGGTCACGATGTCCTGCTGGATCCAGAGGGACATCTGGGCCTGCCAGATCTGGTCGACGGACGCCGGCGATTCGCTGTTGACGAGTTGGTGGATACCGAGCGAATCGCGATCGACGTACATCCAGGCCGTCTTGGCGCGTTCGAGCGAGGCGAGCACTTCGGGGTGGTTCCGGAGCACATCGACGCGGTTGAGTTTCTGCCGAGAGCCGCGGGCCATCAGCGATTCCATGCCGCCGCCGGTCTCGAGCAGGGACCAGGGCTCGGCGGCCTGGCGCTTCTGCCCCTCCCCGCGGGCCGCCAGTTCGCGCTTCTTGGCCTCGAAGTCGGCGCGGTCCGGCGGCTCCTTCGCGTGCAGTCGGTCGGTCAGCTTCGCGAATTCATCTACGTACGCGGTCTTGAATTCGAATGCCCGCGACGGGCGCTCCAGCGTTGGCAGTACGCCGGTCAGGAGCGGCTCGCGCTTCTTCCGCTCGACGCCGGTAGGCGTACGCTGCTCGTAAAAGGCGTTGTAAACCTGCAGGTCTCGACCGAGCTTGATCGCGGCCTCGAGGCTTTCCTGGACCTTCTTCAGCTCGTCTTTGCGGGCTGCGATCATGCGCGGATTCACGCCGGTTGCAGCGAAGCTCGCGAGCTTGCTCCGCAACTGCTCGGGGATCTGCATTCTCTCGCGGATCGAATCGCCGGCGAGCACGCCCCAGGCGCCCAGTCCGAGCGAGGCTGCGCAGACCAGCCCGAACACAATCTTCCGCCAGTGCTGTTTCAAGAAGTCCATCGACTGCTCAATCCGAAGCCGGCCATCGCCGACTTGTCATCGCTGTTCAACCCGCCTTCGCTAATCGCGGCGATCGCGCGAACGGTCCGCCGGAGCGCCGCCTTCCGCGTCCTTGACCGGTTGTTTCTGCGAGTCCCTTCCGACGAGGTTCTTCGGGACGGCGCCCTTCCGCACAACGAGCGTGATCGTAAACGTCGAATCGCCCGTGACCTTCTCGAGCGTGACCGGGTCTTCGTCCTTGGCCGGCTCGATCATCTTCAACTGCTGCGCGATTGGCAGATCCCCGGTTGGGGCCGCAGCACGACTCGGCGGCGGCTCGGCCGGGACATCGCGGTCGCGCCGATTGGATGGACGATCTCGCTCGTCCCGACTGCCGACGGGGCTGGGCGTTCCACGAGCCGGGGCGCGTGGGCCGCTGATGGCGGCGCCGGTGGCTTCCTGTATGTCGCGGAGTTCCGCGCGCTGGAACCAGAATTGTCGATCGGGCTTGCGACCATCGATCTCGAGCTTGGCGCAGAGTTCGCCGAGCCACGCCGCCGGATTCGGCCGCGTCGTGCGCCCGTAGATGATGATGCTCCAGCCCGGCTGCCGGCCTTCCTGCTCCTCGGAGTCTCCTCCCCCGCGGGCGACGCGCGTCGCGAAGGCCCGAGACGCATCCTGTCGGTCGTATTTGCAAAGGATCTGGTCGATCCAGAGTTCGCTTCGCTCGGGGCGCGGAATGCGCTTGACGAGCGCGAGATACTCTTCGATGGTTCGGGCGCTGCGGACTTCTTCCGGCACCGCCGATTCGAAGACGCGGTGAATGGTATCGTAGATCTGCGGGACGACGACGTTCGCGGCGGGCAGGTCGGCGATGGTCTTGATCTTCGCGGCCAGTGGCCCGACGTCGCCGAGGGTGGAGTACTCGGACCGCAGCTTCTCCAGCGCGCCGAGGACCTCGGCCGCGGCCTGGAGCGGCGGCTTGTCGCCACGCGTCGGCGGGGCTTCGAGGATCCGGGCGGCCGCGTCGACGGTCGTCACGCGGACGGGGTCCGGGCGTTCGATCGTGCCGAACTTCGCCGCGAGGGCCCGGGCGGCAAACGTGTTGCCGAGCCAGATGGCACCGGCGGCGGCCGCGAGACTCGCAGCGGTGGCGACGAAGTACGGGCGCTTTTTCTTCCAGACCTGCTGGCGCGTCACGTCGAGCGGCAGGAGGCTCGACTGGATCGGCACGCCGCCGAGTCCCTGCGCGGCGGCGCCGAAGGCCACGGAAAGACTGAGCGCGTTCTCAGTGTATTCCGGCGACTTGACCGCGGGCGTCGGCGCGACCTTCTGAAAGCCGGCGAAGCGGTCGATGCGAAGCTGGAGGTTCTGCTGCAGGAACTTCTGCAGGCCGGGCAGGCCGAAGGCGTTGCCCATGCCGAGCACGCGCTTGATCTCCGACTGGCGGTGCGTCGACGTATAGAAACCGATCGAGCGCTGAATCTCCGAAACGAGGTCGGCGAAGACGGGCCGCATGGCCTGGAATATCTGCCGTGCGTACTTGCTCGACGCAGCGGTTCTCTTGAGCGACTCGGCCTTCGGAAAGGCGAGCTTGAAGGCCTGCATCAGCGCTTCGGTGAAGTGATTGCCGCCGATCGGGACCGGCCGCGACCAGAGGCTGCGACCCTCGACGACGATGAGGTCGGTGGCCAGCGCGCCGATGTCGAGCAGCAGCGTCGTTTCTTCGCCGAGTTGTCCATCCACGCGCAGGGCGTTGTATGCCGCGAGCGGCGCGGCCTGGACGGCGATGGGCTGAATGCCGAGGCTGAGGAAGTGCGCGAGGTGCGTGCGGATGAGTTCCTTGCGGATGGCGAAGATGCCGACCTCGACATCGGGGCTTTGCTTGTCGGACAAGATCTCGTAGTCCCATACGACTTCGTCCATGTCGAACGGGATCTGCTGGCGGGCCTCGAAATTCACGATGTCCGGAATCTTCTTCTGCTCGACCGGCGGCAGCTTGGTGAACCGCGTCAGCGTTTGCTGGCCCGGGACGGCGACGACGACCGGCTCCTTGCGCACGTCGTGTCGGGCGAGAAGGGCTTCGAGGGAGGCCTTGATGAGGCTGGGGGCATCGGCCTCCGGCTGCGAGAGGATTTGTGCGTGCTCGACGACGGCGATCTCGAGGATCTCGTACTGCTCACCGGTGAGCTGGAGCTTGACGGCCTTGAGGGCACACTGCCCGACGTCAATGCCCCAGACCGGAAGTTTGGCCGCCATGGACTGCTCCGATAAACCGCTCGCTTCGGGCGGGTTCGCGGCGTCCCTGTCGCATCCGCCGATCCGCCGATCCGCCGATCCCCATCACCCGAGTCACGAAGATGCGTCGAACTGACGCACTATCGGCTTGACGCGCGGGGCGTTGAAGGACCGAGCCGGGTGTTCCGGGGCGGCCGCCGCGATCGGCCCGATGGTTGGACATTCGGGCCGAGAACGCAACCCCGGGGATGCTCTGCCCATGGATGTTAGCGGTCCGGCGGGCGGAACTCAAAGGGGCCGGCGCTCGAATCGGTCGGGTTCGGATCGAGCAGCGGACGCGTCAGGTGGGATTGAAAAACGTGTAATCGATGCGGAATCCACCCGGAGCGGCCGGGTCCTGAACGAAGACGAACAGGAGCAATCCACCGCAGACGTAGTCAATCCCGTCCAGGCGAACCTGCTGGACCGCAAAGCCCTCGGTTGGTTCAGCGGCGAGGGGATCGTTGGCCGGCGCGGACGAGAAATAGACGTCTTCATGCAGGACCGGCATGTCGTTGACGTTCAGGTCGTTGAACTCGATCAGCCGTTCAAGCTCCGCCCCGCCGAGGGAAAAGACGCGTCGGCACTGCTGGGTCTGCTGCGCGGCGGCGGTATTGCCCTCGATCCGGAGTTGTGAGAAGACCGGTACGGTATTGCGATCAAACGTGTCGTATCCGCCGAATGTGAAGTTGGCGCGGAACGGTGTGTTGTTGACAAAGCCGATCGTGATCGTGCCGCGACGCGTGGAGAAGTTGTTCAGCCAGGCGGTGGGCGTGCAGCTACCGGCGAGCGAGGAAAACGCCACCATTACGGCCAGATGCGGGATGGAGATTCTCGGACGCTGATTCATGGAGTGGAATCCGCCCATCGTTCGGTGGGAAGATCGGCAGACCTTCGATTGCGAGGTTAGCTTTTCTATCCGTATGTCTTGAAAAGGGTTCTGTCAAGGGGGCGCCTGTGAACACCGATAGAAATACCGGCATTGTCCGTTTGACACGCGGCGCGCCGAGGGTAAAGAATTGACAGAGGTTTCTGACGCGGGCTGCGGGCCAACCTCCACCCCGCTGCCGATCCCGCATGCTGTCGAAACGGGCTCCAAGGTGGGTTACGGCATGATCTCTCCACGTCCCGAAGCACCGCGTACCCGAGGACGCCGAGTGCTCTGGGGGCTCGCGATGCTCGCGGTCATCGTCACAGGCTGCACGACCGATCTGTTCCTCGCCCTCCTGGGATTCAACCAACCGCCGCCTGGGACGTTCGGAATCAGCTTCGCCTCGCCCGCGACGACGCAGAACGCCTCGCCGGGCGCGCCGGCCGTCATTCGATGGGCGGATATCACGGACGAGCCGGGTACGAGCGTTCAACTGGCCATTCGGCGGGTCGACCCGGATACGCGGGACGTGCTTTCCGAGACGATCCTGATTCCGTCGCGCGATGCGCTCGCGGACGGGGCGTCGGATCGATTCGACTGGGACGTGAGCGGCGTCATCGTGGGCAGCTACCAGCCGGTCCTGCGGATGTCCTCGCCGACGGGCCAGTCGGCGGAGGAGTTCGCCCCGGGCGACTTCAACGTCATCAGCGCGTTCGCCTCGCCGACGCTCACGTTCACCACGCCGGGGGCCGCGGACGTGTCGGTCATGACGGGGAACAACACGACGATTCAGTGGACCGACAACGGTGTCGTCAACGGCCTGACGACCATCCGCCTCGTGCTGGACACCGACGCAAACGACCACGAGAACGGCAACGAGATCACGATCGCCGAGGGCATCATGGCGTCGGACGATGGAAACAACGGCGACTTCATGTTCGACACGAACGACGTCAACATGAACCCCGTGCCGACCGGAACGTACACACTGTTTGCGGTGCTGGAAGACGGCATCCATGACGATGGACTGGGCAATCCGATCCTCGTCGAAGCGGTCGGCCGGATCATCATCACCCCCTAGCTTTCCCATCGACATCCTGATCGCAGGCGAGCCGCCGTTCGCGGGACCGACGATTTCGATCGGCACTGTGCTGCTTTGACTTTCGCACGGCGGCAAACTCTACTTCGTCGGACGCAGGTTGCACGGCGGGCGAGACGATGCCGACCTTCTTTGGTCGACGATACATGCGGGATCGAGTACCGGCGACGGAGCGCGCGATCGGCGCGGTCTGCCTGGTGATCGCGATCGGCATCGTCGGCGGGTTCATCGCTCAGACACGCGAAAAGAAGCCCCCCTTCTTTGCCGTTGACCCGGCGAAGCACCCGCCGGTCGTGCCGCCCGAGTTGCGTCATGCCCAGAGCCTCCTCCCCGATCGGCCTGCGCCCGGCTGGGTCCGTCAGGAGCCGATTCGTATCCTGGATCCGACGGGCGTCGAGCGGTCGATGCCCGGGCAGTCCGCGTCGATCTCAGAGGCCGGGGTCGTGCGGACCTTCGAGGCGTTGTATTTGAATCGCGCTGATTCGCGACAGCAGCTAACGGCACGGATCTTCGAACTCCCCGGTGCGGAGGCCGCGGCGGCGTTGTTCGACGTGACGCGGCCCCAAAGTGCCGTCGGCGAGCCGGCCGGAGTCCGCGGGTGGCGCGATGGGAACGAGCGCGTCGGGTTCTACGCCGGGCGCTACCTCACGCTGATTGACGGGCGTAACCTGCCGCCGGATGCACTACTGACGCCGACGCTGCTCGCGCGCGAGCTGGCGGATCGTCAGGTTCCGTTCGAGTCCACCGCCGCGGTTCGGCCGGCCGGAAAAGACGGGCCGCAGTCTTCTCCCCCGGCGGAGTCGAAGCTACCGACGGTCGCACCGACGATCTGGTCCGCGCCGGCGGGGATCGCGGAGTACAACCCGGGCAACCTGTGGGAGAAGATCAACGGACGCGCGGAGCAGTACCTCGCGTTCGATTTCGAGCGACTGGTGTTCGGAAGCTACGCGCTCGTCCGCGATCTGTCCGCGACGGTGGATTGCTACGTGTATCAGATGCGCGATGCGGTGAAGGCGTTCGGCATCTACCAGGCCGAACGGCCGGAGCACGTAACGCGCGCTGCGATCGGCAACGACGGCTATCGCGGCGAACGAAGCCTCTTCTTTCGGAAGGGGCGATCCTACGTGCAACTGGTGGTCGGTGAGTCGGCCGAAGTTGACGGCGAACAGCTTACGAAACTGGCGGAAGGGATTGCGGCGTGGCTGCCGGACTCCGAGGTCGGCATCTGGGCCGAGTCGGTGCTGCCGAAGGATGGCCGGGTCGAGGGTTCATTCGTGTTCCTGGCGAAGGACGCGTTCAGTCTTGATTTCCTGGGCCAGGTGTTTGCGGCGGAGTACGAGTCAGGCGATGTCCGCATGACGCTGTTCGTGCACGAAGCGAAGGATGAACCGGCGGCGCGCGGGCTGGTCGAGCAGTACGCACGGCACGCGCGGCGGTTGGGAAAGGTGCTTGAGCGGACCGACGACTCCGCTGGGAGCGTTCTGTCGGCGGAATTCAGCGGCGAGTTCGATATAATCTTCAGCACGGGCCGGTACTTCGGCGGAGCGACGATGGCAAGCGATCTTGAAGCGGGTCGCCGCCGTGCGATGTCGATCCGCGACGAACTGAAGAAGCGATGATCGCCGCGCGGCGGGCGCGCGAGCGAACGGAGACGTCGACGTGACGCGGCGCGATCACCCGAACGAGGTCCCCGCGGCGGGAGTCAGCCGACGCGAAGCGCTGGCGAGGCTGGGCGGCACGCTGGCCGCGGTCGGGGGCAGCGCGTGGGCCATCCGGCACTTCTACGATCCGCGCGGGGACGCGGGCCTGCCGACGTACGAGGGGGCGCGGCTTCGCAACTACTTCGCATCGGTGTTCGATAACTTCGCGCCGTCCGATCCGCGGATCAGCGTCGCGCGCGGGCGTGCGACCGGCGACGAGGTTTCGCCGGAGATGATCCGCAAGATGCTGCACACGGCGCTCGGGCCGATGGGCGGCATCGAGCGATTCGTGCAGCGCGGCGACGTCGTGCTGATCAAGCCGAACGTCGCGTTCGACCGCGGTCCGCGCATGGGCGCGACGACGAATCCGGATGTATTGGGGGAGGTGGTGCGGTTGTGCAAAGGCGCCGGCGCGCGGCGGGTGTTGGTGGCGGACAACCCGATCGAGAAGGCCGAGCCGTGCTTCGCGAAGTCAAAGATTCGCGAGGCGGCCGAACGGAGCGGCGCGGAGGTCATCCTGCCGGCGGCGACGACGTTCGCGCCGGTCGCGATTCGACCGGGCGAGCCCGATCCGACGCGGAACGAAGCGCTCGGGACGTGGGAGGTGTTCTACCGGCCGCTTCAACTGGCGGACAAGGTGATCGGGCTGCCGCCGATCAAGGACCACAACCTGTGCTTCGCGAGCATGTCGATCAAGAACTGGTACGGGCTGCTGTGTGGCCGGCGGAACCAGTTCCACCAGGCCATTCACGACATCGTCAGCGATCTCGGCATGATGATCAGCCCGACGCTGGTGCTCGTCGACGGGACACGGGTGCTGATGAAGAACGGTCCGACCGGCGGACGGCTGGAGGACGTCACGATCGGCGGCGTGGATGGTCGGCCGTGCATCGTGGCGAGCGTCGACCCGCTTGCGAGCGATGCATGGTGCCTGCGACATCTGCTCGGGCGCGATCCGGGGTTGCTTCGATACCTCGAGCTGGCGGAGCAGAAGATCGCGGCGCGGATCGAGTCGTGGCGCTCGCGAAGCGGCAATGAAGCCACACCCAATCAGATCGACGGGAAGCGCTTCGCGATGCGGGACTGGTCGGCGTACGAGCGGCAGGGGCTGATTCGCGAGTCGAGCGTCGTCTGAAGTACGGACGACCCGGAGTCACGCCGATGCGGATTACGACCGTACGCATCCTCGTGCAGATTCTCATCTTCGGGCTGTTCGTCTCGTTCTGCGTCCTGACGACCTACTCGTTTGTCGATGAGCGCCACGGGCAGACGTGGGTGAGCAAGTTCCTCGAGATCGATCCGCTCGTGGCGATCTCGACGGGGCTGGCGACGGGGACGATCTACAAGGGCCTGGCGTGGTCGGCGGTGCTGATCATCCCGACGCTGCTGCTGGGTCGGATCTTTTGCAACTGGATCTGTCCGTACGGCATCCTGCATCAGTTCATCGGATGGGTGTTCAACACGCGCAACGCGAAAGAGCGCTTCGACAGCAACCGCTACGACGGCATCTACGCGCTCAAGTACTGCATCCTGATCGCCATGCTGGTGGCCGTGCTCGGGCAGTTCAGCCTCGCGCTGTTGCTGGTCGGGGCGGCGTTGGCCGTGGTCGCGGTGCCCCTCGGATGGGTCATCGCGCGGAGTGTCCGCCATCCGGCGACGCGCCGGACGTGCCTTGTGGGAGTCGTCGTTCTCAGCGTGTCCGCGACGATCGCCGGGGCGCGAAGCGTGACGAAGGGCGACTGGAACGGCACGCTACAGATCGGGCTGCTCGATCCGATCTGTCTGCTGCATCGAAGCGTGACGGCCGCGGTGCTTCCGGCGCTGAACATGCCGTTGGTCGTGCAGGAAGGCGTGCCGGGGGTCGCGGGGGGAGTTGGCGACTACAAGCAGCACATCGGCGCAACGCTGATCGGCGGGCTGCTGCTGTTTCTCGTCGGGATGAACCTGTTCATTCCGCGATTCTTCTGCCGCGTGTTGTGTCCGCTCGGGGCGTGTCTCGGCGTCCTGTCGCGCTTCGCGCTGTGGCGGATCGAGCGCGATCCGAACAAGTGCACCGATTGTGACCTGTGCCTGCATGCGTGCGAAGGCGCGAGCGATCCGCACACGCAACTCCGCAAGAGCGAGTGCTTCGTGTGCTTCAACTGCATCGAGGATTGCCCGCACGACGCGCTCAGCTTCCGCTTCCTGCCGCCCAAGCGGCACGAGATCGCCGCGCCGGACCTGCGGCTGCGTAACGGCGTGTTCGCCGCCGTCATCGGGTTTCTGTTCTATCCCTTCGCGCGCGCATCCGGGAAGTCGAGCAAGGACTTCTCGGCCGGAAACCTCGTGCGCCCGCCGGGCTCATGCGAGGAGTGGGAGTTCCTCGAGCGCTGCATCAAGTGCGATCAGTGCATCCGGGTCTGCCCGACAAACGTTTTGCAGCCGTATCCGTTCGATCTCGAAAACCTCGAGGCGCTCTGGACGCCGGTCATGAACTTCCGGATGGGGTTCTGCCAACTTCACTGCACGGCGTGCGGCGAGGTCTGTCCGACCGGGGCCATCCAGCGGATCGGCGTGGAGCAGAAACTCGGGCTGGGCGCGTACGCGGACACCGGCCCGGTCGTGCTTGGCACGGCGCATTACGACCTCGGGCGGTGCCTGCCGTGGAGCATGAAGAAACCGTGCGTCGTGTGCGAGGAGGTCTGTCCGACGTCTCCGAAGGCGATCTATTCGGAGCGGATGCAGTTCGTGGAGCGTGATGGGAAGACGCTCGTGCGGTCGGCGACGGATCGGACGGTTACCGTCGGCGGCCTGCCGAAGCCGGGCGAACTCTCGCCCGAGCCCATCGTCTTCCGCGCGAACCAGTTCCGCGGCGACGGCACGACGACGTACCACGTTGAGATCGTGCACAAGAACGGCGTGACGGAAACGCACGAGATCCGGCGGAATGACGCGGACACGATCGAGATCGACGGGACGTTTGATCAGATGCCGCAGGCCGGCGAGTTCGCGGTCATCAAGTACGAGTGGAAGGTGCCGAAGATCGACACCGAGTACTGCATCGGCTGCGGAATCTGCGAGCATGAGTGCCCGGTCGTTGGCGATCGGCGGGCGGTGTACGTGACGGCCGAGGGTGAAAGTCGTTCATCAAAGGAACCGAATCGGGACCGCAACCGCGGCCTGAGCCTGATGAAGACGGCCGACGCATCGGGCGGAGGCGGATCGCGGCGCGGAGCGCTCGTGAGCCTCAGCGCGATGGTCGTGTCCCCGGCCCGGCCGGTCCGAGCGCGGGCGAATGGGGGCGGCGATGACTGCGGCTGTGGGACGCCGTGCGGTTCGGTCGGCGCGCGGCACAACGGCTGTTCAGGACACGAGGTTGACCTGCGGAAGTTCCTGGCGTGATGCGCGGCCGCGCCGTCCTTCCACCGTGTGGTGCGGGCTCACAGGATGCCCCAGTTGAAGTCAAGCCCGAACCACCGCAACGGGTACGTCAGCAGAAACCCGATCAGCCGAGGAATGAACGTCCAGAATTCTTCGAAGCTCATGGCCGTGCTCCTTCGATCGTGGCGCCGTGATACCCGTTAGACGACGTCGAACGACGGCAGGTTCGCGCCGCAGGTTCGGACGGGTCTGGCGGTGCTGCGAATGCGGGTTCCGGAGCGGCGAGGTCGCGATTGGTCGCTGCGGGTCGGCACGGAACTTGCTTTGGAATTCCGCTTCGCCTTGTTAGGATACTTCAGGGTCGAGCCGAGGAATTCGAGTCCAGGAGTTCGCGGTATGAATCGCTCATCCACGGAGTCGTCGCGTCGTGCGTTTCTCAAGGGCAGCGCGGCCGTCGCGGCTGGCTTTACGGTCGCCGCCCCCGGCCAGGCGCAGGACCAAGGCGCCCGTGAGAAGCCCCCCCTGCCGACGCGCAAGCTCGGCCGGAGCGGCATCGAGGTCTCGGTTCTGAACCAGGGAACGGCGTTCCGCCTGACGCAGCGGATGCTCGACTTCTCGTACGCGCAGGGCATCCGTTACTTCGACACGGCGGACTGCTACGAGAACGGCGGCAGCGAGCGTGAGATTGCGAAGTGGTTTGAGCGGACCGGTCAGCGGAAGGAGATTTTCCTCGTCACCAAGAGCCACCCCACCGAGGGACCGAAGCAGCTTCTGGACATGGTCGACGAGCGCCTGGAGGCGCTGAAGACCGACTACATCGACCTCCTCTTCATCCACCAGATCGGGGATCGCGAGTATCCCGAGTCGAGCGTGGAGTGGCCGAAGAGCGACGAGTTCAAGCGAGTCTCGGAGCGGCTCAAGAAATCCGGCAAGTGCAAGCTCGTCGGGTTTTCATCCCACGCGCGGCGCAAGGCCGAATACCTGACGGCCGCCGCCGAGGGGGGATTCGTCGACGCGATCATGGTCAAGTACGACCCGCGGACAGCGAAGAACGACGAGATGAACCGCGCGCTGGATCGATGCGTGAAGGCGGGGATCGGCCTGATCGCGATGAAGACGCAGAGCAGCTCGGCAAACTTCAAGGACCGCTGGGAGAAGCTGGCGGGCGACAAGTGGACGGTGCAGCAGGCGGTCGTCAAGGCGGTGCTGTCGGATGACCGGCTGGCCGGCATGACGTCCCACATGCTGAGCTTCAAGATAATCGAGGAGAACACCGCGGCGGCGCGCGACGCGAAGCCACTGGCGGCGGCCGATCATCAACTCCTGCTTGATCTCTACGCGGCCGGTCCGCACCGCTGGTGCGAGACGTGCAACGGCCGATGCCGGGCGCACATGCGGCACGCCGATGCGCTGGACGACGTGGCGCGCTTCGTGATGTACCACGACCTGTACGGACATCGCTACATGGCCCGCGATCATTATCGGGCACTTCGTCCGGAATGGCTGAGCTTCACGGCCGACGAGCTGGAGACGGCGAAGCTGGCGTGCGCGGACGGCGTCGACTATCCGGCTCTCGTCACCCGGGCGCGGAAAATCTTCCCGGCGTGAGCCGCGGATTCCGCAGCGCGCGGTGAAAGCGCGATAGAATTCCGCGCATGGATGACTCGCCCCACGCGCCTGCCACGAAGCGAACGCGGATACGCATCGACGCCGGCGCCGCGGCCCTGGTCGGTCTCGCGGCGGTTCTGCTCTATGCGCGCTCGCTCGGAAACGGCTTCATCAACCTCGATGATTTTCAGTACATCATCGACAACGCGTACATCCTTCACCCCTCGTGGGACAAGCTGAAGGCCTTCTTCACCGAGGTCTTCCACCCCTCCACCGTCGGCGGGTACTACCAGCCGCTGACGATGGCCTCGCTGATGTTTGATCGCGTGCTCGACGGGCTGGATCACGGGCCGCGACCGTTTCCGTTTCACCTGACGAACGTCCTGCTGCACGGCGCGAATACGGCGATGGTCTACCTGTTGCTACGCCGCTTCACGAAGGCGACCTGGCCAGCCGTCGTCGTGACTCTGTTGTTCGCAGCGCATCCGATGAACGTCGAGTCTGTTTCGTGGATCTGCCAGCGCAAGACGCTGCTGGCGACGTTATTCGCGCTCGGGCTGTTCCTCTCGTATGACCGGTACGTTCACGGCGGCCGGGCGCGATGGCTTTGGTTCGGCGCGGCGATGCTCGTGCTCTCGCTGCTATCGAAGCCGACGAGCTGGTCGCTGCCGCTCGCGCTCCTGCTGCTCGACGTGTGGCCGTACCGCCGACTGTCGCTCGCGGCCGTCATCGAGAAGGTTCCGCTGTTTGCGATCGTCGGGTTGTTCGGCTGGATCGTGTACGTCTCGCAGGCCGAGTCGTCGGGCCTGGTCATGCCGGGAATCGTCGTTCGGCCGCACCAGACGCTGCTGGTCATCTGCCACAACGTGCTGTTCTATTTCTACAAGCTGGTCTGGCCGGTAACGCTCTGCCCGCAGTATCCCATGCCAGAGATGGACGAGGTCCGCGCGACGAACCCCCTGTTCCTGCCGGGCATCGTGGCGGTTGGTGTGCTGATGGCGCTGGTCTGGATTGCGCGGCACCGGCCAGCGTTCTATGTGCCGATCGTCGGCTATGTGCTGCTGCTTGGTCCGGTGCTCGGGGCTGTTCAGTTCATGGGCGCAATCGCGGCCGATCGCTTCGTGTACCTTCCAATGATCGCGCTGTTGATCAGTCTTGCGTGGGCGCTGGAGCGCGTCCGCGGCGCGACGTTGCGGCCGGTGTGCGTCACGGCGACGGTGGCCGTCGCGATGCTGTTCAGCGTCAAGACGTGGGCGCAGCAATTGGTCTGGAAGGACAGCATGTCGTACTGGCAGGAGGTTGTCCGGCAGTATCCCCAAGAGGCCGGGGCGCGCGAGGGACTTGGATCGGCTTATCTGGTACTCGACGACCTTGATCGCGCGCTGCCGGAGTTTCATCGCGCGATCGAGCTTCGCCCGACGTTTTCACGCGCGTACTTCCGCATCGCCGAGGTGCTTCTGCTGAGGGACAAGCCGGCCGAGGCGCTGGAGTGGGCGCGGCGCGGCTTGGAGCAGCCGGCGGCGGATGCGGAGGGGTACTTCTTCGTCGGGTTGGCGCTGTCGCGGCTGGGGCGCGATCGCGAGGCGGTACTGCCCTATCGTCAGGCGGTCGAGGCCAAGCCATCGTGGCGGGAGGCGACGCTGAACCTGGCAAACTGCCTGCTGCGAAGCGGCGATCCGGCGGCATCGCTCAACGTCTTCGCGCGGGCGAACGAGCTCGATCCGAACAACCCGAACGTGCTGACGAACTGGGCGATTGCGCTGACGGAATGCGGACAGGATCCATCGGCGTGGGAGAAGTTGGACGCGTCGCTACGGCTTCGGCCGGCGGAGCCGATCGCGTTGTTCGCGTACGCGGCGTGCTCGGCGAAACTGAAGCGGATGGACACGGCCTGGCGAGCGTTGGCCGCGGCGGTGGTGCTGCGGCCGGATCTGCTTTCCCGCGCGGCGCAGGAAGCGCGATTCGATGAGATGCGGAAGGACCCGCGCTGGCGGACGCTCCAGGACGCAGTGCGATCGGCGACGACGACCGCGCCGACCGCAGTGCCCGGCTCACCGGGCGTCGCGCGGCCGTGAGGCGGTCCGGCACGGCGGTTCTCAGCGCGTTGCGTCGTGTCGTGACGATACTATACTACCCCGACTTGCGATCACGGGCCGGCGCAGCGCCAGGCTGCCGCGGCGTGAGCGTTGCAGGCGCGAGCGGATGCGACAGTACTTTCGGAACATCTTTGACACGGTGCGGACCATCGCGATCGGGATGGGGATTACGCTGAAGTACTGCTTCGCGAAGACCGTGACCGTTCAGTATCCGGACATGGCGCCGGTGATCCAGCCGCGTTTCCGCGGGTTCCACTGGTTCGAGGCGGAAAAGTGCATCGCTTGCGACCAGTGCGCGAAGGCGTGCCCGGTCGACTGCATCTACATCGAAAAGAGCGGTCCGCGGAAGATCGACAAGGCAACGGGCGTGGCCGTCGGCGGCGCGCTGACGCGGTATGCGATCGATTACGCGAAGTGCATGTTCTGCGCGCTGTGCTGCGAGCCGTGCCCGACCGACTGCATTCATATGGGCAACAACCACGACCTGAGCGCGTACACGCGGAAGGACATGATCGTCGAGTTCACCGAACTGGCGCGCGAGGGCAAGCAGACGCCCGAGCCGATCTGGATGCAGCGGGACGAGTTGCCCGAATGGGCCGCGCGGCGCAAGGCGGAGTGGATGTCCCGCGCGGCGCCGGCCCGCGAGCACATGCTCAAGGCGCTGGAGCCGTCGGACGTCGGAAAGAAGGCTGAGAAGGAGGCCGCGGCGACCTGACCTGGCCGCGGACACGCATGCCGGCGGACAATGCCAACCTGGTGCTGGGCCTGTTCCTGTTCACGGTCGCGGGGATCGCGATGGTCCTTGCGCCTCTGCTCATCGGGAAGTTCGTGCGATCGACGCTGTCGCACCCGGAGAAGGACGTACCGTACGAGTGCGGCGAGCCGGCGATCGGATCGAGCTGGATTCAGTTTGATCTCCGATTCTACGTGGTCGCGCTGGTCTTCGTCGTCTTTGACATCGAGATCGCCCTGTTCTATCCGTGGGCGGTGATCTACCGCTCGGCCGGCGTCGCGGCGCTGTGGGACATGCTGTTTTTCTTCGGCGTGATCGTCGTCGGATACGTGTACCTGTGGCGGTTCGGATACCTGGATTGGGTGCGGTCGACGGCATCGACGAGCAAGCCGGCGAATCATCGCGCGCCTTCGGCTGGGGATGATGTGAGCCGTACGGCGCGTGCATGGACGTAACCGCGTGAGTCAGAAGCGTAAGGGTGCGTTCGTCCGAGGTTGAACGTGAGTTGGATCGAGAACCGGTTTGAGGAAGGCCTGATCGTCACGTCGCTGGACTGGGCGATCAACTGGGGCCGTTCCAGCAGCATCTGGCCGATGACGTTCGGCCTGGCGTGCTGCGCGATCGAGATGATGGCCGTCGGCGCCAGCCGGTTCGACATCGACCGGTTCGGGGCCGGCGCGTTCCGGGCAACGCCGCGTCAGTCGGACCTGATGATCGTCGCGGGCACGGTGACATACAAGATGGCCAGCCGCGTCAAGCGGCTCTACCACCAGATGCCGGAACCGAAGTACGTGATGGCGATGGGCGCGTGCACCATCGGCGGCGGGCCGTATTTCAAGCACGGTTATCATGTCGTCAAGGGCGTGGACCTGGTCGTCCCGGTGGACGTATACGTTCCGGGCTGTCCGCCGCGACCCGAGGCGTTGCTGGAAGGCATCATGCGATTGCAGGACAAGATCAAGCACCAGTCGATCGCGCGGGACCGCTGGCGCGGCGTGAAGGAAGCGGCGTTGACCTGATTCGATTCGGACCGTCCGGCCGGGACGGGCAAGACATGACCGCGGAAGCCATCGTCAATCTGCTGAAGACGCGCTTTCCGGAGGTGATCCGGGGCGCATCACTCGAAGGGTGTCACCCGCATGTCGTGGTGGATGCCTCGCACTGGCCGGCGGTCGCGCGCTTTCTGCGCGATGAACCGCAGTTGGGATTCAACCTGCTGCGCTGCATCAGCGGCGTGGACTGCCTCGAGGACAGGGAACTGGCGGCGGTGTACGACCTGTATTCCGCACGGCGTGGCGCGACACCCGACGCGAACTGGATCGCCCCGCACGAGTTCGCGGTCACGGTCCGCGTGCCGCGCGATGCGCCGCGGATTCCGAGCGTCGCGGATGTCTGGCCCGCGGCCGACTGGCACGAGCGCGAGGCATACGACCTGCTCGGGATCGTCTTCGAGAATCACCCGGATTCGATCGACGATGTGGACGGCCCGCATCCGCGGAGGATCCTGTGCCCGGACGACTGGGCCGGACATCCGCTTCGCAAGGACTACGAGTTTCCGCTGGAGTATCACGGGATTCCGGCCGTGACGGAGTATGGTCAGACGCGGCCGCAGCATTGAGCGACCGGAGTAGGGTCTCGGCGGCGGGCTGCCGGGGATGAGCATCGTGGCGGATACGCTTCTGGAGTCGCGACCCGACGTGCTGACGGACCTCGACCGCGAGGCGATCGAGCAGGGAGACGTCCGCACCGAGGAGATGCTCGTCAACATGGGGCCGCAGCATCCCTCGACGCACGGCGTGCTGCGGATCGTGTTGCGCACCGATGGCGAGATGGTCCTGGAGGCGATCCCGCACATCGGCTACCTGCATCGCTGCGCCGAGAAGATCGGCGAGAACCTCGCCCCGTATCAGTACATCCCATACACCGACCGCATGGACTACCTGGCCGGGATGAACAACAACCTGGCGTTCGCGCTGGCGGTGGAGCGGTTAACGGGGCTGGAGGTGTCAAAGCGGGCGCAGATCATCCGCGTGATCTTCGCTGAACTGAACCGAATCGCTTCGCACCTCGTGTCGATGGGCGCGTACGGACTGGATATGGGGGCGTTTACGCCGTTTCTCTACGCCTTCCGCGAGCGCGAGTACATCCTCGACCTGTTCGAGTCGGCGTGCGGAGCACGATTGACGTACAGCTACATCACGATCGGCGGCGTGACCGACGACGTGCCGGAGCGGTTCATCGACATCTGCCGCGAGTTCCTCGACTACTTCGAACCGAAGATCGCCGAGTACAACAATCTGCTGTCGTACAACCACATCTTCGTCAAGCGCACGGCAAACGTCGGCGTCATTTCGGCCGGGGACGCGCTGGCCTATGGCCTGACGGGGCCGTGCCTGCGCGGCAGCGGCGTGAAGTGGGACCTGCGCAAGGTGCACCCGGACTGCGGCTACGAAGAGTACGAATTCGACGTGCCGGTCGGGCGAGGTCTGAAGGGCACCATGGGCGACTGCTGGGACCGCTACTTCGTGCGCATCTGCGAGATGGAGCAATCGGTGCGCATTCTGCGGCAGGCGCTGCGCCGCCTCGAAGGCACGCCCGGCGAGGTCCGCAACAAGGCGGGCAAGACGGTGAAGCTGCCGTCCGACGCCGTGTACTACGAGATCGAGAACCCGCGCGGACAACTCGGGTTCTACGTCGTCGGCGATGGATCGACGATCCCCTACCGCGTGAAGGCTCGCGGGCCGAGCTTCTGCAACCTCTCCATCACGAACGCGGTCGTGAAGGACTGCCTCCTGGCCGACGTACCCGCCATCGTCGGCAGCATCGACGTCGTCATGGGCGAAGTGGATCGATAGCGTGCGGTTGCCGCTGTCTCGGATTGGGATGGAGCCCAGCCTTCGCACTGCGGCGCGAGCAAGCGAACCTCCTTTGCCCGCCTCTTCCGTCGATCGTACGCGTCGACAATCGCCGCGGGCCGATGGGACCATCGCGCTGCGATGGTGTCCGTGGCGGATCTGGATGGGCGCCGACTTGCGGGCGTGGTGGCGGCTGCTTCGCGGAGGGCGATTCCGGATCGGCTGGACGCGCGTTCCGCTGGTGCTCTGGGTCACACTGCATTGCGCGTTCTGCACGGTCTTGGGCATGATCCAACGTGCGCTGCTCGGCCGGCGCATTGACGCGACGCTGCTACACGACCGGCCGATCTTCATCATCGGCCACTGGCGATGCGGCACGACGCTGTTGCATCAACTGCTGTCGCTCGATGATCGGCACACGGCCCCGAACGTCTGGGAGTGCTTTGCGCCGCACATCCCGGCACTGCTCGGCGAGTGGTTTCCGACGTGGACCTGCCGCATCGTGCCGCGCGTGCGGCCGATGGACGGGCTGCCGTTCGAGTGGGACGAGCCGCAGGAAGACGAATTCGCTTTGTGCAATCTGGGCCAGCCGTCACCATACGCGCTGTTCGCGTTCCCGAGCGGGCGGCAGACGCTGGCGCAGTTCCGCGCCTCGATCGAACTTGCTACTGAGGAGCGGCGGGCGTGGCGCGATGCGTGGACGCGGTTCCTACGCCAGGTCTGCTACCGCCGGCCGGGGAGACTGGTGCTGAAATCTCCTCCGCACGCGTGTCGCGTCGACGTGCTTCGCGAGGTGTTTCCGCAGGCGCTCTTCGTGCACATCGTGCGCGAGCCGGAGCGCGTCTTTCGGTCGACGGAGAACATGTGGCAGATGATGTGCGAGAGCCAGAGCATCCAGGCGCCCGGGCGCGACGACGTCGCCGAATTCGTCATCGAGACGTTCAACTACATGCACGAGCGACTGGATGAGGCGCTCAGGGCGGTTCCCGCGGAGAACATCGTGACGGTACGCTACGAGGAGCTGATCGCGGATCCGATCGTCGTGCTGCGGGGAATCTATGAGCGCTTCGCGCTGGGAGGCTTCGAAGCGCTGCAGCCGAAGATCGCGGCCTACCTGTCCGCGCGGCGTGATCGAACCGCCCCGTCGTACCGCGAGCTTGCGCCACACGAGCGACGGCGGATCGAGCAGGCCTGGCGCTGGTACGCGACGCGCTACGCGTACGCCGCCGTGACGGACATGGGCGCGGACGCTCAGGCCGTCGCGGCCTCGATGTAGAGCATGGGGACGGACATCATGAGCGGTCCGGTCCGTGCGGCCGTGTCGTTGAGTGCCGATTCGAGCCGCGCGACGACAGGTTGCTGCTCCGCCGACACCGCCGCCGGCCTGACAGACGGCCCGCTTCGTCGCGGCCCGGCGGAGCGCCGTGATCCATGGATGCGCGACGCACAGCGAGATGGTCGCGCATCATCGACCCGAATCGCGCGGACCAGAGCGAGCCCGCGTCGAGCGCGGCGAGGGTTGTCAGGTCGTCGAAGTCCGGTTTCCGGTCGGCCACGGATGTGGACGGTACGGGGCTGGTCGCACTGCGTTCAACGTCCGGTGCGTCGAGGTGGCGCAAGCGACGATACTGCCTCTGCTTAGGACTTGCGGACCCGGCCCGGAAGGGTGTAGAACGCCCCTACCAAATGGCCGGGGAATTGGTATATTCGTGACTTTCTTCACGAGCGCGGTCGGACCGCGGGTTGGAGAGCACGCGTTGAGTCAATTCACGTACCCGTGGGTTCAGCAGGGGGAGCGGTCGTTTCGCGGCATTGCGGCGCTGATCGCAGCGCTGGCGCGCGGCGTCTATCGCGTGGCGGCGCCGATCCTGCGGCGGTTTCCGGGGCCGGTTTTCTTTGCGGCCGTGATCGGCGTCTGCGTCGTTGTCTGGGCCTACGTCATCGTCACGCGGTTCGCCGACGGGATCGCGCAGAGCGCTGCGAATACAGCGGTTGTCACGTCGATGCGCGGCGCGCTGACGCTGGCCGAGATCCAGGCATGGCGGCCGGCCGCGACCGCGGTCTGGCCGGAATCGATGTTTTCCGGCGGGCTTGGAGCGCTGGCGTACGTCGTCTGGCCGCTCCAGTTCGCGCTGGTTCGCGACCTGATCGCGATGACGGGTATCATCGGGTTCATCAGCCTTGTGCCGCTCTACACGATCTGGTGGGAGCGCAAGGTGGCCGGGCGGATCCAGTCCCGGCTCGGGCCGATGCGCGTCGGCGGATGGCACGGCTGGGCGCAATCTCCGGCGGACGGGTTGAAGCTGATCTGTAAGGAGGATTTCATCCCGAAAGAGGGGGACGGCCCGCTGTTCCGGCTGGCGCCATATCTCGCGTTCGTTCCCGCGATTTGTGCGTTTATTGCGCTGCCGTTCGCGGGTTCGTACGTGTTCCGCGACCTTGACGTAGCGCTGCTGTTCATCCTGTCGATGCTCGGGATCGAGGTGATCGGCGTGATCATCGCGGGATGGGCCAGCAACAACAAGTGGAGCGTCTATGGCGCGATGCGCGAGGCGTGCCAGATGGTTTCATACGAGATTCCGATGGGCATGGCGCTGCTCATCCCGGTGATGACCGTCGGCTCGCTGCGGCTCATGGACCTCGCGGAGTATCAGCGCGGCGGCTTCGCCGAATGGCTGGCGTGGCGGAACCCGTGGTGCTTCATCGCGTTTTTCTCGTACTACGTGGCATCGCTGGCGTCCTGCAAGCGCGCGCCGTTCGATCTGCCGGAGTCGGAGTCGGAACTCGTCGCGGGCTTTCACACGGAATACAGCGGGTTCCGCTGGTCGCTGTTCTTCTTCGCCGAGTACGCCGCCATGTTCGCCGTCAGCGGGCTGGCGGTCATTCTGTTCCTCGGTGGCTGGTACGGCCCGTTTCCGCAGTCGTGGGCGCCGACCGGCAGCGGCGTGATCGCGGCGATGGCCCGGGGCGTGCTGTTCGACGGCCCGATCATCTTCATCCTCAAGGGTGCGTTCCTGTTGTACGTGCAGATCTGGATTCGCTGGACGCTGCCGCGGATTCGCATCGACCAGGTGCTTTACGCGTGCGTGCAGGTGCTCCTGCCGCTTACGATGATCGTGCTGCTCGGCAACACGATCTGGGTATTGTTCGACCGTCCGGCGTATCCCGGCTTTCAATCGCTGGCGCGCGTCATCAGCGGCGGACTGACGATCATCGGACTCGTGCTGACGCTTCTGATTCTGGGATTCATGGCGTATGGATACATCCATCGGCGGCGGCTGGTGGGATGGCTGGCGATCGAACATCTGCCGGGCTCGTAGCGTCTGCGGGAGCAAGAGTTCGCGATGAATACACCGGCGTGGCTTGAACCCCTGATGTTCTATCTTTTCGCGGGGGTGGCGCTGTTGTCGGCGCTGGGCATCGTCCTGTGCGGGAACATCGTGCGCAGCGCGCTGTGCCTGCTGGGAACGCTGGGCGGCGTGGCCGGTTTGTATTTCCTGATGTTCGCGAACCTGCTGGCGGTGATCCAGCTCATTGTCTACGCGGGCGGAACGCTGGTTCTGATCATCTTCGGCGTCATGCTGACCAGCAAGTCGCCGTGGGTGCGGTTTGCGGCGCGGCGCGGCGAGATCGTCGCGTCCTGCGCGGTCGTTGCGGCGCTGTTTGTGTCGCTGTGCAAGATTCTGACCGACGTGGACTGGTCGGCGGGCGCTACCGGTTCGGCGCAGGTAGTCCCCGTTCGGGACATCGGCGCTGTGCTGTTGCAGGACTATCTCGTGCCGTTCGAGGCAGCGTCGGTGCTGCTGCTGGCGGTTCTGATCGGTGCGGCATACCTGGCGCGGCCGCAGCCGGCGGAGCGGACGTCCGCGCCGTAGCGCGGATCGAGACGAAATGGCGACGATCACGCTCGAGCATTACCTCGTGTTTTCCGCGGCGATCTTCTGCCTCGGCGTACTGACCATGGCGATCAAGCGGAATGCGATCGGTATCCTCATCGGCGTGGAACTCGTCTTGAACGCGGCGAACGTGAACCTGGTGGCGTTCTCGCGCTATCGCACGGGCGCGCTGGATGGCCCGATCGTGGCGGTGTTCGTGATCCTGCTCGCGGCCGCGGAGGCCGCAATCGCGATTGCGATCTTCATGAACTTCTACAACAACCTGGCGACGATCGACGTGGATCGCGGCGATCAGTTGCAGGGTTAGCGCGGTCCTTCCGCGTCGCGGTCCGCGGAGTCGGTTCGGAAACCTATGACACTCGACCTCTGGCTCGTCGCCGGCGTTGCCATCCCGCTGCTGAGCTTCTTCTTCCTCGCGCTCTTCGCGTCGAAGCTGCCGAGGGCCGGCGCTGCTTCGCACGGTCACGACGACCCGGGTCATGGCCATGATGCCGCTCCCGCCGCGCACGGCCATGATTCGCACGACGGGCACGGACATGGCGCGCCTGTGGTCAAGCGGCCGCCGGGCGGCAATCCGTGGGCAGGGTATGTCGCGACGGCGGCGATCGCGCTCAGTTGCGTCGTGTCGATTCACGTCCTGCGGACCTGGGTCGGCATGTCGCCCACCGAGCGAACGAGCTATGCCGTCGAGCAGCGCGCGGCGCATACGATCACTTGGGCGATGCTCGGCGACATCCCCCTCAAGGTCTCGGTGAAGCTCGACTCGCTGACCGTGATCATGTTCTTCATGGTCACGTTCGTGTCGACGTGGATTCACGTCTTCTCGCTCGGGTACATGGCGCACGATCCGCGGTTTCACCGTTTCTTCACCTACCTGTCGCTGTTCTGCTTCTCGATGCTCGGGCTGGTCATCAGCGACAGTCTGCTGTTCTTGTTCATCTTCTGGGAACTCGTTGGACTCTGCTCGTACTTTCTGATCGGCTTCTGGTTCGAGAAGAAGTCGGCATCGAATGCGGCCATCAAGGCGTTCGTCACGAACCGGGTCGGCGATTTCGGCTTCCTGATCGGCTTGATGATGGTTGTGACGTTCCTGCAAGACGTGTCACTGGACGGCGCGGCGGCGGCGTTTCGGCGTCAGGCGGCGGACCCGACGTCGATCCTGTTTGCGCGCGAGTTCCTCGGTTTGTCGTGGGCGACGTGGATGGGCATCGGCCTGTTCTGCGGCGCGGTGGGCAAGAGCGCGCAGTTTCCGTTGCACGTCTGGCTGCCGGACGCGATGGAAGGCCCGACGCCGGTCAGTGCGCTGATTCACGCCGCGACGATGGTGGCGGCGGGCGTGTATCTCGTCGCGCGGATCTTCGGACTGCTGACGCCCGATGCGCAATTCGTCATCGCCGTGATCGGGTGCATCACGCTGTCGATGACGGCGCTGATCGCCATCGCGCAGACGGACATCAAGAAGGTGTTGGCGTACTCCACGCTCTCGCAGCTTGGCTACATGATCTTCGGCATGGGCGTCGGGGCGTGGGTCGGCGCGCTGTTCCACCTTCTGACGCACGCGTTCTTCAAGGCCCTGCTGTTCCTCGGCTCCGGACAGGTGATTGAGGGCTGCCACCACGAGCAGGACATGCGGCGGATGGGCGGGCTGCGGTCGAAGATGCCGGCGACGTGCTGGACGTTCTTCCTCGCCGTGCTGGCGATCGCCGGCGCGGGCATTCCGTGGTCGCACTGGGGCCTGGGCGGCTTCTACAGCAAGGACGAAATCCTCGCCGTCGCGTACCAGCGAGCGTACTTGTGGGATCAGCCGCTGCATCACGAGGAGGCGGCTCATGCATCGATCCGCGGTCGCTCCGTCGCCGTGGCGGAGGAGCCTCTGCGCGACATGCGAGGCGACTTTCCCCCGTCGCGCCGAGAACGGATGCGAGACGGCCCCATGCCCACGGCGGCTACCGTGGACGTGCACCGGGCTTCGCAGACCGGATCCGGCGAGGGTGGCGATCATTCAGCCCACGGCACCGGGACGTCGCACGAGTCGCACGAACCTTCGCTCGCGGCCAAGTTCCCCGACGTACGGCCGCTGCCGAAGTGGATGTTCTGGCTGCCGATCCTGATCGCTTACGTGACGCCGTTCTACATGATGCGCTGCTGGTGCATGACGTTCGCCGGCCGCCCGCGCGATCCGCACATCCACGCGCACGCGCACGAGAGGCCGATCATGTACGTGCCGCTGATCGTGCTGGCGATCTTCACGGTGCTGTGCGCGACAGTGCCCGCGACGTCGTTTCGGCACCTCGTGGCGGATGCGGCGCACGGTGCGGCCGAATCGGTCGTGGGCGACAAGGTTTCGGCGCTCGTCCCGGCGGTCAGCGGCGAGGCGCTGCACGGCGCGCACGAAGCACTCGGTGGACTGGTCGGGTTCGCGTTCATCGTCGGCATCAGCATCGCCTGGATGATCTACCGCCGCGACCTGGCGACGGCGGACGCGCTGCTTCGAGGCATGCCGTTGGCACGGTCAATCCACCGGGCGCTCTCGCGGCGACTGTACTTCGACGACGTGTACGATCTGCTGCTCGTCGGCGGAACCCGCGTCTTCGCGATGGCCTGTGGCCTATTCGACAAGATTGTCGTTGATGGCCTGGTGAATCTCACGGCCGCTCTCACCCGCGTCTGGGCCATGTTCACGGGCCGGCAGCTCGACATGCCGGTGCGCACGGGCGATATCGGCTTCGTCGACGGACTGGTCAACGGCGTCGCGGGCATGACCCAGGCGTTGGGCGGCGCGGCGCGACGCATGCAGACCGGCCGAATCCGGCTGTACATCCTGACGGCGGCAGGTGCGGCGGGGGTCGTGCTGCTGTCGATTGCGTTCTCACAGGAGCTGGAGTCGTACCTGCGGCCCGCGACGGCCGCGACGGCCATGAAATAGGACGGTACCCGCTGCGGATGGGCGGGCGGGTTGTCATCGAAAGGTGTCGGACGTGTCAGAGTCTCACTTGCTCAACTGGATCGTGTTCATTCCGACGATCGGAGGGGTTCTCTGCCTCCTCGCGCCGAGCGGGCGTGCGGTCAAGTCGCTGGCGGTCGCGGCGTCGGGACTCGCGTTCGTGCTGTCGCTCGGGTTGTTCGGTCCGTTCATGAACGGGTTGTTCGGCCCGGCGTACGGCAGCGAGGCGTCGCTCCATTTCGAGTTTCAACGCAACTGGATCACGGTCGGCCAGTTCAACATCCAGTACTACGTCGGCATCGACGGGCTGAGCTTTCCGCTGGTGATTTTGACGACGCTGATCACGTTCCTCTCGGCGCTGGCGAGCTGGAACTTCGAGCACTGGACCAACCATCGCGGGATCAAGGGCTACTTCGCGCTGTTCCTGCTGCTCGAGACGGGCATGCTGGGGACGTTTGTCGCGCTCGATTTCTTTCTATTCTACATCTTCTGGGAAGTCATGCTGCTTCCGATGTACTTCCTCATTGGCGTCTGGGGCGGTCCGCGGAAGGAGTACTCGGCTATCAAGTTCTTCCTCTACACACTGCTCGGTTCGATCCTCATGCTCGTCGCCCTTCTGGCGATGTACTTCAAGTCGGCCGAGGCCGGCGTGCCGACATTCAACCTGATCACCTACGCGACGAACGAGGCCATTCAGCGGCTCTTCAACGATCCGGGCACAATGTTCCTGAACTGGAACTTCGGCCTGGCCATGTTCGTGCTGCTGTTCATCGGATTCGCGATCAAGGTCCCGGTTTTTCCGTTCCATACGTGGTTGCCCGATGCGCACGTCGAGGCCCCGACGCCGATCTCGATGATCCTGGCCGGCATTCTGCTCAAGATGGGCGGCTACGGCTTCCTGCGATTGTGCTATCCGATCTTCCCGGCGGCGGGCCAGACGGCCGCGTACGCCCTGGCCATTCTCGGCGTGGTCAACATCCTGTACGGCGCGCTGTGCGCGATGGCGCAGTCGGACTTCAAGCGACTGGTGGCGTACAGCTCAATCTCGCACATGGGCTACGTGCTGCTGGGCATCGCGGTGATGACATCCACGGGCATACAAGGAGCGATGTTCCAGATGCTGGCCCACGGCATCTCCAGCCCGATGTGCTTTTTCCTCGTCGGGGTCATTTATGACCGGGCGCACCATCGCGACATCAACCGATTCGGCGGCCTGTGGCTGTCGATGCCCGTGTACGGCTCGCTGGCGACGCTCGGCTTCTTCGCGTCGCTCGGTCTGCCGGCGCTGTGCGGGTTCATCGGTGAGGTCTGGGTGCTGCTGGGCACGTATCACGCGCCGTTCGCCTGGGCGAAGCCGATGGCCGTGCTGGCGGCGTTCGGCGTGGTGCTGACGGCCGGGTACATCCTGTGGATGATCCAGCGGGTCTATCTCGGCAAGGAGCGGGCGGAATACGCGGGGTTCCCGGATTGCAGCGCGCGCGAGGTGTTCGTGCTGTCGGTGATGGGCGCGCTGGCGATCTTCCTCGGCATCCTGCCGAAATACACGTTTGATGTGATGAACGGCACGCTCGAGAACATCCGGGCGCTGCTGACGGCGCAGGGAGGCTGACGCATGCCGCCGGCACAGGGCGCGGCGGCGAGCTTCTGGCTGCCGTCGGTCGACGCACTGATTCACACGCTTCCGCTGCTGGCGCTGATCGGCACGATCGTGGCGATCCTCGTTGCCGCGCTGGTCGTCGGGCGAAGCGCCGTGGTGTCGGCGTTCGTCACGATTGTCGGCGCCGGCGTGACGGCGCTGCTCTGTTTCTACGGCACGCAGCGCGTCGCGGGCGGCGGCTGGGCCGGATTCGCGCCGGCGGGCGGCGCACCGATGCTGCTGGTGGATAACTTCTCCATTCTCTTCATCGCCCTGCTCTGCTTTTTTCTCGTGTCGGTCGTGGGCCTGTGGACGATCGGCGCCTCGTCGAGCGGTCCGGACGCGACGGAACACGCCATGGATGCGCCGGAATTCTTCACGCTGCTTGTCAGCAGCGCGTTCGGCATGGCGCTAATGGTCTCGACGACCAACTTGCTGATGATCGTGCTGGCGGTCGAGACGGCGTCGCTGCCGTCGTACGCCATCGTCGGTTTTCGGAAGCGCGATCGGATCGCGGCAGAGGCATCACTGAAGTATGTGCTCTTCGGCGCGGTGACCAGCGCGATGATGATCTACGGCATCTCGCTGCTGTACGGCTTCTGCGGTTCGTTCGACCTCGTGGCCGTTGCGCAGAAGGTCGCCGCAGCGACGGGCGGCGATGCCCCGCGTGCGAACACGCTCGTCGTGGCACTGGCGCTTTTCGGACTGCTCGCGGGCATCGGCTTCAAGATCTCAGCCGTCCCCTTCCACTTCTGGTGTCCGGACGTGTTCCAGGGCGCCACGATCGAGGTGACGACGTGGCTTTCGGTCGCCAGCAAGGCCGCCGGGCTGGGCCTGCTCCTGCGATGCGTGACGGCGCTCGGCGACGCCCTCGGCGGGACGGCGCTGATGTCCGGCGCGGCGACCGGCATCGGCATCGTCGCGGCGATCACCTGCACATACGGAAACCTCGCGGCCTATCGACAGACGAACATCAAGCGGCTGCTGGCCTATTCCTCCATCGCGCACGCGGGGTACATGCTCATGGCCGGCGCGATCCTCTGGCGGCCGGGCCCGGCTGAGGTGGTGACGCATCCGGCCTTCAGCGCGCTGGTCGCCTACGTCGTCATCTACCTGTTTATGAACCTCGGCGCATTCGGCAGCGCGGCGCTGGTGTACTGGCAGACGGGCAAGGAGACGCTCGACGCCTACCACGGCCTCGGGCGACGGGCGCCCTGGCTGGCGGCCGGCCTGGCGATCTGCCTGTTCAGCCTCGTAGGCCTGCCGCCGCTCGGCGGTTTCATCGCGAAGTTTTATCTGCTGTGGGCGCTGTTTGACGGCGACCAGGTCTGGCTGGTCTGGGTCGCGGTCGTGAACACGCTCATCAGCCTGTACTACTACGCCCGCGTCGCGTACGCGATGTACTTCGTGGACGACGGCCAGCCGCGCCTGGCGACGCCGTTCTTCGGGCAGGCGCTCGTGACGACCGTCGCCGCGGTGCTGCTCCTCGTGGGCGTGCCGCTGGCGGGCGGACTCAAGGCGCGGGCCGACCAGTTCTCGCGAAACGTCTATCCGGTGCGGACGCTGGCAACGACCGGGGTTGCCGTCGCACCGGCCGTGAATCGACCGGAGTTGTCGCGGCCGCCGGCCGCTGCGAGCGTCCCGCCGCGACCGTGAATGAAGTTCGTGCGGAGTTCGATCCGCCTCGACGTGTCCGATGGACAATGACTCGATCGTAAGAGCGCTCGTTCGATTGTACGACGCGGAGTGCCGCAGTCTGTTGCATCACCTCGGCAGGGCGCAGCCGTTCGTGTCTTGGGCGTCGGCGGCGGATCAGCGGCTCGTCGATGGCATGATCAGCGAAGAGGCGGAACATCAGCGGCAGTTGCTCGATCTGATCCATGCTCTCGGCGGCAGCCCTCCCCTGCCGACGTTCTCATCGGAGTGCGGCGCGCTGGCGTATCTTGATCTGCACGCGCTTCTGCCGCGAATCGTTCAGGACAAGCGGAATCTGGTCGCCGAGTACGCGGCCGTCGCGCCTCAGGTTGGGGACGATCGGCGTGCCGCGGCACTCGTCGGCAGAATCCTCGAGCGCGAACAGGTGCACCTCGCCGCGCTCGAGAAGTTGCACACGTCCGCGGGACGTATCGCCGGCGCGACGCGATAGCCCTGGCCCACCGGTCGCTCGCGCTTCAGTGGAGCGGCTGGTAGATGCCGTCGTACACGTAGTCCCCCACGCGGTTCCCGAGTTCGATGCCTTCGGTCTTGTCGAATGCCCAGTGGATTCCGAGATAGATCCGGCTCTGACCGTTCTCTTCCTCGGCATCGGACAGGCGCATGAAGGTCCGCGGGAAGTACGGGCGCGTGTTGCCTTCCTGATCGACGGTCACGCCGTTCAGTTCATCCGACACGATCATGAACGGCACGTGGTCGGTGCCGTAGAAGCGTCGCAGCACTTCGAAGAGTGCACCGCCGAAACCGGCGTGCCCGGACGGGTAGGCCGGGAATGGCGGGGTGAAGTTCGGGCCCGTCAGGTTGCTCGCCGGCGCACCCAGCGGCGTCCATTGCGTATCGCCGGCCGTCATGGGGTTGTCGTCGCCGAGCCCGGTCGGACCCGTGCCGGGATCGGCCTCGCGGATGCCGGTGACGGGCCGCCAGTAGTTGTAGTAGAACTTCGACTCCCAGATGGCGATGCCGGCGTCGGCCATGGCGACGTTGACGATGGCGAGCATGCGAGCCATCCGAACGACGTTCAGCCCGCGATTTCGGCCGATCTGCACGGCGATCTGATTGTAGAGTCTCGGCGGCGCGCAGAGGCTCGGCGTGCCGTCGTACGCCCAGAAGAGGCCGATCAGCGTTTGTTCCTGCGTTCTCGACGTTGCGGTGACAATTCCGTCTCCGCCCAGTTCCTTCACTTCGTTGTAGGCGTTCGCATACTCCTCGCTGTCGATGGGCGGAGGCGGCGGCGAGCGGAACTGGTTGGCGCGCGTCAGGACGAACGGGGTGACCAGCGGCCAGTCATCGCCCAGCGGTTGCTGGCCGGGATTGATCGGATCGGCGCGCCAGAATCCGGGATCGTTGTTGAACATGTAGGGGTTGTCGATGTCGGAGCCGTCGGCCGAGCGCATGGTGATGATGGCGGCGGCGGCCTGTGCGCCGAGGGTGATGCCGTTGGCCTTTTCCGCGCCGTCGGGGATGAGGGACAGGTCCTGCAAAAGCTCATCGCCGAGTCGATCGGCATGCGAGGGAAAGAGCGAAACGAGCGTATCGTGCGCGGCCTGCGCGACCGCCGCTTTCATCGAGGTCGGCTCCGTGACGGCGGGCGTCCCGGTGTAGCTCTCGTAGCCGCCCTCGATCGCGTTGACGGCCTCGAACATGGCGATGTGGACCATGGCCATGGCGCGGCTGGAACGCGTCGGACCGAGTTGATGACCGAACGTCCGGGTCTCGCCGGGCTGAACGGGCGTGTGGTCCAGGCCGCTTGTGTCCACGGCGATCTGGTTCCAGCGGATGACCCAGTTCAGTGCCGATAACTCGTGGCCGGTCAGGAGGTCCGTGAGCGTTTCGCATCCTGAAAGCGTCGTTAGGGCCAGGAAGCAGACAGCGGTTCGGACCGGGGCACGCATTTTGTTCTCCTATGCGGATTGGGGATCGAGTTCGCCCGTTCGCTGGAAAACCCAACCTGTATCGCAGCGTCGGTCAGTCATGCTACGCATCCGAATTGAGGCAAGGCAAGGCTCGGACGGGGGCGATGCTGCGACCACCCGACGCCTGCCGGTACTTGAGGCTGGCGAACGATCTCCCGATTTGGAGTACCATCCTGCCCATGGCTCAATTGCGTTCCGTCGACCTGCCGGCGCTCGTTTCGGCCATGGTCTCCGAGCAGGCGTCCGACCTGCACCTCGTCGCCCGGCACCCCCCCATGCTGAGGGTGCATGGTGATTTGCAGGAGATCGGCAGCGGTCCGCTGTCGGCGGAAGCGATTGTGGAGGCCATTCGGTCGATCGCGCCGCCCGGTACAGCGACGCGGATCGGCGTCGCCAACGACTTGGACTTCGCCGCGACCGTGGCTGTGGATGGCCGTCCGGTCCGCGTTCGGGGCAACTTGTTCATCGCCAGCGGAGAATCCGGGGCGTGCCTGCGGCTCATCCCGGACCAGATTCCGACGCTGAACGAGCTGGCGTTCCCGCTGGAACTGGCGGAACGGATATGGAAGCTGACGAACGGGCTGGTGCTCATCACGGGCATCACGGGATCGGGCAAGACGACGTCGCTTGCGGCCCTGGTGCAGGGGCTGAATGCGGCCGGCGGTCTGCGAATCATCACAATCGAAGAGCCGATCGAGTACGTTTATCCACATGCGCCGCGCAGCGTCGTCACGCAGCGCGAAGTGGGACGGGACGTTGATACCTTTTACGACGGCCTGCGCTTCGGACTGCGGCAGGATCCGGACGTGCTGCTGGTCGGCGAGATACGCGATCGCGAGACCGCCCAACTCGCGCTCAGCGCTGCCGAGACCGGCCACCTGATCTTCGCGACCCTTCACACGGCGGACGCGAAAGGAGCGATCACGCGGCTGATCGACCTGTTTCCGTCGGACGTGCACAACGACGTGCGGACGCAGTTATCGCTGAGCCTGCGCTACGTCATCGCGCAGCATCTGCTGCCGCCGCCGCAGCGCGGCGGCCGGCGGATCTTGGCGCTGGAGGTTCTGTTCGCAAACTTCGGTGTGCGATCGGCGATCCGGGCGGGCAAGATCGAGAGCCTCGACACGGCGATCCAGTCGGGACGAAAGGACGGGATGATCTCGCTTGACGGCTACCTGCGCGAGCTGGTGCAACAGGGTCGAATCGATCTTGCGACGGCGCGGCAGTTCGCAAAGGACCCGGCTGAGTTCGGGGCCTGAACCGATCAGACGATGCGGGTGCGCGAAGGTGCAGCGGCCCGTTACGGCCCGGCCACCCGCTCGATGCGGCCCCATGCCTCGGCGAGGTCGTCGACGCCGATCAGATTGGGCCACGGGCGATCGGGCGCGGCGCGGATGGCCGTGAGCAACCGGCGCTGGCGCGGGGACAGGAACTCGTTCGCGTCGGCCCCGCCCGCGATTGCGGCGTTGACGCGGCAGGCCTGCAACGCCGTCATCGGCACGCTCCGATACGGCGTCTTGCCGAGAAAGTACTTCGGCTCGCGGTCCGGCCGGATCGCTTGAGCCGACACCTCGACCGCTTCGAAGCGATCCAGTTGTCTCGCCTGTTCGGCGTTTCGCGCGTAGATGCGATCCGCACACCGCAATCGCTTCGCGTTCTCCGCAAGCTCCACGAGTCTGATTCGGTCCCGGTCGAAATCGACCTCCACGACCTCTCGATCATGCAGAAAGCCGGCCGCGGTTCGCACGACGCCCGGAATCGCGCCGAGGAGATTCTCTCCCTCCCAGAAGCAGTGCATCGCGAAGACCACTGACTCGACGCCGCGGGCATGGGCCCCCTGCTCCTCGGCCAGCAGCCGCAGGTACACAGGCACGGGCCGTCCGGACTTTTTCATCGCTGCGACCATCGAGCGGACAAGCCCGTCCGCGGAATAGTCGTCCGCGAGCCGCGCGACGACGTCGCGGCCGGATGCATCGACGAACCGTACGACGGGGTTGTTCCAGGCCGCTTCTTTGTACCGGACAAGAACCGTGGCATCGCGTCCGGGGCGGTTATTGTAGATCGCCAGCGGCACGAATTCGGACTCGATCGCTTCCACAATCAGCGGATGGGACAGAACGACCGACCCGTATTGCACGCACGTCTGACAGCCCGGGATTTCCTGGAAGAGGATCAGCACCGGCCTGCCCGACGAGCCCGCCGCGTTCAGCGCCGCGTCGAAGTCGCGCCGCCACTCGACGTGACCTAATTCTCGCGGGCGAACGTCCGCGCGCGCGGGCTTGGGCCGGGATGCGGATTGACGCGAGTCCTCCTCTGCGCTGGCGCGAAGCGGGACCACTGCACAAAGGACGATCAGCGCGAGCGCACGAGCGACGGTGTTGCATTGCATATTCAGGAAACCACTTTGAGATCGGTCCTATTCCCGCGACGCCCGGCCCGGTAGCCGACCGCGGATTAGTGTGGCGGCGAAGCGTGGCGTCTCAGAACGACGTGCCGAACGAAAAGCTGAAGACCTGCTCGTCGTCGTCATCGTCGCTGGAGATGGGGAAGGCAAAATCAAACGCCATCGGGATCGGCCCGAAATACTTGACGTAGATTCGGGCGCCGACGCCGACCGCCGCGCGCCAGGTGTGTATTCCGAAGTCCTCCTCGATCGTGCCCATGTCCAGAAAAGTCACGCCGCGAACGGTCTTGCCGATCAACGGGAACGAGTATTCGGTGTTGACGAGGAACTGGAAGTCGCCGCCGATGCGATCGTCGCGAATGCCGGCCCGCGGGCTGATGCCGCGGAATTCGAAGCCGCGGATCGACCCGATGCCGCCGCCATAGAATCGCTCGAAGACGGGCGCATCGCCGAAGATCTGGCCGATCGTCGTTCCAAACGAGAGCACGTGCTTGCGATCGGTCGAGTCGGTCAGCAGCGTAAAGTGCTGTGCGAAGTCGCCGATGAGCTTGCCGAAGGAGTAGTCGCCGCCGAGCGCGCCGGCCTGCTCGTACGAGACGCTCAACCGGTTGCCGCGCGTGGGCAGGAAGCGGCTGTCGGTGGTATCGCGGACGAGCGTGCCCTTGACCGAGGTCAGCCAGCTCGTGCCGCGGTCCTCGCGGATTTCCTCGGCCGTCAGCCAGTCGGTGTCGCTGATTTCGACTGATTCGAAGCGGAACGCGGCCTCGGCGGCCCAGTTCTTGAGCAGGCCGGAGCGGAAGCGATGGTCGAAGCTGACATTGAACCCGATGCGCTGCTCGTCGAATTCATCACGGCCGCGTTCGAAGAGATAGATGCCGGTGCCGAAGCCGAAATCCTGATCAAGCAGGTACGGCTCGCGGAAGTCGATGCGGGCGCGGGTGAACTCGGTCCCGGGCTCAAGCTGCATGCGGAAGATCTGGCCGGCGCCTTTGAACGCGCGGCCTTTGAACAGCTCGCTCGCGTTGCGCGGGGCGTCGAACAGATCGAAGTTGCGGTTCTCGATCGTGACGGAGCCGACGAGTCCGCTGTTGCTCGTGACGCCGACGCTGAACAGCACAGTGGTCGTCTGTGCCTCTTCGACGCGGACGAGTGCGTCACGGACGCCCGGCTGATCTCCGACGGGGGTGATCGTGACGGAATTGAACAAACGCGTTTCGACGAGCCGATTCTCGGCATCCCGGGCGGCGACCGTGTTGTAAAGCTCCTCTGGGAAGAAGCGCAGCTCGCGGCGGATCACCTTGTCCTTGGTCTGCGTGTTTCCGCGGACCACGATCCGTCCGAAGCGGAACTGCGCCTGCTCCTGAATGCGGATCGTGACATCGACGTACGCCTCCTCCTGCGCGTAAACCCATTCCGACTGAACATCAGCGTAGATGTAGCCGATCTCGCCGTACTTGTCGGTCAGCATCTTCAAGTCGCGCTTGACGACTTCGGCGGCGAAAACGGCCTCGGGCTGGAGCTTGGTCGCGGCGAGCAGCTCGTCGGAGGTGAAAACAGTGTTGCCCTGGAACGTCAAGTTGCGCACGGCGTAGCGCGGCCCCTCGTCGATGACAAACGTCAGCGTCAGGTCGGTGCCGTTGGGCGCGATGTCGGTCTTGTAGCCCACGCGGGCGTCGAGGTAGCCCTCGTCGCGGTAGTAGTTTTGCAGCGCAGCGGCGTCGCGCTCGGCGCGTTCCTCATCGAACTCGCCGGTTCGGAAAACCCAGATGTACGTCTTGGTCTCGATCTTGCCGGCGAGCTTGGACGACGGGAATGCGGCGTTGCCCTCGAAGCGGATCTTGCGGACCTTGACGCGCGGGCCTTCGCTGATGTCAAAGCGGACGACGCGCTCCTGTTCGAGTAGTTCGCGGTCGACCTCGATGCGGACGTAGTAGTAGCCGGCTTCCTTGTACTTCCGCTCGATGTTGATCAGCGCCTGCTTAATCAGAAATTCGCTGATCGCACTGCCCGGGGCGAGTTCGATCTCGGCCAGCAGGTCCTTTGTGCTGAACTTGGCATTCCCGACGAACTCGACGGACTCGACGAACGGCCGCTCGACGACGCGGAACACGATGACGAGCTTTCCGGCTTCCATCGTCGGCTCGGCGCGGACGTCGTCGAACTTCCCGGTTTTGATCAGGCGGGTGATGTCCTCCTCGACGATTCGGGGATCGTACGGCTCACCAGCGGCGGTCTTCAGGTATGAACGGGCGTAGGTATCGGCAACGTTAACGAGGCCGGCGACATCGACGCGCTCAATGACCATGCCGGCCGCCGGAGCGGCCTGCGGCGCCGGCGGGCCCACGTCTGGGGGCGCGATCATGCCAACAGCGACCCACAGCCCGCACGGGACTGCCCCCAATCCCAGCCACCAGGCCGCGCGCCGGTGGCGTTGTTTCGACCCCGGTTCGCCCGACATCCTGCCCTTCCGACGCAGGCATCGGCCCCTACGACCGCGCCCAAGGCGTGCGAATATATGAGCTAGCGCCGCTGCTTGCAAATGGCAATCGCCCCGCGTTCTGCCATGCAAGCCGGTCTGTGAAATCCTAGAATTGACAAGCAACCGGTTTGGGCGTCAGTTATTCCGGCGGGCGGAGTCTGATTCTCGTACGCGCCCGGTGGCTCGCCGTGACCCCGGCAAAGGCCCGATTGACATGACCGCGATCTCCTCAAAGGTCCGTGCAGCCCAACGCCGACTCTGGTTCATGCGCTGGTTACGGCAGTTCATCGTAACGACGACGGTGGCTGCCGCGTGCTGGTGGGCCCTCGTCGTGGTCGAGCGGGTCTTCGCGTTCGGCTTGCCGCTACGGAACGCGGCCTGCGTCGGCTGCGGAGCGGCCCTCGTTGCGTCGCTGATCGGGCTGTGGCGCTCGCGAGAATCCGCCACGCAGGCGGCGGTGGTGCTGGATGCCGCGGCCGGGCTGAAGGAGCGGCTCTCGACGGCGCTGCACTGCGGCGGACAGGACGATCCGTTCGCGCGGGCGGTTGTCGAGGATGCGGCGCGAAGATCGACCGGAATCGCAATTCGGCAGGTCATGCCGCTGCGGATGCCCCGGTTCGGGCTGGCCGCCATTGCGGCGATCCTGATCTGCGGTGGCACGGCATGGCTGATGCCGGAGTACGACCTTCTCGGCAAGGCCGCGGGCCAGGAGCGGCAGCGGCTCCGTCAGGCCGAGGTGGCGGCGCTTCGCACGAAGCTGGTCGAGCCGATCGCGGACGTGAAGCAACTGGTCGAACGCAATCCGCAGTTGAAGAACGCGCCGGCGCTTCAGGACCTTGAGAAGCTCCTCCAGCAGCCGGCGGCGCCGATCGACCCTTCGGACCTGCGACGACAGGCGATCAAGAAACTGGACAACCTGCGTGACGCGCTCAAATCGCAGCGCCAGTCGGATCGCTACGAGATCATGAAAGAGACGAAGCGACGGCTGTCGGAACTTGAGCCGCGAACGGACAGGCAATCATCCATCGGCCGGCTGGCCGATGCGCTGTCCGACGGCGATCTGAAGCGGGCGGAGTCCGAACTGAAAAAGCTCAAGGAGGAGCTGGCGAAGCGCCAGCGCGGCGAGATGAGCGACGAGCAGGCGAAGCGGCTGTCCGAGCAGCTCGAAGAGTTGTCCAAGAAGCTCAACGATCTGGCATCGGACAAAAAGCTGGCGGAGCAGTTGCGCCAGGCGGGTCTGAACGAGTCGGAGGTCCGCCGCGCGCTGGAGGCGCTGGCGAAGAAGGACCCCAGGCAACTCGAGCGGATGTTGAAAGAGCTCGAGAAGCGGCTGGCCGAGCAGGGCGCATCGAAGCAGCGGATCGAACGGATGAAGCAAGACGTCAAGCAGATGTGCGAGCGAGGCTCGAAGAGCAATCAACAGTGCCAGGGGCTGGGCAAAGCGCTTCAGGGCGCGGCGAAGCAACTGAGCCAGGGCGAAAACAGCGGCGCGTCGCAGCAACTGGACGAGGCGGCCGAGCAGCTTTCGGGGATGGAGATGGTCGAGCAGGAACTCGGCAATCTCGAATCGAAGATGTCGCAGCTCGATCAACTGAAGGACGATCTGTCCGAAGGCGACGGCAGCTCGCAATGCTCGGGCTGCAACGGAAGCGGCTTCAATCCGGACGGAACGCCATGCAAGCAATGCGCCGGGCACGGAATCCGTCCGGGTTCGCGCGGCCGTGGAACCGGTGCGCGACCGCGCGCTCCGGGCGGCGATGTCGCGCTGCAATCGCAGCGGCCGAACGTCAAGTCGCGGCGCGGGACGATCATCGGGCAGTATTTCGTTGAGGGTGAACAGCTCAAGGGTGAGGCGAAGGCGGAATTCGTCGAAGCGGCGGATGCGGCCGTGCGCGATGCGGCCGAGGCGCTGGAGAAGGACCAGGTTCCGCGGGCATACCAGAACGCCGTAAAGCAGTACTTCGATCGACTGGGCGACCTTCCGGCCGACGCGAAGGCGTCGAAGGCGAAGTCGCCATGAGTTTTCGACACGGCCGTCGCTATTTGGCGGCGTTGATTTTCGCCGCAGGGATTGTCGGGCCGGCGGGCCGCGCCGCGATGGCGGGCGAGCCGGTGACGATTTACTGCTCAGCGGACGAGGCGTTCGCGCGGCCGCTCCTGGCCGAATTCACCAGGCGAACCGGAATCGCGGTACGCCCGCTCTTCGACACCGAGGCGGGCAAGACGACCGGCCTGGTGACGCGGCTGCTGGCCGAGCGGGATCGCCCGCGGGCCGACGTGTGGTGGTCGAGCGAGATCTTCGGCACGCTGCAACTCGCACGCGCGAGCGTCCTGACGCCGTACGACTCTCCGGCGTCGCGCGATCTGCCGCCGTCCATGCGCGGTCCGCAGCGGGAGTGGACCGCGTTCGGGATGCGCGGCCGAGTGATCGCGTACGATCCCAAGCGAACGCCGCGCGAACGGCTCCCGCGACGCTGGGTGCATCTGGCACAGCCGGACTTCAAGGATCGGTTCGCGATGGCGAACCCGGTCTTCGGGACGACGCGCGGTCACATGGCAGCGCTCGCGGCGTTGTGGGGCGACGACGCGTTTCGCCGCTACGTCGAGGGACTCCGAGTGAATGGCGTGCGCATCGCGGACGGGAATGCGCAGGCGGTCCTGCTCGTGGCGCGGGGCGATGTCGAGCTGTGCGCGACGGACACGGATGATGTGCTGGTCGCGCAGGCACGCGGCGATCGAATCGCGATGCACTTTCCCAACCTGCACGCCCCCGACGGCAGCCCCCATCCCGGCACGCTCTGGATACCGAATTCGGTCGCGCTCGTCGCCGGCGGCCCCAATCCCGACGGCGGGAAGCGGCTGATTGACTTTCTTGTCTCGGCCGAGGTCGAGATGAAGCTCGCGATGAGCGACTCGGCGAACGTTCCGGTGCGATTGACGTTGCAGAAGCAGCTTAGCCTGGCTGGACGGCCAAAGAAGCCGGATGCGGGCGCGTCGGTTCAGGACGTGCTTGAGGCGTTTCGCGGCAGCGCGATGATCGATTATGCCGCGGCGGCGGAGAAGCTCCAGTCCACCGACGCGCTCGTGAAGTCGATCCTGATTCGCTGACGATCGTTGCGGGAACGCGACGCAGGCCCGCCGCGAACACGATCGCCAGCGCCATTCTGCATGATGGATCCCATCGCGGCCCGTAGACGGCGAGACGCCTCGCATGCAGACTGCGCGGGTTCATGGCGGCGTTGCTGCACCTCACCGCGCAAGTTCTCGGCTGGCTCGTTCTGACGGGCGGGGTTGTCGCGCCGCTCTCGGTGATCGTCGCGACGCTCATCGGCGGCCCCCCCGCGGCGGGTCTGAATCTCTCCCCTCGCGAGTGGATCATATTCCTCCGCACGCTGGGCGTGGCGGCCGGCGCAACGCTGCTGGCGGCCGTGATCGCAGTCCCGGCGTGTGCGGCGCTGCTGCACGCGCGTCGGGCAGGATCGCGGGTCATCAGCATCGCGCTTACGGTCCTGCCGCTTCTGACGCCGCCATGCGTCTTCGCCTATACGTGGATGTTGCTGGCCAGCGCGGACCATCCGATCGCGCACCTACTCCAGGCCGTCGGCTTCAACTCGGCAGGCGCGGCGCCAATCCGCGCGGCCGTGGCGCTCGCATCGTGGCTCTGGCCGATTCCCGCACTCGTGGCCGCGACGTCGTTTCGACTGGGCGGGCTGGCGGCATACCGAATGGCGCGGCTGGACGCCGGCCCGGCGGCGGCGATGTTGCGGGCCGCGCTTCCAGCGGTCACGGCGCCCGTGTCGGCGGCGGTCGCGCTGACATTCCTGCTGGCGCTGACCGACTCGACCATTCCGCCGCTGGTGCTAGCGCATACGTGGGCGTCGGAGATCGCTCCGGACGTGCTGGATGCGACGCTCTATGGTTCGTCGTTGGGGGCGATTCTCTGGCGATCCTGGCCCGTGCTCGTGAGCGTGTTACTCGCGGCGGCGGCGTGCGTGCCGGGGATCCTGCGGATGCGAAGCTGGGTCGAGCACGATGCTGCGGTCGATCTCGGCAGCGCGGGCCTTTCGGTCCGCTGGGTCTCGATGTTGGCGACGGGCCTTCTGATCGCTGTCTCCGTCCTTCCGGCACTGGTTTTTGTCCTTGAGATGTACTCGTCCCCGCAGCCAATCGGAGAAGCGCTGCGGAGGGTCTCGGTCCTGTACGAGACGGAACTCCGCGCCTCGCTCGTCGTCGCGCTGTCGTCGGGTGTTGCGGCGGCGGCATGCGCGCTCAGCGTCGTGCGGTCCGGTTTCCGAAATGGCATCGGGAGGCGCGTCCGCTGTGCGATGATCGCGGGCGCCGCCGCGACGGCCGTCCTCCCCCCGGAGGTGATCGCGCACGCGCTGATACGAATCTTCAATCGGCAGGGATTGCCCGGCACGCTGTACGATGGCACGCCGATCGTTTGGATTCTCGGGATCGAGGCGCGCTTCGTCCTGCTGTGCATCGTGTTCACATGGATCGCCTCGCGTCAGGTGCCCGCGGACCTGATTCTCCAGTCACGGTCCGATGGCGCGACGGAGGCGGTGGTCCATGCGCGGATCGTGTTGCCGATGCTCCGACGTTCGCTGGCGGCCGGCGCCTTGCTGGTCGGGGCACTATCGCTGTCGGAGGTGGCGGTCTCGTTTCTGCTGATCCCGCCACGATTCGGCGGGAGTCTGGCCGTCGCGATCGATAACCAGATGCACTACGGACGTAATAACGATCTGATCGTGACGATCGGTGTGCTGCTCGCGCCGCTGACGGTTGTCGCGTTCGTCATGGCAGTGGTCGCGGCGATTGCCGAGCGACGCGCCGCAAGCGTCCGCGCGGCGAGAAGCGCACGGGCGAGATGACTGGAGCGTCCGATCGTGGCTGATCGCAATTACCTCGTACGCAATCGAAGCGGCCGGGGGTGGCCACCGCGCGCACTGGGCCTGGGACTGCGTCGTTTTTCCGCATATACGTTGTTTCTGATCGCCGGCTGCGCCCCTGCCGAAAACCCGGATGCTCGGCGGGTCCGCCGGGTCTTCGGCGAGACCGGCCTGGGGCAGGGCCAGTTCTCATACCCCCGGGCGCTCGCCCTTTCGCCCGTGGGGGGGCGCGTCTTCGTCTGCGACAAGGCGGCGAGGATCCAGCGATTCGCGCCGGATGGCCGGTTCGAGACGGGCTGGCGGATGCCGGAGTGGGAGGCCGGCAAGCCGACGGGGATTTCCATCGATGCGCGCGGCTGCGTCTGGGTGGCGGACACACACTATTCGCGCGTGATCGTCTTCGATGCGGATGGAAGCGAGCTCTTTCGATTCGGAAGCGCCGGCGAAGGCCCGGGCCAATTCCTGCTGCCGACGTTCGTGACGTGGGATAAGCAAGGGCGCATTTACGTCGGGGAGTACGGGGGGAACGATCGGATCAGCGTCTTTTCGCCGGAGCTGAAGTACATCCGCAGTTTCGCCGCACGTGATGATCCGGCCGGTGCGACGGATCGGCCGCAACACGGGCAGTTTGACGACTCCGGAGTGCTCTGGGTGACCGATACGTGCCACCACCGCATCTGTCGATACGATCAGGACGGGCGATTTCTGGGGAGCTTCGGCAACCCGGGTTCCGGTCCGGGCGAACTAAACTACCCGTACGCGCTTGCGTTGATCGATGGACCGCCCGACACGCTGGTCGTGGCCGATCAGGGCAACAATCGCGTGGTTGAGTTCTCGAGGGATGGCCGGTTTCTGCGCGCATGGGGCTCGCCGGGTCGCGACCGTGGACAGGTTTATCATCCGTGGGCCGTGGCATGGAACCGAGGCGACCGCGAACTGTTCGTCCTCGATTCATGGAACAACCGCGTACAAGTGCTTGACTGGTCGGACCGGCCGTAGCACGTCGCCGGGAAGCGCGCCGTCCCTTCGGGATCGGCGATGTGTGAAAACCGGCGACGCGACGCTAAACTGCGGCCGGTTCAATCGTCTGTTCAACACGACGCATGATGCTGGCTGCATTCCTCAGTGAGCGATTCGACAACCCGGCCGCCCTCTGGCTCCTGCTGTTGGTGCTGCTCTTCTGGCTCATATCGCGACGATCGCTGGCGGGCCTGTCGACGTCGAGGCGGTTCGCGGCAATCGCGGCTCGCACGCTCGTGCTCACGCTGTTCGTGCTGGCGATCGCGGGCCTGAACGCAATCCGGAAATCGACGGACCTCGCGGTCATCTACCTGCTCGATCAATCGCGAAGCGTCCCGGCCGCACAGCAGGAAGAGGCGCGCCGCTTCGTCCGCGCGACCAGCCGCAAGCCGCTTCCGAACGATCGCGTCGGGGCGATCACCTTCGACGGCAGCGCGTACATCGAGCAGCTCCCGACCAAGCCCGGACCGGACGGCGGCCTGTTTCCCGACGTCAAGCTGATCTCGCCGGGCAATCAACCGGATCGCACGAGCCTCGCCGCGGCGGTGCGGACGGCGCTGGCGTGTTTGCCGGATGACGCAACGCGTCGGCTCGTGCTGCTGAGCGATGGGAACGAGAACGTCGGCGACGTGTCCAGCGAGGTGCAGGCGGCGGCCGCGAACCGCGTGGCGATCGACGTCGTGCCGCTCCGGTACGAGTATGACAGGGAGGTGATGTTCGAGCGGCTCGCCGCGCCGGCCTACGCCCGGGAACAGGAGATCGCGACGCTCCGCCTGACGCTCCGATCGCGGCAGCAAACGAAGGGGCGCATTCAGCTTCTGCACGACGGCCGGCCGGTGGATCTCGATCCGAACTCCGCGGAGTCGGGACAGGCGGCGACGCTGCAACCCGGATTGAACACCTTCACGGTGCGACTGCCGCTCGACCACGCCGGGGCTCACCGCTTCCAGGCGCGCTTCGAGCCGGACGACAGGTCCGCCGATCAGATCATGGCCAACAACGTCGCGACCGCCTTCACGACGGTGGAGGGGCCGGCACGTGTACTCGTCGTCTCCGCCCGACCCGACGAGGACCGGCCGCTCGTTCAGGCGCTTCGCCGCGAACAGCTCGACGTGGAGTGGCAGCGATCGGGCGAGGCGACGCTGGATCCGGTCGAGCTGCAGCAGTTTTCGAGCGTCATTTTGTGCAACGTTCCGGCGGACGACCTGAGCGAGACGCAGCATCGCTCGCTGGCGAGTTACGTTCGCGACCTGGGCGGCGGGCTGGTGATGCTCGGCGGTGATCAGGGATTCGGTGCGGGCGGCTGGCAATCCTCGGTCGTGGAGGCGGTCATGCCGGTCCGGTTCGACGTCGACGAGGTCCGGCAGATCCCCCGGGGCGCGCTGGCGCTCGTGATGCATGCATGCGAGATGCCGCAGGGCAATCACTGGGCCGTCGAAACGGCCGTGGCGGCGATGAAGACGCTGAGCCGCCTCGATTACTTCGGCATCGTCTCGTACGGGAACATGGGTCCGGGCTGGGAAGTCCCGATGCGACTGTGCGATGACAAGCGCGCCATCGAGAACCGGATTCGCCGCATGAACCACGGCGATGCGCCGAGCTTCGACGAGCTGATGTCGCTTGCCGCGGACGGGCTGATCTCGCGGCGCGACGCAGCGCAGCGACACATGATCGTGATTTCCGACGGCGATCCCAGTCCGCCGAGCGCGGGCCTGATCAACCGGCTGGTCGGCAACCGCGTCACCGTCTCGACGGTAAAGGTCTTCCCGCACGGCGGTTTCGAAATCGCGACGATGAACAACATCGCCAAACAAACCGGCGGCAACTCGTACACGCTGAACAAGGCCGGCGACGAGAAGCGATTGCCTCAGATCTTCATCAAGGAGGCCAGGGTCGTCCGTCGTCCGCTGTTGCGCGAGGAGGCGTTTCGTCCGAAGTTGCGAGACCGGATGTCGCCGCTGATCGTGCAACTTCCCGAGAAGCTCCCAGGTATGACCGGCTATGTCGTGACGACGCCGCGGCGCTCGCCCGATGTGGAGATGCCGCTCGTTTCGGATAAAGGCGACCCGCTGATGGCGCACTGGCAGTGCGGCCTCGGTCGCAGCGTGGCGTTCACGAGCGGCTGGTGGAACCGCTGGGCGCCCGACTGGATTACGTGGCCGGGGTTTTCGAAGCTCTGGGCGCAGACGGTGCGCTGGTGCATGGCACAGGGCAGCGCGAAGGATTTCGACGTGGCGACGTTCGTCGATGGCTCGCGGGCCCGCGTCGTCGTCGAGGCGCTCAAAAAGGATGCGAATTATCTGAATTTTCTCCAACTGCACGGCATTACCGTCGGCCCCACCGGCGAGGGTCGGCCGCTGCGGCTCGAGCAGACCGGCCCGGGGCGGTACGAAGGCGAGTTCGAGATGTCGGATACCGGGACGCACTTGATCAACATCCGCGCCGCGGGCGCGGGTGCGGAGCCGGCGGTCATCCGAACCGGGATCAGCGTGCCGTATTCGCCCGAGTTCCGAGAACTGCAGACGAACGACGCCCTGCTCCAGCGGATTGCGAACGCGACCGGCGGCCGCTGGCTCGACGCGCCGTCGGAGGATGTGGACATCTTCAAGCACGATTTGCCGCCGATCGTCGCGCGCCGGCCGCTCTGGAACTGGTTGCTCAAAGTGGCGATCTTCTGCTTCCTGCTTGACGTGGCGGTCCGGCGAGTTGCGGTTGATCCGAAGAAGGCGCTCGCCGTGGTGCGAGCGTATATCGCGGATTTGGCGGGTCGATTCGGGACCGGGCGCCGCGCCGAGGCGGTCCTGGCCGACCTGAAGACCGTCCGGCAGCGCGTGCGCGACGAACAGGCGCAACAGGCGGCGGCGTCGGGGCCATCCGCGACGGCGGAGCAAGCCACGCCGCGCGGCACCGAGCGCCGATTCGAAGCGCCCGAGACCACGAAGGCCTCCGAAGACCTCGCCGGCGCGCTGGGGGGCACAACGACCGATGGTAGGACGCCGTCAACGGCGACACGCGATTCCGCGGCGGAACAGGGGGAAACGACGGCCCGCCTGCTGAAGCTCAAACGACGCCGGCAGGCGGATTCGGAAGGACCGCCGCCGTGATCGGGCGGTACCTTCAATCGTACGGACGCGGTAAACTGGCGGATGCGGTCCGGCCGGATTCCGGCGCACACGCCAGCGAGAAGAGTGCATGGCAGCCAACGAACCAGCGGTACAGAAGGCTGCGGAGGAATTCCGACGCAAGTTCTCCGCCGTGCGAGGCGAGATCGGAAAGGCCATTGTGGGGCACGCGGACACCGTTGAGGGCGTGCTGATCTGCCTGTTCACTGGCGGCCACGCGCTGCTGGAGGGCGTACCGGGACTCGGGAAGACCTACCTCGTTCGATCGCTCGCGCAGGCGCTGACGCTCAAGTTCTCGCGCATCCAGTTCACGCCGGACCTCATGCCGGCCGACATCATCGGCACGAACATCATCATCGAGGATCCGGGCACCGGTCGCCGGCAGTTCGAATTCCAGCGCGGCCCGCTGTTTGGGCAAATCATCCTCGCCGATGAGATCAACCGCGCGACGCCGAAGACTCAGTCGGCGCTGCTGGAGGCGATGCAGGAGCACTCCGTCACCGTCGGCGGCCGGCGGCACGTGCTCGAGGAGCCTTTCCTCGTCATGGCGACGCAGAACCCGATCGAGCAGGAAGGGACGTATCCCCTACCCGAGGCGCAGCTCGATCGCTTCTTCTTCAAGCTGCTGGTGCAAACGTCGAACCGCGAGGAGCTCAAGGTCATCCTCGACCGCACAACGACGGGCCACAAGCCCGACCTCAAGGCCGTCATGACCGCGGACGAGATCCTTGGCGCTCAGCGGCTTGTGCAGCGCGTCGTCATGGCGCCGCACGTCCAGGACTACGCGATTCGCCTGACGCTCGCAACGCACCCGAACGGGCCGTTCGCGACCGAGCAGACCAACCGGTACGTTCGCTGGGGCAGTTCGCCGCGCGGGGCGCAAGCGCTGAGCTTGGCAGGGAAGGTCCGCGCGCTGCTGGATGGCCGGTTCAACGTCAGCTTTGACGATGTGCGATCGGTCGTCGGCCCCGCGTTGAGGCACCGGCTCGTGCTGAACTTCGAGGCGCAGGCCGAAGGTCTTGAGGCCGACCGGATCCTCGCGGACATCCTCGACAAGACGCCCGCCTGACCGGCCGCCGTCGCTACGTGTTGCGAATACCGAGGAGACCCGCCTACGACCCGCCGAAACCGCCCGTGAACTGGCCGCCCGACTGGAACAGGAAGTTCGACGTGCCCGTCAGGATGCTGACCACGAGCTGAATCGCAACGTTGGTGATCGTCCGGGGAAGCTGATTGGCGACGCTGGCAAGGACGCGGTCGCTGTACGTCATGCATCCGCCGATCTGCAACAGCGGCAGCGCGGCCGAGGCGATGAGCACTCGACGGGACCAGCGATGCAAAGTTGGCAGCATGCGTCGAATCTCCCGGCGATCAGAAGACGTTGGGGAAGAACCCGGCATTGACGAACAGCGCCCGCAGGATGTTCGAGCCCGGAAACGTGTTGACGAGCGTCGAGATGGCGGTCTGCACGAACAACTGAATCGTCGAGGTGACGACGATGTTCGCAAAGCCCGCTCCGATCTGCAGGAGCGTGGCGCTCGGATCGCACGTCATCTGCAGCAGCGGCAGCGCCGCCGCGGCCAGGAGACCCCGCTTGCCCCACCGGTACCACTTCGCCAGCATTCGCATGACCCTCAACGACCCGGGGGCCGAACCTTCGATCGGCCGCGCGAGGCACCCTCCACTGTATATCGGCTTGACGGGGCCGGCAACACGCGGCGGTTCCTCCCGCCCGCCTGACGGCGGCGGTCGGCTGGCCGCAAGGGCTTCCTCGGAAAAGCGAAAGGGCCCGCCCGTTTCGGGGCAGGCCCTTTCAAAGAAGCTGGCACGAATCTACTCTCGCCCGTTAGGACTACCATCGACCTGGCGGGCTTCACTTCTGAGTTCGGAATGGGATCAGGTGTTGGTCCGCCAGTATGGGCACCAGCAAGACCCGGGACGGCCTCTCGGCCGGCGCGGGTCGGCAACCTGTCGCCGCGCGTCGGACGCTTCGCCCGGAGGCGGAGGGATCCGATCGCGCGGATACGGTACTCGTGGAATAGGGTGCACGCGGGATCGATCCACCGGAATCGAAACCGAACGACGGGCGGCGCGCCGGTTGCGGCGGCCGCCGGATGCGATGGGATCGACGGTCCGTGTGAGGGACAGCAGATCATCGATGTGGTCAAGCACTCGGCCATTAGTACCGGTTAGCTCAAGCGATTTCTCGCCTTACACACCCGGCCTATCAACCTCGTCGTCTACGAGGGGCCTGTCACCCTTGCGGGCATGCAAACGTTATCTTGAGGGCGGCTTCACGCTTAGATGCATTCAGCGCTTATCCATTCCGAACTTGGCTACCCAGCGGTGCTCTTAGCAGAACAACTGGGGCACCAGAGGTTCGTACAACCCAATCCTCTCGTACTAGGGTTGTGGCCTCTCACGTTTGCTGCGCCCACGGCAGATAGGGACCGACCTGGCTCACGCCGGTCTGAACCCAGCTCGCGTACCGCTTTAATCGGCGAACAGCCGAACCCTTGGGACCGCCTTCAGCCCCAGGATGCGATGGGCCGACATCGAGGTGCCAAACCGCCACGCCGCTGTGGACGCTCGGTGGCGATCAGCCTGTTATCCCCGGAGTACCTTTTGTCCGTTGAGCGATGACCCTTCCACTCGGGATCACCGGATCACTAGGGCCTGCTTTCGCATCTGCTCGTTTCGTATAACTCGCAGTTGAGCCGGCTTATGCCCTTGCACTCTGCGTCCGATTGCCAACCGGACTGAGCCGACCTTTGCACTCCTCCGTTACGATTTGGGAGGAGACCGCCCCAGTCAAACTGCCCGCCTAGCACTGTTCCCCGCCCGGATTCACGGGATCGGGGTTAGAAGACGAATAATACAAGGGTGGTATTTCAACGACGGCTCCTCGCCGGCCGAAACCGGCGGATCAAAGCCTCCCACCTATCCTACGCATGTGTTACCCGGCTTCAGTACCAGGTTACAGTGAAGGTTCACGGGGTCTTTCCGTCTTGCCGCGGGTATGTGGTATCTTCACCACAAATCCTATTTCACCGAGTCGGTCCTTGAGACACTGCTCCAGTGATTACGCCATTCATGCGCGTCGGAACTTACCCGACAAGGAACTTCGCTACCTTAGGACCCTCATAGTTAGGGCCGCCGTTAACCGGTGCTTCGGTTGCCAGCTTCGGGGGCGAACCCCCTGACCGACTTCCTTAACATTCCGGCACCGAGCAGGCGTCAGTCTCTATACATCCTCTTGCGAGTTGGCAGAGACCTGTGTTTTTGATAAACAGTTCCCAGAGCCGTTTCTCTGCGCCCTCTGCCCGTATTTCTACATGGCAGGAGGGACCCCTTATCCCGAAGTTACGGGGTCAAATTGCCTAGTTCCTTAAGGACCGTTCTCTCGAGCGCCTGAGGATACTCTCCTCGCCTACCTGTGTCAGTTTTAGTACGGGTCCGCATCTCGTCCTCGCACGCTTTTCTTGGCTCCTCCGCCCCGCACTTCGGTAACAAAGCGACCTCGGCCTTTCGGCCACCCTCACGTCTCGTGGTGGGCTGCAGCTGGGAGAAGCGCACGTGCGACTCAACCTCGATACGGAGTGCAGGAATATTAACCTGCTGACCATCGGCTACGCCTTTCGGCCTCACCTTAGGCTCCGACTAACCCTGGGCGGATATACCTTCCCCAGGAAACCTTAGGCTTACGGCGAGCGTGATTTTCACACGCTTTATCGTTACTCAAACCGGCATACTCACCTGATAGGCCCTTCACCGCTCCTTACGGTACGGCTTGTGTCTGCCTATCAGCGCTCCCCTACCGCCCTTGCGGGCCCGCAGCTTCGGTACATGACTTAGTCCCGTTCATTATCGGTGCCGGATTTCTTGACGGGTAAGCTATTACGCACTTTTTAAATGGTGGCTGCTTCTAAGCCAACATCCCCGCTGTCTCGGAAATCCGACTTCCTTTCGCACTCAGTCACGTTTGGGGACCTTAGCTGGCGGTCTGGGTTGTTTCCCTTTTGACCACGGAGGTTATCCCCCGTAGTCTGCTTCCCGGGATAATCCCGGCGGTATTCGGAGTTTGATTGGAGGCGGTAGCCGGGTAGGCCCCGCGACCCATTCAGTAGCTCTACCCCCGCCGGGTAGTGGCCCGAGACTAGCCCAAAAGCTATTTCGGGGAGAACCAGATATCGCTGAGTTTGATTAGACTTTTACTCCTCCCCACAGCTCATGCCAGAACTTTTCAACGTTCACGGCTTCGGTCCTCCGCACCCTTTTACGGGCACTTCAACCTGTCCATGGGTAGATCACTCAGCTTCGGGTCTACCCCCTGCGACTTGGCGCCCTGTTCAGACTCGCTTTCGCTACGGCTCCACCGCTGAGCGGCTTAGCCTTGCCACAGAGGAGTAACTCGCCGGTCCATTATGCAAAAGGTACGCGGTCGACCCGGGCCCTTGCGGACCATCGGTCTTCCACGGGTTGTAGATGCATGGTTTCAGGTTCTTTGAACTCCGCTTATTGCGGTTCTTTTCACCTTTCAGTCGCCATACTTGTGCACTATCGGTCGTCCGGACCGTACTTAGCCTTGGAGGGTGGACCCCCCGGCTTCACGCGGAGTTTCACGAGCTCCGCGCTACTCTGGGTATCCTCTCAGCGGAGGGCTTCGATCGTCGCGTACGGGACTGTCACCCGCTCTGGTCGGCCTTTCCAGACCGTTCCGCTGACCGAGCCTTTGTAACTCCTCAAGGACCCGCAACCCCGGGCCGAAGCCCGGTTTGGGCTGAATCCGCCTTCGCTCGCCGCTACTGACGGAGTCTCGGTTGATTTCCTTTCCACCAGGTACTAAGATGTTTCAGTTCCCTGGGTTAGCTCTGCCGCACTATGCATTCATACGGCAGTCGCACCATCTGATTGCTCAGTGATGCGGGGTTGCCCCATTCAGAAATCTCCGGATCAAAGCTCGTTTGCCAGCTCCCCGGAGCTTATCGCAGGCTGCCACGTCTTTCATCGCCGCCGGACGCCTAGGCATCCACCATGCACCCTTCACGACCTTGACCACATCGATGACGTGCTGTCGTTCACCGCCCCGACGATCCGGACGGATCGCCGCGACGATTCCTCGACGGCCGCGCCTCGCGCAACCAAGTTCGCCGTTCGGCGCTCCACATCCATCCGAAGATGGACGTGAAACTACTGATTCGTGGTGGTCTTCACCACACGTACACCCTATTCACTTGTCAAACAACGCCGCCCGAAGCCGGAGCCGGTCGACCGCTTCCGGCGACCGCCCTTCGCTCCAGACGTCCCTGCCGCTTCCGCCGCAGGCTCGATTCCACTCTCGCGAGTGGCCGCGAGCGCGAGGCGCCTGGCCGGGACCGCCCGAACGGCTCGATCAATGGAGCCGACCGGGATCGAACCGGTAACCCCTAGCTTGCAAAGCTAGTGCTCTCCCAATTGAGCTACGGCCCCGGCTCTTTTTCTCGCCTGTTGCCGAGCAACCGCTCAGCCACATCCTTTCGGACCTCACGTGCCGCCGGGCTTGAACAGGATGATCCACCCGACAACCGCGAGGAGCGCGATCCAGAATGCCGCGGTGGCCACCGGCAACTCCAATGGGCCCGAGTAGATTCGAACTACTGACCTCGTCCTTATCAGGGACGCGCTCTAACCAACTGAGCTACGAGCCCGCGCGGCTCGAACCGCGTACCCTGCCGGACCGGCCCGGACGATCGAACGACAAAAAAAACCACCAGCTCGCTGCTGGTGGTCCAAGACGTCGCGCGTCCTCACCGATTCAGCAGTCAAGCCGAACTTCGTCGTCCAAGTCCAATCTCAAGCCTCAACATCAAGAGGCTCAGGCCCTCCGACTTCCTCGGCCTACATGTCAACCCGGACGGCCCAACGACCGTCGGGCCCAGTAATGTAGCACGCGGCTGTCCGTTGTCAACCCGTTTTCTGCCCCGCTCCCGGTCCTTCGCGCGGCTCGCGGTCGCATGCGCAACTCATTGAACTGCAATGCCTTATAAACGCGCGTTGGGCAGCGGACCCCGAAATCCGCTCGCGGCTTTGGAGAATCCCATCCCGGCCGTTGGCCGGCAGCAATCGCCCGTTATAATGCTTCGACTTTTGTGCGATTCCGACAACTGCAGGAGCGAACTCATGAGAAAATCCAAGGACATCAAGCGAAAGCGACGGAACGCGGCCGAGGAATACCGCAAAGGCAAGCGGGTCGAGGCCTACAAGCTCTGGTACGAGGCCGCTGCGGAATACCGCGCTCGCCGCCAGCCCGCCAGCAAAGGCCCTGAAACGCCCGCCAGCTAGCCTTCAGCTCGCCGCCGGCACCGGCGAAGCGCGCCGGCATCCGATGCGGCGGATTCTTTGCATCGCAATTCCCATCTGGCCTTGGCTGGCGCGGCCTGCCCCGATGCTCAACTCGCTGCCCTACCTGACGGAGTCCATTCCCGCCGTCCGCGCGACGTTCAAGCAGCGCTACGAGGACTTTCGCGTTGAGGAAATCCCAGCGTACGAACCGTGCGGGCACGGCGACCACACGTACTTCGTCGTAGAGAAGGCGGGGCTTGCGACTCTTCGTGCCGTGGCCGATATCGCGAAGGCCCTGGGTGTCCCGCGAAAGCAGATCGGTGTGGCCGGGTTGAAGGATGCGCGGGGCATCACGACGCAGATGCTGAGCATCGAGCACGTCGAGCCATCACGCATCGCGGCCCTGCGGATTCCGCGAATTCGAGTGCTTTCCGTCGGCCGTCACACGAACAAGCTGCGGATCGGGCACCTGCGGGGCAACCGGTTCATCCTTCGATTGCGCGACGTCGATCCGTCGGCCGTCGAGCGTATCCGCGAGGTCCTCGCAATTCTGTTGCACCGGGGCGTCCCGAACTACTTCGGCGCTCAGCGATTCGGATCGCGGGGCGACACGGGAGAGATTGGCCGTGCCATGCTGCGGCGCGAGCCGGAAACGGTGATCGCGCTGATCTGCGGCCGGCCGTGCGAGCACGACACCGGCCCTGTCCGTCGAGCGCGGGAACTTTTTGAGGCCGGCGACTACGAGTCGGCCGCGAAGACCTGGCCGTACATGTATCGCGACAATCGACGTGTCTGCCTCGCGATGGCGCGGACGGGTGGAGACGTCCGGAAGGCGATGCACGCGATCGACCGGAGCCTTCTGAAGTTCTTCGTGTCCGCCTATCAGTCGCATCTGTTCAACCAGGTTGTCGCGAAGCGGATCGACCGGCTGGATCGGGTGCTTACGGGCGACCTGGCGTTCAAACACGCGAACGGCGCGGTCTTTCGCGTCGAGGACCCGGCCGCGGAACAGCCCCGGGCGGATTTGTTCGACATCTCGCCGACTGGTCCGCTGTTCGGGTACCGCATGACGCAGGCGACGGGCGAGCCGGGGGCGATCGAGTCGACGGTGCTTCACGAGGCGAAGGTCTCGATCGCGGATTTCGGTAACCTCGGCCCACTCAGCGCGCCAGGAGGACGCCGACCGCTCCGATTTCAGCCGGTGGATCCGCACGTGGAGCGAGGTTCGGACGATGCCGGACCATTCATCGAGCTTCGGTTCACGCTGGCCGCCGGCTGCTATGCGACGATGGTCCTGCGGGAGATCTGCAAGTCTGAGATGGAGGAGGGACGCGCCGATTAGCGCGCGTCACCGCCCCGTCGCGGCGGATGCCGACTGAAACACGTCCGGCGAGAGTGGCGCGCGCGAACGCATCAGTTCCGCAAAGCACTGGAACAGGTAGCTTGAATCATGCGGGCCGGGCGCGGCCTCCGGATGGTATTGCACGGAGAAGATCGGCTGCCGCCCGTGTGCGAAGCCCTCGACGCTGCCGTCAAAGAGGTTCGTATGCGTGACGCAAAGGCCCACGGCCTCCAGCGATTCGCGCGTGACGGCGAAACCGTGGTTCTGACTTGTGATTTCGACGCGGCGGGCCGCGTGATTCAGGACCGGGTGATTGGCGCCGTGGTGCCCGAACTTGAGCTTGTAGGTCTGCGCGCCGAGCGCGAGTGCGAGCATCTGATGACCGAGGCAGATGCCGAAGATCGGGACCTTCCCCGCCAGCCCGCGCAGCGTCTCGATGGTGTTCGTCACCGCCGCCGGATCGCCCGGTCCGTTCCCGGCCAGCACGCCGTCGGGCTTGAGGGCGAGGATCTCCGCCGCCGGAGTCGTGCCGGGCATGACGGTGACCTCAGCGCCGATGCCCACGAGGTTGCGGAGGATGTTGAATTTCATGCCGCAGTCAAGCGCGGCGACGCGGAACGCCGGCTTCGATCCGACGGGCTGACCGGAGATTCCCTCCGTCCAGGGCGATGAGCGATTCGGCATGACGCAGCGGGCGAGGTCCAGCCCGGACATGCTCGGCGCAGAGCGCGCCAGCCCGATCAACTGCTCGTCATCGAGGATTTCCGTTGAAAGCGCGCCGCGCATCGCGCCGGAGTTTCGCAGGCGGCGCGTCAGGGCGCGGGTATCGACGCCCGAGATTCCGAGGATCCCCGCGGCGGCAAGGTACTCGGAGAGGCTCTGGCTTGCGCGCGGATTGCTGTACCGCCGGGCGCACTCGCGCACAACGAATCCGGCCAGGTGCGGGCGGTTCGACTCGACGTCGTCTGGATTGACGCCATAGTTTCCGATCTGCGTCATCGTCATGGTGACGATCTGGCCGTAGTAGGATGGGTCGGTCAGGATTTCCTGATAGCCGGCGAGCGCGGTGTTGAAGACGACCTCTCCCGTGGTCGTGCCATTCGCGCCGATCGATTCACCGACGGCGATCGTTCCATCCTCGAGGGCCAGCTTGCAGACGCGTCTGTTGGGCATGGCGTTCATCCGTGGTTCCCGGAATGGTAGTCCTGAAGCGCCCTGACGCCGAGGATCTCGGCCGGATCGGTTGCACGGGCCTGTTTGAGCGCCCGGATCGCCGCGACCGCGGCCCGTGCGCCGGTGAGCGTCGTGATGAGCGGAATTCGCTTCGCCGTCGCCGCGGCGCGCCAGCGTCCCTCCTCCGACGCGCTTCCCTTGTGGATCGGCGTATTGATGAGCAGGTCGAGGGCGCCGTACTCAATCAGGTCGAGCAGGAATCGCTGCGGTTCTCCCGCGTGCTTCGAGACGACGACGGAATCGATTCCGGCCTGACGCAAGACGTCGTGCGTTCCGATCGTTGAGAAGATCTTGAAGCCCAGTTCGCGCAGTTCGCGGGCGATCGGCACAACGCGCGGCTTGTCCGGATCGTTGACACTCACGAGCGCGTTTCCGTAAGTCGGCAGCGACAGGCCCGTCGCGATCTGGCTCTTGGCAAAGGCCAGTCCGAAGGACTCATCGACACCCATCACCTCGCCGGTGCTGCGCATCTCGGGTCCGAGCAGAACGTCGACGCCGGGAAACTTGTCGAACGGGAAGACGGGCATCTTGACTGAAGTGAACTTGGGTCGCGGGCTTCGGGCGATTCCCCGTTCCCAGAGCGCGTCCTTGAGCGAACGGCCGAGCATGACCTCCGTCGCGACCTTGGCCCACGGCACGCCCGTCGCCTTACTGACGAACGGCACCGTGCGCGACGCGCGCGGGTTGACCTCAAGCACGTAGACCGTCTGGTTCTGCACGGCAAACTGGACATTCATCAGGCCGCAGACGCCCAAGCGCCTTGCGAGCAGACGCGTCTGCCGCTCGATCTCCTCGGCCAGGGCCGGTGAGAGCGAATACGGCGGCAGGACGCACGTGCTGTCGCCGCTGTGGATGCCGGCCTCCTCGATGTGTTCCATGACGCCGCACACGATGCACATGCCGTTTGGGTCGTCGATGCGGCGGAAGTCGGCCACCGCGTCGACGTCAAGCTCCATCGCGTCGAGGATGAACTTGTCGATCAGCACGGTATGGCCGGCGCCGTGAACGCGATCGGACGCCTCGAAGGCCCGCGCGCCGAATCGCAGGAGGTCGTCGTCGTTATTGCACAGTTCCATCGCCCGCCCGCCGAGCACGTAGCTCGGCCGGACGAGTACGGGATAACCGAGTTCGCGCGCGAGACGGCGCGCCTCGTCAAGGTTTCGGGCCACGCCGCTGGGCGGCTGGAGCAGGCTCAGCTCATGGAGGATGCGCTGGAATTCGCCGCGATCTTCGGCGAGATGGATCGACTCCGGCGGCGTTCCCACGATGGGGACGCCGCAGGCCTTGAGCTCGCCCGCGAGGTTGAGCGGCGTCTGGCCGCCGAACTGCACGATGACGCCGCGGACCTCCGCCTGCCGGGCCACCCGCTGCACCGCGCGGAGCACGTCTTCGTGGATCAGCGGCTCGAAGAAGAGCACGTCGGACGTGTCGTAGTCCGTGCTGACGGTCTCGGGGTTGGAGTTGATCATGACCGTGCCAAAGCCCATCGCCTTGGCGGCCATCGACGCGTGCACGCAGCAGTAGTCGAATTCGATTCCCTGGCCGATGCGATTCGGCCCGCCGCCGAGAACGATCACGTGCGGGACGTTGGCGATGCGCAGCTCGTCCTCGATCCGCTTCGAACGCCCGGCACCCGAAACCTCACGCAGCGGCGGCTCGTGGCTCGCGTAGTAATACGGTGTCTTTGACTCAAACTCGGCCGCGCACGTATCGACAAGCCGGAACGACGCATCGGCGCCGGATTCGACAAACCGCGACAGCAGGTCCAGCGGAAGCTTCAGCGAATACGCAAGCTGCACGTTGGTGTATCCGAGCTGCTTCGCCTCGGTCAGAAGCCGTACCCCGAGGTCGGTCAATTCCAGCCCGACGCCGTTCCCGTTGACGATCTCGGCGCGGCGCGACAGGAGCATGTCCTCGAACTGGACGAGTTGCTGGGCCTGATCGAGAAACCACGGATCGATGCCGGTCAACTGGTGGACCTGATCGACCGTCCAGCCGAGCTTGAAGGCGTAACGGATGTAGTACGGCCGGCCCTGACACGGCCGAGCGAGCTTGTCGTGCAGCACCTCCGGTCGGATCGGCCAGTCGGTGGCGGAGGTCTCCTCCACGTCGGGCGGCGCTTCGCCGAAGCGGCTGCCGAGCACGAAGCCGTCGGGGGCCGGCGACTGGCGCTCGCGCAGTGAGAGGTACGCGTCTGCCTCGCCCTCGTCATGGCGCTTGTGGGCGGCGTGGAGCCAGCGGTCGTTCTTGTCCAGCCCGTAGCCCATGCGCTGGATTTCCATGCTGCGGACGCACTTCTGGAATGCTTCTTTGAAGGTGCGGCCGATGGCCATGGCCTCGCCGACGCTCTTCATCTGCGTCGTGAGAGTTTCGTCGGCCTCGGGGAACTTCTCGAACGCCCAGCGCGGCATCTTCACGACGACGTAGTCGATGACGGGTTCGAAGCTGGCGGGGGTGTTCTTGGTGATGTCGTTCGGGATTTCGTCAAGCGTGTAACCGACGGCGAGCTTTGCCGCGACCTTTGCGATCGGATAACCCGTCGCCTTGCTCGCCAGGGCGCTGGAACGCGACACGCGGGGGTTCATCTCGATGACGACCTGCCGTCCGGAGCGCGGATCGACGGCGAACTGGACATTGCTGCCGCCGCACTCGACGCCGATCTCGCGCATGATGGCCTTGGCGGCGTCGCGCATTTGCTGGAATTCACGATCGGTCAGCGTCTGGGCGGGTGCGACGGTGATCGAGTCGCCGGTGTGCACGCCCATGGGATCGATGTTCTCGATCGAGCAGACGACGATGAAGTTGTCGGCGCGGTCGCGAATGACCTCCAGCTCGAACTCCTTCCAGCCATACAGACTTTCCTCGATCAGCACTTCGCTGATGCGGGAAAGGTGCAGTCCGCGGGCACAGATGCGCTCGAATTCTTCGGGCGTCGTGGCCAGGCCGCTGCCCGCGCCGCCGAGCGTGTACGCGGCACGGATGACGCAGGGAAGCCCGACCTGTTCGAGTGCCGCGCGGACCTCGTGCATCGTATGGGCGACGGTGCTTCGCGGGACGTCGAGGCCGATGCGGATCATCGCCTCCTTGAACGCGATGCGATCCTCGGCCTTGCGGATGGCCTCGCGTGAGGCGCCGATCAGCTCGACCCCGTAGGCGTCGAGGATGCCGGATTCGGCGGCGGTCATGGCGCAATTGAGTCCGGTCTGGCCGCCGAGCGTAGCGAGCAGCGCGCTGACCGGGTTGCCGCGCTGCTTTTCGGTTGCGAGGATCTTCTCGATGAAGGCCGGCGTGATGGGCTCGACGTAGGTCCGGTCTGCGGTCTCCGGATCGGTCATGATCGTCGCGGGGTTCGAGTTGAGCAGGACGACGCGGTAGCCCTCGGCCTTGAGGACCTTGCAGGCCTGCGTCCCGCTGTAGTCGAACTCGCAGCCCTGGCCGATCACGATCGGCCCGCTGCCGACGATCATGATGGTGTGCAGGTCGTCGCGCCGCGGCACGATGCGTTCCTTACCCCGTTCGCGCGTTCAGTCGCACCGCCCCCGGATCGATCGCTGCGACGGTTGATCGACTCCGCATTCGGACCGGTCCATCATCCTCGGCCCCGAAACGGCCCGCCAACGCGCGCGTTGCGCGCCGGGCGCGGGCGGCTACTTCGGAATCGCGATCAATTCGACGTCGAAGATCAGCATCGCCCGAGCCGGAATCACGGGCGGGCGGCCGCCTTCGCCGTATGCCAGGTCATAGGGAATGATGAGCTTGCGCTTTCCACCGACCTTCATGCCGCCAACACCTTCGGACCAGCCGGGGATCACCTGGTTCAGCGCGAACGTCACGGGCTGACCGCGATCGACCGAGCTGTCGAACTTCTTGCCATCCACGAGCCAGCCCGAATAGTGCACCGTGACGCGCGCCGTCTTGTCCGCCGGCGCGTCGCCCGTGCCCGGCTTGAGGTCGTAGTACATCAGGCCGGACGCAGTTTTCGTCGGCTCGCCGGTCACCGGATCGCCGGGGTACATCGATATCTCCTTCTTATCCACGAGCGCGCCACTGGCAACGTCAACCTGGACTTCATACGAGCGGTTGTCGGCGCCCGCCAACCGGACCGTGATCATGAGCTTGTCTCCGTTGAACACGAACGCCGCGCCGGCGGCGCGCGACTTCGTCGCGTCCTCGGCCATCTTGATCGCGGCGGCGAGCGTGACCTTTGACTGTTCGATCATCTTGGCGATCCTGGCCGGCGGATCCGGCATTCTCGAGTAGTCGGTTTCGGCGAGCGTCGCGCGCGCGGCAAGGAACGACAGGACGACGGCGGCAAGAACGGTCCGGTTGAGCCGAGCCATGAGTGGATTCTCCGGTAAGCGGGTCGATTGGCGCACCCGTATCGCTGCCGGTCAGGATGGGGCCGGCTCCATCGTCGGTCGGCGACCGCGCCGACCGGTTGTGGCAAAACCCGGTTTACCAGGCGAAATGCGCGAACGCCTTGTTCGCGTCGGCCATGCGATGCACGTTTTCGCGGGTCGTCATGGCCGCGCCTTCGCCGCGATAGGCGTCGAGCAACTCGGAGGCCAGCCGATCGCGCATCGGCTTGCCCTTCTTGGCGAGGGCGGCCTCGAGGATCCAGCGGATCGCGAGCGACTCCTGCCGCCGCTTGTTCACGGGCATTGGAACCTGGTAGTTGCTGCCGCCGACGCGCCGGCTGCGCACCTGGATGTTGGGCTTCACGTTGTTCAGCGCCCGCTCAAAGACCTCGATCGGCGGAACGTCGGCCACTTTCTTGGCGATCTGGGTCAGCGCATCGTAGAAGATCTTCGAGGCGATGCTCTTCTTTCCGTCGCGCATCATGCAGTTGATGAACTTCGACGCGACGCGGTTGCCGTACCGCGTGTCGGGCCGGAGCGAATCATGCGAGCGCGTCCACTTCTTGTAGGCCATGTTCGTCGTCCTCGGTTACTTGCGGCGCTTGGTGCCGTACTTGCTTCGACTGCGGTTGCGCCGCACGCCGAACTTATCCTGATCTTCCACGCTGGCGCAATCCAGAACGCCGCGCACGATGTGATAGCGGATACCCGGAAGATCGCGGACGCGGCCGCCGCGGATAAGCACGATGGAGTGTTCCTGCAGATTGTGACCGATGCCCGGAATATAAGCGGTGACCTCGCGGCCGTTGGACAGCCGCACACGCGCAACCTTTCGAAGCGCCGAGTTGGGCTTCTTGGGCGTCATGGTCTTGACGATCAGGCAGACGCCGCGCTTCTGCGGGCAGGCCTCGAGGTCGCGCACCTTGCTCTTCGCCTTGATCGGGCGGCGCGACCGGTTCACCAGCTGGTTGTACGTCGGCATAGAAACCTCTCGCTCGAGCCGGCGGTGGTCGTCCTCCGCCCGGAACTCTGAGCCACGTAACTTAGTCGCGGATCGACCGGTCCGTCAACCCGGGGTACCGCCACCTGCTCCGGCCATCGCCGACGCCTGCGGCGTCTCGACCGGCTCCGGAACGACCCGAACCTCGGAGATCGGCTCCGGGATCGGCTCGCCGACATGCTCGATCTTGAGTTCCTGGTACGGCCGGAAACCCGTCCCAGCCGGGATCAGGTGGCCGAGGATGACGTTCTCCTTCAGCCCGGTCAGCTTATCGACGGCGCCGGCGAGGGCAGCCTCGGTCAGGACCTTCGTCGTCTCCTGGAAGCTGGCGGCCGAAATAAACGACTCGCTCTGGAGCGACGCCTTGGTAATTCCGAGCAGCAGGGTCGAGGCGGTGGCGGCCTTCGGGCGACGACCCTTGGCCTGGGCCTTCCCGGCGGCTTCAAGCTGGTCGTTCTTCTCGGCCAAGTCCTCCTTGCTGACGACCTGGCCCTCGACATAGTCGGAATCGCCGACCTCGCTGATGCGTACGCTCCGGCCGAGGCGCTCGTTCTCGCGACGGAACTTGAAGCGGTCGACGACCTCGTACGGCAGGAACAGGCTGTCGCCGGGGCCGTCGATGCGCACCTTCCGTAGCATCTGGCCGAGGATGATCTCGATGTGCTTGTCGTTGATCGTCACGTTCTGCGAACGATACACGGTCTGAATCTCGGCCAGCAGATAGTTCTGCAACGCTTCCTCGCCTTTGATGCGCAGGATGTCGTGCGGGACAAGCGGTCCGTCGCAAAGCGGATCGCCGGCCTCGACGTGGTCGCCTGCGTGGACGAGCAGGTGCTTGTCCTGCGGGACGTGGTGTTCGCGCGGCTCAAGGTCTTTGCTGTCCGGCTGGACGATGATGGTCATCTTGCCGCGGCGCTTATCGGCGCGAATCTCGACCGTGCCGGAGATCTCAGCCATGACCGCCGGCTCCTTCGGCTTGCGGGCCTCGAACAGCTCGGTGACGCGCGGCAGACCGCCGGTGATGTCCTGCGTTCCGGAGATCTCCCGCGGCCGGCGGGCCAGCAGGTAACCCGGCTGGACGTGGTCGCCCTCGGCGACCTCGATGCGGGCGCGGGCGGGCAGGTAGTGGTATTCGAGGATCTTCCCGTCCTTGTCCTCGATGATGACCTGGGGATTCTTGTCGCCCTTGTGTTCGACGACGACGAATTTCCGATCGGCCTTGCGCTCCTGCTCGGCGCGGACGGTCTCGCCCTCGATCACGTCGTGCAGGCGGACGTAGCCGTCGGCCTCGGCAAGGATCGGCGTCAGGTGCGGGTCCCAGACGACGAGCGGGGTGCGCGCCTTGACCGTTTCACCGTCGCGCACGAGCAGCCGCGCGCCGTAGGGCACCTTGTAGCGTTCAAGCTCGCGGCCCTTGTCATCGTTGACGGCGATTTCGCCGTTTCGCTTCAGGGCGACGACGGTCGGCTTGCCCTCGGCGTCGGTGTATTCGGCGAACGCGAGGTTGTGGAACTTGATCACGCCGCTCTGCGCGCACTTGATGTCGCTCTCGACGACGGCGCGGCTCGCGACGCCGCCGGTGTGAAACGTCCGCATCGTCAACTGCGTACCGGGTTCGCCGATCGACTGTGCGGCGATGATCCCGACCGCCATGCCCTCCTCGACGAGACGGCCGGTCGACATGTCGACGCCGTAGCAGCGGGCACAGACGCCGATCGGACTCTCGCACGTCAGCGGGCTGCGGACGCGGATCGTCTCCAACCCGAGGTCGTCCTCGATTCGCCGCGCGACGGCCTCGGTGATGATCTGGTTCTCGCGGACGATGACTTCGTCCGTCACGGGGTGGCGGATCGTGTCGCGCGCCGTGCGTCCGATGATGGACTGAGCGAGCGTGATTTCGACTTCCTCGCCCTTGTAGAGCACGTGCTTCGTGACGCCGGCGATCGTGCCGCACTCCGACATCGTGACGATGACGTTTTGGGCGACGTCGGCCAGCTTGCGCGTCAGGTAGCCGGAGTCGGCCGTCTTAAGGGCCGTATCGGCGAGGCCCTTTCGCGCGCCGTGAGTCGAGCTGAAGTACTCGAGCACCGACAGGCCCTCGCGGAAGTTGGCCTTGATGGGCGTTTCGATAATCTCGCCGGACGGCTTGGCCATCAGCGCGCGCATTCCGGCAAGCTGCCGGATCTGGTCAACGCTGCCCCGCGCGCCGGATTCGGTCATGAGATAGATCGGATTGAGATACGGGCGGGCACCCGGCGTGTCCGGCCGGACGTAACCGCCCGACGCATCGCGGTAATCGGCGCGGAGTTCGCGCATCATCTCCTCGGTCACGGCCTCGCGGGCATGGACCCAGATGTCGATGAGCACGTTGTAGCGTTCCATCTCGGTGATCGCGCCTTGCTGGAACGCGCGCTCGATGCGATCGACCTTCTTTTGGGCCTCATCGATGATGGCCCGCTTGCGCTCCGGGATGCGCAGGTCGGTGATGCCGAACGACAGGCCGGCGAGGGTTCCCCACTTGAAGCCGATCTCCTTGATCTTGTCGAGCAGTTCAATCGTTGGGCCGCGGCCCATGATGGCGTGACAATCGGCGATGACGCGGGCCGAGCCCTTGCTCGACAGCTTGCAGTTGTAGTACGGCATCCGCGGCGGCACGATGTCGTTGAACAGCAGGCGCCCGACGGTGGTCGTGACGAGCCGGTCGGCCGGCATCGACTTGGGCTGGGCCTTGAAGTCCTCGACGATCTGCTCGCGGTGGATCTTGAGGCAGATCTTCTCGTGAATCCGCAGCTTGCCGATCTGCCACGCGAAAAGGGCTTCTTCCATGCCCGCGAAGGTGCGTATCGGCCGGTTCAGCGTGCGGCGCTGCTCCTCGGTGAGCGTCACGGGATCGCCGGGCAGGTCGTTGTCGCAAGTAAGGTAGAAGATGCCGAGCACCATGTCCTGCGACGGCGACATGATGGGCGCGCCGTTCGCCGGACTGAAGATGTTGTGCGTGCTCATCATCAGCACCTGCACTTCCGTCTGAGCTTCGATGGACAGCGGCAGGTGCACGGCCATCTGGTCGCCGTCAAAGTCGGCGTTGAAGCCCTTGCAGACCAGTGGGTGGATTTTGATCGCGTTGCCTTCAACGAGCACCGGCTCGAACGCCTGGATGCCCATGCGATGCAGCGTCGGGGCGCGATTGAGCAGCACGGGGTGCTGGTAGATCACTTCCTCGAGGATGTCCCAGATTTCCTGGTCGCGCCGCTCGAGCATCTTCTTTGCGCTCTTGATCGTGTCGGCCAGGCCGCGCTCCTTGAGGCGGCGGATGATGAAGGGCTGGAACAGCTCGAGCGCGATCTTCTTGGGCAGGCCGCACTGGTGCAGGTGGAGCTCCGGACCGATGACGATGACGGAGCGGGCTGAGTAGTCGACGCGCTTGCCGAGGAGGTTTTCGCGGAAGCGGCCCTGCTTCCCCTTGATCATGTCGGTCAGCGACTTGAGCGGGCGATTGCTCGATCCGAGGACCGGGCGGCGGCAGCGACCGTTGTCGAAGAGGGCGTCGACAGCCTGCTGCAGCATGCGCTTCTCGTTGCGGATGATGACCTCGGGCGCGTTGAGGTCGATCAGCTTCTTAAGGCGGTTGTTGCGGTTGATGATGCGGCGATACAGGTCGTTCAGATCGCTGGTCGCGAAGTTTCCGCTTTCGAGGAGCACGAGCGGGCGCAGATCGGGCGGGATGACGGGGATGACATCCATCACCATCCACTCGGGCTGGTTGGGGCTTTGGCGCAGACTCTCGACGATCTTGAGCCGCTTGGAGATGTCCTTGATCTTCTGCTTGCTGTTGGTCTTGGTCAGGGCGTCGCGCAGCGATTCGGAGAGCGACTTCAGATCGAGCGCCGCGAGCAGCTCCTTGACCGCCTCGGCGCCGATCGCGGCGCGGAAGTTTGCGCCGTACTTCTCGAGGTTGGCGCGGTACTCCTCTTCGGGGAGCAGTTGCTTCTGCTTGAGCGGCGTTTCGCCGGGATCGACGACGACGTAGTCCTGGAAGTAGATCACCTTTTCCAGGTCGCCGGTCTTCATGTCGAGCAGGTTGCCGAGCCGGCTCGGCATGGCCTTGAAGAACCAGATGTGCACGATGGGCGCGGCGAGATTGATGTGGCCCATGCGCTTGCGGCGCACGCGGCTGTGCGTCACCTTGACGCCGCAGCGGTCGCAGATCATGCCCTTGTGCTTCGTGCCCTTGTACTTGCCGCAGAAGCACTCCCAGTCACGCTCCGGGCCGAATATGCGCTCGCAGAACAGGCCGTCCTTTTCGGCACGGTAGGTGCGGTAGTTGATGGTCTCGGGCTTCTTGACTTCGCCGAACGACCAGGAACGGATGTCGTTCGGCGAAGCCAGCGAAATTTTCACCGAGCCGTAGTCGTTGATTCGATCGTAAACGTTCTCAACCATCGGTCCGATCCTCGGTTCTTGGCGTCACTGCGACCTGCGATCGATCTGGTCTCGTCTCGTGCCGTGCCGCACGGATGCGGCTGCTGTCCGGCTCAGCTCACGCGCGGCCGGTCGCGCGCATCGAGCGTCATCGGCACCAGTCCGACGCTCTTCCTGAATCCCAACTCCTCGCAGAAATCCACTTCGGTACCGTAGGCCGTCACGTCGATCCGCTCGCACCCCATGCCGCGCAGCGCGTTCAGCACGCGATCGGCCAGCGCTCGCGCGATGCCGAACTGGTCGTGCTCGACGCGGCCGTCCCGCGCCGTGACGGCGCCAGGCCCCTGGAACGCCGGATCGAGCTTGCATTCCGTCAGGTAACCGCGAACGCCGTCGGCCATGCCGCGGGCGAAGCCGATCAGGCGGCCGTCCGGCGCGCGCGCGGTCACGAAGCAGACGGAGTTCGCGATCATGCGCTCGAGCTTCGTCGGGGAATCCGGCACGGGATGCCCCTGCGCGGCATAGAACGCACGGAGTTCCGCGGCGTCGGGTCGCGCCGCATCGTCGTACACGACTTCGATCGTCGACGCTTGCGTCATCGTCGTCATGCAGGTCTCCTCGCGTGCGGTCGGACCCCATCGGGCCCGTCCCGGACGAAAACTCCCCAGCGACACCGGTCCGCGACTACACGAGCTTCTTCTTCTCCAGGACGATGTTCATTCCCAACCCGCGAATCTCGTTGCACAGCACGTCGAACGAGACGGGCGTGCCCGCCTCGAGCGTGTTCGTGCCCTTCACCATCGATTCGTATATCTTCGTACGTCCCTCGACGTCGTCCGACTTGACCGTCAGCAACTCCTGCAGGACGTGGGCGGCGCCGTACGCCTCCAGGCCCCAGACTTCCATCTCACCGAAGCGCTGGCCACCCGTCCGCGCCTTGCCGCCCAGCGGCTGCTGCGTGATCAGCGAGTACGGACCCGTCGACCGAGCGTGGATCTTGTCATCCACGAGGTGATGCAGCTTCATCATGTAGATGTAGCCGACGGTCACCGGCTGATCGAACGGCTCGCCCGACCGGCCGTCATGGAGTCGGATCTTCCCGCCGAACGGCATCTCGACGAGGAGCGTTCGCTTGTCGCCGGCGTCCAGAATCGTAGCAGGATCGTTGCGGAGGGAGCGCACGCGCTGGTTCGCCTCGGCGACGGCGGTATGGATCTCCTCTTCGCGCGCGCCGTCAAAGACGGGTGTGACCGCCTGGAAGCCGAGGATCGCCGCGGCCCAGCCGAGGTGCGTCTCGAGGATCTGCCCGACGTTCATTCGGCTGGGCACGCCCAGCGGATTGAGGAGGATGTCGACCGGCGTGCCGTCGTCGAGGAACGGCATGTCCTCTTCCGGCATGATCTTGGCGATGACGCCCTTGTTACCGTGCCGGCCGGCCATCTTGTCACCGACCGAAAGCTGCCGCTTGGTCGCGATGTAGACCTTGACCATCTCGAGCACGCCGGAGGCAAGCTCGTCGCCGCGCTTGAGCTGCGCCGCCTTGCGCTCGCGTTCCTCGACCTGCTCGACGACGCGCGGCCAGTAGCGGTGGTAGATCTTCTCAGAGTCCTCGCGGACCGACGCGGGCTTGACCCACTTCATGTCGAAGGCCCACTTGTTCGGTTCGCCGATCTGCTCCATGACGACGTCGATGTTGTCGCTCTTGGCGACCTTTTGCTTGGTGTTGGGGTCGATGATCGGCTGGCCCGAGAGCTTCTCGATCTCGTCGATCATCTGCCGGAAGATCGCGGCGGCGCGAACGTTGTGCTGGTCGCGGACCTCCTTGACGCGGCGGTTCAGCAGTTTCTTCTGATCCTCCGTCATCTGTGTGCGGCGGCTGAATCGCTTCGTCGCGATGACGATGCCGCCCGCGCCGCTCGGCACCTCGAGCGAGTCGTTCTTCACGTCTTCGCCGGCGCGGCCGAAGATCGCGTGCAGCAGCTTCTCCTCCGGGCTCAGCTCGCTCTTGCTCTTGGGCGAGACCTTGCCGACGAGGATGTCGCCGGGGCCGACCTCGGTGCCGATGCGCACGACGCCGTATTCATCGAGGTTCCGGAGCGCCTTCTCCGAGACGTTCGGGATGTCGCGCGTGAATTCCTCGCGACCGAGCTTCGTCTCGCGAATCTCCACTTCATAGTCCTCGATGTGGATACTCGTAAAGACGTCGTCGCGGACGAGCCGCTCGGAAATGAGAATGGCGTCCTCGAAGTTGTAGCCGTCGAACGGCATAAACGCGACGAGCACGTTTCGCCCGAGCGCCAGCTCACCGTTCTTGCAGGCCGGTCCGTCAGCGATGATCTGGCCCTTCTTGACCTTCTGGCCGAGACGCACGAGCGGGACCTGATTCAGGCAGGTGCGCTCGTTGAGTCCGTGGAACTTGCGGAGGAGGTATTCCTCGGTGTTGTCGAGAACGATCCGCGTTCCATCGACGTAGGTCACCGTGCCGTTCTGAAGCGCGCGGACAACCATGCCGCTGTTGGCGGCCACGTCGCGTTCCATGCCGGTGGCGACAACGGGCGGCTCGGTGACCAGCAGCGGAACCGCCTGGCGCTGCATGTTGGAACCCATCAGCGCGCGGTTGGCGTCATCGTGCTCGAGGAACGGGATCAGCGCGGCCGACACGCCGACCGTCTGCTTGGGCGAGATATCGACGTATTCGACATCCTTGACATCGACGGTCGCCAGCTCGCCGCGGACGCGCGCGACGACCGGACCGCTCACCAGGCTCCCCTTTTCGCCCGTGTGATCGACAATCTCGGGCGGGGCGAGGATCATCTTCATCTCTTCGTCGGCCCGCAGTTCCTCGACCTCGCCGTTGACCTTGCCCGACTTGTCGACCTTGCGGTACGGCGTGATCAGGAAGCCGTATTCATCGATCGTGGAGTAGATCGACAGGGACGCGATGAGTCCGATGTTGGTGCCTTCCGGCGTTTCGATCGGACAAATCCGGCCGTAGTGGCTGATGTGAACGTCGCGGACCTCGAAGCCGGCGCGCTTCCGGTTCAGTCCGCCGGGGCCGAGTGCCGAGAGCCGCCGCTCGTGGGTGAGCTGCGAGAGCGGGTTCGTCTGGTCGACGACCTGCGACAGCTCGCCGCGTCCGAAGAAGTACTCGATGGCGCTGCTGATGCTCTTGGTATTCACCAGCTCGACGATCTTGCCGAGCTCGCTCGGCTCCTTGAGGCTCATGCGCTCCTGGACCGTGCGGCGGAGCTTGAGGAAGCCCTTGCGCAGCTCGTCGCTGGCCAGCTCGTCGATCGTCCGCAGGCGGCGGTTGCCGAGGTGGTCGATGTCGTCTTCCTGAACGACGACGCGCGACGTGAGCCAGCCGAATTCGCGGATCGTGCCGAGCGACTGCCCATCCGGCCCGGTCAGGCGCTCGAAGACCTTCTGCACGTGCTGCTCGTCCTCGAAGGCGATGTGCTTGGCCTGTCCGAAGAGTTCCCGCCACTCGGTTTCGATCTTCGACGCGAACTGCGACGTCAGGCGCTTGGCGTCCGCGTCGCTGAACGTGTACATCGCGCCCGGGTACGGGTAGTAGTTCATGTACTCGATCTGCACGGCCTCGGGTTCGCGGCGCTTGAGGTCCGCCAGATAGGCGTCGATGCCCTCGAGGATCCGCGCGCAGCGCGTGCGAATCACCGAGACGACGAATTCCTTTGACGCGCGGGTGATGTCCGAATCGCGCGTCTCCTGGCCGCTGCGACCGAGCACGACGCGCATCAGGTCGAGGTCGAGCGAATCGGGCGGGACCCACTCGGTCGGCGAGTCGCTCAGGTGCCGCAACTGGCGCCGAATCTCGTGCATCGCCTCGGTCGGATCGACGCGCTTTCGCGAGGCGCGGATCGAGTCAAAGCTGCCCAGCTCGACGTCTTGCTTCGGATCGCGGATGCTTCGGCCCTTCTTCAGGTAGCCCTTGATCTGCTCCGCCAGCTCGCGCGTCGCGCGGAGAACGCACAGTTCGAACGGGACGCGCCGCAGGATCGAGTAGCCGACGCGGTTCTGGCTGCGAAGATCGAGCAAGTAGCGCAGACATGCGACGACGTCGGCCGGCATGAGCGTGTGAACCGACGCCGGGATGAAGAGGCCGAACTTGCGGTTGATGCGGAACCGGCCGACCTTGCCCAGTCGATAGCGATTGGGGTCGCTGAACTTCTCGTGGAACAGCTTGACCGCCTTGTCGAGCTGCGCCGGGTTGCCGGGCCGAAGCCGCTGGTAGATCTTCAGCAGCGCGTCTTCGTGCGTACGGCTGTTGTCCTCGGCGAGCGTGTTGAGGATGAGCGGATCGACCACCTTGTCGATCACCTCGACCTGCTTGATGCCCGACTCGATGATGCGATTGACCGCATCGCCGATCGGACAGCCGGCGCGAACGAGCGGCTCCGCGCTTTCCGCCGCTCCGTCGCCATCCTCCGGCCGGATGTCGGAAACGGCGTACATATCGGGCTTCAGGTTCGCCGTGCGAACGACGCGCGTTTCATAGAATTCACGCACAATCGCGGCGTCGGTGCCGTAGTGCGGGTCCATCGCCCGCAGGAACATCGTGGCCGGGATCTTGCTCGACTGATCAATGCGAACGGCGAGCACGTCCTTCCGCGTAATGTTGATTTCGATCCAGCTCCCGCGCTCGGGAATGATGCGGCAGGCGTGCAGTGCGCGGTCCCCTTCGAGCGTTTCCTTGATGAAGTCGACGCCCGGCGAGCGGTGCAACTGCGAGACGATGACCCGCTCGGCGCCGTTCACGATGAACTCGCCGCCGCCGATCATCACCGGAATCTCGCCGAGATAGATGTTCTCCTCGACGATCTCGTCCGTGTCCTTGCGAACGAGGCGGCACTGGATCCGCAACGGCATGCCGTAGGTCAGGCGGAGCTGCCGGCACTCATCGGGCGTGTAGCGCGGCTTGCCGAGCGAGTAGTTCAGATACTCGAGCGAAACGCTCTCATCGTAGCTGCTGATCGGGAAGACCTCGCGCAGCAGCGATTCGAGACCGTGGTTCTCGCGCTTCTCGGGCGCGACCTCGGCCTGAAGAAACCGCGCGTAGGACTCGGTCTGCAACTCGATCAGATTGGGGATCGGCATGGCATCGCCGATCCGCGAGAAGTTCCGAACTTCCTTGATGTCCAGCATGGAGAGGTCCTCTCAGCCGATTCGGATGATCAGCGCGTCGACGGCGCAGTCCGACAGACGCGGGCTGCGGCCCGATGCGCGCACGGCGACCGGTCGTGAACGAGAGAAATCCGCAGGCGTGGTGTCTCCGTCAACGGCGACGCACCTGACCCGTTCGCAAAGCTACGAAGGACTGGCGTCCGAGCGGGTGCCCTCTGGCAGTCGACTGGTCGAGTCCTGGCCGACCAGCCCGTTATCGCACCCGTGACGGCAGCCGAAATTCTAGCAAACTTCGTGCCGCTGGCAAGCCCCGCAACGGAAAACGCATAACTCGTTGTCCAAGCTGGGCATACAATCGCTGCGGTCCTGACACCCGCCTCGCGGCAGCAGTTCGATCGGTCGATCAATGGCCCTTCAGCTCGACCTTCGCGCCGGACTCCTCGAGCTCCTTCTTCAGCTTCTCCGCATCTTCCTTGCTCAGGTTCTCCTTCAGCGTCTTCGGAGCGCCATCGACGAGGTCCTTCGCTTCCTTCAGGCCAAGCCCGCTCGCCGCGCGGACGACCTTGATGACGTTGATCTTGTTCGCGCCGGCCTCCTTGAGGATAACGTCGAACGCCGTCGCCTCTTCGACCGCGGCGGCCGCCGCGCCACCGGCACCGCCCGCAGCCGGACCACCCGCCATCATGATCGCACCGCCGCCGGCCGGTTCGATGCCGTAGGCGTCCTTGAGATAGTCCGCAAGTTCCTGGGCCGCCTTGACGGTCAAACCAGCGATCTTGTCGCCCAGACTTTTGACCTCCGCACTGAATTCCTTGGTCGGCGCTTCCGCCATGATCCACGACTCCTTGTTTATCCCGAACGCGACAAACATGTCGCCCGGGCACTTCGCAATCGGTTGCCGGGACCACGTCGATCCCGTTTAACCCCATCCCCTCAGGGATGTCTCATCGGGGCAGCCGGCTGCAGGGTTATTTCATTTGCGATCGGCCCGTTGAGGCCATCGTCGAGCGCCGCGCCGCGAGTCGGACCGCGCCCGAGCGAATCAGGCCACTTTGGCAATCGTCTCACCATTCTCCAGCTTCTCGGCAATCGCCTTGATGCAGCCTGCCACGCGCCGACCCGGACCGGCCACGCACGCGGCCAGTCTCCGGCCCGGCGAGTTGGCGAGCATCACGACTTCGCCGATGAGCTCGACGCGAGTCCGCATGGCGGCAACGCGATCGAACGGCATCGTCTCGTCCATGCCTTCGATCAGGCCGAACTTCAACTCGAGCTTCGGATAGTCGGCGGCCAGGCGCGTCAGTTCCTTCGCGATCTCGACCGCCGGCAGCTTGCCCGTGACCAGGGCGCACGCGCCCTTCAGCTCCTTCGCAATCGGCGCCAGCGCGCCCGTGCCGATGACCCGTCGCATCGCGCGGTTCGGAACGACGTGCAGTTCAATCTCCTTCTTCCGAAGAATCCCGCGAAGCTGGTTCGCCTCGACGCCGGTCAACCCCAGCACGTTCACGACCAGCGCCTCCTTGGCCGCGCCGTATCGCGAGGCGAGGTTCGTCTCGAGCAGTTGCTTGACTTTCCGACTCATCGTTTCACCTCGTGCGCTACTGCGCCACCTGAAGTTCGACCGACGGCGTCATCGTGCCGCTGATGCAGGCCTTCCGGATGTACTGGCCCTTCGACGTCGACGGCTTGAGCCGGCGGATGTGGTCGATGAAGGCCTCGATGTTGGCCCGCAGATCGTCGTCCTTGAAGCTCATCTTCCCCACGACCGCGTGCACATTCCCGCCCGTGTCGTTGCGGAACTCGACCTTGCCGGCCGCGAATTCGCGCACGGCCTTGTCCACCTCCGCCGTCACGGTGCCGTTCTTGGGCGAGGGCATCTTGCCGGCCGGTCCGAGCACGCGCCCAAGCTTGCCGACCTTGCCCATCAGGCGCGAGTGTGCGATCGCGACGTCGAAATCCATCCAGCCGGCGCTGACCTTCGCGATCAGATCATCGGCGCCGACCTCGACCGCTCCGGCGGCTTTCGCCTTTTCGGCATCCTCGCCTTCCGCGAAGCAGATGACCTTTCGCGCCTTGCCGATGCCCGCCGGTAGCGAAACGGCGCCGCGGATCATTTGATCCGCCTGCTTCGAGTCGATGCCGAGGTGCAGCACGATGTTGACCGTCTGGTCGAACTTCCGGTTGCCCGACATGGTGCGCAGGGTCTGAATCGCCTCGCCGACCGGAACGGGGTTCTTCGGACGTATTTCGAGGCTGGCGCGCACTTTCTTTCCGTGCCCGCGCATCGGCCGGCCGCGCTTCTTCTTTTTCTGTGCATCCGCTTCCGCGGGCGCCGCGGCCTTCTTCTTCGGCGCAGACGGCTTCGCCTTTTCCGGCGCATCACCGGTTGGCGGCGCAGTCGTCGCGGCCGCCGGTTCCGGCGCAACATCTTTCTTCGCTTTTCCCATCGTCAGTCACCCCGTCGCGATTCGGTCTCGCAGGACCGGATCTGCCACGATTCCGGCTCGTGGTCGAGCCGCGTTCGCCGTCCCTCGGGTGCGTCCCCGAACGGTGCGGCGACGTCAACCTTCGATTTCGATGCCCATGTTCCGCGCGGTCCCGGCGATGATCCGCTCGGCCGCGGCCGGGTCAAAACAATTCAGATCCTTCATCTTCGACTTGGCAATCTGCGCGAGCTGCGCCCGCGTCACCTTGCCGACTTTTTCCTTGTTCGGCTGGCCCGAGCCTTTGGCGATCTTGGCCGCGTCCTTGAGCAGCGCTGACGCCGGCGGGCACTTCAGCTCCATCTCGAAGGAGCGGTCGGCGAAGACCTTGACCACGGCGGTGACGGGCATCCCGTTGTACGACTTCGTGCGCTCGTTGAACTGCTGCACGAACTGCCCCGGGTTGACGCCGTACTGTCCGCATGCCGGACCGACTGGCGGCGCAGGCGTCGCCTGTCCGCCGGGCGCCTGCACCTTGAAGACAGCCTTGACTTCCTTCTTCTTCGCCACGTCACATCCTCAGCACAACCGCCGACAAGCACCGACGACGCTACGCCGACTCCACCTGCCAGTACTCCAGCTCGATCGGCGTCGCCCGACCGAAGATCGTCACGATCACGCGGACCTGTCCCTTGTCCGGCATGACCTCGTCCACTTCGCCCTCGAAGTTCTCGAACGGGCCTTCCTTGACCTTGACGAGATCGCCCTTCTTCATTCCCGCCATACCGGCGAGCGTGGGCGTATCCGACGCCGCCTCGACGATGGCGAGCATCTTCTCGACGTCGTGCGGCTTCATCTCGCTCGGCTTTCCGTCCGAGCCGATGAAGTCGCCGACGCCGGACGTGTCCTTGATGACGAACCAGACGTTCTCCGGCACGCTGCCGTCCGCCTCGGGAGCCATCTCGACGAAGACGTAGCCCGGGTAGAGCTTTCGCTCGTAGAACTTCGTCTGTCCGCCGCGGACGCGCTTTTCTCTCTGCGTCGGGACGAGGATCCGACCGACACGCTCTTCGAGCGCTTCAATCTTGACCTTCCGGACCAGGGCGTCGCGCACCTGCTCCTCGCGGTTGCTCGCGACGCGCAGCACGAACCAGCGCATCGGATATGGCGACGGCGTCGGCGACGCGCGCTCGGGCGCGGGTTCCGTCGGCGCAGCGGCTTCGACCGGCGCCTCGACCGGCGCCTCGGCCGGCGCGGCGTCGTGGTGGACCTCTGCGGCCGGCTCGCCGGCGGACGTGTCCGACTCGGCGGTGCTCAGATGTTCATCCTGCCCGGTGTTCATCACGTTGAACCGCTGCCAAACAACCGCCCGAGGATCTCCGGAACGATCCGCAGGACCTTGATCTCGCTGAAAAAGAGCATCAGCGCCACATCGGCCACGAACAGGAAGACCGCGAGCGAGAGCACGACGAAGATCACGACCTTGGTCGAACCGATGATCTCCTTGCGGCTGGTCCAGTTGACCTTCTTCATCTCGCCTTCGGTGGCGATCAGGAAGTCGCAGAACCGCCGGTTGAGCGCAAGCGCGTAGTACGTCGCAAATCCGAACCCGAGAATCACGGCGACGGTCGATCCGGCCTGGATGTACTGCGCCGTGGGCCCGGTCCCGAGCAGCGTCATCTTGTCATAAACGAACGCCGCCGACCAGAGAATGAGGATTCCGAGTCCGAACGCGGTGCCGATGCGCGTGTAGTAGCCCTGCGCGGGTTTGTAGATGTCGAAGAACCCGCGCCGGCCTCCGGGACGGGACGGCGCTTCGACTCGTGCGGGCGGCGCGAGCGGCGCAGCGCCGTCATCATCGTCGTCCGGCTCGTTCGCGGCGGTCGCGACCGGCGCCATGCGCTCGTCCTCCAGACCCGACTTGGGGTCGCGCGTCTTGGCCATGATCGGTTGGTCCTACGGCTCCTCTACCCGCCGGGCTCGATTGGCATCCGCTTCCAGCGATCAGGAGCGGAGGGATTTGAACCCCCAACCGCCGGTTTTGGAAACCGGTGCTCTGCCAATTGAGCTACGCTCCTATGGTTGCTCCCGGCGTCCGATGCCGCGCGGCACGGCGGACGCGTCTTACTTCCGCTTGATCTTATGCTTGGTGTGTTTTCGCAGCCGCGGACAGTACTTCATCAGGCCGTCCTTGAGCGACTCCGGAACACCCTTCGACACGTTGATCGTCGTGCGGTAATTCAGATCGCCGGTCTCGCTGCACTGCAGCCAAACCCATTCGCGTTTGCTGGCCTTCGCCATGGCGATCGTCCTCCTGCACCCTTGACGGCAATCGCTACTCGATGATCTTCGTCACGACGCCCGAGCCGACCGTCCGGCCGCCCTCGCGCACCGCAAACCGCACGCCTTCCTCCAGCGCGATCGGCGCGATCAACTCGACCGACAGCGTCACGTTGTCGCCGGGCATGCACATCTCGGCGCCGCCGAGCAGCTTAAGGCTCCCGGTCACGTCGGTCGTTCGCACGTAGAACTGCGGCCGGTAGTTGTTGAAGAACGGCGTATGCCGGCCGCCCTCTTCCTTCGTGAGGACGTAGACCTCGGCCTCGAACTTGGTGTGCGGCGTGATGGAGCCGGGCTTGGCGAGTACCTGGCCGCGCTCGAGGTCGGTCTTTTCGACGCCGCGCAGCAGCAGACCGACGTTGTCGCCGGGCATGCCGGAATCCAGCGTCTTGTTGAACATCTCGACGCCGGTCACGACCGTCCTGCGCGTCTCCTTGTGCAGGCCGACGATCTCGACTTCTTCGCCGACCTTGATGATGCCGCGGTCGATCCGGCCGGTGCCGACGGTGCCGCGGCCCTTGATGCTGAACACGTCCTCGACCGGCATGAGGAAGGGCTTGTCCTGATCGCGGACCGGCTCCGGGATCGAGCTGTCGAGGGCGTCGAGCAGCTCCTGGATGCACTTGCACTTCTCGGGCTCCTTGCCCATCGACTGCAGGGCCGCGAGGGCCGAGCCCTTGATGATCGGCGTCGTGTCGCCGGGGAAGCTGTACTTGTTCAGCAGGTCGCGGATCTCCATTTCGACAAGCTCGAGCAGATCGGGGTCGTCGAGGAGATCGACCTTGTTGAGGAAGACCACGAGCGCCGGCACGTTGACCTGCCGCGCAAGCAGCACGTGTTCGCGCGTCTGCGGCATGGGGCCGTCGGCCGCACTGACCACGAGGATCGCGCCGTCCATCTGGGCCGCGCCGGTGATCATGTTCTTGACGTAGTCGGCGTGACCCGGGCAGTCGACGTGCGCGTAGTGGCGCTTCTCGGTTTCGTACTCGACGTGCGCGGTCGCGATCGTGAGAATCTTCGTCGGGTCGCGTCGGCCGTCCTTCTCCGAGGCCTTCGCCACTTCGTCGTACGCCTTGAATCGCGCCAAGCCCTTCGACGCCTGAACCGCGGTGATCGCCGCCGTCAGCGTCGTCTTGCCGTGATCGACGTGACCGATGGTTCCCACGTTCACGTGCGGCTTCGTTCGCTTGAATACTTCCTTGGCCATACCTGTACGAGCCTCCACTCAACTCTTGCTCGAGACGAGTTCTCGTCCGAGGAATTCACCTGCTACGGGCCACGATGCGGAAACCCGTCCGCGCCGCGCCGCACCGTGTCCATTTTCATTCCGCGGCGGCGTCTTCGCACGTCGCCGAAATCCCTGTTTTAGCCGGGATTCTGCTCGCCGGTTCGCTCGCAGCGACCATCGACCAAGCTCAGAACGACCGACGATACGGAAGCTGCTGACGGGATTTGAACCCGTGACCTCGTCCTTACCAAGGACGCGCTCTACCGGCTGAGCTACAGCAGCAGCAGAGGCTGCGGACCACCACCGTAGAGCGTTACGGCTCCGACACGCCTGATGCACTGCACCTAGGGTGTCCGCCCTCGACTAAGTCCGGCTAGTATAAACACATCCCGAACGCTGTCAAACCGTTTTTCGCGCCGCTGCGCGTTGCGAAAACAGGCCAATGCCGGCCTGTTGCGGCGACGTTAACGTGTTACGGAATAAATAGTTACGAAATCCGTGACCCGCCGACAATCGCCGGAGCCCGGCGCCGCATCGGGCTTGATGCCCGCGCGGGACACGAGCGAACCGGCGTTTGCGTTCGCGGCCGCACAATCTGAGAATCCAGCAGTGGGCCGAGCCTCGCGCGACGACAGATTGCGCCGGAAAGACCGCCGGACGATTCCGGTCGCCGTGCCGCCACCGCGCGGGACGTTGCTTGCGTTCGCCGTGGTCCTCCCGATCGCGGTCGGCATCGTCACCTACGCGTCATTCCTTCCGGCCCTGAGGGCCGAGTTCGTCAACTTCGATGACGACAAGCTCTTCACCAAGAACAAGAACTACCGCGGCTTCAGCGCCGAGCACCTGCACTGGATGTTCACGACCACGTTCATGGGGCATTACCAGCCGCTGACCTGGCTATCGAGCGCATTGGACTATCGAATCTCCGGAAACGAGCCGCTCAGCTACCACCGCAACAGCATGATCCTCCACGCCGCAGGCGCGGTCGCCCTCTACTTCATTGCCCTGCGGTTGCTGTCCGCCGGAGTTCAGCGATCCATCGCGGAACATCCCATTGCGATGCGACTTGCGGCGGCCGCTGCGGCCCTGCTCTTCGGCGTCCATCCGCTCCGCGTCGAATCCGTTGCGTGGGCCAGCGAGCGCCGCGACGTACTCAGCGGAGCGCTGCTTCTGCTCGCGCTGTTGCAGTACCTTCGCTCGGTTGAGCCGCAGCGATCGGACCTGCGGTCGTGGTCCGCATACGCCGCGTCGCTCGTACTGCTCGGCCTGTCGCTGCTTGCGAAAGCGTGGGGCATGTCGTTCTTCCTGATCGCGATTCTGCTGGATTTCTACCCGCTTCGGCGGCTCACGCTGAATCGGCAATCGTCCCTCAATGCTGGAACCGCGCGCGTTCTGCTCCAAAAGGTGCCCTATGTCGTCCTCGGCCTGATGGCGGCCGTCAAGGCGGGCAGCGCGCAGCGCGCCGCGCTGGACACGATGTTGTCGCTCTCGGAGTGGAGCGTCACGAACCGGATCGTGCAGGCGTTCTACGGTTTGGCGTTTTACGTGCGGAAGACGGTCTGGCCCACGCACCTGGCGGCGCTGTACGAGATCCCACATCACTTCCACCCATTCGCGTGGCCCCACCTCGTGAGCATCGTGTCCGTCCTGGTCGCCGCGCTTCTGGTCCTTCGGCTTCGTCGGCGCTGTCCGGCGCTCGTCGTCGCGGCCATCACGTACGCGATCACCGTCGCTCCCGTACTCGGATTCGCCCAGAGCGGGCCGCAATTCGTCGCCGACCGGTACAGCTACCTGAGCTGCATACCGTGGGCGCTTCTGGCTGCGGCGGGTTTGCTCCTACTGGTCGCGAACCGCTCGACGGTGTGGACGGCTGCGGTGTTCGTTGTCGCTGTCGGTGTTTTCGCCGTGCTGTTCGTCGCCACCTATCGCCAGACGCAAGTCTGGCAGAATTCCAAGACGCTCTGGAAGCACGCGCTCGATGTCGGCGTGGAGAGTTCGATCGCGCACCTTAACTACGGGGTCGTGCTTCGCGGGGAGGGTCGGACGGAGGAGGGTCTCGCCCACTATCAGCGCGCCGTTGCGCTGCAGCCAACGAACGGCGAGGCGTGGTTCTCGCTCGGAAACGCATGGAAGGCCGTTCGCCGCTACACGGAGAGCGAGCACGCCTATCGTGAGGCGATCAAGCACATGACGCGGAAGCCCGACGCGTACCTGAATCTCGGCAATCTCTACCGCGTCGAACTGGGGCGGCTCGACGATGCGATCGAGGCCTACCGCGCAGCCGCGACGTACGCGGAGACGCATCGACCCAAGCTATGGACCCCTCGTCCGTATCTCGCGCTCGGAATTGCACTTCGACAGAAGGGCGCGATCGTCGAGGCCCGGGTGGCACTCGAAAAGGCGGCCCGGTACCCGGAAACGCGGTCAGCGGCCCTCGCAGAACTGGCCCGGCTGCCGCGCTGAGTTCTCGGTGATGTGTGGTAGAATTGGCGACTATCGGTCGTTTGTTGATTTGGTCGAAACCGGGATTCTGGAGCTCAGGCACACATGAGCGACCGTCTCATGCTCCGTTGCAACTGCGGGGCGAAGCTCGCGTTTCCCCGCAGCGCGCTCGGGCGGAAGATCCGTTGTCCGAAGTGCGGCAATACACGCCGTGCCGAGACGACGTCCGCTGATCCGGAACGCGCGTCGTTCGCGCCGTCCGCTCCATCGTCGAACACCGGGGGAGCGTCGACGCAATCTGCGAACACGATCATTCGCTGCGCGTGCGGGGCCAATCTCCGCGTACCGACCGGATCGCGCAGCCGCGCGATCCGCTGCCCGAAGTGCGGTCAACGCGTGAACGTCGCACCGGCCGCCCCACCCCCCGCAACGCAGCCGGCTCAGCCCGCCGTGGATGAACTCGACCTGGCCGGTATCGCAGGTGGGCCGGAGGTCGCCGACTTGTCGGGGGAGATCTTCCCCTCGTCCGACGAATCGCCCGTGGCGACAGCGGCACCGCAGTCGGGATCGGTCGGATCCGGGCGCGTCCGCTGCCCGAACTGCGCCGCGTCGAACCGCACGGGAGAGACGTACTGTGCGGCATGCGGTCACGAATTGAATCCGGCGTCGGTTGAGGCGGGCGGCGGTGTTTCGTGTCCATCGTGCCGGCGGTCGCTGCCCAAGGGGGCGAAGATCTGCGTTGACTGCGGCATCAACATCAAGACCGGCCGGAGCCTGATCACGACGCACGAGGGCGATCTGGACAACGTCTACGTCAAGACGGAGGGAATCATCCGGATCGTCAGTTGGATCGTCTGGGTTTGCATCGTACCGGTTGCGAGCGAGGCGTTCGGCACGGGGAAGCCGTACGCCGTTCGCGCGATCGCGGCCTTGACGGCTGCCGTGAGCGTCCTGTTCTGGATCGCAACACCCGCGGACCCGGCGGAAGCCGGCGCCTGGCTCCAGCTGGCACTGTGGTCCGGGCGCACTCCGACCGCGGCTGAAATCCGGAAGGAGCTGACGGAGGCGTACCGCGAAGACCTCGAGGAGTCCGAAGAGCTTTCTGAAGAGGATCGCGGCGAGATCGAAGCCGCGGTTCAGCGCGTGCTCGCTTCCGTGGGGCACTTTGCAACCTATCAACTCCTCACACATGCGTTCCTGCACGTTGATATTTTCCACCTGATCGGCAACCTCATTTTCCTTCTCGTCCTCGGTTCCCGCGTCAACGCATTGATCGGAAACACCTGGACCGCCGTGCTCTACCCGACCCTCGCGGCGCTCGCGGCGCTGCCGCACATGTGCGCGATGCGAGATGAACAGATCGGACTCCTGCTTGGCGCGTCGGGCGCGGTCATGGGGCTTGTGGGGATGTACCTCGTGCTTTTTCCTGCGCACCCGATTCACATGGCCGCGTGGTTTCGGCTCGTGCCGTTCCTTCTCCTGCGACTTCATGCGACGATCTTCACCGTACGCGGGTTCTGGGTCGTTCTCGCGTACGTCGCAATCGACGTTTACGGGACGCTGCAGGAAGACTCCGGCGGAGTCGCCAACTGGGCCCATCTCGGCGGGATCGGCTTCGGAGCGCTCATCGCCGTCATCCTTCTGCTGACGCGGCGCGTCAACGCGCGCGGGGCCGACATCTTCTCCGTCCTGCTCGGCCCGAAGGCCTGGGCGCTGGTCGGAAGGCCGGGGGCGACGCGCTAAACTGGTCGGCGTCCGCGCTGCTGCATGCATCCCGCGCGAGCCGCTTCGCGAATTCAGCGCCGCATTCGCGGATCGATCGCATCGCGTTGTATGATGTCGCGCTCCAGCGAAGGAGCCGCGGCGATGCCCGAATTCCGACAGAATCCCCTTACCGGCGCGTGGGTGATCATCGCGCCAGATCGCGGCAAGCGGCCGGACGCCGTCACGCACGATCTCGCGGACACCTCGGATGCCAGCACGTCGCCTCATTGCCCGTTCTGTCCCGGCAATGAGCGCCAAACGCCGCCGGAACTCTACTCCGTTCGTACAGATCGCAGCGCCCCCGACACGCCGGGATGGTCACTGCGCGTCTTTCTCAATCGATTCCCGGCCGTGACCCTCGACGGCGACGGCGTGCCCACGCCGGAGTCGATCGCATTCGCCCCCGCGTCGGAGGCGACGTCCGACGCTCGAGCCGGCAGCGTGCTGATGATCCGACAGGGAGCCGTCGGTCAACACGAAGTCCTCGTCGAATCGCCCGATCACTCGCGACACTTGGCGCTGCACGATGATCGGCACGTCCGGCTGATCCTCGACGCCATGCGGCATCGGTTCCGTGTCGTTGCGCAGGCCCGCGACGTGAAGTATGTCTGCCTGTTCAAGAACCACGGGCGGGCCGCCGGTTCGACCATCGAGCACCCCCATCTTCAACTGCTCGCCACGTCCGTGGTCCCGCCGCTGTCCATGATGATGCTGCAACGGCAGGAGGCGTTCGCCAAGGAGCAGGGGCGGTCAATCTTCGACGCCATGCTCGACGAAGAACTCGAGCTCGGTCGGCGCATCGTCGCGGCAAACGATGAATTCGTCGCGCTCTGCCCATGGGCGTCCGAAGTCCCTTACGAAACGTGGATCGTCCCGCGCGAGCCGATCGCGTTCTACTCCGACGTCAGCGACGAGTCGCTGACGCTGCTCGCGACACTCCTGCGAGACGTGATGGCGCGGCTGCATCAGCGACTCGCTGACCCGCCGTACAACCTCGTCGTCAACAGCGGTCCGAAGACCCTTCGTGGCGAGAAGAGCACTCGCTTGTTCGTACAGGTCCTTCCGCGGCTGACCGGGCTGGCCGGCTTCGAACTCGGCTCGGGCATGTTCATCAACACCGTTTCGCCGGAGGACGCCGCCGCTGAGCTACGCGCGACGACCTGACGACGCGGATTGCAGCGGATCCGACTGCGCGGACTCACGGTCCGGTTGACCCGCGCGGATGATCGCGCCAATCCGGTACGGCCGCGCATCGCGGGACTCGTAGTACGTTCGCCACAACAGCTCTGCGACGAGGGCGACGGCAAGCAGTTGGACGCTGCCAACGGCGAGAATCAACGCCGCTGTCAGCCAGCGCGCACCCGCCCAGCCCGCGCCGATCCAGCCAGCGAGTCCGCTGCCCGCGCAAAGCAGCCCCGCCACCGCGCTGCCCCAGATCCAGCGCATGAAGAACCGCATCGGCCGGCCGCGGTACTTCGTGATGAACTGCACCAGGAGCAGGTCGAGCACGACGCGAAACGTGCGATCAAGGCCGTACTTGCTCGTACCGGCGACGCGCGGGCGATGGTTGACGGCGAGCTCGGCGATCCGCGCGCCCTCCCAGTGCGCGAATACCGGCAGGAACCGGTGCAGCTCGCCGTAGAGCCGAACGGGCTTGATGAAAGGGGCCTTGAAGACCTTGAGCGTACAACCGTAGTCGTGCAGCTCGACGCCCGTCACGCGGCCGATCAGCCGGTTCGCCTGCCGCGAGACGAAGCTGCGCAGCCATGCATCGTGGCGGTTCTTCCTCCAGCCGCACACGACATCCACATTCTCCGAAATCAACCGAACCATGTGCGGAATCTCGGCGGGGTCGTTCTGCCGATCGCCGTCGAGCGGGACGATCAATCGCCCCCGGGCGCGCTCGAAGCCGGCCGCCATCGCCGCGGTCTGGCCGTAGTTCCGCGCGAGCCGCACCAGAACGACGCGCGGATCGGACTCGGCGATGGGCCGCAGTCGCTCGACGCTGCGATCACGGCTGCCATCGTCAACGAAGATCGCTTCGACGCGATCGCCCCAAGGCGCGAGTGCGTCGCGGATCTCGTTCCAGAGCGAAACGACGTTGTCCTCCTCGTTGTAGACCGGAACAACGACAGAGATTTCGATTTCGTCCTGATCGTGGCCTAATTCGGCGTGTTGATTCATGGCAAGCGCCGCAGGCGCGGCGTCCGTCATCAGCCGCTAAACGTCCGAGATTCCACGCGCTGCGCGCGGATCGCATGGACCGGATCGGCACGCGGCGACGCAACGTATTGGGTTCAATCGGCGTCGTCAAATTGGGCCGCTTCGACCTTGCCTTGACCGCGGGCATCGACTACGGTTGCCCCCGACCTCGCAGGACGTTGATTCCATCGCAGGATGCGGGCTCGGGTGAGTTGATAAGGAGGCTGTTCGTGTCTCGTGCATTCCAACATCGATGCGTGCTGACCATCTTGCTCGCCGCGCTCGCACTACCGATCACCGGCTGCGGCGGCCTCGGAGGGCTCGGCGGACTCGGCGGATTGGGAGGGCTCGGCGGCGCCGGAGGCGGGCCGCTGGGACTGATCTTCACGCTGATCAGCGCCATCCCGCCGCCGCCGAATCCGCTGGAGGCGGAGTTTGACGCGGACCCGTCGCCGGTCTCGCCGTTTCATATCGTCTTCGCCGTGCCGCTGGGCGTGAACATCAACGGCACCCTGCTGGCCGACATCGTCGACGTTCCCGTCGCCGGCGCGCTGGGGCCGGACGGGTTTATCTACTTCACGGAAAAGGCCAGCGGCCGAGTTCGCAAGCTCGATCCGGCGACCGGCGCCGTCGATCCGGCGATCATCCTCGACCTGGACGTGAACAGCTCCGGCGAGCGAGGACTCAACGGTATCGCCTTTTCGCCGAACGGCATGCAGATGTTCCTGACGTACAACCACAGTTCGACCGGCGGCGACAGCACGATGGAAACCGAGTGCGACGAGTCGCGCGTCTCCGCGTTTCCGTTTCCCGGTCCGACGCCCGGCGCCGAGTTGGTGCTCTTTACGGCGTCGCCACGCGATCCGACGATCCCGATGCCCAGCGATCTCAACGGCATGGGCACCTGTAACGTCGGTCCGGACGGAAAGCTCTATTTCTCCCACGGCGATTGGAACACGCGCTTCGGAGCGCAGAGCCTCGATCCGATGAACCCGGCCGGCAAGGTCCACCGCATCGAGCTGGATGGCTCGATCCCGGCCGACAACCCGCTCGGCGGGAACTCCGCCTACTGCTGGGGGCTCCGTGAGCCGTTCGGTTTCACGTTTGATTCCATGGACGCCACGATGTGGATCGCCGAGATCGGCAGCGGCCTCAGCGATGAGTTGAACATCGGAATGGCGGGCGTGAATTACGGCTGGCCATTGACGCACGGTGTGCACAACACCGATTTCGAGGCGATCTTCACGTTCATCATCCCGTTCGTCCTGCGCGAGCCGACGGTCGATTTCGCCGCGCACGATCCGCAACCCGGACCGAGCAGCATTGTCGTCATCCGCGGCGGGACGTACGGTTCCGAGCTGGAGGGAAACGTGTTCTACGCCCACCGCAATGCGCCGACCAAGGTCACGCGAATCGGGTATCGGGCCGATACGATCGCCGTGCTCTGGAGCGACGTCTGGGTCGCGCCCGAAGCGGCCGGGCGCGTCGTCGGACTGGTCCGCCGCGCCGATGGCCGGGTCATCGTGCTCTGTCAGAACCAGATATACCGGCTGGATCCGGCGTAGTCGGATCGGTTTCGACGAAGGCCCCGAACTTGAAGCCATGGCGGCACGGTCGCATTTCGGCCGTGCCGCTTTCGTTTCTGTCAGGCTTTGTCCACGGCAACGATCGCCTCGATCAGCGGGCGCTCGTCCTCGGCCGCAATGGTGCGCATGTCGAACAGCACGCGTCCGTCGCGAATCCTCGCGATCACCGGCGGCGAGGATCGCCGCAGCCGTGCGGCGGCATCGTCCGCGGAACAAGTCTCCGTCTGCCATTCCACGACGATGGTCGGAACAGCGTGCGCCGGGAGCGATCCACCGCCGGCATAGCTTGTGTCCTCGCGAACGGCGAATCGGCCCGGCGTCCGCCGAGTTACGAATTCGCGCATGAGTCTGACCGCGCGCTGGCGCAGTTCATCCATCGGGGCGCGGAGCATGGCGAGCGCGGGCAACTGTTCGGCGACGGAATCACACAGATAAAGCGCGAGCGTCGCCTCGAGCGCGGCCAGCGTCAGCTTGTCAACGCGAAGTCCGCGTGCCATTGGATGCGCGCGAATGCGATCGAGAACCTCGCGCCGCCCCAGGATGATGCCCGCTTGCGGTCCGCCGAGGAGCTTGTCGCCGCTGAACGAGACGACGTCGGCGCCATCGCGCAGCGAGTCCCCGACGATCGGTTCGCCGGCAACGCGCCACATCTCGTCGTCGAGCATCGCGCCGCTGCCGAGATCGTCGTACAACGCCAGCCCGTACTTGCGCGCCAGTCCGGCCAGCTCGGCTGTCGTCGGCGACTCGGCGAATCCGACGATGCGGAAGTTGCTCGTGTGCACACGCATCATCAGCGAAGTTCGTTCGCCGATCGCGCGCTCGTAGTCCGCCAGGCGCGTCTTGTTCGTTGTGCCGACCTCACGCAGCACCGCGCCGCCGGCGGCCATGACGTCGGGCAGGCGATACGATCCGCCGATTTCGACGAGCTGGCCGCGCGAGACGACGACCTCGCGACCTGACGCCAGCGCTGCCAGAACCAGCATCGTCGCGCCGGCGTTGTTGTTCACGACCAGCGCCGCCTCGCACTTGGTCAGGCATCTCAACAGATGCTCCGCGCCGTCGCCGCGCCGGCCGCGATCGCCGGATTCCAGATCAAGCTCGACGTTGCAGTAGCCGCGCGCGGCACCGACGATCGCGTCGATCGCCGCTGGCGCCAGCGGCGCACGGCCGAGTCCCGTGTGGAGCACGATGCCGGTCGCGTTGATCACGCGCTGCACGCGCTGCCGCCGCGCGCGGGCGACGGCCTCGGCGGCCCGGTCCACGAGCGTGTGTACATCGTCGGCCGGCCGTCCATCGTCGGCACGACTCCGCGCTGCGGCGACAACCTGTTGCAGCGCGGGGAACAACTCCGCGTGAGACACGCCGGCCAGGCGTTCGTCCGCGCGTGCCGCGTCCAGAAGTTGCGTCATCGACGGCAGCGAGGCCCGGCCGGTACGGGTCGTGGGGGTGCGCTTCGATTTCACGATGCAGACTCCGCGAGGACGCGCATGTCCTCGATGCGCCGCGTAAAGCGTGTGCGATCGAGATACTCGAGCAGCGGGAGGACGCTGCGCCGCGAAAGTGCGAGCGCGTCGCGAACCTCCGCAAGTCGAAAGCGCCGGCCTCCGCGGCCCACCTCCCGCACCACGTCCTTCAGACGATCCAAATGTCGGCGTTCGACAAATTCCTCGGGTCCAATCTGCACGAGTCGCGGTTCGCTGCGCGCGAGTTCAAGCAACATTGCGGCGCGCTGACGCGACAGGCCCGCCAGCACGCGGAGCTTCGACCACTCGGGCGGGTCCAGTCCGGCGGCGGCGATCTCCGCCACGAGCCGCTCCGCCAGCGCCTGATCCTCGGCCGACAACGCCGGACGAAACTCGCGGTGCGCGACGTACGGCCCGCGCGCGACCAGTTCGCCGGCGTCAATGAGTTCCTGGAGCAGGAAACGGCCCAGGCCCGCTGCCGAACGACGATCGAGCCAGCCGACGAATCGATCGGCGAGCACTCCCGGTTCGGTCGGCGTCCGCGCATGGTGCCGCTTGACGTAGGTCAGCGCCCGGCTTCGCACATCGTCCACCACGCGCCGATCGACTTCGAATGCACCGACGCGCCGGAGTTCGCCCGCGCCGCGAAGCGCATCGAGCAGCGTCGGAACTTCTCCCGGCTCGACGCCTGCCGCGCAGGCAAGCTCTAGCGCAGCATTCCGCCTGAAGCCGGCCGAGCGGAGCACTTCGCGAATCCGGACGATCGCATCCGCCGACTCCAGTGCGCGAAGCGCGTTGATCGCTGCCCGAGCCGGCCGAATTCGACGCGACACGACTCGCAGGACGACCGCCCCACCGATCGTCTCGCACGCCGTCTCATCCCGGAGGATCATCCGCTCGCCGAATCGCACCACCACGGGCTTCGCAAACCGCAATTGGACGAACGCGCCATCACCGGGCGGAACCGCGGCGCCTTCGACGCACACGAGGACGGCCATCTCCTCGCGCGTGCCGAAAGCAACACGGACGCGGCGGTGCGATCCCAGCGGCTTCGAACGTTGCGACACCAGTCGGACTCGCACGTCGACATAGCGCGTCGGCGTCAGATACCCCGGCGTCGCAAGCACGTCGCCACGGCCAGGCGAGACACGGTCGACGCCGGAGATGTTGATCGCCGCGCGCCGTCCCACCTGCGCGGATCGTGCCGCGGCGCCGTAGGATTGAAGTTCGCGAATCCGCACCGGAATCTCGGCCGGCATGAGATGGAGCGTCTGTCCGATCTCGGCCGAACCGCACGCCACCGAGCCGGTGACGACGGTCCCGCGGCCGTGTTTCGTGAAGACGCGGTCGATGGGCATGACAAAGACCGACGACGTCGCCCGCGTTTCGACGCGCGCCGCAAGTTCGCGAGTCCGCGTTCGAAGCTCGTCCAACCCGTCGCCACGGGTGGCCGAGACCGCGACCGACGGCCATCGCGCAATCGACGTACCGGCCGCCTCGCGGAGCACGTCGCGCGTGACGGCGGCGACGCGCTCCGCGTCGACCAAGTCCGCCTTGCTCACGACGATCAGGCCCACGGTGACGCCGAGCAGATCGAGGATCTCGATGTGCTCGCGGGTTTGCGGCATGGGACCATCGTCGGCGGCCACCACGAGCAGCGCCGCGTCGATGCCCGTCGCCCCGGCGACCATGGTCTTCACGAATCGTTCATGGCCGGGCACGTCCACGATCCCGACACGAACGCCGGGCAGATCGAGGTGGGCAAATCCGAGATCGATGGTCATTCCCCGGGCCTTTTCCTCCGGCAAACGGTCCGGGTCGATTCCGGTCAGGGCGCGGACGAGCGTCGATTTTCCGTGATCGATGTGCCCGGCCGTACCGAGGATCATGAATCGTGTCGATGTGCTGGTCTCGGCGACCGTCGGCATACGGATATCTTACCTGACGATCACGCGCCTCGCCGGGCTCGTCCGGCGGCGCGATGTGGACTAAACTGTGGGCGAAGGGTCGGGAGAAGCTTTGCCGGATAACGCGCGCCGCGAGTCGGAGCGCGAAGGCCGGCGGGGAAGCACTCGAGGAGAGCAGCGGTCCGGGGTTCTGGTCACCCGCCCGAGCATGCTCTCCCCCCTTATCGATCGACCGGCTGAAGCGGCACGCTCCCGTTGACAAGTTTGGACGGCACCTCGACGATCGACCGCGTGACCGAGCGTTCGTTCATCGTGCTCGCCAGCGCGGGGATCGCCCTGCTCGCCGGCGCGTACCTGGTCTACCTCCGCGCATCGCCCGTCGGCCCTGGCGCACCCGCCGCCGCGCCGCTGCGTGCCACGGCGCTGATCAACGAGCTGACGACATCCGCTCCGACCGGGAATCGAGCGGCATCGCGCCGGGAGGTACGGCCATCGGTTCGTAAGCGCCTCGCGGACTGGTCACAGTCGATCGATGACGAGGTTGCCGTTGCGAAGGCGAACATCGGCTCGTCCGCCCTCGCTGCGAGCCTCCGCGGGACCGCGGCCGCGCATGCCGGGTCGCCCGCCGAGTCCGCGGAGGCGTTCACCCAATCGCTGAGGCGCGATCCGCGCGACGTCGCGGCGCTTCGCGGCCGTGCGAACGCCCTGTCGCAGCTCGGCCGGATTCGGGAGGCCGCGGACGACTACCGCGCACTGCTGTCGATCGTCCCGAACGCGGCTGTGGATCGCTACAACTACGGCGTGCTGCTGCTTCGAATGGAGCAACCGGAGTCAGCGGCGGAGCAGTTCCGACGCGCGATCGAACTGCGGCCAACCTACGACCGCGCGATCTACAACCTCGCCGCGCTCTGTCAGCAACAAGGCAAGCTCCACGACGCGATGGCCCTTTGGCAGCGGTTCTGCGAGCGCCAGCCGCGCGTCGCGTCGGCGTGGTTCCACCGCGGCGTGATCTGGATGGAGCTGGAACGGGCGGACTACGCGGCGGATTGTTTTGCCGCGGCCGCGCGGCTGCTGCCGAACGACGCGGACCTTCAGTTCAACCTTGCGGCGGCCCTGCGGCGCTCGGGACGGCTCGAAGAATCGCTCACCGCTCTGCACCGGGCGGTCGAGCGACAGCCGGACGACCTTGATATCCTGAATCTCCTCGTGGAGACGCATCGACAGCTCGCCGCGGCGCCGAACGCCGATCCATCCCACTGGTCCGAGGCCCATCGCTTCGCGCAGCGCTCGCTCGCCATTGACCCGAATCAGGCAGACCTGCGCGAGTTTCTCCAAGACGCGCACGCGCCATGAGACGCATCACGTTTTACACGCGTCGCGACTGCCACTTGTGCGACAGCGCGCGGTACGTGCTCGACCGGGCGTTGACCGACTGCCCGGACGTGCGGATCGAGGTCATCGACATCGATGCCGACCCGGAGCTCGTCCGGCGCTACGGCCACGATGTTCCAGTCATCCTCCTCGACGGCAGGGAATTGGCGCGGCATCGACTTGATGAAACGGCGCTGCGTCTCGCGCTGTGCATCGCGGAATAATCGGCGACCGGCCGGCGGCGCCGGCGATTGTCAGTGATACAGGCCGCGCAGCTCGGAGGCGATCACGACGCGCTGGATCGCAACGACGTACGCCGCAAGTCGCAGGCTGATCTTCCGCTCCTGCGCGCACAGCCAGACCGAATCGAACGCGCGGTTCATGATCTCTTCGAGGTCGGCGTTGACGCGCGCTTCCGACCAGTACAGGCCCATGCGGTTCTGCACCCACTCGAGATAGGAGACCGTGACGCCGCCCGCGTTGCACAGGATGTCCGGAATGACCGGGATGCCGCGCTCCGCCAGGTTTTTGTCGGCCTCGTAGTTCGTCGGGCCATTGGCGCCCTCGGCGATCAGCCGCGCCCGGACCTTCCGCACGTTGTCCGCCAGAATCTGATTCTCGAGCGCGGCCGGGACGAGCACCTCGACGTCCAGCTCGAGTATCTCGCGCGGATTCGCGAGTTTCCTGACCTTCGCGACGCGCTCGAACCCGTCGAGCGAGCGCCGCTTGCGGACGTGCTCCATCGCGAGATGGGGATCGATGTCGGCCGAGTCGCTGACGTACGCGCCCGTGACATCGGAAATCGCGGCAATCCGGCAACCGTCCTGATGAAGGAACAGCGCTGAGAAGCTCCCGACGTTTCCGAACCCCTGCACGGCGACGGTCTGCCCGCGCAGGTCCTTCCCGACGTGCTTGTAGAACCGACGGACGCAGTACTCGACCCCGCGGCCGGTCGCGCCGAGGCGACCCTCCGATCCTTCCAGCTCGATTGACTTTCCGGTCACGATACCGGGTTGGTGCTTGCGCGAATGCATGAGATACGTGTCGAGCACCCAGCCCATCACCTGCGGATTGGTGCCGACGTCGGGCGCGGGGATATCGACGTCCGGACCGAGCACGTCGTACAGCTCGGCGACGTATCGACGAGTCAAGTTCTCCAGCTCGCGATTCGAGAGCTTGCTCGGGTCGCAGACAACGCCGCCCTTCGCGCCCCCCATCGGGATCCCGACGACGGCGCACTTGAAAGTCATCCAGAACGCGAGGGCCTGAACCTCATCGAGCGTGACGTCGGGATGGAAACGGATGCCGCCCTTTCCCGGGCCGCGGGCCTTGTTGTGCAATACCCGGAAGCCCTCGAAGAGCTGAATGCGGCCATCGTCCATGAAAACCGGCATCTGGACGATGACGCTGCGTCGCGGCTTCTTGACGATCGCGATCTGGTTCAGGTTGAGGTTGAGGATCGCCGCCGCGTCGTCAAAAAACCGTTCGGCCGCCGCGAACACCGTTTGCGACGGCGTCGTCGTGTGCCCCACCGCCGATTCCGCGCTCATGACGATTCCTCCTGGGACCCGCGCGCCGGGCCCTACGCCGGCCGACACGTTTCGCCGGGGAGCCGGACACGGACCCGATCGCGGTTGAAGCGGCGAAAACTACGCAGCATTATGACGCTTGTCAACGACGCTGCGCCGTGCGTGCAATGATAGAATCGCCGCAATGGTCGCACGAAGCGGTCGTGCGTGGGGTTCGGGACGGAGCTTGAGATGTTCTTCGACGGAGATTCGATCCGCGCGATGCCGCTGATGATCGGTGCGCTCTGCGTGCTGGCGCTGGCGTATCGATACTACAGCGCGTTCATCGCCGCGCGGGTCCTGATGCTCGACGATGCTCGCGCCACGCCCGCCCACCGTATGAACGATGGCCAGAACTACCACCCGACGCACAAGTGGGTCCTGTTCGGCCACCACTTCGCGGCCATTTCCGGCGCAGGGCCGCTCATCGGGCCGGTGCTGGCGGCGCAGTTCGGCTGGATGCCCGGGTTCCTGTGGCTGCTCATCGGAGTGGTCATCGGCGGCGCCGTACAGGACTTTGTGGTCCTAACCGCATCGATCCGGCGCGATGGACGATCCCTCGCGGAGATTGCGCGGCAGGAGATCGGCAAGATCGGCGGCACCGTGACGGCCATCGCCATCCTCTTCATCGTCGTGATTGCCCTGGCGGGACTGGGCGCCGCCGTCGTCAATGCGCTGGCGGAAAGCCCGTGGGGCGCGTTCACTATCTTCTGCACGATCCCGATCGCCCTGTTCATGGGCTGGTACATGTACATCTTCCGCAAGGGCGCGGTGCTCGAGGCATCGCTCATCGGCGTCGTCCTGCTGCTGATCAGCGTGTACGCCGGGCAATATGCGCAGACGCAGCCGTGGGGACAGGTGTTCCTACTGACGCGGAATCAGATCATCGTCGCCATGGCAATCTACGGCTTCATCGCGAGCGTTCTGCCCGTCTGGCTGCTGCTCTGTCCGAGGGACTATCTCAGCGCGTTCATGAAGATTGGTACGATCGTGCTGCTCGTCGCCGGCGTGCTGATCGTCAACCCGACGATCCATATCCCGCCGATCAGCGAGTACGCGCGCACCGGTCGCGGACCGATCTTCGACGGGCCCGTCTTTCCGATGGTCTTCATCACAATCATGTGCGGCGCGATCAGCGGCTTTCATGCGCTCGTGTCGAGCGGCACCACGCCCAAGATGATCTCGAAGGAATCGCACGCGCGGCCCATCGGTTACGGGTGCATGCTGATCGAGAGCCTGGTCGGCATCATCGCGCTGATTGCCGTTTCCGGGTTGAATCCGAACGACTATTACCTCATCAACACGTCCCCGCCGAAGGTCGCGGAGTACCGCTTTACGCCCGTGGACCTGCACGCGCTCGAGGCAGACGTCGGCGAACATCTCGAAGGGCGCACCGGCGGCGCACCAACGCTGGCCGTCGGCATGGCGAAGATATTCTCGAAGCTCCCGCTTCTGTCGCACGGCAACGTGATGGCAATCTGGTACCACTTTGCCATCATGTTCGAAGCGTTGTTCATCCTGACGACGATCGACACGGGTACGCGGATCGCGCGCTTCCTGCTCCAGGAATTCCTTGCCAAGTGGACGTTTCTCGGTTCCTGGGTGCAGAACTTCGATCGGCCCGGCTGGTGGCCCGGGACGATCGCCAGCACGCTCCTGATCGTCGCCGCCTGGGCCGGGTTTCTCTGGAGCGGGAGCATCGCGACGATCTGGCCGATGTTCGGCATCGCGAACCAGATGTTGGCGGCGATCGCGCTGGCGATCGTGACGACGCTGCTGGTCCGTGCAGGGCGGGCGCGCTACGGCGCGATCACGATGCTGCCGATGGCATGGGTGCTTGTAACGACCACCGCGGGCGGGATCACCCAGATTCGCCTCCAGTTCCTGCCGATGATCACGGCCGCGAACGCGACCGCCGCGGACGTGTTCAAAAGCGGGCTGAACATCGCACTGATCGCCGTCATGATCGGCTGCGCGGCCATGATCGTCGTCCAGTGCGCCCGCCAGTGGGTCGCGGCGCTGCGCCGGCCCGTTTCGGCGGGCGTACCGGGCGTGCTGACGCCCGAGCCGGCTTCGTCGCCGGCAAGCCGGTTGCGATAGTCCCGCGGCAAGTGGCACGCCGCTGGCGGGTCCGTTAGAATCGATTCAGTCAGTTTTGAACTTTCAGGAGCGAACGCGTGTCCCGCTCTAGGTTGCAGGAATCCCGCAACCTGTTCGTCCGCCGATGGGGCGAGATGTCGGCGTACTGGGGCATCACGCGAACCATGGCCGAGATTCACGCCCTGCTGTTCATCTCCAACCAGCCGCTGAGCACCGACGACATCATGACGGCCCTGGCCATCTCCCGCGGCAACGCCAGCATGAACCTGCGATCGCTGGTGGACTGGGGGCTGATCGAGCGTGTGCACGAGCGCGGACAGCGGCGCGAGTTCTTCCGCGCCATTCCGAACGTCTGGCACATGTTCGAGACGATCACGCGCCAGCGGCAGCGGCGCGAGGTTGAACCGATCCTCGAGACGATCCGACGCTGTCGCGACCTCGTCAGCGACGAGTCGGCGCGGCGCGGCGAGTCCGCGGCCGAGATCCGGGCGTACCGCGAACGCCTCGACGACATGCTCGCCGTGTTGACCGCCATCGGGAAGATTGTTGACTTAATGCTGCGGCTCGGCCCCAACGGGCTGCGAAGACTCAACGCCACGCTGCTGCGGCTGGTGCCGTAGCCTCAGGCGCAGGCGACAGTTTCATTGCAGCGAGCGAAAGTACTCGATGGTCCGCGCAAAGCCCTCGCGCCGCGGCGTGGTCGGACGCCAGCCGAGGACCTGCAGCGCCCGCGTCAGGTCGGGGCGGCGGCGCTCCGGGTCGTTGGATGGGCGTTCGACGAACTGCAGCCGGCTGCGACCGCCGGTTAGCGCGATCACCTCCTCGGCCGCCTGGCGGACGGTGATCTCTTCGTCGTTGCCGAGGTTGATCGGTTCGACGAAATCGGACTTCGCGAGTCGCACGATCCCATCGACCAGATCATCGACGTAGCAGAAGCTGCGCGTCTGCGACCCATCCCCGTGGATGGTCAACGGATCGCCGCGAAGGGCCTGCATGATGAAGGTCGGCAGCGCGCGGCCGTCCTCCGCGCGCATCCGCGGCCCGTACGTGTTGAAGATCCGCACGATGCGGGTCGCCGTTCCGTGGCGTCGGTGGAAGCTCATGACGAGCGCCTCGGCGAACCGCTTTCCCTCGTCGTACGGCGCGCGAACTCCGATCGGATTGACGTTGCCCCAATACGTTTCCGGCTGCGGGTGGACGAGCGGATCGCCGTAGCACTCGCTCGTGGAGGCCTGAACGAAGACGGCGCCGCTGCGCTGCGCGACGTCCAGCAATCGTTCCACTCCAACGCTGCACGTGCGGAGGATCTCGATCGCCTTGTCGCGGAAGTCGACCGGCGACGCCGGACAGGCCATGTTGATGACGACCTCAAAACGGCCGACGTCCGGCAGCGGCTCGCAGATATCGTGCTCGACGAACGCGAATCGCGCGTCCGCGGACAGGTCCGCCGCGTTCTGACGCTGACCGGACACGAGATTGTCCAGGCCGACGACCTCGTCGCCGTCGGTCAGCAGGCGGCGTGCAAGGTGATAACCGATGAAGCCGGCGGCTCCGGCGACGAGTGTTCGCATGCGGGAACGCTAAGAGAAACGGGACGACCGGACAAGTCGCCCGCCGGCTTGAAGCGCCACGGCCCATCGGTGCGCGAACGTTCTTATCGTTCGTTGAGCGACGCGATGCGCTGCCGCGCGTCGCCGATGAACCGGACCTTCAGGCCGAAGTGCTCGCCGACGCGGACCGCGACGCCGGTGCCGATGCACTTGTTGTTGACGAGCAGCTCCAGCTCCGAGTCGACCGGCGTGTCGAACTCCAGGATCGAACCCGGGCTGATCTGGGTGATCTCCGAGATGGGCATGCGCCGCGCGGCCAGCCGCACGATGACCGGCACGCGCAATTGCAGGAACCGCTCGGCGCCGGGTGGAAGCTTGAGCCGGGGCTTCGGCCGCTGCGGAGCGGGGGGAGCGATGGCTGGCTTCGTCCCGCAAGCGGACTCGCCCTGCGGCGCACGACCCGAGAGCGTCGCAAGCTGGTCAACCGCCTGCTGCGCTTCGTTCAAGACCGCATCGATGTCGGTTTGCGAGTACACGGCTGGACCACCGTCCGCGCGAAAAATTGGCGCGATCGAACTAGCCTTCTATCGACTCGGGCGACGAGGAACTTGAGGCAAGATGCGTCCGGCCAGGACGTTACGCGCAGCGGCCGATGACGAGGCAGGCGTTGTGACCACCGAATCCGAACGAGTTGTTGATCGCCCGTTCGACGCGCTGGTCGCGCGGCCGGTTGGGCACGTAGTCCAGATCGCACTGCGGGTCCGGCTCGTCGAGGTTGATTGTCGGCGGGACGATCCCATGTCGCAGCGCCAGCACGGTGGCGGCCAGTTCCACGGCCCCGCTCGCGCCGAGCAGGTGGCCGATGGCGCTCTTGGTGCTGCTGACGGCGAGCTTCGTGGCGTGCGGGCCGAAGACGCTCTTGATGGCGACGGTCTCAGCCACATCGCCGAGCGGCGTCCCGGTACCGTGTGCATTGACGTAGTCAATCGAATCGGGCCGAACCTGCGCATCCGTCAGGGCGCGGCTCATGGCCAGCGCGGCGCCGCGACCGCACTCGTCCGGTTGCGTGATGTGGCAGGCGTCCCCGCTCATGCCGAACCCGAGCACCTCGCCGTAGATGCGCGCGTTTCGCTTCCGGGCGTGCTGGAACTCCTCGAAGATGAAGACGCCCGCGCCCTCGCCCATGACAAAGCCGTCGCGTGATTTGTCAAACGGCCGACTGGCCTTCTCCGGCGCGTCGTTCCGCTCCGACAGCGCCTTCATCGCGGCAAAGGCCGCCAAACCGAGCGGCGTCAGCGCGGCCTCAGACCCGCCGGTGATCATCACGTCGGAAAAGTCGAACTGGATCGCCCGCAGCGCGTCGCCCATCGCGTTCGTCGCCGATGCGCAGGCGGTTGCGACGGCGGTGTTCGGACCTTTGGCGTTGAACAGAATGGAGATGTTGCCGCTGGCGGCGTTGACCATCAGCTTGGGAATGGTAAACGCACTGACGCGGTCCGGACCCTTCTCGATCAGCCGCAGGTGCTGCTCCTCGAGTTCCATCAGGCCGCCGATGCCCGAGCCGATGATCACGCCGGAGCGTTCCGGATTCGCAGCGTTGACGAAGTCGAAACCGCTGTCGCGCGCCGCGATCGTCGCCGCGGCGATGGCCATCTGAGCGAAACGGTCCAGTCGCTTGGTCTGCTTCTTGTCGATGAACTCCTCGGGCTGGAACTCGCGGCACTCGCCGCCGAACGTGACGGGGTACTTCGACGGATCGAAGCGGACGAGCCGCTTCACACCGCTTTCGCCGGCGAGCAAACGCTCCCAGAATCCGTCGATGGAGTTTCCGAGCGGGCTGATGACCCCCATGCCCGTGATGACCACGCGACGCCGCGACATTCGCTATCCTTCGCAGTGCCCCGCAACGGCAGCCCGCCGCGGCGCGGCCGCTACTTCTTCGCCTCCAGTGCTTTGCGAATGTACTCGACGGCCTGGCCGACGGTCTGAATCTTCTCCGCCTCGTCGTCGGGGATGCTGAGTTCGAATTCGTCCTCGAATTCCATCACGAGTTCGACGGTGTCGAGCGAGTCTGCGTTCAGGTCGTTAACGAAGGACGTATCCATCGAGATCTCGCCCTTGTCGACGCCCATCTGCTCGCTGACGATTGCAACGACCTTGTCCTGAATCTCTTGAACCGCAGTCACGCCACAATCCTCACAACCCCATGTCAAGACCACGCACGCCGGACCGCGCCCCGGCGATCGATCTCCGTTCGTTCATCCCGTCCGGGGCAGCCCGAAGGAGGTCGCATGATACCGTCGGACCGCGTGATTGCCAACCCCGATCGCCCCGACCGGCCGTCACATGTGCAGGCCGCCGTCGACCGCGATCACTTGTCCGTTGATGTAACCGGCCGCCGGCGTCGCGAGAAAGACCGCGACCGCGGCGACCTCTTCCGGCTGCCCGAATCGCTGCAACGGGATCAACGCCAGGACCTGCTCCTTGACCTTGTCCGAAAGGACATTTGTCATGTCCGTCTGAATGAACCCCGGCGCCAGGGCGTTGCACGTGACCCCGCGTCGCGCAAGCTCCTTCGCGACGGTCTTGGTCAGCCCGATGACGCCGGCCTTGGCTGCCGCGTAGTTCGCCTGGCCGCTGTTGCCCATCAGCCCCGAGACGCTGGCGACGTTGATGATCCGCCCCCAGCGGGCCCGCACCATGTGCTTTCCGACAGCGCGGGTCAGCCAGAAGACCGACCGCAGGTTCGTGGTCAGAACCTCGTCGAACTGCGCATCGGTCATGTTCATCAGCAGGCCGTCGCGCGTAATCCCGGCGTTGTTCACCAAGATGTCCAGCCGCCCGAATTCCGAGGCCGTATCGTCGATCCACTTGTCGACCGCGCCCGCGTCATTGACATCGAACGGCCGCGGAACGATCCGTCCGAGGCAGCGCGAATCCGATGCCTCGGCCGCGAGCGACCCGAGCTTCTCGCTGTTGCGCGCCGCCGCGATGACCGTCGCGCCCGCCTTGGCGTACGCGAGGCTGATCGCGCGACCGATCCCGCGCGAGGCACCCGTGACTATCGCGACTCGGTTTTCAAGCTCGGCCATCACGTGAACCGGAACGCTCCCTCGGGCATCGCCTGTCGGACCGACCGCTACCCGCCCGAGCGGGCCGATGCCTCGGCGCGCCCCAGCGACTCCGACGTCGAATAGTTCTGCGTCTTGACCGTCCGGTTGATCTTCCGCATCAATCCGGTCAACACTCGACCTGGGCCGACCTCCACAAAGCAATCGAAGCCGTCGGCGATCATCCGCTCCATCGAGTCGTGCCAGCGAATGGGCTGCGCGACCTGCAATTCCAGCAGATGCCGGATCGAATCCGGGTCGCGATGATAGTCGGAGGTGACGTTGGATACCACTGGAATCCGCGGAGAAACGACGGCCGTGGTCCGAAGCACGTCGCGGAGTCGTTCCGCGGCCGGCCGCATCAGGTCGGAATGAAACGCCCCGGCGACACGCAGAGGAACTCCGCGACCACCCCGAGCTTCGATCGCCGCAAGAGATCGCTCGCAAGCTGCGGCCGCACCGGAGATTACGATTTGACCCGGGGCGTTGAAGTTCGCCGGCGACAGGACCTCCCCCGCGCCGGCCTCGCGGCAGACCTCGCCAACCTGCTCCGGCGTCAGGCCCATCACCGAGACCATGCCGCTCGGCGCAGCCTCCGCCGCCGCCTGCATCAGCTCGCCGCGCGTGCGCACCAGTCGAAGTCCGTCCGTGAAGGTCAGCGAACCAGCCAGCCAGAGCGCCGTGTACTCCCCGAGGCTCAGGCCCGCGCTGCCGGCGGGCGACAACTCCGCGACGCGGCCGACTTCATCCAGGGCCCGCCAGATCGCGACGGACGTCACGAAGATCGCCGGCTGTGACACGTCGGTGGCATCGAGCCGCTCGGCCGGACCGTCGAAGCAAATCCGCGCGAGGTCGAACCCCAGAACCTGATTCGCCTCGTCAAACGTGGCTCGCGCGGCGGCCGAAATCGCCGCAACGTCGCGCCCCATTCCGACGGATTGCGCTCCCTGCCCGGGAAACACGATGGCCGTCTTGCCCACGGTCGACCGTCCTTTCAATCAACTCGATTATCGGTGCGGGCCCGCATCGAATGTCAGAGACGCAGCAGTGCCGAGGCCCACGTCAGGCCGGCGCCGAAGGCCACGAGCAGCACGAGGTCCCCGTCCCGCACGCGGCCGTCGCGGCGGACCTCGTCCAATCCGATCGGGATTGACGCGGCGGACGTGTTCCCGAAGCGTTCGATGTTCGTATACATCTTCGACTCGGGGACGTTCAGCTTCTGCCGCGCCGATTCGATGATGCGCTTGTTCGACTGATGCGGGATGATCATGGCCAGTTCGCTCGGCCGCACGCCGGCTTCGTGAACGGTCTGCTCCACCATCTCCAGCATGCGCTTGACGGCGAACTTGTAGACTTCCCGCCCCTGCATCTTCATGTAGTGGAGCCGTTCGTTGATCGTCATCTGCGACGCGGGCAGGCGCGATCCGCCGGCCGGGACCCAGAGCATGTTCGCCCCGCTGCCATCGCTGTGGAGTCGCCAGTTCAACAGCGCCGACGACCCTCCGTTCTGCGTGCGCGTCAGGACGACGGCGCCCGCGCCATCGCCGAAGAGGATGCAACTCGTGCGATCCTGGTAATCCGTGATCCGCGAAAGCGTCTCCGCGCCGATCAACAGGATGTTGGAGAACGCCGGGGAATGCAGCAGATTGGAGGCGACGACGAGGCCGTAGATAAAGCCGCTGCACGCCGCACACACGTCGAAGCACGGGATTTCCGGAGCGCCGATGGCGTGTTGAACGAAACTCGCGGTCGCGGGAAACGGGCACTCCGGCGTGATCGTCGCGACGATGATCGCGTCGATGTCTTTTGCAGTCAGCCGCGCGTTTTCGATCGCCCGGCGTGCGGCGTCCGTGGCGAGCGTCGCTGTGGATTCGCCATCGCCGACGATGCGCCGTTCGAGAATGCCGGTGCGCTCGCGGATCCACTCGTCGGTCGTATCCACCATGCGGACGAAGTCGGCGTTGGTCAGAATCCGATCTGGAACCGCGTGTCCCGTCCCGGTGATGCGAATCCCGAGCGGACTAGGCATTCGCCGTCTCCCGGGAGAGACGCGATTCGAGAGCGGAATTGAGGCGGGTCACCACGTAGCGCCGGGCCGCCCGGATCGCGTTCCGGATCGCGCGGCGATCGCTGCTTCCGTGACAGATGATGCAGATGCCATCGACGCCCAGCAGCGGCGCACCACCGTATTCGCTGTAGTCGTGGCGGTCCCAGATCCGCCGCACCACGGGTTTGAACGCCGACGCGAGCTCTGGCGCTTCGTCGCCCAGCTCCTTTTCGATCGTCTTGAACAACCCCTCAGAAAGCCCCTCGGTGAGCTTGAGCACGATGTTCCCGACGAAGCCGTCACAAACGGCGATGTCGGCCGCGCCCTTCAGCACGTCGCGGCCCTCGATGTTGCCGATGAAGTTCAGGCGACCGTCCTGGCGGATCAGGTCGCGCGCCTCCTTGACGAGGCGGTTCCCCTTGACCTCCTCCTCGCCGATTGACAGCAGCCCGACACGCGGGTTCTGGATGTTGAGCACGAGCGATGCATAGACCGACGCAAGATGGGCGTATTCCAGGAGATGATGCGGCTTCGGCGCGATATTCGCCCCAACATCGCAGAGCACGACCGGCCCATGAAACGAGGGCAGCACGACCGCGATGCCCGGACGTGACACGCCCGGCAGCGGCCGCATCTTCAACTGGCACGCCGCGACGCAGGCCCCCGTATTCCCGGCGCTGATGACCGCGTCGACGGCCTTCTCCGCGGCCAGCTTCGCCATGCGGAGGATCGACGAGTCCTTCTTCTGCCGGATCGCCTCGACGGGCGTCTCGTCCATACCGATGACGTCCGAGGCATGCACGATCTTGACGCGCGAATCCAGAGGCCCCGCAGGAAGGTGCGAGCGGATGGCATCCTCACGGCCGATCAGGATCAGCTCATCGGCCGGATCCAGCAACTCGAGCGCCGCGATCGCCCCGGTGACGATTTCGGCCGGCGCGTAGTCGCCGCCCATCGCATCGACCGCGATTCGCATCATGACGCCGCCATCACTCCTCGGTCGCGATCTTTACGGCCACTTTCTGATTGACGTACCCGCACTTCTCGCACGCCCGATGCGGGAGCTTGGCACTGCTGCAGCGCGGACAGGCCACGAGATTGCGCGGCTTGAGCGCGTGGTGCGAACGGCGCAGCCGCTTGCGGGACTTGGACACACGACGTGCCGGAACCATGTGGTCAACACCTCTTCGCCCCGGCCCAGCGAGCCGGCACGACCTTGAATCCCCGAACCGCATTCCGCGCCCGCCGGAGATTATCCCCGCGTGTGCAGGCCTCGGTGCCGATTCGACAGATCGCCCAACTTATAGACGACCGGCGGCGGTGTCAAGTCGAAACCACCCCCTAAGCATCGGCGCGACCGACTCTTGGCAGCGGTCGCGCCGCTCCGCTGAACCGCCGATGATTCGATTGCATCGGCGCAACGCGAATTCGTACAATGGTGGTGATTCCGGCGATCCATGCCCCTGACCGTCGCGTGGCTGCGGAATCGTCTCGCGGGCCGGCCCGTCGTTCTGGAGGAATCCCCATGGGAAGTGTGAACTCGCGAAGATTCACGCACCGATGTCTCCTCGCCATCGTCGGCTTCGCGGCATGGCCGGCGGAATCGAGCCGCGCGACGTGGTCGATCGTGGCGGTCGATACCTCGACGAAAGAGATCGTCATCGGCGCCGCGACTTGCCTGGTCAACTTCGACCTGAAGTTTTACCTCCCGGTCATGGATGTCGGGATCGGCGGCGCGTGCGCGCAGGCCGCGGTCGACGGAACCGCGCCGATCAACCGGCGGAAGATCTGGGACGGATTCAATGCAGGCACCGCGCCCGCGGACATCCTGGCGCTGCTTGCGAGCACCGACCCTCAGCACCAAAGTCGGCAGTACGGAATCGTCGACGTGCTCGGGCGCGCCGTGACGTTCACTGGCTCCAACACGTCGGCGTATGCGAACGGCATGACCGGAACGTTCGGCACGCGCGTATACGCGATTCAGGGGAACATCCTGGCGGGCGCGCCGGTGCTGATCGATGCCGAGGCCGCGCTCATCTCCGCCGCCGGCGATCTGCCCGAGAAGGTGATGGGCGCGATGGAGGCCGCGCATGCCCGCGGCGGCGACGGGCGTTGCTCGTGTTCACCATCGGCGCCGACATCGTGCAGCTTCCCGCCAGATCCGTTCACGAAATCGGCGCACATCGCGTTCCTCATCGGAAGCCGAATCGGCGACACCAACGGAAATTGCACCTTTTCGACCGGGTGCGCGAACGGGAATTACTACCTGAGCATCAACATCGCGAACCAGATGGCGACGGATCCCGAGCCGATCGGACAGTTGCGCAGCCAGTTCGACGCCTGGCGGACCAATCTCATTGGGCGGCCGGACGCCGTCCATTCGACGGCCGTCGCCACGCCTTTGGCGCTTCCGGCAAACGGCGCAACTTCGACGCTCCTGATCACGCTGCGCGACTGGCAGGACACGCAACTGCCCAACGGCGCACCCTCCGTCACGGTCCAGCTCGAAGCCGGGTCGCCGGGCGTCACGACGATTGGCTCGGTCACGAACCACGGGGACGGAACGTACAGCGTTCCCATTACGGCATCGCTGCTCACGGGCACCGACCGCTATCGCATCACTGCAAACGACGGCGTTCGCCCGGTCGTGCTGACGCCATCGCCCCAGATCACGGTCGTGAAACCGGGCGAGTTTACCGGGGACGCGACGATCAACGGCGCGGACATCTTCGGATTTGTCGCCGCCGCGACCGGCGTCGATCTCGATCCGCTTCACCGCGCCGCGACGGACATCAACGGCAACAGCATCTACGGCGACGACGCCGCATCGTACGTGAGTCTGCTGCTCCAGTAGCGCTTCACGCCGGACCATCGCACGGGTCGCGCACCTGGCGTTGCTCCGTCGGTTGGGGACCTGCCCAATGCCACGTCGGTTCTTCGCTGCGTTTATTGGCGTCCTCGTCACGGCTTCGTGCAGCGGCGCCGCATCGGCGCTGCCGCAATTCGTCGCGTATCAGCTTCAGGCCCGCGCGAATTTCTCTGGCGCGTACAACCTCCCGGACGCCACCTTTTTCACAAATTCGACGCCGCGAATCAACGATCACCTGGAGGTGACCTTTCGGATCGAAGTCCAGGCGGGCAGCGACGCGAAATTCGTGTGGTTCGGCTCGAACGGCAACGGCGGAATCGCCTACACGACGCCCGACGGCGCGTTCATCAGCGACACCTCGATCAACGCGGCCGGAAAGGTCGTCTTCGAGCAGGTGTTTGCCCCGCCAGACGGACTGTACTTCTACGACTCGGGCTCGATGACGAGCGGCTTCCTGACCAACTTGCCGTTCGGAGCGACCGCGTGGGGATCGCCGACGATCAATGATCTCGGCCAGGTCGGCTATCGGGCCCAATTCTCGACGAACCGCGCCTGGATCTCGTACGACGGCGTCTCATCCACCGCCGTTCACGCGGCCGAAGTCGGTCTCAATCCCGCCAGCCCGTACTCGTTCCTCTTCACGCCCGCGTTCAACAACGCGCGCCAAATCGCCGGAAAGGTCCGACGCGGCGCGGCCGGTCAGACGGGGGAGACTCAGCCGGACGAGATCCGGTTGTTCGCGGCCGATGGTTCGTCGATCGTCATCGCGCAAGACGCCGATGCGCTGCCCGGCTCGCCTTATTCGCGCTTCGACAACGCGGTAGCGGTGAACAACTCCGGACAGGTCGCGTTCATCGCGACGCTTGTCGCGGGCGGACGCGGCGTCTATCGATCGAACGGCACGACCACGGTCGAGATCGCGCGATCGACGCTCGGGCCGGCCACCGACATCGAGTTCTTCGCGCCCGCGATCAACGACGCTGGGATCGTGGCGTTTCGGGCAATCGAGAATACCGGGTTGCGGGCCATCTGGGTCGGCGACGGGACGCAACTCAAGCGCGTCGTCCGCGAGCATGATCTTGTCCCGACCGATCTCGGCCCCGCACGCATCGACCAGCATGACACGAGCCCCGTGTTCGGCGGGTCCGTCTCGATCAACCCATCGGGGGACGTCGTGTTCAACGCGGCCCTGACGCCACCGGACAACAACCAGATCGAATGGGGAAGCGGCATACTGGTCGCCCTCGTGCCGCGTCGCGGCGACCTGAACTGTGATGGTCTCGTCAACGTCCTGGATGTGCCGCCGTTCGTCCTCGCGCTAATCGATCCGGCCGGCTACGAAACGGCCTACCCCACCTGCAATCTAACGCTCGGTGACTTGAACCTCGACGGTTCGACCAATGGCCTGGACATCGTGCCGTTTGTTGACGCGATCCACTAGGCGGCGGTTGCTTGCAATTCGACGGCGCTGTGCCATCATCCCGCAGCGTGAGATTCGTCGATCGCGTCTTTGTCTGGATGGAGCGCGGCGCTCCGAATGCCTGGGCCTGGCTCATCCTGCCGGTTCTGCTCCATAGCTGGACGCTGACGGCGCCCTTCCTGTTTGACGACCTTCACCTGCTGCTCAAGGCCGAGCGCTGGCTGGCCGAGCCGAAGGGCGCGCCGCACCTCTTCGAGTTCGCTGACTCCGAGGCGAGTTACCGTGCGCTGATCGAGCGCGGGACCATCGCCTGGTGGTCGCCGCCCATCGCGCGACTGGCGTTCTTCCGACCGGTCGCCGAATGGTCCTTTGTCGCCGACACGCTGCTGTTCGGACGGCATGCGGTGTTTCACCGGCTGGTCAGCCTGCTCTGGTTCGCGCTTGCGCTGATCGCGATCCACCGGATGTTCCGCGCGGCCGGGGCCGATCCGATCCGCGCCGGCGCCGCGACATTCCTTTTCGGCATATCGCAGAGCGTGGCGGGGCCGGTCGATTTCATCAGCAATCGGAGCGAGCTGATCGCCGTCGTCTTCACCGCACTTGCGGCCACGTGCTATTGGTCCCAGCTTCGAAAGACGTCGATTCTCCGTGCACTGCTCAGCCTCGGCGCGTTCGCCGTCGCGCTGCTCGCCAAGGAGATCGCCCTGCCGCTGGCCGGCGTGCTGTTTCTGCATGCGTTCGTCTTTGCGCGACGTGATCGCGACGGCCCGGGCCTGGGTGCGGCGCGCGGCGTGGCGTTTGGCATGCTCGTGCTCGCCCTCGTCTACTCGGGTTATTACGTCACGTCCTATGCCGCGCGCGGTGAGAAGCTGGATGTCGCCGACGGCGCGGCCCTTCTCGCCAGCCTGCCGCTCGTGATCGGACAGTATCTCACCGTCTGGACGACCGGGTTCCCCGTCGGGATCCTCTGGCAATGGGCCAGCACCGCGCAGGTCCTGATGGCCGCGCTGATCGGCGCCGCCCTCGCCACGATCGCCGTTCCGATCATCGTCCGGTCGGTCCGCGGCGATCCGGCGGGACGGTTCTTCGCGCTCTGGACCGCGCTCTTCTTCCTTCCGCCGCTGATTACCGTGGTCGAGGCACGGGCCCTGTGCCTCGCAACCGTTGGATGGGCGTACCTCATCGCGACCGTGATCCTCCCGCGCGAGAGCTCGTCATACGTCCCGCCGGCGATCGCGCGACACTGGCTGCTCACGGTCAACGGCCTGTTCGCCATCGTTGCGACGATCTGCGGAACGGGCGTGGCGATCTACGCCGAGGAATCGGCTCGCGGCCGGTTGCTCGCCAGCGTCGCTCGCGAACCGGGCCTCCGCGCCGGGCAGACGCTGGTCATCGCCGCGGCGGACAACGGCTCGGAAGTTCCGTTCGCCGCGGACCGCGTCGAAGTGCTGACCGGGCTCAAGGGAATCGCGGTCGCGTTCCTGACGCACGCGGCCGACAACGTACGGTTCAACCGCATCGACGACCGCACCATCCTCGCGCGGGCGGATGCGCCGGGCTTGATGGCGGGTCCGCTGCATCGTTTGGCGCTCGGGCCGCGCTGGGAACCGAAACCCGGCGCGCGATTCCGCGCGCGCGACTTCGAGGCGGAACTCGTGGGCGTCGACAACGGCGCCGTCACGGCGATCCAATTCCGGTTCGATCGGTCGCTCGACGATCCGCGACTGCGGTTCGATCCGCCCGACCTGATTCGGCGGATCGACGGCGCCGCGGCACGAACGTCGGAATCGGGCGGCTGAAGTCGGGCCGCACTCCGCCCGGGGACGCAGAAAACCGCTAGAATCTCGCAAATGCCCGCGGGCGGCCGCATCCAGGTGACCGTGCTCGGTTCCGGCACGTCGCACGGCGTGCCGATGATCGCGTGCGACTGCGCCGTTTGCACGTCGCCCGACCCGAGGGACCGGCGGACACGACCAAGCGTCCACGTGGCATTCGACGGACATGCCGTCCTGATCGACACCGCGCCCGAATTGCGCTTGCAGTGCCTCGCCTCCGGCATTCGGCGCTGCGACGCCGTGCTTTACACCCATCATCACATCGACCACATCGCCGGTCTCGACGACTTGCGGCGATTCAACTGGATCCAGGATTCGACCATTCCGTGTTTCGGAAGCGCAGATACGCTGGCACGATTGCGCGAGATGTTCCGCTACGTCTTTGACAACGATCCGGAGTACCCGTCGCACAAGCCGCAACTCGATCTCCGGCAAATCGATGGACCGTTCACGCTCTTCGGACGGACGATTACTCCGATTCCGCTCTTCCACGGGCCGCTGCCGGTCCTGGGCTTCCGGATGGGCCGATTTGCATACTGCACGGATGTCTCGCGGATCCCCGAAAACTCCTGGCCGCTGCTGGTGGACCTCGACGTGCTGATCCTCGATGCCCTGCGGCGCCGACCGCATCCGACGCACTTCAACCTGGAACAGGCCGTTGCGGCCGCGACGCGGATCGGTGCGAAACGGACCTATTTCACGCACATCGCGCACGAACTCGGACAGGCCGAGACCGATGCCGCGTTGCCCGCGGGCATGCAGTTGGCTTACGATCGACTCGTTGTGGAGTCGGAGTGACTCCCGCGAGCGGGGGCGTCCGCACCGCGCCGGAATCGGACCCGAGTCGCGCGGTTCCGGATCGGCGGGCTGGCTGAAAGGAACGGATGCCGACATGGACTTCACCGCACTCGGAAATACCTGCGTACTTGGCATGCAGTGGGGCGACGAGGGCAAGGGCAAGATCGTCGACGTCCTGACCGAACATTTCGACTTCGTCGTGCGCTACGCGGGCGGCTCCAACGCCGGACACACCGTGCGGATCGGCGACCGGAAGTTCGCGCTCCATCTCGTCCCGAGCGGCATCCTCAGGCCCGACGTCTACTGCGTCATCGCTCCCGGCGTCGTCGTCGACCCGGCGCTGCTCGTGCAGGAAATCGATGGGCTCCGCGCGGCCGGCATCCGCGTGGGAAGCAACCTCATCGTGTCCGATCGGGCCCACGTCGTCATGCCCTATCACAAGCGTCAGGATCAACTCTCGGAACAGGCGTTGGCAGAGGAGCGGAAGATCGGGACGACGGCGCGGGGCATCGGCCCCTGCTACGCCGACAAGATGCTCCGGTCGACGGCGATCCGGATGGGCGATTTGCTCCATCCGGATCGCGCGCGGGGCAAGATCCGCGAGATCGTCGCGCTGCGATCTCGTTACTTTGCCGCCGTCTACGGCGACTCGGATCGACTCGATGGCGACGCGATCTCCGACGAATACCTCGCGCACGCGGATCGGCTGCGCGACCACATCGCGGACACGACGCCGATCCTCCACGATGCGCTGCGCGCGAGGAAGCGTCTGCTCTTCGAGGGCGCCCAGGGCTCCCTCCTGGACGTCGATCACGGGACCTACCCGTTCGTCACGAGCAGCAACTGTGGCGCCGGCGGCGTGGCCTCCGGAGCCGGCGTGCCGCCCCGCTGCCTGAACAGCGTGGTGGGCGTTATGAAGGCCTATTGCACGCGCGTCGGCGGTGGGCCGTTTCCGACCGAACTCCACGACGAGACCGGCGAGACGATCCGTCGTCGCGGGCACGAATACGGCACCACGACCGGACGGCCGCGGCGCTGCGGCTGGTTTGACGCCGTCGCCGCGCGGTACTGCGTGGCGCTCGGCGGCGTCACGGAACTGGCCCTGATGCACCTCGATACGCTCGGGGCCCTCCCCGAAATTCGGGTCTGCACGGCCTACCGGCATCGGGGGCGCATGCTCGAGCACTTCACCCCCGATCTGTCGGTCCTCGACGAGGTCGAGCCGGTTTATGAGACGCATCCGGGCTGGGGGCCGGAATCGCCGCCCGTAACGGACTACGAACAACTTCCCGTCAGCGCACGTTCTTACGTGGAGCGGCTCGAGCGGCTCATGGGCGTTCCGATCACCCTGATCAGCGTCGGCGCCGACCGCGTGGCGACGGTGCATCGCATGGCGGGCTTTCGTATGGAAGTAAACTGAGATGCCGACCCTGCAGCGTCTCGATCCGGCCGCCGAACTCGGGATCCCGTCCGGGCGCATGCCGCGCCATATCGCCATCATCATGGACGGCAACGGCCGCTGGGCCAAGCAGCGCGGCTGGCCGCGCATCCGCGGACACGAGGCCGGCGCTTCCAACGTACGCGAGATCGTGACTCAATGCGCCCGGCTAGGGCTGGAATGCCTGACCCTCTACAGCTTCAGCAGCGAGAACTGGACGCGCCCGGCCTCCGAGGTCAGCCATCTGATGGCGCTCTATGTCCACTATCTGATCAAGGAACGCGACGAGATCATGGCGAACGACATCCGCCTGATCCAGATCGGCAGCCGCGACGGCCTGCCGGCCGATGTGCTGCGCGAACTTGACGAAACTGCGTCGATGTCCAGCGCTAACCGTGGAATGACGCTCGCGCTGGCGATCAACTACGGCGCTCGCCAGGAGATCGTCGAGGCCGTTCGCCGGATCGCCGCGCGAATCGCGACGGGTGAGCTGCGCGCGGAGCAGATCGGCGAGGAGACGATCAGCGACGCGCTCTATACCCGCAGGCTGCCCGATCCCGACCTGCTCATCCGAACCGCCGGCCAGATGCGGATCAGCAACTTTCTGCTCTGGCAGATCAGCTACGCCGAACTGTACGTGACCGATGTGTTCTGGCCGGATTTTCGGCGGGAGCATCTGTACGCGGCGATCCGCGAATACGCCTCCCGTGAACGGCGATTCGGCAGCGCGCCCGACGCGACCTAGCGACATTGCGGAACGATGCGCGATGGCGTAACCTGAACGGCTCGTTTGATGCCGATTTGAGGCGCGCACGAGCGATATCAAGGAAGGCGAAGATTGTGAAAGCAAGGCTCCTGACGCTGTTTCTCCTCGTCGCGACCGCCATGTGCGAGTTCGGCTTGATGCTCAACCCCTGCGGGGTCGCCGCGATCGCCGCCCCTCCCGCGACCGATGCGCGCAGCCCGGCGCCGTCGACACCGGCGATCGGGTGGGAGAAGCGCGGGGCATCCGCCGGCCGGCCGCTGGTCTTCCTGCCGCCGCTCGGTTTCCCGGGACGCATTTGGGAAAGAGTTTACTCCGAGCTCGAAAAAACGAATCCGGTCTATGTCGTGTCGCTCGCAGGGACCGATGGCGTCGCAGCGACCTCGGCTCCGTACCTTGAGCGTGCCACGAAGGACATGCTCGACCGGATTCGGGCAGAGAAGCTCGCCAAGCCCGTGCTGGTCGGGCATCTCATCGGCGCTCATATCGCCCTCCGCGCGGCAGCGGAAGCCTCCGACGATCTTGGCGGTGTCGTGGCGCTGCCGGTGCTCGTCTCATTGCCCGACGGGCCGCCGCGCGTACAGGCCGTCGAGGCCCTGCTGGGCGGACTGCACGAGGTCACGGACGAAATGTGGCCGACGCACGCGCGCTTGCTGGTCAAGCAGGCCTGCTCCGATCCGGACCTGATTGACAAGCTCGTGGAGTTGCTCGCCAAGGCGGATCGCCGGACGTACACCGGATTCTTTCACGACATGCTCATGGACGATCTCAAGCCGCGGCTGACCCAGATTCGCGTGCCGGTCCTGCTCATGTCGAACCTGGATCCGCCGTCGAAGATGCAGAACCTCGCGCGGCAGAGCATCGCCGCGACAGAGCTGACACGAAACGTCACCGAGCGGATGCGAGAGATCTACCCGGGCATCGCAAGGTGCGACCTCGAACTGATCCGCGATTCACAGGTGTTCGTGATGTACGAGCAGCCGAAACAGGTCATTCGCCGCATTGAACGCTTCGTCGCCAAGCTTGACGAGACCGACGCGCGATGGCAATCCACCGTCGATGACGACTCGGGCGGGCCGGACAAGCCGTAGGAAGCCCGTCGAGCTTCGAGATTCGCATGACGATCACTCGGATCGCGATCATCCTGACGCTGGCGCTCGGCATGGCAGCGGACGTCGCAACGGCGCAGACGCCCCCGGCGGCGACGGAATCGGCTTCCACGAAGAATCCGGGCCGCGTCAAGTGGGAGCGTCGGGGCGCCGCGACGGGGCGCCCCATCGTAATCGTTCCTTCCTTCGGACTTTCCCCGAAGCACTGGGAAAAGCTCGTCGGCCTGCTCGAATCGAACCACCCGGTCTATCTCGTGACCCTTCCGGGCGCGGTCGGCGTACCCGCCGGCGGCCCGCCGTACCTGGACAATGCGGCTGCCTCGCTGTCCGAGATGATCCGCAGGGAGAAGCTCGAAGGCGCCATCGTCGTGGGGCACTGGCTGAGCGTACCGGTCGTGCTGCGGATCGCCGCCGATGAGTCGGTCCCTGTCGCGGGCGTCGCGTTGATGCCGCTCCGCGTCAAGCCCCCGCCGCCGGATGTCCGCGCGACGCTCGCCGCCGAGTACATCCAGCGGACGCAGGCGATTCAGGACGACATGTGGAAGCCGTCGGTGCGGATGACCATTCAGACGCTGACCGACGATACGGCACTGCACGACTCGCTTCAGGACGAATTGGCCGCGGCAGATCGAGCCGCCTACACCGCGTGCGTCGGCGAGACCCTGGCCGATCTCTACGAGGACATGCTGCCGCGGATCCGCGTTCCCGTCCTGCTGATTGCGAACGTCACGCTACCGATGAAGTCGGATCACGAGGAAATTCAATCGATGACGGTCGGCCAACGCGCGCAGATGATGACGGACCGTCTCAAGACGCTCTTCCCCGGATTACGCAAGTGCCAGTTCTCGACGATCCGCGACGCACGGATGTTCATGATGCATGAGCAGCCGGGACCGCTTTCGCGAATCCTCGACCGATTCGACAAGAAGCTCGCGGACCCCGACTTCGCTTGGGATTCAACGCCGCCCCAAGTCCCGTCGACGCAACCCGGCCCAGCCTCGCAACCCCGCTCATGAGCCTCCCGTCCGACCCAATCCCTCTCGCTCCTCAGATCGACCGATACGCGAACAGATCTCGTCGTCGACAGCGCGGCACGCGATACATCCACCATCGCTCCATCACATCGGCGAGCCTGGCGGCAATTGGCCTTGTCCTGGCGCTGACGGCGCCGGTGGAGGCGTACATCGGACCGGGCGCGGGCATCGCGCTCGTGTCGTCGTTCTTCGTCGTATTCCTGGCCGTTCTCTCGGCCCTGCTGACCCTGATGACCTGGCCGATCCGCTGGATCATCCGCGCTATCCGCGGCCGACGGGCCATGCGAAACACCCGCGTCCGTCGCGTCGTGATCCTTGGGCTGGACGGGATGGAACCGTCGCTGGCCGAACGGTTCATGGCCGAAGGGAAGATGCCCAATCTCACGCGGCTTGCGGAAATGGGCACGTTCGCGCGACTCGGCACGACCATGCCGCCACTCTCGCCCGTCGCATGGTCGTCCTTTCTGACGGGCGTCAATCCGGGCAAGCACAACATCTTCGACTTCCTGACGCGCGATCCGAAGACCTACCTTCCGAACCTCTCATCCGTTCAGATCCGCGAACCGACGCGCTCGCTCCGCATCGGCCGCTACGTGATTCCCCTGTCGAAACCCGAGATCAAGCTCCTTCGGGGCAGCCGGCCGTTCTGGAACGTGCTCGGCGATCACGGCATTCCGTCCACGATCATCCGCGTACCGATCACGTGGCCGCCCGAGAAGTTCCGCGGCAACCTCCTCTCCGCGATGTGCGTGCCCGATTTGCGCGGCAGCCAGGGCATGTTCAGCTACTACAGCACGAACGCTGATTCGGTCCGCGAGCGGACCGGCGGCGAGCAGCTCTCCGCGCGGCGAGAAGGCGACACTGTCTACGCCGAGCTGATCGGCCCGCCGAACTCGATCCGACGCGACCTCGGCGTGATGAAATGTCCGTTCCGAATCCGGCTCGGACGCGACGGCCGGCCGGCGACGCTCTACGTCAACGGCCACCGCGAGCCGCTGACCGTAGGCCGGTACACGCCGTGGATTCGCGTCTGCTTCAAGGCGGGCCTGGGCATCAAGGCTTACGGCATCTGCCAGTTCCTGCTCCGCAGGACCGAACCGGACGTCGAGATCTACGTGACACCGATCAACATCGACCCGGAGAAGCCGGTCATGCCGATCGGCCACCCGTCGATCCTGAGCAACTACTACGCGAAGCGCATCGGGCCATACGCCACGCTAGGGCTTGCCGAGGACACGTGGGCACTCAACGAAGAGCTGCTGACGGACGATGAGTTTTTGCATCAGTGCCTCGAAGCGGACGCCGAACGCGAGAAGATGTGGTTCGACGCACTCGAAAAGACACCGCGGGGGCTGGTCTGCTGCGTCTTCGACGGCACCGATCGGATTCAGCACACCTTTTGGCGCTACCTCGACCGCGAGCATCCCGCACACCCGTCGAAGCGCGGCGGACCGCCGTCGAATGGACATGATCGCACGATCGAAGAGCTGTACGTGCGGATGGACCTCCTTGTCGGCGAAACGATGAAGCGCGTGCTCGACGAGAAGACCGTGCTGATGGTGATCTCCGACCACGGTTTCAACGCCTTCCGCCGCGGGATCGACCTGAACCGCTGGCTTATCGAGCACGGGTACATGGTGCTCAAGCCGGGCGCAGAGCACGAGTCTTATCTCCGCGCGGTGGACTGGTCCGCGACCCGCGCCTACGCTCTCGGACTGGCGGGCATGTGGATCAATCAGCGCGGGCGCGAATCGCGAGGAATTGTCGCGTCTGAAGACGCGATGGCCTTGCGGAAGGAAATCGCCGCGCGACTCGGCGGGCTGATCGATCCGCAGACGGGCCAGCCCGCCATCGTGCGAGTGTACGATGCCCGCGACGTGTACAAAGGTCCCTATCGCGACAATGCGCCCGACCTGATCGTCGGCTACGCCGGCGGCTACCGCGTGGACTGGGACACCGCGATCGGAAAGGTCACCAACTCGATCTTCCACGACAATCGGAAGGCCTGGAGCGGCGACCACTGCATCGATCCGTCCCTGATCCCGGGAGTCTTGTTCTGCAACCGTCGCATCGCCTCGCCCGCGCCGCGGCTGATGGACCTCGGTGCGACAAGTCTGAACCTGTTCGGCATCGCCCCACCGCCGTACATGGATGGGCGGGCGCTCGAGGTCGGCGATTGATGAACGCAGTCGCAGCACGAACACCGATTCGACCTCCGCGATTCCGGCGCCCGCGCAGCGCGAGCCTTGCGGCGCGCGGGCTGATGCTCATGGCGGTCGCGGGCACGTGGGGCTGCGGACGCGACGATGCCCCCGCACCGGGAGTTCCCAGAATGCTCGTCATCGGCTTGGATGGAATGGAGCCGAGCCGCGCCGAGGCCCTGATGGCGGCCGGCCGATTGCCCAATCTGTCGAAGCTCGCCAAACGCGGCGGCTACGTGCGACTCGGGACGTCGATCCCGCCGCAAAGCCCGGTTGCATGGTCCGATTTCATCACCGGCGCCGACGCGGGCGAACACGGCGTCTTCGATTTCATACACCGGAAGTTGCCGGACCCGACCGCGTTGTATTTCTCGACGAGCGAGATCAAGCCCGGCGCTACGCCGTGGCAGCTCGGCTCGTACCTCGTTCCAAAACCGTGGTCCGCACCCGAGAATGTCCTGCTGCGCCACGGCGTGCCCTTCTGGGATTATCTCGACGCCCGGGGCATCCCGGTCCAAATGTACCGACTGCCCGCCAATTTTCCGCCCAGCCCGTCCCGGCACGACAACGTGCGGGCCATCTCAGGCATGGGGACGCCCGACCTGCTCGCGTCGCAGGGAACGTACCAGTACTTCTCCCGCGACACCGATGTTCCTTACGGCGGCGAGGTCAAAGGCGGTGGCCGGAAGATGCGGATCCGCTTCAAGGGCGACGTTCAGACCGCCGAGCTGCTCGGTCCGCCAAACCCGTTCGTCAAGGACCAACCCAACACGAAGCTCGACATTCGGATCTTTCCGGATGTGAAGCACGACGTTGCGAAGCTCCAATGGACCAACGAAAGTCTCGCGGGCGACGAGACGCGGGACGTCGTGCTCAACGTCGGCGAGTGGAGCGACTGGCAACCCGTCGCGTTCAAGACCGTTCCGTGGATTCAGCCCGGCGGCACGCGGGCGATCGTCCAGTTCTATCTGAAGCAGGTCCATCCGCGCATCCGGCTGTACGTCTCGCCGATCAACTTTGATCCGCGACACCCCGCGATGCAAATCAGCGAGCCGGCCGAATTCGCCGCGGAAGTGGCTTCCGAAATGGGTCCGTACGCGACGCTCGGATTCGCGGAGTCGTTCAAGGCGCTATCCCATCGAGTGCTGAGCGACGACGAGTATCGCGTCCAGGCCTACGCAGTGCTGTCGGAGCACGAACGCATGCTCGACTACGCCCTGCGGCACTACCGCGGCGGGCTGCTGTTCTTCTATTTCTCCAGTTCGGACCTCATGGCCCACATGTTCTGGTGGCAGGGACAATCGAAGCATCCGGTGCGCAGCCCTGCCGACGCGGAGAAGTTCGACGCCGTGATCTCCGAAGTGTACGAAAAGCTCGACGCAGCGCTCGGGCGCGCCGTCGAAGCAATCGGCGAGAATGCGACCGTTCTCGTGTTGTCCGACCACGGTTTCAATAACTGGGGCCGTCAGGTCAACCTGAACAACTGGCTCCGCGACGAGGGCTATCTCGTGCCGAAGGACGCGAATGCCCCATGGTCGGGGATCCTGGAGAATGTCGATTGGACCCGCAGCCGCGCGTACGCCATCGGTTTGAACGGCATTTACCTGAACGTCCGGGGACGCGAAAAAGACGGCTGCGTGACGCCCGGGGCCGAACGCGAGGCACTGCTCCGGGAGATCAGCGAAAAACTGCTGACGCTGCGCGATCCCGAGTCTGACCGAAACGTGGTGAAGACCGTCTATCGCGCGGACGCGGTCTATCACGGGCCGCGCGCTGCGGAGGGTCCGGACCTGATCGTGGGCTACGACTCCGGCTTCCGGATTTCGGGCGACTCGGGCATCGGGCTGTTCGAGAAGGCCGTGGTTCAGGACAATCGCGATGCCTGGAGCGCCGATCACTGCATCGCGGCCGAGCTGGTGCCCGGCGTGCTGTTCTCGAATCGTCCGATCCTGCGGGCGACCCCATCGTTGATTGACCTCGCGCCGACGATTCTGGGAGAATACGCAATCCCCGTTCCGCCGCAGATGCGCGGCGGCAGCGTTTTCAAGGCGGCGGAGCTGGCGCGGACAAACTAGCGCCACTGCGAGTCCACCGGCCGCGGGCGGCGAGGCGTCGGAGACGATCGATGTTCGGCGGAAACGTCAAGCTGGACAAGCAACTGCTTGAGCGGGTGAAGAAGTTCGCGGCGATCGCGGGTTACGCCACCCCCGAGGAATTCATCGCGCACGCGCTGGAAAAGCACCTCGCCGAGCTGGAAGCGGCGGAGAAGAGCGCCGATGGTGAGCAGGCAGTGCTCGATCGGCTTCGAGGTTTGGGTTACATCGAATAGCCCGCGACGACGCGCGTACTCGGGGATCCCGCCATTGTCGACCATCAACACCATTTGCGGTGCCATCGCTGACGCCGTCTTCGCGCTGCTGAGTCCGCTCGGGCCCGCGGGCGCGTTGCTCGTCATCTCGCTCCTGACGGGCGTCGCGATGCTCGTGGTCTATCGTCTCGCGTCGAACCAGGCCGCATTGCGCCGCGTCCGCAACGACATCACCGCCAACTTGCTCGCCGTGCGGCTCTACCGCGACGAGATGTCGGTTGTGTTTCGGGCGCAGGCACGGCTGCTGTGGGCCACGGCACGGATGCTCGGCTACCAGGTCAAGCCGTTCTGCGTCATGGTCGCGCCGATGGTCCTCGCGCTGGCGCAGGTGGCGATGTGGTACCAGTACCGCCCGCTTCAGCCGGGTGACCAGTTCCTCGTCACGGTCCTGCTCAAGCCGAACCAGGAATCGCGCCTGACGGACCTGTCCCTGGCCCTGCCGGCATCCGTTTCGCCGCAGACGCCCCCGCTGCGTATCGCTCCGTACGCCTCGGATCACGGCGCGGCGCCAAACGGCGAATTCACGCAGCGACTCCGCGCCGAGTCCGGCGCCGACGCGTCGATTCGAGTGGAACCCGCCCTCCTGCCGCCGCTCGAGCTTTCCATCGGCGGCGACTTCCGGCGCATCCGGCCCAGCGCCGGCGGGCCCTTCTGGCGGCAGTTGCTCTTTCCTGGCGGGCCGGTCCCGCCGCCGTCTTCACCCGTCCTTTCCGCGGCCGTGACCTATCCGCTGCGACAGGTCCACGTGCCCGTGCTCTCCACCGTGTTCGGCTGGGTCGGTCTGGATCACTGGCTCGTGCATTACCTCGTCCTGGCCATGCTGGCCGCGTTTCTGCTCAAGCCGCTGGTCGGCGTCCAGTTCTGATCCGGCGGTCGCGCCGCCCGAAGCCTCCGATTTTTCGGGAGAATTTCTTGCCCGCGACCTTGATATGCGGCATACTTATGCATAATATGCGATCTACGGGCCGGTCGTCCGACAAGCGCCATCGATGGAACGAGATTCGCCGTGCTGTGAACTCCGGCCGCGTCGCGACCCAGGCCGACATCGACCGCTGGCTTCGCCGGCACGGCCACCGCGTCGATCAATCGACGCTCAGCCGCGACCTCGCCGAGCTGGGCATCCGGAAGCGGGCCGGTCGCTATGTGCTTGCCCCGGTGACGACGCGGCGAGCCCCCGGCCCGCAGGCGCTGGCGTCCGCCGTGTCGAGTTTCACGACCTGCGGACCGCATCTGATCGTCGTCCGCACGTCGGTCGGACAGGCGCAGCCAGTCTCGCTTGCGATCGACCATCTCGCCGAGCCGTCGATTGTCGCGACTCTGGCAGGCGATGACACGATCTTTGTCGCGACGCACAACCGTCGCACGCAATCTGTCGCCCTGCGGCGGCTGGAGCAGTGGTTTGGAGAAAAGTATGAACGACACTAGGTGCGTACTTGCCTATTCGGGCGGACTGGACACCTCGGCCATCGTGCCGTGGCTCATCGACCAGGGTTACGAGGTCCACGCGGTCCTCGTCGACGTCGGTCAGGACGAAGCGATGGAGGCCCTGCGCGACAAGGCCCTCCGCTTTGGCGCCGAGTCCGCCGTGATACGCGATGCCAAGGCCGCCATGTTCGACGCCGTCGTGCCGTTCGCCATCGGCCTCGCGGCCACCTACGAAGGCAACTACCGGCTCGGGACCGCGCTTGCTCGTCCGTTCATCGCCGCGGAGCAGGTCCGCCGCGCTCAGGAACTCGGCGGCGCAACCCTCGTCCACGGCGCGACCGGCAAGGGCAATGACCAGATCCGCTTTGAGTACGCCTACAAATCGCTCGCCCCGGGTTACCCGATACTGGCGCCGTGGAAGGTCTGGCCGTTCCGCGGACGCGCCGACCTCATCGGATACCTCCAGTCCAAGGGCGTACGCGACGACTTTGCCGTTACGAAGGAGTTCAGCTTCGACGAGAACCTCTGGCATCTGAGCGTCGAGGGCGGACCACTGGAGAATCCGGCCGGCGCGCTCGACATCGACGCCGTGCTCAAGCACGTCAGCGACCGCTTTGCCGGCGGCGTGCGCAAGGACAAGGCGCCCCGCATGGTGCGGATCGGATTCGATCGCGGCGTCCCGATCGAGATCGACGGGGCCGCGACGCCCCTGCCGGCCATGATCGAACAGCTCAATCGCACGTTCCGCGCCGCGCCGTGGGCGTGGGACCTCGTGATCGAGAACCGCTTTACCGGCATCAAGTCGCGCGGCGTGTACATCAATCCGGCCGCGAAGCTGCTGCACCTCGCGATTGACGCGCTGGCCCGCTGCGTGCTCAACAAGTCCAGCTACGACTACTGGACGCGTCTTGGCCAGGAGTACGGCACGCTGATCTACCGCGGCGAATACTTCACGGATCAGCGCCGTGCGCTCGAGGCCGCCGGCCGGTCGCTCATGTTGCTGCTGACCGGCGAGGTCTTGCTTGATCTGCGGAATGTGCCCTACGCGGCGCAGATTCAGGCCCCGCGCGGCCTGTTCCGCGAATCGCTCGCCACGTTTCAACACAGCCAGTTCGACCACTCCGATGCAGACGGCTTCATTCGCCTGACCTGGCTGTCATCCGTCGGTCGACCGGTCTCGGAGGCCGCCCATGAAGACGCTCTGGAACCCACAGGCGGAGTTACATCCGACCTTTGCGCAACTGAATCGGTGCCTGGAGGCGGATTGGTTCCTGCTACCGTTTGAGATTCGACTGCAGCGCGCCCACGCCACGACGCTTGCCGCGGCGAACGTCCTATCGACCGCCGAGCGAGAGGCGATTGACGCGGCGCTGACGCAGATCGAACGCACGTTCGCCGGCCGACCATGCCCGGCGTCCGACGCGGAGGATCTGCACACCTGGATCGAGTGGACCATCACGGACATCGCCGGCGACGCCGGGCGGAAGATCCACACGGCGCGCTCGCGAAACGACCAGGTGGCGACGCTGATCAAGCTCTACCTGCTTGATGCAGGCCAGGCGATTGCGGAGGCATTGCGTGGGCTGGCGCGCGTCTTCGCCCGACAGGCCATCGCCTGGAGCGACGTGATCCTGCCGCTGCAGACCCACATGCAGGCGGCGGCGCCGGGAAACGCAGGATTCTGGGCGATGCGCTTTGCCACGTCGTTCGACCGCGTAGGTCGAGCGCTCGAATCCGCTCGGGCAGAATGGCGACAATGGTGTCCGCTGGGGTCGTGTGCCGTCGCCGGCTCGTCGATCCCGATCGATCGGCGAATCCAGGCGCGGGAGCTGGGCTTTGAGCGACCCTCGCCCAACGCCCTCGACTCGACGAGCACGCGGGACGAATGCCTGGACTTTTTCGCCATCGCCGCCAAGGCGGCGCTGCATCTGCAATCGCTGGCCGCGGACGTGATCGGCTTTGCGCAGACGCCGTTCGGCTGGATCGTCTATCCGGGCGAGTTCGGGACTGGCTCGTCGATGATGCCGAATAAGCGGAACCCGGACGCGGCCGAACTGATCCGCGGCGAGGCATGTGGCGTAGCGGCCGCCCACGCGCACGCGGTTCTGCTTCTGAAAGGACTGCCGAGCGGGTATAATCGCGATCTTCAGTGTCTGAAGCCCGTCGTTCACGAGACGGCCGAGCGGCTGACGCAACTTCTTGGGGCAGCCGCCGCCTTGGCGGAACGTCTGGATTTTGACCGCGAGCGGATCGCTCTTTCGCTGCGCGAGGGGCACATCGCCGCGACGCTGCGAATGGAGGAATTCGTACGGGAAGGAAGGCCACTGCGGGAGGCGCACCGGGAGGTGGCGGAGTCATTGAGGGGATTGTCGGATCCCAAGGAGCTTCGATGGGCGGAACTGATCTCGAGATACCGCACAAGCGGCAGCGCAAGTCCGGACGAAACGCGCCGAGCCGCCGAAACGCTTCTGGCGGAACTCGACCGCGGAACGGCGGGGTAGCGCCGACCGGCACCACCGCGCTGCGCCGGATTCTCGGCCCGATCCGACGCATCGTCGTCAAGGTCGGCAGCGGCGTCATCGCCGACAGCGGTCGGCTTCGCGCGCGGGCGGTCTCCGATCTCGCGTACGACGTGTCCGTCCTGCGGCACCGCGGTTACGAAGTGCTCATGGTCGTCTCCGGCGCCGTGGCGGCCGGATACTCCGCGATCGGATTCGGCGCGCCGCCGAAGTCGGTCGTCGAGCGGCAGGCATCGGCGTCGGTTGGGCAGCACCGACTCATGGCCCTGCTTGCGACCGCATTTTCGCGCCATCGCCTGCACGTGGCACAACTGCTCATGTCGGCCGAGGACATCGAGAACCGCCGGCGTTTCCTCAGCGCCCGGCACACGCTGCAAATGCTGATCGCGCGCGGCGTCGTGCCGATCATCAACGAGAATGACGCGCTGTCGGACGATGAGATCAAGGTCGGCGACAACGATCACCTTGCCGCGCTGGTCACGAGCGTCGCGTCCGCCGACCTCCTTGTCATCCTCAGCCGCGTCGATGGGCTCCGCAGCAACGGCGGCGGCGGCCCGGTCATTTCGGAGGTCGCGGTCGACGGCGATATCTCCGCACACGTGTCGACGGACATCAGCGCCACGGGCGTCGGCGGCATGGTCGCGAAAGTCTCCGCGGCGCAGCTCGCCAGTCGCTGGGGCGTGGCCACCATCATCGCGAACGGAACGCATCAGGGCGCCCTGCCCCGGATCGTCGAGGGCGAACCCTGCGGCACGATCTTCCTGCCGCGCCGGCGGCGGCTGTCGGAGCGGAAGCGATGGATCGCGATCCGAAGCCGCACGCGCGGCTCGATCCGCGTCGATCCCGCGACCGAGCGCAGTCTCCGCGCCGGCCGGGCGAGCCTGCTGCCCATGGGAATCCTCGCCGTCGATGGCGATTTCCTGATCGGCGCACGGGTCGACCTGTGCGGTGCGAACGGGACCCCGTTCGCCGTCGGCCTGGTGTCGTATTCGGCAGCGGAGATCCGACGCCTCCGGGGCCGGCCACGGGATGAGATTCAGCGGGTGCTCGGTTACGAGTACATGAAGGAAATCGTCCACCACGATGATCTGGTGCTCCTGCACGACGCCCGACCGCGAACGACGAAGGAGGCGGTATGCAATTCGTAGCGCAATCGATCGCCGCCCGGGCGCGGGCCGCAAGCGCGGCGCTCACCTTGACGCCCACGGAAACGAAAAACGCCATCCTGCGAAACCTCGCAGTCCGCATCGAGTCCGGAACTGAGCGGCTCCACGCCGCGAATGAGGCGGACCTCGCCGAGGCCCGACGCAACGGATTGCCCGAATCGAAGCTGCGCCGACTGGCGCTGTCGGCGGCGGCGGTCCAGCAGATGGCCGACGGCTTGCGGCAGGTGGCCGACCTGCCCGACCCGGTAGGCCAGGTCACGCGAGACCTGCGCATGCCGAGCGGACTGCACGTTCGGAAGGTGCGCTCGCCGATCGGCGTGATCCTGATGATCTACGAGGCGCGGGCCAACGTGACGATCGACGCCTTCGCCCTCTGCTTCAAGTCCGGCAACGCGTGCATTTTGAAGGGTGGCCGCGAGGCCGCACAGTCAAACCAGGCGCTGCTCTCAATGGCCGTCGCATCGCTCGCGGAGCACGGCGCTCCGATCGACTCCGTCCAGCTGATCACGTCGTCGGACCGCGAGGAGATGAAGGCGTTGCTGTGTCTCAGCGAGCAGATCGACCTGGTGATCCCGCGCGGTGGTCACGAGCTGATCCGCTTTGTGCACGAGCATTCGCGAATCCCGATGGTGCAGCACTTCCAAGGCGTTTGCCACATCTTCGTCGATGCGACGGCCGACGTGCCGAAGGCCATCGACATTTGTGTCAGCGCGAAGACGTCCGCGCCGGCCGCGTGTAATGCCGTCGAGACGCTCCTCGTACACACCGACATCGCGCGACAGTTCGTGCCGACACTGGCCGATCGGATGGCCCACGCGGGCGTCGAGCTCCGCGGCGATGCAACGGTCTGCCGGCTGGCGCCGAACGCCGTCCCGGCCGCCGACGAGGACTGGGGCCGCGAGTTTCTCGATCTGATCGTCGCGGTCCGTATCGTCGCGGGCATCGACGAAGCGATCGCTCACGTCCGTCGATACGGTTCGAACCACACGGACGCCATCCTGTCGCGGGATGAGGCGAATCAGCGGAGGTTCATCGAGCAGGTCCAGTCGTCGTGCACGCTCGTGAACTGTTCGACGCGGTTCAATGACGGCTATCAACTCGGGCTGGGCGCCGAGATCGGCATCAGCACATCGAAGATCCACGCCTACGGACCGATGGGGCTGGAAGAGCTGACCACGCAGCGCTACGTCGTCGTGGGCGATGGCCAATGCCGGTGATCACGGGCCGAACAGCACGTCCGCCATCGCCTGCACGTCCCGGCCGTCGATCGACCCGTCGCCGTTGACGTCCGCACCGCAGCGCTCGGCCGTTGTCGCGCCGGCGGGATCGAGCAGCACGTCGACCAGCGACGAAACATCGAACACGTCAACCGAGGAATCGCCGTTCACGTCTCCGGGCTGTGGCTGCTGCGGCACAAAGACCTCGGCCGTCCGGGTCGGCAGAACCGTGCTGAAGAACGGAACCGCTCCGGCGATCAACAGCACCCGACCGTCGTCCAGCGCGACGGCCGCCGCATCATCCCGAATCTGCGTCATGTTCGAGGTAAAGGACCACGCGCCAGTGCCTCCATCGAAGATCGCCGCCGCGTTCAACTCGGTATCGACGCCGCCCGTCTGCGACTCGCCGCCGAAGATCAGCGCGAAGCGATCGAGCCGCACGAGCTGATGATCCGACACGCCGCTGGGCAGATTCGGCGGCGACGGGACCGAGGTGATCACATCCGCAATCGGGTCGTATCGGTAGCTCAGGCCGACCGTATCGCCGCTTGAAACGTCTTGACCGCCGACGATGAAGACCGACCCGTCGTTCATCCGTGCGGCGCGGGGATCATCGACGCCCACAGTCAAGACGGCCGTCCGCAGCACGCTGGTTCCCGCGTCGGGATCAAGTAACTCCAGCGTCGCAGGTCCCGTGCCCGCCCCGCCGATCACTAGGACGCGATGCTGCCCGGGTCCGGCGTGGTTCGGCAATGACACGGCTGCGTGCGCGACGCGCGTGTGTTGCAACGGACGATCGGCCGACCACGCACTCATCATCGCGTCGAACACCTGCCAGCTCGGCCCGCCCGCGACGACCACGCGGCCGTCCGGCAGGACCGTCGCCGAATGATCGGCGCGCGCCACCGTCATTGCGGGGCCGGGCGATACGACGCCGGTCGCCGGCTGAAAGACCTCCACCGTCGCCGTTGGCGTTCCGGGGCTGCTCCCGGCCGCGCCAACGTGGCCGCCCGTGATGAGCACGCGCCCGTCGATCAGCAGAGTCTGAGTGTGACTGCTCCTCGCCGTCAGCAGCGTCGGCGTGACGGCCGGACCGCCGCCAGTCGGTACGAACGTCGCGCTGAACGAATTCGTGGCCGGCTCGAAGAACGAAATGGCATTCAGCGAGATCAGGCTTGCGGGGGAAATCTGCACCCGCAGTCCGCCCGAGACCATGACCTGTCCGTTCGCCAGAAGGCCGGCACGGTGAAAGAACCGCTCGATGACGTCATTGCCGACCGGCGTGAACGTCCCGCCGACGATCCCGCCGCGTGCGGAAGTCGACATCGCAACGGCGAATAGCGCGACGATCAGCGTCCGATGTCGCCTGGGCAAACGGTCCCCCCTTCTCATCCATCCATCACGACGCAGCGGCATCGGCCGCCACGGCCATCCGCGATTAGAAATCCGGCAACGCGACGACGTACAGCACGAGATCGCGACCATCGACAACGCCGTTGTCATCGAGATCGCAGATGCACCGGTCGACCTCGGCCAAGTTGACCGCAAGCACGACGTCGATGAACTCGGCGATGGACAGCAGCGGCTCGTGCGCCGTGGCCGAGAGGTACGCGGCCTGGAAGGCCTGCCAGTCGGCGCAATCCACGTCGAGATCCGCGTCCGAGTCTCCCTGCGTGCACGGCGCGACGACCGGCCCGCCACTGCTTCCGGTGTAACACGCGCGGAACGCCGCCAGATCGGCATCGTCGATGTCAAAGTCGCCGTCGAAGTCACCGAAGATGGCGACGCTGACGGTCAGCGGCAGTTTCTTCGTGTCCGTGCGGGCCGATGCATCGCTGAGCCTAAAGATCGGCTTGAACGATCCGGCGACGCCGGGCGTGCCGCTGATGACTCCGGCCGTCGTCATGCTCAGCCCCGGCGGCAACTGCGACCGCTCCACGTCGAGTGAGTCGGCGTTCGACAGGCTCGGCAGCGCGTTGTAGCTGGACACGACGTAGTTCACGTTGTCGCCCTTCGAGACGCCCACCGTTGCCGTCAGGCTGTCGTTCCCGGCGCCGTAATTCAATCGAATGCGCCCGTCGGAATGCAGCGTCGCGGAGAACGTAGCCTGCAGTCCGGTCGAGCGCACGACCGCGTTCCATCGGAAGGTGACCTGACCCGACACGCTCGTATCGACGAAAATATCGCCGCCGACCTGGTTAGTCTTGAGGTCATCCCACAGAACGGCGATGCGGCGATTGGCCGCCAGCAGCGCGACGCTGTTGTTGTAGGTCGATCCGACATACGCACCGAAGTTGATCCACCCGTCAGACGCGACCTTGACCGCCGTGTAGCTATTGCCCCAGAACGGAAACGCGAACGGCAGCGTGTAGTCGAACACGACGTCGTCGCCCCGCCAGTTCTGCGCAACGCCGACTTCGGTGAACAAGCTCGCGCCGAGACTCTCCTCGCCATACGTGTCGAGGACGCTCCACGACAGCGGCAGGTCGCCGCCGACCGCCGCCATCGCCACCGGGCCGTACGGCTGGTTCAGCGCCGCCGTCGGAAGCGCCGTCGTGGCGATTACTGGATCGCCGGTCCCCTGCAGGAGCAGGATGTTGTCGATGGCGATGCCGTCGTCCGGAATCGGGTTGTTGTCGTACTGCTGGAACCGGATCCGGAACGTGTTCGTGTAGCCGATTCCGGCCGCGGCCGCCGCGTCGTCCAGGTCGATCGTTACCGTCTGGTAGTTTGCGGCGCGAACCGACTCCGACTCCCCGTCTCCGTCACCCGACAGCGCCGCCGGATCGTACAGGTTCGCGATGCGGTACCACGTCATCCCATCCGCGCTGATTGCAACGCCATCGCCGGCGGCCGAGCCGTTCCAGCTCGCCGGCAACGCGTGCGTTTCGTCGCCGAAGTCCTTCCAGTCGAACTGGAGGATGACGTTCGACGCGCCTTGGAGGTTTGCGATGAGGGTGAATTCATTCGACGCGTACGTACCCGCGTCACCGGAGTCCATCGTGACGTGGTACGAGCCAACCGGGCCGTTGTTTCCGGTCACGATGATGTGTCCGGGAATCGTCGAGTTCGAGACCCAGTAGTTGGGCAGCGGCGGCCCCGCTTCGAAGTCCTCCGTGAACGGGAACGGCGCCGGCTGAAGGACCGTCACCTGGACCGAGGCGACATTCGACGAGAGCATGCCGTCCTCGGCGCGGTAGAGGAACGCGTCGACCGGAGGCGACGAGAATCCGCCGTTCGGCGTATAGACCACGACCGTGCCGTTGCTCGACAGCGTGTAAGGGACGCTCGCGATCGCGCCGGCGTTCGGATCGCTCAGCGTCCCGTTTGGCGGCAGCGACGTGATGATCACATCCAGCGCGTCCATGTCCGAGTCGGAAACGTTCAGCGGGATATTGACGGGCTGATTTTGGGCCGTGGTCGCGGAGACGGCGGCCGCGTACGGCGGCTGGTTCCCCGGCGCCGACCCGATCGCCCAGATGGAGACGTCGTCGATGTTCCAGCCGGAGAAGGTGGTGTTTGAGTCGGTCGGGCCCATGCCCCAACGGACCAATACGAATGGCTGATTGTCGGCGTATTGCGAGATGTTGTACGACTGCTGGCTCCACGCCGTTTCCTGCAGGTCCGCGCCCGAATGCGCGAAAACGGTCGACCAGATCGCCCCGTCGGTCGAGACTTCGATCGACGCGTTGTCGTACGCGCCGTTCTCGACGCCGAGCCAGCGCGCGAACTTCAGCGTCACGCGGTACAGCCCCGTACAGTTGAACGGCTGCATCGTCAGATAGCGCGCCGGGAGGTTGTCAGGATACGCGCCGGCGAGGTTGTATCCGAAGACGTACGGCCCAGTGAAACCCTGGACCGGATCGCCACCGAGTCCCTGCGGCTGTCCAAAGGCCCACGCGCCCTCGCGCGACCAGCCGGGATCGCTGTTGAGTGGGAACTGGTAGATCGAGACCGGCGTGCCAATCGTCAACGTCACGATTCCCGTGTTCGAGCTCAGCGTGCCGTCCGTCGCGGTGTATGTGAACGAGTCCGGTCCCTGGTAGCCGTTCATCGGCGTGTAAAGCACGAACCGCCCGTTCGAGGCCATCGTGTACGGCACGGATGCGATCGCGCCGGCGTTGGGATCGGTCAGCGTCCCGTGCGCGGGCAGCGATTGAACGACGTACTGGAGCGTGGTTCCGGGATTGGGATCCGACGCAGTCATTCCGACCAGCACCGCGACGTTTTCCGCCGTCTCTGCGATCACCTTCGACGCCGCCGGCGGGAGGTTTCCCGCGCCCGCGGCGACGATCCGGACGTCGTCAATAAACCAACCATCGCGCTGGTAAGCGCCGTCGGCCTTCAGCCGGAAACGGACCTTGATCGGCTGCCCCGAGAACGGCGTCAGGTCGTAAACGCGAAGCGTCCAGTCGTAATCGCCGCCCGTATCCGGGTCGAGGTATCCGAGAAACTGCTCGTTCGCATCCACCACCTCAAGCGTGCACTTGTCGTAATACGTCTCGAGCAGGCACCAATCCCAGTACTCCAGAAACACCGGAGCGACGACGCCCGTCAGGTTGATCAGCGGCGTCTGCAGGTACGCGTCGCATTCGGCGTCGTACGTGAAGACCATGTCGGTGCCCCAGCACTTGTTGCCGTTGATCGCGCGAACGCCGCGCGTCCCGGCCAGTGGTCCGCTGCCCGCAACGGCCTGCGAGAACGCGGCCAGCGCGCTGGTCGGCGTACCGCGCGTCCACTCATCGCCGATGCCGCCGTGCGTCCAGCCCGGATCGACGCCCTCGCTGTTGTCGAACAGCAGGTTCGTCGCGTTGCGGAACACGTGCGCTTTCGCGCCAAACCCGTACCGATTCGCCGCGCTGCGCGGATACACGCCGTAGAAGAAACCGCCGGACGATGCCCCGACGTCGACATGCGTTCCGACGATTCCGGTGTAGATCACCTGAACGCCCGGCGCGACGACATCCGTGACGTTGTACGTCGCGCCGTCGGTCGGCCTCCAGGAAAATGGCGTGCTGGACCGCACCAGCACGCTGCCGGTGTAGTCCGCAATCGGCGTGTCCCACGTCAGCACGATATCGCTGCCGGTCGGCGTCGCCATGATCGACTTGATCCGGTCCGGCCAGCGAATCCCCGCATGCGCGGCGGTCACGGCCGCGCCCACGTCAGCGCGGCCATAGCCATAACGGTGGCTGTGGCTCGTGATCGGATCGAAGCGTCCGAAAGGCTCGTCGATACGGACGGCGGTGTGCTGGAGAATCGAGCGAATCTGCGCCGACGTCATCGTCGGGTCCTGCGACGCGATCAGCGCCAGCGCGCCGGCCGCGATGGGCGTGGCCGCGCTCGTTCCTCCGAAGGCGTTGGTGTAGTCGAGATCGGGAAGCCCGTTGTAGCCGCTCGTGCCGGTGTTATCGACCGTGGTGATGTCGAGCCACGAAAAGCGAACGCCGTCATCGCCGCGATCATTCGTCGGCGTGGCGATCGCGACTTCCGGTCCGACGTCGCTGAACTCGGTGTGGAATCCGTTGCTGTTCGTTCCGCCGACCGCCATCACCGTGGAGAGCTGCGCCAGCGCCGAGACGCCGTTGACCGTGTGATCGTTGTTGGCCGCGGCGAAGAGGATGAGCACGCCCAATCCGTTGCGGCCGGTCGTCGCGACGGAGTTGATCGATGCGACGACGTCGCCGGGTTGGAGCGTCCCGTCCGCGTAACCCCAACTGTTGCTGATGACCGCCGCCCCGTCGCTGTCGTCGTTGTCGTTATTGGGATCGCCGGCGAAATAGAATCCGTCCGCGGTCTCGCTGATCGTCGCGCCGAAGAACTTGACGCCGATCAGCCCGCACTTGGGCGCGACGCCGCGCACGCCGATCGAATTCGCCGCCGCCACGGCCAGCCCGGCGCAACTCGTTCCGTGACGCTGCCCGCCGGTCGGACTCGGGTCGTTGTCCGGCGGATCAACATCGAGATCGAGGCCGTCCCACCAGTTCGGGAACAGGTCCGGGTGCATCTTCTCGACGCATTCGTCGAGGACGGCCACGCGGACTGTCGACAGCCCTTCCGAGTTCGGACCGTTGTCCGAATTCCACGCGACTTCGACGTTGATGTCCGTATTGGCCGCCGCGCCCTTCGACACATCGCCGTCAAGGTGCCACTGATGGCTGTGATAGAACGGATCGTTGATGACCGGCGGCGTGTACGCCACCTTCGGGATGAAAAAATCCGGCTCGGCATGCACGACCAGGTCACGGCGCGCATGGACGGCGTTCGCCACCGACAGCGGGTCGTGCGTCCGGGTGTTACGGACCGTCAGCAGGTACCGCTGATTCCCGCGACGGCACTTGCGCGCGTCACAGCCCGACTCCGCCGCCAGCTCGCGCACTTGAACCTCGGTCGCCTCCGGCCGAAACGTCGCGATGACCCGGTCCGACGGGTAAAGCGGCACGCTGGAGCCGATCGGATATACCAACGGCAGCGCGACCGCGACGCCGTCGCGACCCCGTACCGCGTCGAGCGTCTCGCCGCGAACGACGAACCACCCGCGCTCTTCGAGCCGGTCTTCCAGCGCGGCGGCCGCGCCATCGAGCGACTCGGGACGAATCCGCGGCGGCAGCGACGACGGCCGGCCCGCACGATCGAGCGTGGACATGCGAACGATGAACTCATCCGGCGAGACGCGGACATCGCGCCGGCCGTTCGCATCGTGAAAGAACGAGGTTGGACCTTTCAGCGTCATCGTTGCGACCGGATTGGCAGCATCGCTCTGTGTCGCGAGCACCGCGGCGAAAGCGGTCGTCAGAATCAGCATTGCGGATCGAATCACTCGAGTCCCTCCGAAAGCGGGCGTGAACCGTGCGCAGCCCAAGCTTGCTCGCCGAAATACAGGCACGGCGGGCAGTGTCGCAGCGACGTTTCGAACCGGCTCGCCCGCCCTCCAGTCTATCGAATCCGGAAGACCGCTTCAATTCGCGGCCCGCCCGCGCGAAGCCATCGGCGCCCGCGTCGCGCGGTGCGCCTCGCGCTTCGTACCGTGCCCGAGGGCCCGTCTTCGTTGACTTTTCGACGCGGTTTTGCTCCACTGGTATTAGCCCGCCGGGGAGCGGAAAGGAGCCAACCCATGCCTGCAACGAAACGGTGCGGACGGACCAGTTCTGTAATCATGACCGCTGCGGTCGCAGTGCAGTGTTTCGCATCGGCCGGGCTTTGGGCGGCCGTTCCGGCCCCTCCCAACGACACGCCCGGTACGGCCGCCGCAATCACGACGATTCCGGCCGTCGTTACCGGAAGCAATGTCAACGGCGACAACACGATTAACTCCACGACGCTCGGCGGCCTCTCGCTCGTTCCGGGGCCCGACGTCTTCTACACCTTCACGCCGACGACGACCGGCGACTACTGGATCATGATGGTGCCGTGGATTCAGACCCCGGTGTACGGAAGCTCCGGAATCGGCCTTCCTGAGCCGAATCTATGCGTTTACGTGCGCGAAGTCGGGAGCGGCACGTTCGTCGCGGGGAGTAACGCCAATGGACGCGATATTCCCGATACCGTCGTCGCGACGCTGACGGCGAGCACCACGTACGAAATCGTCATCGACAGCGCGGAACTCGAGACCCGGCGACAGGCATTTGAATTCACCCTCATCGTCGCGGCCGCGCCAAGCGGCTCCGCGGAGGACTGCGCCGCCGACGCGATGATCTCCAACACACTGCCGAGCGCCGCGGTTAACACGCTCACCGGCGCGATCGATGACTTCACGTTCACTGAGGGCTCGGGCCGCTGCGACGTCGCGAACACAAGCGGATTGAACGTGGCCGGCCCCGACCACGTGTATCACTTCAAGACAGGCCCCAACCCCTCGGACGCGGGCGATTACGTCATCAGCCTGATCGCGGCTGGAAGTGTCTGGAACGGCTATATTTACGTCGCAGATTCATGCCCGCCGTTCCTGCCCCTCGGATGCCTCGGCGCAGCGAGCAACGTCGCGTTTACCCCGCCGCACTACGAGTCGATCGTCGTCACGCTCGATTTCGACAAGGACTACTACATCGTCGTCGATTCGGCCACGCTGACGCTGCCCGATGCAAAGTACGCTCTCCTCATCGATCGCGCCGGCCAGCACGACATCACCGAGATCGAGCCGAACAACACCTCCGGAACTGCGACGGGCCTGACCTCGGCCATTACTGACGGCGGGCAGATCATGGGCCCGGCCGACATCGACTTCTGGTCGTTGTCCGTCGCGGCGGGAGACCGCCTGTACGCGCTGCTCGACATCGGGAACACGCTCCTCACGAGCATCGACGGCGAGTTGCGACTCATCAACTCCGACGGCATCGCCGTGCTCGAGCTCGACGACGACGACGGCGAGGGTGCGTCGTCCCCCTGGGCCGACCGCACGCTGCGAACATCCGCCCGATCGGCCGTGATCGCCGGCGCCCCCGTTCCCGCAAACGGCACGTACTTCCTGCGCGTCGATGCCTCGACGACCGCCGACGCGATCACGCGCTATCGGCTGCACGCGGCGGTCGAACCCGCCAACCGGATTCCGACGCCGGAATGCGAGCCCAACGACACGGCACCCGCGGCCGACGGCGGCGCGAAGGCATTTTTTGCCGGCACGATCCTGACTCAGGGCGACGTTGACATGTATGCGTTCTCGGCAACGGCCGGCGAACGCGTCCTGGTCTTTCTCGACGGAGACCCGGAGCGAGATAGCGGCGGCGACGCCGCAGATGACCCGCTTTCGCTTGACGGCGGCCTGGCCATCCGCGATCCGGCCGGAGACGTCCTGTTCTCCGACTGCGATGACAAGAGCGGCGTCGAGGCCGGGCAGGTCCCGGACTATCCGGGCGAGGCGATCTGGTTCACAGCGCCGACGACCGGGACGTACACGTTGGAGGTCTCCGGCGGCGATCTGAACGACTTCGGCGCGGGCCGTACGTACCACCTGGCGATCTTCCGCAATGAGACCGCGCCCGCGCTGGCAGATGTCCGCGACCCGCAGATCGACAGCGTGACGCCCAATTTCGCAAACGACACGCTCGCCGTGGTCGCCTCCGACAGCCAGGCCGGCGACGGCGGCATCTGTGCAGTGGCGCTGTCCGCATCGTCAAACAACCTCGTGATCTCGAATCTCAGCTTTACGCCGGGCGATCCGAGCGTGAACTTCACGGTCGGCCTGATCAACCCGTCGCAGAGCGGCGATGGCAAAATCATCGTTACGGACTGCGCCGGCAATACGACCTGCCGGTACGTGTTGATTGACGCAACCAATCCGTCGTGCACCGGCTCGACCGTCAGCTCCAACCGGCGCACCTATCGCAGCACGCACGCCCCGATCCATGCACCCGACAATCAGCCGTCGGGGCCCGGAATCGATGGCACGATCAGCGTTCCCGATTCCGGAACGATCTCCGACGTCAATGTGACGGTCTGGATCGAGACCCTCTCCGCGCCCGACTGCGACGTCTTCCTCGAAAGCCCGCTCGGCACGCGCGTCGAGCTTGTCACGGACCGCGGCGGAACGGGCGCGGTGGACATTACGAACGCCACGTTCGACGATTCGGCAGCGTCCATCATGTCCGCGCTCTCGGCGGACGCCCCCTACACCGGAACGTGGAGACCGGAAGATCCGCTCCTGCTCGCGCAGTTAAACGGCCAAAACTGCCTTGGAACTTGGAAGCTCAATCTGCGCGACGACTCGGCCAGCAGTTCGACCGTCGGCGGCGGTTCGCGGCTCGTGAAGTGGTCGCTCGACATCGCGGCCGGATTCCCCAATCCGCAGGAATATCAGGGCATGGCCTCCGACGCGCAGGGAATCAACTCTGTCGCGCTGGCGGGCGCGAACAACGTGTCGCTCACCCTGCCGCCCAGCTTCGATCCGGGCGATACGTCGGTCAGCTTCACGATCAATCTCGTCAATCCGGCCCTCAATGGCTCGTGCTTCGTCGTCGTGACGGACACGTCGGACAACGTCTGCCAGCAGTTTGTCTCACTCAACGGACTCACCGACTCGAACAACCCGTCCAACTCGGGCAGCGTCAGCCGCAACATCGTCATCGGCGCCGAGGTCCTCGCGACCGTCCCCGCGGCGGTGCCCGCCGGTGTCGTGTCGACGCAACAAGTCACGGAGCCGATCACGGTCGGCGACGTTACCGTCGACATCACGGTCGACACGCTGGACGTCGGTCGCATCGCCTCCACGCTGACGCACGCCGGCCGGTTCGCGTCCCTGGTCAATCGCGTCGGCATGACGGAGCGCGGCAGCGTCGGACTGACCAAGGACAATATCGAAATCACGCTCGATGACGACGCCCCCGTCGCGGACGATGCGCACCTCGAGCCCGCGCTCGGCACGATCGAGTTCCTCGGACTGCACCAGCCCGACGGACGGGGCCAGTTCATCGGCGATGGAATCTCATCCGATCATCGCGACAACATGCTCTTTGCGCTCGCCGGGACGACGTCGACCGGCCCGTGGGACCTCTACGTCGCCGATTTCCGCCTGCAGGGCGCGTCGTCCGTCAAGGCCTTCTTCCGGCGCTGGCGGGCGACGATTGAGTCTCCGGGCGGACCGGAGCGCTATGTCGGCACCGCGCGAGACCCCTACCCCGGCGCGGGCATCTGCTCGATTGCCGTCGGCGGCGGGTCCACCAATCTGGCAGTCTCGTCGACCTTTACCGCCGGCGACGACGATGCCACGTATACGGTCACGCTCGTCAATCCGTCACAGCCGGGATCGGGCACGGTTGAAGTCATGGATTGCGCCGGTAACACGACCGTCGTTCCGATCAATCTGGCCGCGGCGCTCGCGGACCAATCGCTGCCCGTCGTGACGGGCCTGACGGACTCCGGCACGCATCTGTTCAACGGTCACGCGACCGACAATCAACCCGGCGACAGCGGCATCACGTCCGTCACGCTCGCGCCGCACTCGACCAATCTTCAGATCGTCTCGGTCACACCCAATCCGCCGAACGGCGCCGGGGCAGTCGATTTCGTGGTTGGTCTCATCAACCCGGCCGCGAACGGCCGCGGTTACGTGCGCGTGACCGACCAGACCGGGTACCGCGGCCACATCCTCGTCGAGATCGACGTCGTCGCGCCGCTGTGCAGCGGATCGGTCAACACCGACAAGCGCTATCGGAGCGGTCCGGACCTGCCGGCCGCTCTGCCCGACAACAACCCGGGCGGCGTGCTGTCCAGCATCGTCGTGCCGGACCTCGACATCATCAGCGACGTCAATGTGACGCTGAACATCACGCATCCGTTTGACGACGACATCGATGCGTCGCTGACCAACCCGATTCCGGTTGTTCTCTTCAACGACATCGGGAGCACCGGCAACGACTTCATCCATACGACGATCGACGACGAGGCAGGCGCGCCGATCCCCGACTCGGCGTCGTCCGCGCCGTTCACCGGGTCATTCCAGCCGCAGGGCGGTCCCGCGCTGTTCGTGCTCGACGGCGTCCCGGCCGCCGGGACGTATACGCTCAAGATCGCCGACGATGCGGTGTTCAATGAAGGCACGTTCGAGAGCTGGTCGATCACGATCAGCTCAAACACGTTCCCGCAGCGGTACGCCGGACTCGCGCGGGACATCGAGTCGCTCGGTTCCGGTATCGAGTCGATTGAGCTGCTGCCCGGCGCGTGCAACCTGACGCTCACGGTCGACCCATTCACGCCGGGTGCGAAGCTGGTCGTATTCGAAGTGCGGCTGACCAACCCGGCCGGCTGTGGCCGCGGGATGGTTCGCGTCCGCGATCGGACCGGGAACGTGTGCGATCAGGTCGTGACGCTCAACGGCGCGTTTTGCACGCCGGGCGACGTGGATCACAACGGGGTCGTGGACACCAACGACGTGGATGACTTCGTGCAGTTGCTGCTGTTCAGCGGCGACAACTGCGAAGCGGACGTCAACGGCGATGGAAAGGTCGATGGGCTCGACGAGCAGCCGTTCGTGGACGCCCTGATTCCGTAGACGCCACCGACCATTCCCGACGTCCGGAGCGTGGTCGCGCGTGTGATTGCGCATGTCGCGCGGATCGTGCCTCGGCGACTCCGGGGATTGGCACCGCGACATCACCGCGCTGAAATGCGGCGGCCGCACGGCACGATTGGTTTTCATCCCCTTCCGTACTTGTTGTGCGCTTCTGCTGCTGACGCCCCGGCGAACGTCGTCCCCCTGCTCGTACGGGCCACCTCGAACCACCGCGCCCGACTCATGCCGCAGCCGGGGCGAGAATGAAATGCAAAGGGGTCGGCGAGCGTCGTACCCGCCGACCCCTGCACGAGATGTTGGTTCATCCGACCGGAAACCGCAGCGATCAGCGGCGCCGGCGTCGTCCGAGCAATCCGCCCGCCGCCACGAGGAGCAGCGTCGCCGGCTCAGGAATCTCGATCAGAAACGCGCCGTCCCGACCGTCGGCCAGCACGCCCTCGAAGATCAGCCACTGGCCGTTCGGACTGATGACGAAGTTGTTCTCGACAGTCGAGATCGAAGCGAGAATCTGGCCGTCGATGATCGTCACGCCCTCCTGAACGAGGAGCATGTCGTTCATGAAGAGGCCGACATCCTTCGTGGTGTCGGGATCGTTCCAGTCGCCGAGCCAGAACACGTCGCCCGTGTCGTCGATCTGCACGTTGCCCGTGCCGAAGGACGTGAACGTGAAGACTCCGCCGATCGCCGGAAGGCTCGACCCCTCGCGTGCGATTACCGTCGTCCCGTTCTTGACGATCAGGCCGTCGTCGGTCGTCGCGCCGTCAAGATCGCCAATCATGACCCAGTCGCCGCTGTTGTTCATGTGCAGGTTCACGCCCGCCATCGAGCCCCAGTTGCGAAGCGCAACCGCCCCCGACGGCTGGCCCTCCTGTGCCAGCAGCACGTGGTTCACGCCGTCGTAGCGAAAGACGGCCGAGTCATCGCTGGTCGCGCCGGTGGAATCCGCCGAATAGAGAACCCATCCGCTGCTGTTGAACGCGCTGTCATGCGGGCCCGTGCCGAAGTCTTCTACCGTCCGTCCCGCGCCCAGCAATACGTCGCCTTCCTTCGCCAGCACCGTCTCGCCGAAGACGGCGGTGTTCACCCGAACGAGCGCCCGATCCACCGTGGTTGCGATCGCCGGATCATCAACCGATGCCACCAACAGAAGCTGATTGCTGTCGTTGATCTTGACGTCAAAAAACCCGATGTACGGCGTGTTGGGAGAAAACTGCGGCGCCGTCGAGATGTTGCTCTCCTGGATCACCAGGCTGGTATTCAGATAAACGCCGCTGTCATTGTTCGTACCGCCGGTCCCGCTCAGGAAGAAGTTGAAGCCGCTGTTGCCGCTCGCGTTGATGTTGATGGAGTCGAACGAATCGAGCGATGCACCCGCAGGCGACGCGAGCGCTTGTCCCTCGCGGATATACAGCGCACCGGCCGCGTGTCCTGTGCCGCGCATCAGGACGCCGTCCTGATTTGTGTCCGCGTTCGTCGTGTCGGACTCGACGAGCCATTCGCCGGAGTTGTTGACTGCGGCGGCTTCCATCGCGGCGAAGCCGCTGGTGATGTTGCCGACTCCCGGGACGACTTGCCCTTCGATGACGATGGGCGTGATCGTGAGCGGCGCGGCGCCGTACGCGGACGTTGCGCCGACGACGAGCAGAATCGCCGCACACGATCGAATCAGGCTCCACAATCGGGACATGCTTCTTTCCTCCTCGCCGCGCGACCGAACGGTACGCACGACGTAATCTCGACACGCCGACGGCGACCCGACGAAGCGGGCCGGCTGGCGGGTCGTCGACAGACTCTCTCCCGGATTCAGCTTAACGGAATTACCTACCTCAGAGCAACCAGCACTCTCCGCGACCAGCCAGATTCGCGGACCGATGCACGTTCGAGGTCGCAGAACAGCCGGGGCGCGGTCGCTCATTGTGGAATATAAGTCAAGAACAGACCAGCTCTTATGTGCAGAACTGCGGATACTGCTCCGCGGGCTTCGAACCGTGCGTCTCTGCATCCCGACGACGGTGCCGCGATGTCGACAATCGATCTGGCCGGGTTGGCTGACGGGCGTTGAAAGGAATGCATCTACGCGCCTACGTAGAAACACGTAGCCTGGGCAACAGATCGAAGCACCGTCGTCGGCGCAACGTTTGGTGGACAACGCGATTACGGATGCTCGAGCCGGCATCGCGCGTCGAGATTCCCGTCAATTCCCGGCGGGCTTTTTCCTTGCAACGCGAGTCGGCGTATTGGTATGCTCGAATTCGGTTTCTCTAGTCGGGTCGCAGAAATCCAGCTCGTACGCCACCCTTCGTGGTGACACAACGAGGAGGGAATCTCGATATGGCGCCAACATGCGACCCGCGCAATCGGCCTATTCCCTCCAAAATCTCCAGTGTCGAATCAACCTCAATCGCGTCGTCGTCGACGATGTTCGTCCACTCCCGGTCTATCGCCTCAGACCCGGGAAAGAAGGAGCCGGCCATGTTGCGCGGTCAGAGCCTTTCAAATGCGTTCACATGCACAATTCTGACGGTGCTGCTTTGTTGCACCGGCAGCGTAATGGCCGGACCGGGCGGAATCCCCTGCCCCTGTCTCGGCGACATCAACGGCGACGGAAGGGTCAACGGCAAGGACGTACAGGAATTCGAACGCTGTCTCCAGAATCCCGCCGGCCCCGGCTGCGAATGCGCCGACATCGACGGCGACGGCGACGTTGACGCCGCTGACAAGGCTCTGCTGCTTGAGGGACTGCTCTACGGCGAGATCATCTGTCCGGGGCTGCCCACAATCGCCCCCGCCGAGCCGACGGCCTGCCCGATCGACATGACGAATTGTCCGACCGAACTGACGCGCTGTCCCCAAGACTTTACGCGTTGTCCTGCGGTCGCCACCGCGTGTACGTCTGCGCCGACCCTCTGCGAGGTCACGCTGTGCGGCGTGATCGCAACGCAATGTCCCCAGCAATTCTCGCAGTGCCCGGTCCAGCCGACGCTGTGCGGCGCCGCCGCGCCGACCGTCTGCCAGTTTACGATCTGCCCGGTCGTGCCGACACAGTGTCGCCAGCAGCCCACCTTGTGCGCCCCGACCAACTGCCCAGTGCAGGCGTCGGTCTGCCCCGCGCAGCCGAGCATCTGCCCGGTCGATCCTTCGATCTGTCCGCAGGCACTGACGACTTGTCCGCCGGCCGTGACGATCTGCCAGCAGGACGTGTCGGTCTGTCCGGCGTTCCACACCATCTGTCCCGACGTGATCACGCAGTGCACGTTTACCCAGTGCGCGATCGGCCATCGGACGTTCTGCCCGGCCAACGGCGTGCTCTGCCCGCCGCCGCCGCACGTGACGGTCTTCCCGCAGAACCCGACGTTCTGCCCGCGGATCCAGACGCAATGCCCGGACGCGTCGCCGACGATCTGCGAATACACCGTCTGTCCGGGCGTCTTTACGCAGTGCCCGGTCGAGGTCACGTTCTGTCCGCGTGAGTTTACGAGTTGCCCGTGCGATCCGACGCGATGCACGAGCGTACTGACCGAGTGCCCGACGCGGCCGACGTTCTGCCCGCCCGATCCGCTCGGGTGCGACTTCACGTTCCTGCCGGCCGTGCCGACGTTCTGCGCCCTGACGGTGACGACGTGTCCGCCGACGCCGACGGTCTGCACACTGGCCGCACCGACGAGCTGCGCCGGGACCGTGACGGTCTGCCCGGCGACGCCGACGATCTGCGACAGCATTCCGACGGGCTGCCCGAACGGCACGACGACCGTCTGTCCGGTCGAGCCGAGCTTCTGTCCGTCGCTACCGACGGCCTGCCCGGTCGTGCTGACCGAATGTCCGTGCGACCCGACGCGGTGCCGCATCATCGTCACCGAGTGCGGACCGTTTGATACGACTTGTCCGCAGGTGCCGACGATCTGCGAGCACACGATCTGCGCCCCGGTCAACACGTTCTGCCCGAACGACGTCACGCACTGCCCGATCGGAACACCGGGCTGTGATTTCGTCACGTTCCTGCCGGTCGCGCCGACGGTCTGTCCGAATCCGCCGACGCAGTGCCAGCAGGGACCGACGATCTGTCCGACCGGCTTCACGCATTGTCCGCAGGATCCGACGCACTGCCCGACCGAGTTCTCGGTCTGTCCGTGCGATCCGACGCGCTGTCCCGCCCGCGACACCGAGTGTCCGCGTGCGCCGACGACGTGCTACGATGCGCCGACGCTTTGCGAATTCACGATCTGCCCGCACAATGCGACGTTCTGCCCGCCGCTGACGACGCAATGTCCGGAGCGGGCCACGCTGTGTCCGGGCGTCAATCCGACCGTCTGCGAGCAGACCTTCTGCCCGCCGATGCCGACGATGTGCCCGGTTCAGCCCACGCTGTGCGAGCCGACGATCTGCGCGACGGGCGCGCTCACGTATTGCCAGCCGACGGTCTGCCCGATCGTCGACACGCAGTGTCCGCGCGAATTCTCGATCTGCCCGTGCGATCCGACGCGCTGTCCGGTCCAGGACACGCTCTGTCCGCCGTGGACGACGTCGTGTCCGCTCGTGCCGACGCAGTGCGAGTTCTCGGTCTGTCCGACGGTCGACACGTTCTGTCCGGCCAACGTGACGAATTGTCCGCTTGGATCGTCGGATTGCGACCCGGTCACGATCCTGCCGGTCGCCCCGACGGTCTGTCCGGCGCCGCCGACCGAGTGCGTAACGGTTCCGACGCTGTGCCAGCACACGATCTGTCCGCCCGCGTCGTTCACGCAGTGCCCGGCCGAGACGACGCGTTGCCCGTTCACGCGGACGAGCTGTCCGTGCGACCCAACCAACTGCCCGGGCACCCTGACGAACTGCCCGCAGAGCACGACGTTCTGTCCGCCGACGCCTGGCGGGTGCGACTTTACGTTCCTGCCGAGCATTCCGACGTTCTGCGCCTTCGCGAGAACGGTCTGTCCGGAAGTGATCACGATGTGCACGACCGGACTGCCGACGACGTGCTCGCCGGTCACGACCGTCTGCCCGGCGTGGGACACCCTCTGCCATTCGCAGCTCACGCTCTGCACGACCATCTCGACGGTCTGTCCGCCGACCGACACGATCTGCCCGGTCGTCGAAACGAGCTGTCCGATCGAGGTCTCGGTCTGTCCGTGCGATCCGACGCGCTGCCCGGTACAGGTCACGAACTGCCCCATCTACACGACGACCTGTCCGGAAGGCCCATCGTGCGGCCCGACGTTGTTCCCGAATCAGCCGACGTTGTGTCCGCCGATCAGCCCGTCGTGTCCGCCGCCGCCGGTCGGTGCGTGCTGCATTGACGGCGCGTGTTTCCCGATGACCGAGGCCGATTGTGCGGCGGCCGGGGGCGTCTGGTCGATCGACCCGTGTGGCGTGGCGGTCTGTCCGCCTGCGTTGACGGGTGCATGCTGCCGCGACGGCACGTGTACGATCGAAACGGAGCTCGTCTGCCTCAGCCTCATGGGCTTCCCGCAGGGCCCGGGTACGACCTGCGGCGACGTCAACTGCCAAACGTTCAGTGGTCCGATCAACGGATCGCAGGAGACGCCGCCCAACACATCGCCGGGAACGGGCGACTACTGCGTCAAGCTCGTCGGTAATCAGCTCCAGTGGGTCATTCGATACCAGAACATGACGAATCCGCCGTCGGCGGCGCACTTCCACTTCGGACCGCCCGGCGGCCCGCCGGGCCCCGTCCGCGTCACCATCCCGCTCGTTCCCGGAGGGCACCCGGTCGGCATGTTCCAGGGCGCACAAAACCTGTCGGCGGGCCAGATCGCTGAGCTGACCGCGGGTCAGTGGTACATCAACATCCATACGGCGACCTTCCCGGGCGGGGAGATCCGCGGGCAAGTCGTTTACGGCCCCCCCTGCTCGCCGCCGCCGTAGGGTTTCCTTGACGATGATTCGACGGCCGGTAGCGTGTTTCGGCGCGCTGCCGGCCGTCTTCGTTACCGTGGACGCGCAGGGAGATTTCGCCGAGTGGTCAGATGGCGAATTTCAGCGTCTAATTGAGCATCCCGCAGAGGACCATCGAGGACGCGCTATGGACTTCGTGAAACGCAATCTCGCGGCCGTCGGCGGCGGCGCGCTCGCATTGGCGATCGTGGCTGTACTGGCCATCGCCGATGCCAGCCGATTCGAGGACGCCGAATACTCGCCGCTCTACAGGGCGACGCTCCAGGACGCCTACTCCAAGTTCAAAGAGAGCGATCGGAAAGTCCCGGCGAAGGGCGCGGCCGACGTCGGGGCTGAGGCGATGTTCACGCCGCCGGTGGCCATGCCGCAACAGCCGATGGGCAGTCCCCCGGCCGCAGGCGGCAAGGGACTCGGATCGCGGCTCGTCGGCGGTTCCGGTCCCGGCGCGACCCAGCCTCCCGCCGCGCCTGCGGATGACGGCGGCGTGCACATGAAACTGGGCAATGACCACCTCGCGAAGGGTGAATTCGACAAGGCCATCGCCGAGTATCGGCTCGCCTTGCAGGAGGATCCGAACCGCGCGCTCGCGGCACATCAGTTGGCCGATGCACTGCGGTATTCGGGTCGTTTCGATGAAGCGCTGACCGCCTACGATGACGTGCTGAAGCGATTTCCGAGTTACATCTGCTGCAATACGCACATCGCCGACATGTATCGCGATCGCAAGAACCAGACCAAGGCCGATGAATACTACGATAAGGCGACGGGCGCCTACGAAGCGCAGGTGAAGTCCGGCGGGCCGCAGGCGATCGTCGGGAAGTACCACCTGGCGAAGCTCTACGTCGACCGCGGCCGAAATGTGCCGGAAGCGGTCCGGCTCGTTGAGGAGGTTGTGGCAGCGGCGCCCGATCAGGCGATGTACTACCAGCTTCTGGCGCAGTGCTATCAGGCCGTCGGTCGAAAGCAGGATGCAATCTCGGCGATTGACAAGGCGATTTCGCTGAACCCGCCGAACGTCGCCGTGTTCCAGCAGTACAAGCAGCAGTTGCTCGCGCCGACGACTCAACCCGTCGCCGCCCCGAACCCGTCGTGAACGTGCGGTGACGCGATCCCTTGATCGGAATGCTGTTGTCTCCTTCGCTGCGCCGAGCCGATCCCTTCGACGCGCGTGCGATCACCGGGTAACGTGTCGGTCGATGCGGGTTGCGGCACTCGTCCTACACAGTGGTCATCGGAGTCGGTCGCACCGCCGCGCCGCGACCGGCCGCGCTCAAACTCGTGATCGGAGTCCGCCTTGACTTACTGGAGCGCGTTTTTCGCCATTCTGGGGATCGGATTCGCGGTCGAGTCGATGGGCTTGTTCGCCCACGAACTGAACGCCGCGCTCTCTGCGATGGCGCTCGTGCTTTCCGCGCTCTTCTATCGCTCGTCCGTTCCGACCCGCAACGGCCGTGACCGATCGGAGCGACTGTTCGGTTGGGCCGCCTGCGCGCTCGGACTGTTGCTGCTCCCGGGTCCCGTCGCGCTGCGGCTCTTGGCCATCTCGCTGTGGTACGGGGGCATTGAACGGCTGGTGGATGCAGACCGCGAACGGCCCGCATTCGCTCGAAGCCTGTCCGCTGCGTGCCTGATTACGGGCCTGATCCACTTTGCAACGCGAACAAGCCTGATTTCATGGTACGGCCTGCGAGGGGCATCCGCGACCGTCTCATCCATTGGAAGCGCGCTCAGCGGATCCGCGATGCACCTCGGTCCGACGTACAACGGGCTGACGATGCTCGTATTGGCGCTGTGCATCGGCGCGTTTGCGTCGCGACGTGAAACGTCACGACGCTGGGCCGCCCTGGCGGCATACCTCGTCGTCGTCGCGCTCGCCTATGGGTCCTACCTCAGCCTTTACAACCTCCTGCCGCTTGCAGGCCCCGATGGGTCGGCTGCGACCCAACCTGACGGCGGATCGCTGATCGCGCGCGGAATCGCCCGGATCTCCGATTGGACGCTGCGGAGCCTGCGGTTCATCCAGCCCGCGCACGTTCCGTTCCTATGGCCCGCACTGCTCGCCTTCATCGCGGCGGCCTACCTGCGTCGGGCATCACACGTCTCGCCGCGGCCCGACAAGTCAACGCGGCGGATACTCGTTGCGATTCCTGTCGCGGCGCTGCTGACGGCGTGGGCGCTGACGAACGTTCCGACCCGCGCTGCGACCGGGCCCCGGCGTGTCGCGTTCTACAAGGAGGGATTCCTCAACTGGATGACGCCGAACCACCAGATGTACGGCTCCAGGAGCGCCGGCATGTTCGGCAACCTCCCCATTCTCTGCGAGCGCATGGGCTGGCAGGCCGAGATCATCCCCGCGATCTCGCGCGACGTCCTCTCCGATCGCGACATCCTATGCATCATGAATACAAAGGACCCGCTGCCCCTCGACGCCCTCCGCTCCATCTACGAGTTCGTCGAACGCGGCGGCTCGCTGCTGATGCTCGGTGACCATACCTTCCACAAGCACGAAGGACGCCTGCTGATCAACGACCCCATCGAAACGACACACATCCGCTTCGCGTTTGACTCGGCGTACTACTTCATTGGCGGCTGGCTCCATTCCTACCAGTACTGGCCGCATCAGATGACCGACGCGCTCGGCGATGAACAGAACGACTGCGGTTGCGTTGTCGGCGCATCGCTCGAATTGCGTTACCCCGCCTCGCCGATCGTCATCGGCACGCACGGCTTCTCCGACCCCGGCGAGGATGCCGCCCGCGACCGCGGCTTCATGGGTAATTCGCTCTTCGATCGCGGCGAGCCGCTCGGCGATCTCGTCCTCGTCGCCGCGGAAAACGTCGGCAACGGCCGCGTGGTCGTCGTCGGAGATACCTCCGGATTCGTCAATGCCATTCAGACGCAGACGTGGCCGTTCACGCAACGGGTGTTCTACTGGCTGGCGAGCCGCGGCTCCGCGGCGCTGCCAATGTGGCGCGATCTTCTCGGGTTGGCGCTGCTGCTGACGCTCGTCGTGTTGAGCGTGCTCGCATCGGCACGACACCGCTTCACGGTCGTGCTCGCCTCGGGCGCCATGTACGCGTTCGGCTGGACGTCGCACGCGGCGATCGCGAAACTCGCGGTGCCTCCGCCACTTCAGAACCGGATCGCGCTCGTCGATCTGTCGCACGTCGGGCTGCACTCCGTCGAAGGCTGGCGCGACAACGGCATCTCCGGCGTCTATCTCAACTTCATGCGCGAGGGCTGGTTCAGCCTCGGGCTTCCCGAGTTTGACGAAGCCCAGATCATGAAGGCGGACGTATTCCTCACGATCGCGCCGACACGACCGTACTCCGCGCGGGAGATCGACGTGCTCCGGCGCTTCATGCAGGCCGGCGGCACGCTGATCATCTCAGCCGGATATGAACAACGCGCCGGTGCGCAATCGCTGCTCGATCTCGCGGAGATGCGACTCGAGCACCGTCCGCTGGGCCGTGCGGCCACCTACGTGCCCAACGCGACCGTCACGCCGCAGCTCTGGAACGCCTGGCCAATCATCGGCGGCGAACCGCTCGTCACGCTCCGCAACGAGCCGGTCATCGCGCAGCGCCGGGTCGGGCTCGGCCGAATCGTCTGGGTGGCCGACAGCTTCTTCTTCATGAACCGCAACCTCGAGACGGAGGACGGCGGGATCGTCCCGAACATCCAGTTCTTCGGCTGGCTCATGAAACAGGTCGTGCCCGGAGGTGAACCGTGATGCTCTGGGCCGCTATCGCGATTGCATCGCTCAGTTGGGTGTTCGCATTCCATCTCTACATCTCGCCCGATCCGTTCCTCCAGTGGACGATGATCGGCGCGGCGATCCTCACGGCGAGCATCGCGTTCAACCGCGTCAACACGCCGGTCCGCCTGTCCGGTCGGTATCTGCTGCTCCTGATACCGATCCTCGCGGCGGCGTGGATCGCAACGCCAGACGTCGGACCCGGGATGCGGATCAACCACTTCAATCCGTGGTACACGGCGGCGCTGCGACTTGCGTCATCGCCCTATCGGCCCGCGCTGATCCTCGTGCCGGTCGGAATCATCACGACGTTCGTCGCCTCGCGCACGCGCGTCCTGGCGTTTCTCGTGCCCGCGTGTCGGGCCATTCTGCTCGTCGGCGGCGTGCTCGTCGTGCAGAGTCCGCTGTTCTGGCTGACGACGGCGTGGATGGCGCGGAATCCAGAGATGCCGGTCGTCGCGTCGATCATCTATCCCGTGCTCAAATGGCTCGGCACGGACGCGAGCTTCCACAACGGCGTGCTCTATATCCGGATGATGCGTGATACGCACGAGTTCCCGCTGACGTGGGTGCACCTCGATCTCTTCTCGGTTCTGAATCTCTGGCTCGGCGGCGCCGTGCTGCTCGCGCTCGATCGCGCGCGTCGGCCGCTGCGACTGTCGTTGCCCGCGTTCTCCGCCCTGCTTCTGGCATACGCGCTGTGCCGGCTCGTTGTCATGCTCGTCGTCTTCGTCAACGCGAACCTGTTCGTCGAGCACGAATCGGAGATCGTCCACGTCGAGGTGTTCTGGCTCCCGTGGATCGCCGCGCTGTCGTTCCTGCCGCTCATACTGATCCTCGCGACACTCCTTCCGTGGCGCGATGGCCCGCCCGTGGGAATCGTCGCGACGGCGTTACCGTGGGAACGATCCGACCATCGTCCCCGTATCCTCGCACTCCTCGCCTTGGCTTGTGCCGCGTTCGTCGTGGGCAACAATTATTGGGATCCCGGAATCCCGAAGCAGGGCCGCGTTCTGCTCGACGAAGCGCACAGCCAGTGGGAGCGGACCGACAAGCCCTACGATACGGACTGGTACGGCCACGAATCGGGCTACAACTACTACTGCATGGCGCAGTACCTTCGCCACTTCTATCAGCTCGACTTCAACATGGACGGCGAACTGACGCCGGAGCGACTCGCGCAGTACGACGTCCTGATCCTCAAGACCCCGACCGAGCTCTACTCGCCGAAGGAACTGGATGCGATCGAGTCGTTCGTCAAGAACGGCGGTGGCGTCTTCGCGCTGGGCGAGCACACCAACGTCTTCGGCTCCAGCACCTGCCTGAATCCGGTCACGCGCCGGTTCGGGCTCGCCTTTCGATATGACGTCGTGTTCGACATTCAGCGCAAGTGGGAGCAGACGCACTTCCCGACGCGCCTGGGACGACACCCGGCGATGGCCGCTGTCCCATTCTTCCGATTCGCCGTCTCGTGCTCGGTCGAGTCGGACACATGGCGTTCCCAGCCGGTCATGCGATCCACCGGCCTGTGGTCCCTCCCGATCGACTACTGCCCAAGCAACTTCTATCCCTCGGTGCGGGACCACAGCTATGCCAAGTTCGGCGCGTTCGATCAGATGCTGACCACGAAGTTCGGTCGCGGCCGCGTCGCGGCGTTTGGTGACAGCACCGTCTATTCGAACTTCCTTGCGTTCTATCCGGGCAAGCCCGAGCTGCTCCTCGGCACCGTAAACTGGCTCAACCGCGCGAACCGGTGGGATTGGCTCAACGGCGTCGCGCTTGCATTCGCGGTCCTGGCCGGAGCGGCGGCCATCATGTTCGCATTCCGCGCCCGGCCCGATCTTCGCTTTTTCGTCGCCGCTGTCTGCATCGGCTGCGGCACGAGCTGGTCGGCGCTCGCCCTGCTCGACCGGCTGGCGCAGCGCGCCTACGCGACTCCGACGCCGCACACGCCCGTCAAGCAGGTCGTCTTTGAGCTCCAGCACGGCGACTACGAGCTCCCGATCTTCTCCTTCGCGCAGAATTTCGCGAAGAGCTACGAGGTCTTCTATCAGTACGTCCTGCGGCTTGGCTACTACACGACGGCCGGTTTCGACCTCGCGAAGGCGGCCCGCGGCATGGACCCGATCATCGTTATCCGGCCGGTCCGTCCGTTCTCCGCGGTTGAGATCGACGCCGTCGGTCGCTTTTTGAAGGCCGGCGGAAGCATGCTCGTACTCGACTCGCCGACGAACGCAAAGTCGACGGCCAACGAACTGCTCCGGCCGTTCGGGCTTTCGTTCGCAACGGGCGCATGCCGCGGCACGACACTGGTTGAACCGGCCAGCGGCGCGACCATCTGCCGCACACCAGCCGCGATGGCGGTAGCGGGTGGAACGCCGCTGCTCAGGACGGATCACGATGAGACCGTTCTCGCGGTCGCGCGCGTGGAACGCGGGCAGATCATCGCCGCCGGTTTGTCCGATCGCTTCTGCGATATTCAGATGGGCGGGGGTTCACGCACCATCCCGAACCGCGACCTACGCGCGACGTACGAACTGGAGTTCGAGCTGCTGCGCGGCGTCGTGGAAGGAAATGCCGAAACCGCCATCCATCGGCTCGGCCAGACCTACGCGGAAGCTGCGACGAAGCCGTCCTCCGTCGATTAGGCGCCGTACGACCGGCGACTCTCGCGTCGAACAAACTCGGCTGCGAATTCGTCCCCCAAGTATCGGCCATGAGCGCAGCCGAAGCGAACCCGTCGATCGCAACAATCGGAGAAGACTTCGCCCGCACCGCGTCGGGACAGATGGACCGCGCGTTTCGCCACTTCCTGCGCGGGCCGAAGGTCGCTCCGAGCGTCAACTCGTTCGGCTGATGACGCGAGAACCCCACCCGTTCGGCAACCTCGCGGTTGTCTCCGATCCCGCCAAACTCGTGGGCACGGAGAGAGTGATCGGGCCACTGCTCTGATGCGGTGCCGCCGCAGCGGCCTTGGTTCCGCGTCGGGTCTCTCGGGCTGTCCTGGCTCGGCTGAGTGAGGCGGGCTTCGAGGCTGACGACGCCATGCCCGCCACGGCGGTCGGGATAGGTCCGTCGCGCAAGACCAGCCTGCCGGCGCGGTAGTCGCTCATCCGCGTCGACAGCGGTGCCGAGGGTGAAGAGGGGGCCGACGCAATCTGCATCGACTTCGAACTCCCGTGCGGAGTCGGAGCCGCGCCTCCGACCGCTTAGCCGCTGCGTCTCGCTCGCGAGTTCCGCTATGGCGTGGGCGCGCTGACGTCATCCCCTTCGGGGCACTCGGTCTATCGGAACTTGGGCTTCACGCACGACGCCAACGTGGCACTTTATGTGATGACGCGCGCATGAATCTCAACAACTCGGTCCAACGGCGCATCGGAGCGTAGCAGGTCGAACGCGAGCTCGGTCGCGGCGGAATGGGTGTGGTGTTCCTCGCGCAGGATACGCGGCTCGGTCGTGCCGTGGCGATCAAGGCGCTGCCGGACCAACTCGCCAGCGACCAGGATCGCCTGGCGCGGTGTCAGCGCGAGGCGAAGATCGTCGCGTCCCTCCATCACGCGGGGATCGCGGCCGTCTGGGAACTGGAGGAGCACCGGGGTCTGAAGTTCCTCGTCATGGAGTATATCGATGGCGAGACGCTGGCCGCGCGGCTGAGCCGCGGGGCGATCCCGGTCGACGAGGCGCTAGCGCTGGCGAAGCAGATCGCCGAGGCGCTGGAGATGGTGCACGAGAACGGCGGCAAGCGGCACGAGGTCCTGTGCCACCACAACGCCGAGGCGTACACCGAGTCCCTAACCCGCAGCCGCCCCGGGGCGTGCGCTTGGCTCAACGCACACGAACTCGACATGTTCGAAGCCACGAGAATGCCAGCTTTTCGGGCTGGCCGGCGGGCAGCGCCCCCTTCCCATTCGCTGGAAGCGGGCTATGATGCGCGGAGAATGCCCTTAAGTAGAGCGATGCACTACTTGAGCGTGCGAATCAGTCTCGTCGCAAGTTGCTGTCGCTGCACAATTTGCGGGCGTAATTCAGTGGTAGAATGCCAGCTTCCCAAGCTGGACGTCGTGGGTTCGAATCCCATCGCCCGCTTTGAGACATGATGCGACATAGACGCGCAATCCGCGTCCGTCATCGCACTTAGAACAGTCCCGCCCGAAAGCCGCTCATCGCCGCTTGTGCCAGCTTGCGACCCGTTCGTACATGCTTTGCCGGAATCTGGTACAAGCATTGGTACAAGCCGTTCCGACACG
>JAKLKO010000030.1 GCA_023150615.1 Phycisphaerae bacterium
CGGACGGCGACGCATCCGGTGCCGATGGCGCTGGAGATGATCTATCCCAAACGGCCGGTGCGTCCTTCGATGAACGCCTTGCCGCCTTCGAGGCCTGGATCATCGAGCAGGACTTCGCCGGCCTGTCGGTCCCCGAGCAGATGCGCCGCATCAAGCGCAAGATGCTCGAACTCGGCCTCTGGCCGTAATGGGAGACGATTGACGAAAACGCCGAATACCCGACATCCGGCGGAACAGTGATCGGGATTGTGTGGTAGCCGAGGGCCTCGGCGCGCCGCGCGACCGTCCTGCCTGCGGAGGTTCGCCTCCGACCCGATCGGGGGCAGGCATCCAGACGCCCCGCCTCGCGCAGGCCACGCGCGTCGCAGACAACGACTCTGTGCGATCACCACCACCGAGCAGACCCACAGACGCCGCGCGCGGACGCGACCGGTGCCGCCGAGGAATTCTCAGCTCTTTCAGCCTACTTTTTTGCGAGGCCCGTCATGACCGACAAACTCAACCCATTCTCCCACGACCGGCGCGTCTCCGCACGCCCCGCGTGAACGCGATCGCCCGGCTCGCTCCCTCCACTCCGCGCGATACGACTTTACGAGGGGTCGTCGGGTATCGAAACATGCCGTAAAGCAAACCAGCGAATCGTCGTCCAGCGTGGAGACCCGCTTCTACGCCTCCCCGATGATCTGAACGACGACCTCCCGCCGACGTGCCCGCGTATCGAAGTCCAGCAGCACGATCTGCTGCCACTGCCCCAGCGTCAGCCGGCCATCCAACACCGGGACCGTCAGCGACGGCCCCAGTAGCGCGGCCTGACAGTGCGCGTGGCCGTTGTCATCATGCCAGGTCTCCTCATGTCGGTAGCGCCCCTCCTTCGGCGCGATGCGCTCGAACATCGCCGCGAGGTCGTGCGACGCCAGGCCCGGCTCGAATTCCGTCGTCGTAATCCCCGCCGTCGACCCGACCACGAACACCGTCACCGTCCCGTTGCGGATCTCCGACCGCGCCACCGCCGCCGCGACGTCTCCGGTCAAATCGACCACGTGACCGTCCCCTCGGGTCTCGACGTGCAACCATCGCGTCTCAACGGCCATGACGAGATGATCGTCAGGAGTGCCGGCGTTGTCCAACGCGCATCGCGCCGGGTACGATGACCGAATGCGGCGCTCCCGGACGTCAATCTCCCTCATCGCGGCACTCGCGTGCGGCTGCCACGAGATCCGTCCCGACCGAGCGCCCTTGCTCCCGGACGGCGAACACCTTCCCATCCTCAACCAGGTCGCCGGCACCTACTCCCGCGAGGACCGCCCGATGCGGCTCGTCATTCGCGATGCCGCCATGCTCGCGCAGGTACCGCTCGTCGATGTCCCCGTCGACTTCCGAAAGGAGATGCTCCTCGTCATCACCCTCGGCCGGCGATTGTCCGATCAGTACCGCGTGCAGATCAACCGCGTCTGGCGCGACGGCGGCCTGCTCAAGGTCGATTACACCGTCGTCGCGCCCGATGGGAATCCGCCGCTTGCCATCTCCAGCCCGTTCTGCATCGCCGTCGTGCCGCGTTGCGATCTGAACGTGGAAGGCTTCAGCGCCACGATCCCCGTGCTGAAACGTCGCCGAGTCCCCGAACTCTTGCAGGAGCAGCGCGACATCCCAACCCGGCCCTGATTGGCCATCGCCGACCGGCCTGCCGACGGCCGTCCGAACGCCCATTAGCCATCGCACGTAGCTTGTGAAATCAACGACCTTATAGGCCTTAACCTTCGGTGAGAAATAATGTTGATATTCTCGGCGCAACGGGTATATTGCCCGGACTCAGATTGGAACGCCGCGCACCCGGCGGGTGGGATGTCGGCCCGCGCGGCCCGGAGGTCAAAAGCAGATGTCTGATTTCAACGGTGAATTCCCGACGGTCCTCGGCCCGGATGCCAAGTTCAAGGGCGAACTCGTCTTCGAGAAAGGGCTCCGCATCCTCGGCCAGTTCGAAGGTCAGGTCCGAAGCAAGGGCACGCTCCACGTCGCGGAAGGCGCGCGGGTCGTTGCCCAGATCGAGTCCGCCAACGTCAAGGTCGATGGCGAGGTCAAGGGGAACATCGTCTGCGCCGAGAAGCTGACCCTCACGTCCACCTCCAGGATCGAAGGTGACCTGCGGACCGCCCGGCTCGAGATGAACGACGGCGCCCAGTTCGTCGGCAACGTGATCGTCGGCCAGCACGCCGCAGATGCCATCGCCCGGCGCGAACCCTCGCCGGTCGGCTCGGTTCGGCCGGTCGACAGCGGCTCGTCGCCGTCGCCGCGAACACGGCCGGCGCCCGCGCCCCCCGAGCCGGCCCCGGTCCCGATCCCCGGCATCGGCGCCGGACGCTAGGCCGCGGCGAACTCGACCCGCTTTGACCCGCTATGGCCGCTGATCCGCAGGGTCCGGGCTCCGACGCAGGCGGTCGACGCATCGTCTGCTACCGCTGCGGCCGCGAGCTGCGTGTCTCCGGCAAGGCCCTGTCGGTCTTCTGTCCGCACTGCCAGCAGCGATTGGTGCTCGAGAACATCCGCATCTCAGGCCTCTGCCCCACACGCGAGGTCCTGACCTGCGGCGATATCGTCGTCGAGCAGGGGGCGCAACTGCACGTCCATCGAATCTGGGCCCAGAACATCATCGTCCGTGGTCGCGTCGTCGGACCCGTCACCGCCCGCGGTTCGGTCGAAGTCACCCGCAGCGGCCGGATCGATGGAAACGTCGCGGCCGCCAGCGTCGTCGTTCGCGACGGCGGCATCGTCAAGGGTCAGTGCCGCATCGTGCGCGGCAGTCCGCCGCCGGCCATCGCGCCGCCGACCGGCCAGTCCTCCGCTGCGGTTCGTCCTAGCGATCCTCCTCGATCGGCCTCGCCGCCGGCGCAATCGCTTGGGGCGCCACCGCTTCGGTTGCGTCGGCCGCCGCTCAAGCCCCCGGGCTCGTAGCCGCCCCCACACCGACATCGCTCGAACCGCCGGATCGGTGCCGCGCGCGGTCAACGGGTCATCACGCCGTCCGTCGCGCCTCCGCGCGTGAATCTGGGGAATCCTGCGCCGATTCGCAGGCCGACTCTTTCGGATTACGCCGCCGGAGCGTTGACCCGCCGCGGCCCGATCAGTAGCCTTGTTTCCGGAGGCCAGTCGCGTCGGGTTCCACGCGTGTTCCCCCCAGCACGCACCGACCGCTGGCCTCCTTTGTTTGACTCACGCCAGGTACGCTTTGCGGCGCTTGCCGGACAGGTAGCTTTCCATGATGCAACTGCCCAGGTCGCCGCCGTGACAGTAGAACGCCACGCCGCGCGTCAGTTGCGTCAGCCGATCCACGAACCCGACCCAATCCATGTACCCGTAGTCGTCGATCAGCGCGAACGTGCAGATCCGCAGCCCCTCGCGCGACAGCGTCACCGCCTCGCGCAGCGTCGCGGCCGTCGTCGCCGGATCGGGCGGATACAGCAGGTGCACGAACTCGCCCTCGAGATGCGCCGTCGGCTCCCCGTCCGTAATGATGAAGACCTGCCGGTTCTCACCGCCGCGCCGACGCAGAATCTGCCGCGCAAGCCGCAACCCCATGTGCAGGTTCGTGAAATGTTGCGGCGCGGACTCCGCCTCGCGCAGCGGCACGCGCAGGCGGACGTGCGGATCGAACAGGCCGATCCGCTTCGGCAGGACCAGCGGCAGCTTCGACTCGGGAATGATCGACGCCGTCGTGTAGAACCCCGCCACGTCGATCGTGTCACGCGGAAACCGCTGCCGAACGAACGCGTGCATCGCCATCGCGCACAGCTTCGCGTGGATGTACCGCCGGTCCCGGTACATCGAGCCGCTCAGGTCCAGCAGGATGACCGTGCTGCAATCCGTCGGCGAATCGCTCTGATGGATCTCGAAGTCGCGCTCGTCCAGCCGGATCGGCAGCCCCGGACCCTGCCGCCCCACCGCGTTCCGCAGCGACGCCGCCGCGTCGATCTCGCTCACCGGATCGCCGAACCCGTACGGCCGCGTGCCGTCCGATCGCTCCCCGCGCGGACCGGGCGCCGCGGACTCGTGGCCCTCCTGACCCGACCGCCGCAGGTTCGCGAACACCTCCATCAGCGCCCGGCGCTGCATGCCGGCGACCGCCTTCGGCGTCAGCCGCCACCGCACACCCGCACGCTCCAGCAGTCCGTCCCGGATCAGCTCGTCCAGCCAGCGCCGATGCTCCTCGTCGAGCTCCGCTGACTCGAGCGCCTCCAGCGCCCGGTCGCCGTACGCGAGCACGAGGTCCAACAGCCCCTCCGGAAGCCCGAGCCGATCCGGCGTCGGAAACTCGCTCCCATCCCATTCGCCGTACAGGTATCGCGTCACCGAAAGCCGCCGCGTTCGCCTACCGCTTGTACACCGTCCTGCCACGATACGCGTACTTGCTCAGCCGGTTGTTCACGAACAACGCCTCCAGGATCAGCTCGATCACGCTTGCCAGCGCGAACGGATCCTCCGCCGAAACGTCCATCGACTCGCATAGCTTTCCCGCGCCCGGCCGCAGTCCGGGCACGCCCTCCGCCGACGCGATGATCGCCGACGCCGGCACGTCGTCGCCCACCTCCAGGTGCGCCTTCCGCTGGTGAAAATGCTCCGGCACGAACGCGAACTCGCCGACCTCCGCATAGCGATCGAAAACCGCCTTCACCGCCTCGCCCAACAGCGCCGTGATCAGCTTGTCCTCCGTCCGCTCGTCGTCGGCGAGCATCAGCTCGAGCTTGCCGCGGCAGCTCGCGGCGATGTGGTTCAGGTCGCACATCCGCGGCACGATCTTCGCCTCGCCGAGCAGGATCGCCCGACGCTCCGCGCTCGACACCATCGTCTCCACGCACGTGATCGATGCGCGCACCGACACGCCCGACTGCTGATTGATGTGCGCGCTGCTCCGCGCCTGACGAACCATCTCCTCGATGATCTCGTGCATGAAACGCGGAATCTCCACCGCCCCGTCGCCGGGCCGCTCCAGCCACGCGTTCTGACGCGTGATCTCCAGCGCATCCTCTCCCCGAAGCGGATAGTGCGTCCGGATCACCGCCCCGATGCGGTCCTTCAGCGGCGTGACGATCCGGCCGCGGTTCGTGTAGTCCTCCGGGTTCGCGGTAAACACCATGCACAGATCCAGCGGCATCCGCACCGGGAACCCGCGGATCTGCACGTCCCGCTCCTCCAGCACGTTGAACAACCCCACCTGGATCCGCGGCGCCAGGTCCGGAAGCTCGTTCAGCCCGAAGATGCCGCGGTTGCTCCGCGGCACCAGCCCGAAGTGCATGATCGACTCATCCGCCAGATAGCGACCCTCCGCGTGTTTCACGAGATCGATCTCCCCCAGCAGGTCGGCGATCGTCACGTCCGGCGTCGCCAGCTTCTCGTGGAACCGCTCGTCGCGGTGCATCCAGCGGATCGGCGTGCGGTCCCCGTGCTCCGCGATGATCGCCCGCGTCTGGCGGAAGCGCGGCTCGATCGGATCGTCCGGAAGCTCCGTCCCCGCCACGACCGGGATGAACTCGTCGAGCAGGCTCGGCAACAGGCGCAGGATCCGAGTCTTCGCCTGGCCGCGCAGCCCCAGCAGCAGCATGTCGTGCCGGCTCAGCACCGCGTGCGTGATCTGCGGAACGACCGTGTCGTCGTACCCCACGATGCCCGGCAAAACCGGTTCCCCCGCGCGCAGCTTGCGGATCAGATTCTCGCGCATCTCGTCCTTGACGCTGCGCGCCTGATATCCCGTCCGACGCAGTTCTCCGAGCGTCGCCGCCTGCGACATCACGTCTTCCCCCGGCCAGACCGCGGCGCCGATCCGCGCCGCGCGGCGGCGGTCGGGCCTTTATAGGAAGGCCACCCGGCCATGTCAAAAAACAGGGGGACCTCGCCGCGGCGCGCGGAAGCGCGGCCGCCGCTACACCACCACGTCTCCGCCGCCGGAAAGCAGCCACTCGATGAGCGGATTGATGATCAGACCGAATGCGGTGTCGATGACGCTGCCGATCACCGTAATGATGAACGACCCGAGCACCTCGAAGATCAGTTCCTGAAGCTGCTGACCGACCGATTGCATGTCGTGCCTCCTCCGCGATCCCTCGCGTCTCGCGCCGGACGCTACCGCGCCGACCGTCCGTTCCACAAGCGCCCCGCGACGGACCGCCGCCGCCGGTGTTGTGCCGACGCACTTTAGTAGCACAGACTACAACAGGCCGATCACGCCGTCAAGACGGGCGCCCGATCGACGTCCCCCGCTGCGCAGATCCGCCGCCCCCCGTCCCCGGCGGGATTCGTGAAGATTGCGCTCACGAGTCGTTGAACCGGCTAGGCGACCAGCTCCTGGGCCTCGTCCCGGAACCGCCGCCGCAGCCGCTCGATCACGTCCTTGTGGATCTGGCTGACACGCGATTCCGACAGGTTCAGCACCATGCCGATCTCCGCCATCGTCAACCCCTCGTAGTAGTACAGGATCATGACCAGACGCTCTTCGCGATTCAGCCCCCGCGTCAGATACTCCGTCAGCATCTTTCGCGCAATCCGCTGGGCCGGATCGACCGTCTTCTCATCCCTCACGTCCCAACCCCCGTTGCCCGATCGTGACCGGCCGTCGTCGTCCCCCTGCACCGCCGACAGGTGCACCTCACGCCCCAGCCGCGACAGCCGCGACAGCTCGCTGAAGCGCTCCGCAGGAATCCCCATCCCGCTCGCCAGCTCCTCCTCGGTGGGGGGGCGGCCCAGGTGCGAGTCCATCCGCTCGCGGATGTTCATCCGCCGCTTCTCGAAGCTCCGGACGGTCCGCGACTGCCCGTCCAGCGACCGCAGCCAGTCCATGACCGCCCCATGGATCCGCTGCTGGCAGAACGTCTCGAACTTCGCCTTGTGCTTGGGGTCGTACGCCTCGACGGCCTCGATCAGACCGTCGTAGCCCGCGGAGCAGATCTCGTCGTAGCTGACCTGCGCCGGCAATTTCTGCGCGAGACGCGCCGCCTGCATGTGAACAAGCGGGCGATAGTGTTCCACCAACCGGTTCCGAAGCTCAACCGCTTCGGTCTTGAGATACTCCTTCCACAGCGATTCCGTCGAGCCCCGAGTCGCCTTCATGCCGAACACTCCTTTGTTCGCGGGAATGCCGTCCTTGCGGCGCGGACGGCCATCCGTGCGTCCAACCAGTGGTGCGGTGGTGTAACCTTGGGTCGGTTTGAGTTGGATTCCCAGCGTCCATGCTGGCTGCCCCTATTCGGGTCATGCGGCGGACCGAGTCATTCAGTCCGGCGAAGGGCGGAGATTAACGATCGCAACGGCAGGATGCCAGTGGAAACTTCGACGATTCCCGCTTTTTTTTTTCGACCCGTCCGATAAGCCCCGACCGAACCGCCTAGTTCGAAGACAGCCGGACCAGCAACAGCACGTTCAGGACTACCGAAACCAGCAACAGCGCGCTGACCGCGATGAACAGGTTCCAGTTCACCCCGGTCACCACCGGCGGTCCGCCCTCCACCTCCACCCGCGCCCCGGCCGTTCGCGTCCCGTCCGCAAGCCGCTCCAGCAGGTTCGAGTCGTAACGCTGTCGCGCCAGCGGCGGCGGCTCGCCCCGCGCCACCGACTCCAGGTCCCGGATCACGTCGGCCGCGGACGAATACCGCAGCTCCCGGTCCTTGGCCATCATGCACTCGATGACCTCGGCCAGCCCCGTCGAAAGGCCCTTGTTGATGTGGTCCGGCGGCGTCAGCGGCTCCTTCAGGTGCTTGTGCATCACCGCCGATGGCGTCGGCCCGTCGAACGGCACCCGACCCGTCACCATGTGGTAGAACGTCGCCCCCAGCGAGTAGATGTCCGCCCGCGCATCGATGTTCACCTCGCCCCGAATCTGCTCCGGCGCAATGTAGTAGGGCGTCCCATACGCCCGGCCCGCCTCCGCCATTGCCGCCTCGACGTCGTTCGCCTCCCGCGCCAAACCCATGTCCGCCAGCTTCGCCACCCCGGCCGTCGTGATCATGATGTTCTTCGGCTTCACGTCGCGGTGGATCAGCCCGCGCTGGTGGGCGTGCTGAAGCGCCGACGCCACCTGAAGGACGATCTGGATCGCCTCGCGCTCCGCGTAAAGCTTGTTCTTGACCAGATCGTCATAAACGGTCTTCCCGTCGATGAACTCCATCACGAAGTAGTGGAACCCCGCGTGCTCACCGACGTCGATCGCCTGCACGATGTTGTTGTGATTCAGCTTCGCCGCCGCCCGCCCCTCCTTGTAGAACCGGTCCACAAACTCCCGGTTCTCGCTCAGCCGCTTCGGAAGCACCTTGATCGCCACCACCCGGTCCAGCGAGATCTGCTTCGCCTTGTAAACCGTCGCCATCGCACCGGCGCCCACCCGCTGGATGATCTGAAACCCCGGGATCTGCTGCGCCGGACGCGTCATCGAGTCATCCATGCCCCGGCCCATCCGCTTCACCTGCGTCCCCGTCAGGTACCCCGCGCGGACCATGATCTCGGCCAGGCTCATCTTCTTGCCGGCCGCGGCCAGTTCCTTCTGCTTTGCACTGCAGGCGGCGACTTCCTCGGGCGTGGCCAGCCGCTGTTCGGTGACGACACGCCCGAAAAACGTGTCGTCGACGAGGTCTCCGCCGAGGCTGCTGCCGTTGGAGCGCTCGCTGGGCGCAGGCCCGCTCGGGCTGGAAGGCGTGACGGTCATGCTTGACGCCTTACTCTATGGTCCGGCGAAACTTGAATCAAACCCAAAATGCCCGTCCACCCCGCCTTGCGGACTCAGGTCGAACGCAGCAGGGCGATGAACCCGTGGACGTCCGCTCCGTTCGCGAAACCGTCACCCTCGATGTCTGCGATGCAACGCTGCACAACCGTCCCGTTTGTGAGAAACGTCTCGATAAACTCCGCCACGTCCGTCGCGCCGATCATCCCGCTCGCGTCGAAGTCGCCGGAATGCGCCTGACCGGCCTTGATCGCGTACGCAACCTCGTCGGCCCCGATATCGACCCGGCTGCCGATCGGCCGAAGCTCACCCGCCGAGTTGCCGGCGATCGTGCACCGATCGACGGTCAGCGCGCCGCTGGTGGCCGCGAGCGCACCGCCATCCGCCCGCGCAGCGTCCCCGAGGAAGACAGCGTTGAAGATCGTCCCGCGACCGGCGACCGCTCCGGCATCCCGCGGTCCCGGTGCCCTGCCGGCCAGACCGCCGAATGACAGCGCGACCGTCAGCGCCGATCGGGGAATCCAACCACGAACAGACAGGCGGCTTGATCGCTGATCTTTGTATGTGCCCCTTCCGATGTCGCGGCATCGTGTGCTGAAAGGTTGGGCCGTCACGCCCGCATCGGGTCGGCCATCCCACCGATCCCATGCCGCGTTCCGGCGCCCGAATCAGAAGACCGTCCGCCTGCAACCGTTAACAAACAGTTGTCGCCCCTTCTCCAGCCCCCGCCGGCCGTCGAATGGGCTGCCCCCGGACCCCAGAGTGCCAACCTGTTGGCACTCTGGGCGCGAGAATCTGTCGCGCGCCCCGCTTTTCTCGCAAAAAAGTATTGACACCCTCGTTAAGGGCGACGTATCTTGACGAAAAAGAGTCAGGCGTCGCGGCATCCGTTTGTCGGGGAGGTCGCAAATGACTCCGAAGTGTCTTGGCCGGATTCTGGCCCTTCTCTCGCTCTTCGTCTTTGTCGATGACTGGACCGTGACACGGCCCCGGTCCGCCGCCGGTGATTGTCCGTCCGGTACCGAAACCACCACCGGCAGCGTGCAGTGCTTCCTGTATGACGATGGCGTCACGTGCGTCTGCAACGCGTACCACGGCTGCCCGTCCGACGAATTCGTGTTTCAGTCCTGGGAGTGCATGGGATCAGAGGGGAACTGCGCCCATTGTACCCGCACGCGCGGGGTCGTAGGCTACTATCGACCCTGCGAACCGAACTGGAACTACATCAACTGGACCTACTGCATCGCGACCGATTGGCAGGATGCGCTCTGCAACGATCCCTGTTTCATTATTGACCGCTGCGAATCGCAAGCCCCTCGGGTTGATCTGTGCGGTGGGGCGGCGTGCAGCGATGTCCCCTGCCGTCTCGGAGAACTTCCGATCGAGCCGAATCCGAACGATCCAATGCCTTAGCGCTTGCGTCACGAGAGCTGCGACGATGCGCATCGATACATGTCTCGCCGCAGCCTCAAGGAGATCCGCCATGAGAATCGGACGCGCGTCAATACCTGTGGCATCGCTGGTCCCGTTCATATGCCTGGGGGCCGTCGCAACGAGCGGCGCTGCCGCGCGCGCGAATCAGAACTTCGCGGATACGGTCCTCGGCGCCCTGGCCGAATCGCCGGACATCCCCGCGATTGACTTGAACCTGCTCGTCGACATCAGCGAAGCGCCCGACCTGATCGACCGGATGGAAGCGCGCCTCTCGGCGGATACCCGCGAGCGATTCAACCGCGCCGGCGTCACGCTCGCTCGGCCACAACCCAACCGCGTCATCCGCGAACGCTGGCGGATCGCGCCTGACGGCCATGCACGCTGCGAAGAATACGCCGTGGTGCTTCAGGATGGCGAGGAAGCCGAGTCACGATTGAAAACCACGACCATCGCGATACCCGACTCGAAGTCCGACCCCCGGCCTGCCTATACCATCACCATGCAGCATGAGTCCCGGCTCGCGATCCTGACCCCCAGCCGGTTCGGCTTCCGCGACTGGCGCGCCCTGGGAAGCCCGGCCTTCGTCGGCCGTCGACTCGACCCGATCCGACTCATGCTCGGCAAACCCACGGATGCACGACCGCACGCCGACATGAACATCGAATCGCTCCGCAGGGCCTTTCGAATCCTGTCGATGGAAACCGGCCGCGAGTGGCAGTCCGGCCGCCGCGCAGACGTCGTGCGGATCGGCCTGTCGAACGGACAGCCGATGGCTGAGTTCGTTGTGGATTCCAGCGATCACCGCCGCTGCTACGAACTGACCGCCTACGATATCGACGGCTCGGTCAAGGAGACCGTGCGCACGGACCGGTTCGAACCGCTGGACGGTGGCCACGCCTATCCCCGCCAGGCCGAAATCACCGAATTCGCCGAAGGCCGCGAGATCCGACGCAGCCGCATCAGTGTCACCAGCGTACGCCTCGGTCCCGACGTGCCGTCCGCGCTCTTCGATCTCGACGCCGTCGTTCCGTCCGGCTGGCGCGTCGCGGACCATCGCGTCACTCCGCCGAAAAGTTACGTCAAGCCCTAGCCGCACCCGCCCGCGCGGTCCCTTCGTCGGCGCCCGACAATCACCGCTCGCCCACCTCCCCTCTCCGTGTCGCGTGGAGGTCCGGTGGGTTCATTCACCATTCACTCGATCCTTCTCCAGCGCCGCGCCCTAACCGCGCGGCGTCCCGCTCCCATCGTCCCAGCGCTAACACGTCCGCCGCTCATACGTCATTATGCACATGAAGGGCCGCAATCGCCTGCCGGCCTCAGCAACGCAGCGCCTCCGGCCCAGCCGCGGCACCGCCCGGAGTGATGCCATGTCCTACACACCCACTGCCGGCCCCAGCGCACCGCCCGGTCCCGACGCCCCGCAGGCCGCCGTCACGCGAAACGGCAATCCCCGCGAGGCCGCGCCCCTCGATCTCCAACCGCCGCGCGACGGCGTCCCGCACGATATCGCATGCCCGCTCTGCACCTACAACCTCCGCGGGCTGACCGAGCCGCGCTGCCCCGAGTGCGGCTACCGCTTCGAATGGGCCGAGGTCCTACAGACCTGGCGGCGCCGGCATCCGTTCCTCTTCGAGCACCATCCGGACCGAAATCTCTGGTCGTTCTGGAAGACCTTTCGCGCGGGCTTCAAGCCGCGGACCTTCTGGCGCGGCGTGCAACCGGTGCAGACCGTTCATATCCGCCGCCTGATCCGCTACTGGCTCGTTGTGAATCTCGTTTTTCTGGCAATCTACATACTCAACTGGTTCATCCTCGTTCCGCTCCGTTGGGTGCAATTCCAAACCTGGAGCGACTATGCCAAGGGTGGCGCGCTGTCGCTCCTGATCGTACTCCTCCTGGAGGGCGTCGGGATGGCCCTCGGCGGCACGCGCGTGCTCCTCGTGCCGTTCCTCTGGCCCTGGCTCGTCGTCGTCGGGCTCAGCGTCTTTCAGCAATCGATGAGGCGTGCCCGCGTGTCTTCGCGCCACGTGATCCGCTCCGCAATCTACGGCACCGACGCGCTTCTGCTCCTGTGGCCGCTCGGGATTGCATTTGACTGGGCGAGTTTCTTCACGCTTGCCTATCTCGGGCGTTCGACTTGGTGGACCAATGACAACTGGCGCGTCCCGACTTGTTGCGTCGCAGTACTCCTCTGCGTCGCCGCCGCCAAACTGACCCACGCCTATCGCCACTACATGCGCATGGACCACCCGCGCTTGACGATCCTCGCCGCCCACGTCGTCGCTGTCCTCCTGCTGTTGAACATCTTGCTGCTCCAGTGCTGGCTGACCTGACTCACCCTTCGCACGATTCACCGCCGGGCATCGCGCCCATCGCGCGAATCCCCACTCACTCCTTCAACCGCACCGCCAGCGGCTGCGCGGACTCGAACGCCCCGCGACCCATCCGCGGCGCAGCCTCCGCCGAACCCGACACGTCGTACCGATACGCCGCCCGCCACGGAAGCACGGCCATCAACATGCACCCCGCCGCCAGCACAACCAACCCCGCCATCTCCCACCGCCGCGGACACGCCGCCCCGCGCAACAGCGGCGCAACCAGCACGCCCTCCAGCCCCGCCGACGCCAGCGCGAACACGACCGGCAGCACCGTCACGGCCTGCCGCGCATAGCCGTAGAACGCCACCGTCACCAGCAGCTTGTACGCGATGACCAGTACGAACAGCGCCGCCCCATTCCTCGCCCGCGCGACCCACGCCCCGACGCACGCCAGCACGACCACGACCCCTCCCCACGCCGCGCTGCCCGACGTCCGCACCGTCAACTGATCGACCGGCCAGCGCACGCCCTCGACGCCGAACGGCAGGTTGCGGTCGCCGAAACCCAAGCGGAGCCCGTCAAAGAACCGTCGCAGCTTCGCTGCCATCAACCGCGCGGCATCATCCCAATCCGACAGCACGTGCCGCAGCCCGATCGCGTAGCCCTCCTGGAACAGCCGCAAGTGCCGTGGATTCGCGAACGAAAACGCGCCCGGCGACTCGGCCTCCAGCGGCCGAAGCGAGAATCCGCCGTCCGCCAGCGCATGATTCGCCAGCGCGAAGCTCAGCGCCCCCTGGTTGCTCACAAACGTCCACGGCGAGATCGGCCGCGGCCGGTATCCCATGAGCTCGTCGAAGAACCGATCGACGAACGCGCGATCGATCGTGGCTTGCCCGACGCTCCGCGCCAGCTCCGCGATGTGCCGCGAAGTCCCGTCTCTCGCAAACGCCGGCAGCTCGCGCATCCGCGCGATCGCATCACCCGTCCAGTTCGCGCCCGGCCGCTCATAGTCCGGCGTCGCCGGCTCGATCATGTTGAAGCGCTGGATCGCGCGAAAGCTCCGCACGTTCCACGGCAGCGGAACCAGCACGAAAACAATGAGCGAAATCAGAGCCGGGCGCACGCCCGGGCGGCCAGCGCGGCGCGGCCCCTCGCGCGCTGATTCGCCAAACGTCGCCGCGCCCGATCGCCGCGCCATCAGCCACGCGCTCATCAACCCCGCCGCCGCGACATGCTCCGGTCGCAGCAGCGCCGCCGAGCCGTGCACCACTCCGAGTGCCACCGCCGTCCACCATCTCGGCCGATGCGCGACGCGCCGCGTCAGATCGATCGCGAACAGCAGCAGCGGGGCGTAGAGCGCCTCGTTGTTCAGGCTCGTCGATTGAACGATCAGTCCGAACGAAGCCGCGCACAACAGCCCCGTCATGACCGCCGCCCGCGCCCCCAAAACCGGCCGCGCTACCACCGCCGCCAGCACGCACGTCAGCGAACCGACGATCGCCCAGCCGACCTTCAGCGGCAGAAAATCGCCCCCCGAACTCGCCGGAAGCAGCCACGCCAGCACGTACCCCATCCCCGGCGGATGCACCGGAATATCGAACTCGAACGGGCGCTCGGCCCTCAAACAGTCCGCGTACCGCACCCAAAGCGGCGCGTCGCCCTCGTAGTACACGCTGTGCGACCAGTTGCGATCGGGGCTCCGCAGGACGAATGCGCCGCGAGCCGCCGCCGCCGCCAGGGCGATCGAGATCAACACGCCCGCAAAGCCCGCGCCGCCGGCTGACCCGCCGCCGGGCGACGACGCGATGCGCTGCGCTTTCGCGGACGTTTGCGTCACGCCTTCCGATCCGGCCATGGGGCTGGATTCATCCCACCGGGTTCTGTACAATGCTCAAACGGGTCCGTTAACTCCTCTGGGCCGACCGCGGGCGGATTCGTAGCGACATCTCGGCGAGCCGTAGACTTGGTTTTTACCAGGAGTGGAGTAATGCGCCTTTCGTATCGAGCGTCCTTTCTCACCGTCGTCATCGGTCTTCTGACATCGACTGCCGCAAGCGCCGCCGCCACAACCGTGCACACGCTCCGCGAGCAGACGCTCGAACGCCGGCAGACCGCCGCGCTCGAGCTCGTCCGCCAGCACCCGGCCGTCCAATTCTACGAGGTCGGTTCGCGGATCAACACCGTCTACGGGACCCCGCTCGAGTTCGGTGCATCCCCCGAGGACGCCGCCGAGAAGTTCCGGCTCAAGTACGCCGGCCTGTTCGGCGTGCCCGCGGCCCAGTTGGCCGCCAAGAGCTTCCTCGCCGACGAGCGCCACACCCAGCCGGTCATGTTCGATCGCAACTCCGGTGCCTACAAGTTCACCCTCGTCTACTACGCGCAGGAGCAGGACGGCGTCCCCGTCTTCCGCTCCGAGCTGCGCCTGCTCGTCCGAAACGAGCCCGGCTTCCCGATCGTGCTGGCCCGCTCCTCGCTCCGCAACATCGGCGACTTTGGCATGGCCCGCGCCGCCGTCGGACCGCCCGCGCTCTCCACCCTCGCCGCGTCCACTGCGCATCCGAAGCTCGCCGCCTTCAGCCCGCTGCGCCAGGTCATCTGGGCCGGCGTCGAGGAGGACGAAGTCGTCCCCACGCTCGCCTACGAGTTCACCGGCGAGACCGTCGGCGCCCTCGACAGCCGCGAGAAGTACCTCTTCGTTACCGACGCCGCCACCGGCGCGATCCTCTACGAGGAAAACCAGGTCCTCAACGTCGACGTGACCGGAAACGTCAGCGGAATGTCCACGCCCGGACAGGCCGCCGATACCTGCGCCGCAGAGATCGTCCGGCCGATGCCTTATGCCCGCGTCAACATCGGCGCAACGCAGGCCTTCGCCGACGTCGACGGAAACTTCACCATCCCCAACCCGGGCGCAACCCCCGTCAACGTCGATTCACCCGTCCGCGGACAACGCTTCGTCGTCTTCGATCAGGCCGCGGCCACACCCACCGAAACGCTGAACGTCACCCCGCCAGGCCCCGCCAACTTCACGCACAACGCCCCCAACACCAGCGAGTTCATCCGAGCCTCGGTCAACGCCTACATCAACGCGAATATCGTTCGTGACTACGTCCTTCAGTACAACCCCGCCTACCCGGCCATCGCCGTCCAGACCAATTTCACCGTCAACACCAACATCAACAGCAACTGCAACGCCTTCTACGACGGCGTTTCGATCAACTTCTATCGCGCCGGCGGCGGCTGTGCGAACACCGGCTTCGGAGATGTCGTGCATCATGAATACGGCCATCACGTCGTGCAGATGGCCGGCTCCGGCCAGGGCGCCTACGGCGAAGGCATGAGCGACTGCATGGGCGTCCTCATCAGCGACCAGCCTCAGCTCGGCGTCGGCTTCAACACCTGCGCCAACGGCATCCGAACCGCCAGCAACTCACTGCTCTATCCCTGCACCGCGGCCATCCACACCTGCGGCCAGGTCATCTCCGGCTGCGTCTGGGAGACGCGCAATGAGCTGGTGGTCACGAACCCGAGCGACTACCGCGACATCCTCTCTTCTCTGACGATCAACAGCGTCCTGTTGCACCTGGGTTCCAGCATCACCCCGACCATCTGCATCGATTTCCTCACGCTCGATGACGACGACGCGAACCTCGCCAACGGCACCCCGCACTTCAACCAGATCAACACCGGCTTCACCGATCACAACATGGGCATCAAGCCCCTCGGCGCCGTCGCGTTTGATTACCCCAACGGCCGGCCCGAGTTCGTGACGCCCAATTCGCCCTTCGTCCTGCGCGTCGACGTGCTCCCCGGCACCGGGACCCCGCAACCCGGGACCGGAATGTTCTTCTATCGCATCGGCAACGCCGGAGCCTTCACCGGCGTCGCCATGAACGAGATCTCGGCGAACCAGTACGAGGCCACGCTCCCCGCGACGGCCTGCCCCGACTCCATCCAGTATTACGTCTCGGCTCAATCGACCACTGCCGCGACGGCGACCGATCCGGCCACCGCCCCCGCGCTCTACTTCTGGACCGTGCCCTCCAGCGGCATCATCCCGGTGGCCTCCTACGACTTCGAGGTCAATCCCGGTTGGACGATCTCGAACAGCGGTATCACCGATGGTGCGTGGGACGCGGCGCCGGGCATCCCCATCAACTGCGGCCGCGGCGATCCGACCTCCGACTATGACGGCAGCGGACGCTGCTTCCTGACCGACAACAGCGCCGCCGCTTCGTGTAACTCCGACATCGACGGCGGAACGACGACCCTGACTTCGCAGGTCTTCGACCTCACGGGCCTCAACGCGCCGCACGTCCGCTACGCCCGCTGGTACTCCAACTCCGAAGGCGCCGAGCCCGAGGCCGACTCCTTCGTCGTCCAGGTCTCCAGCAACGGCGGCGGCGCCTGGGTCACGCTCGAGACCGTCGGGCCCACCCGCTTCTCCACCAACGGCGAGGTCATCGGCGACTGGCACGTCCGCACCTTCCGCATCGACGACTACGTGCCGATCACCAACCAGTTCCAGATCCGCTTCCAGGCCTCGGACCTGGCCGGCGGCAGCGTCGTCGAGGCCGGACTCGATGCGTTCTCGCTCTTCTCGTTCGACTGCATCGTCCCGTGCGGCGCCGCCACCGGCGACATGAACGGTGACAACGATGTCAACGGTCTCGACGTGAACGAATTTGTGAAGGTGCTGCTGCTTGGCGGAACGCCGCAGCAGGTCTGCGATGGCGATTTCAACTCGAGCACGGCGCTCGATCCGGGCGACGTGCCCGGATTCGTCAACGCGCTGATCGGGCTCTGACCGCCAGCGCGCGGATCAGTCTCTGACCGACGAACCGCGCCCGTCGATCTCCAAACGACGCGCGACGGCGTCCCGCCTGCCCACGAAGCGCGCATCGGCCGAGGAGTCTTTTCCGCGAACGCCTGCCCCCGACTCCGATCGGGGACAGGCGTCCGGACGCCCCGCCTCGCGCGCAACCGCGGGGTCCGCAATATCCAATAAACACAGGATCAATCATGAACAATCTCCATGAAGCAATCCGCCATCTGCCATCCTCTCGCCTCTGACGCCCCGTCCCCTTTATTCCGCCCTCTTCCCAACCTCTGGCCCGTAAAGCACATCCGAACATTCTCCAAACAAAGCGCGAGTTTCCATTTGCCTTCCGCCCGGCCGGCCCTACCTTTTGCTCGACGCGCCGAACTCGGCGCAGAAAGGAGCACACATGCACCCCGACCCCGACACGCAGCAACGCGATGCCTGCGACCCGACACGCGCACCCACGAACGCGCAACCACCCGCGGCACGCGGTGATCGCGACGACGCGCGAGAACCCGCACGCGAACCGGCCGCCGCCGATCCGCACGACCGACTCGAACTCGACGCGATCAACGCCCTCGCAGACATGCTGCCGGCGCGCTTCCGCGACCCGCACCTCCGGCCGGACGAACTCGCGCGACTCATGAACGCCTTCGCCGCCATCCAGCGCGCCCGTGCGGCCGTCGCGCGGACGCGCCCGAACGATCGACGCCCAGCGAACTTCACGGCCGACCCCGATCATCCGCGCGCAGTCCGCGAACGCCATCCATCCGTGCCCTCGGACGACTCCGGGAGTTCCGACGCCTCACGGCGCGCGCAGCCTGCGCGCCATGCATCCGCTTCCGCTGCGGATTGCGCCGGGGCCCACACCGCTTCCGCGCACGACTCCGCCGCGGGACCGTCGCACCCTCGCTCGGCCGCGTCGCACCGACGCCGTCCCGCGCCGCCGCCCGATGAGATCACGACCTGGCGCGGCCGGCCGTCGCCGCGCCGTCGCGCGGGCTATCACCCCGATGCGCCCTACGGCCGGCGCCCCGACGGATCGCCCTACACGCGTGAGGACTTCGAGCGCGCCCTGTACACCGCGCTGCGGATCAACTACGGCCTCGACGATGATCCGTCCGATGCGCCCGATGACGGGCAGCGTGGGCACGGCTCCCGTTCGGGAGAGCGAGGCTCCCGCCGAGCCGCTTCTCTACCGACACACGAGCCGCGCCCCGGCCGTCCGAACGACTCCGGTCCGCGTCATTCCCGAACAGACACTATTCCAGACAACGTGCATCCTGGACAACTGATTCCGCAAGGGTGACGGATCGTGCGTACACGCGATGTTCTCATGTCGGCGAAAGCAGGCATCCCGACGCCCCCGTGCGCGCAACGTCCAATCGGTAGGACAAAGATCCACATCGTCCAACACCGCCACGGCAGGGCCACGTTCCCGCCTCGCCCTCATGCCGCGCGCGGACCCTTCGTCAACGATCGGCATCCCCCGATCGCCCACCTCCCTTCCCCTCGTCAAGGGGAGGATCAGAGTGGCGTCATTCATGATCCGGTCAATCGGCCTGCCCCGTGCGGCGGCGCAGCGCCAGCGCCGCGATTGCCCCCGCCAGCAGCGCCGTCGCCGGCTCCGGGATCACGTGCAGATAGAAATGCTCATCGTCGTAGAAGCCGTAGTAATCCGTGTCCAACCCAGCGACCGAGATCTCGAGGTCGTACCAGCCGGGGATCACGCCGGCCGGGACCGTCACCGTCAGCGACATCAGCAGCGCGCCGATCCAGTCGTGGCCGAACACGTCCGCGCTCGTGTAGTACTGAAAGTCCTGCCGCGCTGGATTGTAGACGCCCCCGTCGGTCTGGAGTGTCCAGCCCGTCTCATCGATCGGTATGTCCGAGCCGGCGTGTCCGGGCATCAGCGCCCCGACCAGCGCCAACTGATTATCGCGCCACGTCAGCGGATCGGGATTGCCCGCTTGAAAGTCCGGATCGGTCCGGCGGATCCGTTGCAGCACCGCGGCCCACTCCAGCGGTTGCACGACGAGCGGGTCCGGGTCCTTGATCTGAATCGTCAGCTCAAACGTACCGCCCGGCGACGCCGTGTAGGTCGCCCGCGGTCCTTCGCCGCGGTCGGGATCGCCGAACTGCCCGGCCGGAATCTCCGCGTGCGTGTCGCTCAGCACATCCACGAGCGCATTGGGCACCTCGCGCCCCTCGAGGAACGGCCCGCCATGACAATCGACGCACGAGCTTCCGAACCCGCCGGCCGGCCGCGCGAGCGCATCCGGCGCGGCAATGCTCGTCAGACAACAAGCGATAATCAGCCCGAAGGCCCGTCCTGTTCCGCGCAACATATTCTTCCCCTCCTCCCCGAGATGGTCGTCGTTCGCCGGGGCTCACGCGCGCCCCCGAACCGAGCGCGGCCTTTCGTGATTCTACGCCCCGCCCGGCCAACGCTTCCACGTCGCATCGCGATTCCGATAACGCCCGCGGCGGCCGTCGGCGCGTCGCGATCCGGCGCGGATGATGCCGGCCCGGGCGGGCCGCGCTAGGCGACGGCGGCGAACTTGCGGATGTTGGCCGTCAGGCCTTCCAGCGTGTAGGGCTTCGACAGGTCGAACGGCAGGAAGGAGCCGTGGCTGTGATCGCTCGCCAGGATGATGAGGCGGTCGAACATCACATCGAAGCCGGTCTCCTGCGGCTGGTGGCCGACGATGAACCAGTCGACATCCAGCCTGCGGGCCAGCTCGGCGACGTGCTCGGCCGTGAAGCGCCGGCCCCAGACAAGCTGATACACGGCCCCGCCGTGGGCGAGGTCGTGCGGCTCGGGGGCGCGCTCGAAGACTCCCGCGTCGAACGTCCGCAGGTCATCGACCGATGGCAGCGAGTGCGAGAGCCAGACGCGGTTCGGCGTCCGCGCCGCGATCGGAAACGATGCGAGGAACTCCTCGATCGCCTCGTAGACGGCGACGGCGTCCGACCGACCGTAGGTCTCGACGATGCCCGCGAGGAAATCCTCGATGACCGGCCGGCCGTTTTTTAGGATTTGGTGCCCGGTGAGTTGCGACAGCTCGTGATTGGATTGCAGGAAGTGCACCTGCTCGGGGAAGTCGCGCTTGTAGCGGGCCGCTTCGAGCAGCAGGCGGTGCGAGGCATCGGTCGCGCCCGGCCGGGTCTCGACGTGGATCAGCTCGTGCAGAATGACGTGCCGGGCCGAGGCGCGGTCGAGCATGGCGTAGCGGCGGAGCTTCTCGAAGTTGTGCGAGTGGCCGTGCAGGTCGCCGGTCATGACGACCTGCCCGTAGTTCGGAAAGTGCAGCGTGCTCGCGCGGCGGAGCGGGTCGCTGCGGTTGGCCACGGCCGCCTCGCGGAAGATCGTCGCCGCCTCGGCGGCCGGAACCGTGGTCGCCCCGGCCGTCACCGTCGCTCTCCCGGATCGCGGTCGGCCGGCTCGATCGGCTCGGCGACCTCGGTGACCTTGAGCGCGGCCTCGCCCGCGGCGCGGCGTCGTTCGAGTACGTGCTGGACGACCTCGAGCCGCGCGATGACGTGCTTCATGTCGCGTGGTCGGTCGGACGCCCGGTCGGCGCAGGAGTCCATGACGAGGCGCGACAGCGCGGTGGGGATGTCGGGGTTGATCTCCTGCGGCGTGGGGATGGCCTTTCGCGGCGCGCGGGCGGCGATGTCGGGCCGGTCGCCCGAGCCTTTCTGGATCATGGTCGGGTAGGCCTTGCCGGTGAGCACCCAGTAGAGCGTTGCGCCGAGATTGAAGACGTCGGTCTGGCGCATGAGCGGACGGCGCTCGACCTGCTCCGGGGCGATGTAGTCGGCGGTGCCCTGGATGCGCTCCTTGCGGTGGCCGATGGGGCAGCTCTGTCCGAAGTCGATGATCTTGACGCTGCTGTCCTGGCTGACGAGGACGTTGTTGGGCTTGATGTCGGCGTGGACGAAGCCCATCTCGTGGAGCGAGTCGAGGCCCTGCGCGACCTTGATGAAGATGTCGACGATGACGTCGATGTCGGTCTGGCGATGGCGCTCGAGGCTGACGCCGTTGACGAGTTCCATGACGACCTGGACCTCGACGAGCTTCATCCAGCGGCGGATGCGCTTGCACTCGAAGCTCTTGCGCAGGCAGGGATGGTCGGTCTTGCTCGAGACCTCGAACTCGGTGATGGCCTGGACGAGGAAGCGGTCGTCTTCGTTGGGTTCGCGGATGACGCGTTTGAGGGCGTAGACCTGTCCGGTCTCAGGGTGCACGACCTGGTAGATCTGGGAGCGGGCCCCGGTGCCCAGGCGCTGGATGATGTTGTATCCGGACAGTAGATCGGCCACGGCCGTGAAATCCAAGAACCGGTCGAAACCCTCCCACGGCACGAGACCCGGCGAACCCAGCGCGCGTGCGAACGACAAATGGCGGCGCCGATGCTACCGATTCATGCCGGCAGGGTCAATCGGGCGGACGGCCCTTCGTCCGGAATCCCGATGGAAACGTGCGAGGCGACCGCGCGGTCCGCCGCGAGCGAATCGCGCGATTCAGCGCGTCTTGAGCATCTGTTGAAGCTGCGGGAGCCGCGTACCCGAGGCGAGGCCGCCGACCGATCCGGGATCCAGCTCGACGCGACCGCTCGGGATGCCGTAGCGGTCCTGGAGCCGCCGCAGCAGATGGGACAGTTGCTGCCACTGCGTCGGCGTGAGGTCGGACGAGCCGGGCTCGACGCTGACGGCGACGACGATGGCGCGCGGGCGGCGAGCGTCGCGCTGCGACTGGTTCCATGCAGCGCTTTCGACGACCGTGCCGTTGCGCGCGACGTGCAGGTGATGGAAGCCGCGGGCGCGGCCATCGATCGTCAGTCCGTTCGGCAGCACGCACTGCACGAGGATGCGGTCCCACGGACTGGCGGCCGGGACGCTGCGCAGCGTGGTGGCGGCCGAGGGCGTGAGATCGTGTATCCAGTTGAGCAGAAACGTCCCGAGCGTCATGGACGCGACGAGCGTCGCGAGCGTCGTGAACTGACGCGACGGGCCTTTCCTCGAACGCGACGGCATCCCCGAACCACTCCCGAACAACGACACGCGCCGACTCACCGCACCGGCCGTTCTAATGCTCGTATCGGCGAATCGTCAATGGTGAATGCGGCGTTTTCCACTTTTTCCGCCGGGAACGCCGTTCAGATTCCGACCCGCGCGTCCGGCTTCTTCAGGAACACGGCCCCGAACGTGTAGCGGCGGCAGCGGTCGGAGAATCGGCCCGGCGCGATCGTCCCGCGGAGCCGGGCCGAGAACCGCGAGGCAAACGCCGATAACCGGCCGAACCCGAAGTACGGCGGGGCATCGAGATATCGCAGGCCGTTGTCGAAGAAGCCAGGCCGGCCGCGCCAGTTCAGCCCGGTCGGCACAACCAATTGCGCTTCGACGTCCTGCGGCGAGTCGATGCCGGCAAAGGCCTGTGGATTGTTGTAGTCGAACGTCAGCGCGGCCGTGCCGCCGGGGTGCAGAATCCGCGCGAGCTCCGCGCCACAGCGGACCCGTCCGGAGACGGGCAGGTGCTCATAGACGCAGAGGCTGAAGACGTGCTGGAAGCAGGCGGCGGGGAAGTCGAGGGCTTGCATGTCCATGCATCGGCCGTACAGGCGCCAGTTCATGGTGCGACCGATGCGGTCTGTCTGACGGACCAGCTCGGGGTTGATGTCGATGGCGACGACCTCGTGCCCGCGCGCGGCGAGGTAGCAGGCGAAGAGGGAGCCGGCGCCGCCCATGTCGAGGACGGTTGAACCTGGGACGAGCGGGGTGTTGGCGACGGTCCAGGCGATCTCCCACAGGAGGAACCACGGGATGGCCAGCTCGTCGGGATTGGCGGCGAGGGGCTGGTAGTCGGCGCCGCGATTGACGAACTCCCAGGGGCTGGGCCAGGCGTGGAGTCGGCCGTACCAGGAGGAGTAGGCGGCGGCCCGGCGGCGGAGGCGGCGCATGAGGTCGAAGAGTTCCTCGAGGACGTCGCGGCAGTCGGGCCGTCCGAGGTCTGCGCGATCCATGGTCTTGTTCAGCAGCGGCTCGGTCATGGGTTGGGGATCTTATCGTCCGGCGCGGACGGAGTTGCGGTCGGGGTCGCCGAGGACGGAACCTGTCGTGAAACCGTGCGATCAGCCGTGGCGCTGCTGAAACGTCGGGTTCACGACAGGTTCGGCGTCCATCCGTGGGCGCGAGCCGCGTCCGACGCGGCCTTCCGTCCCTCGGCGCCCGATGAACTGGGTGGAGCGTGTCGATTCGTGCTTTGCGTCGCGCGGGTCATTCGGCGCTCCTCGTGCGCGGGTGCGCCTGGGGGCGGCGCGAGCCGCGCGAGCGCGTGACCGTCAGGGCCTCGTCGGCGAGTCCCCACGCGAGCAACTCGCTGACCATCGTCTCGCGGACGAAGCCGGTGGTGACGAGGCGCAGGCCGGAGCGGAGGATCGCGAGTTCGACGAGTCCGGCGAGCTGGCGCGCGACGCCGCGCGACAGTCCGTGCTCCTGCTCGAAGGCGGCAACGACGCTGGCCTTGCTCCAGCGGCGATTGGTGTAGCGTCGCTGGGCGGGCCGGAGGCGCGCGACGTGGAGCAGCCGCCGCAGTCGGTCGCGGCGCCGCCCGTGCTGGTGCAGGACGTGCGCGGCGGAGGCATGGCCGGAGCGGATCAGCACGGACTCGGTCAGCTCGAGCAGGTCGAGGCTGCGGACGGGTCCGAGCGCCGCCAGCGGGTGAAGGGCCTGGCGGACCGCGTCGGCCAGTCCTTCGGCCGTGGCGGGCGGATCGACGTCATTGACGTCGATGAGCACGCGGCGCAGGCATTCGACCAGCTTGGCGTGCTCGAAGGGTTCGGACGCGCCGTCGCGCTTTCGGATCATCATGGCCGATGCGTTCGATCCCGGCTCACTCATCGAAGAGTTCCTGCTGGCCCGGCGTCTCCTTGAGACTTTCGTCGAGGACGTCCTGGGCCTCCTGAATGAAGTCGCCGACCTCCTGAAACTCGCGGTCGATGCTGGCAAAGCGGATGTAGGCGATCGGATCGAGCTGGCGCAGACGGTTGGCGGCCAGCGCGCCGATGGTGCGGCTCGAGACCTCGCGATCGAAGCGGCGGAAGATTTCGTCCTCGACCTCGTCGACGGCGCGCTGGAGCATCTCGTCGCTCACCGGCCGCTTCCAGCAGGCGCGCTGCATGCCGGCGAAGATCTTGGCGCGATCGTACGGGGCGCGGTTGCCGTCCTTCTTGACGACCATCAGGCGAATGGTTTCCTCGATGCGCTCGTAGGTCGTGTAGCGTTTTCCGCAGGCGAGGCACTGGCGCCGACGGCGGATGACGCGGCCGGCCTCGGTCGCACGCGAATCGATCACCTTGTCGTTGCTTTGCTCTTTGCAAAACGGACATTGCATGCGGAACCGCCGCAGCGACGCCGACCGCCCGGAGCGTCGGCCGCGGCCCAATCCGCCCGACCGGTTGCGGATCGTTTCACCGGCAAGACCACCTATCCACAACCGGTCGAGACGGGGACGAGGTTACTCCCCAACCCCTTGTGTGTCAAGAAAAAAAGGCTGGGTCGCTCGCGGCGATTCACACGACCCTGTACACTCGTGCGGCCGCCCGCCGAATCGGCGCGTTCGACGGCCCGTTCCCGCAGCGGCGATCCGCGTCGATCCGATCATGGCCGAACGACTGGTGGAACATCATCTGGATGGGATTCAACTCCTCGGGCACAGCGTGGCGGGCGAGGAGACGGTGGTCTCCGCGCCGCAGTTGAACGTGTGCTTCGACATCGGCAAGGCGCCGTCGAGCGTGCTGCCGATCGACCACGTGCTGCTGTCGCACGGGCACATGGATCACGCGGCGGGCGTGGCGTACTACTTCAGCCAGCGGAACTTCGTGGGCAACGCGCCGGGGACGGTGCTGTGCCCGACGTCGCTGGTCGATCCGCTGCGCGACCTGCTGCGGGTGTGGGGCCGGATCGAGGGGCACGTCTCGCCGGGCAAGGTGGTCGGGCTTTCCGCGGGCGACGAGCACGAGCTTCGGCGCGGCCTGATCGTGCGGACGTTCGCGACGAACCACGGGTGCCCGTCGCTGGGATTCTCGGTGATCGACGTGCGACAGAAGCTGAAGGCCGAGTTCGCGGATCGGACGGGACCGCAGCTCGCGGAGCTGAAGCGTCAGGGCGTGGCGATTCAGTATTCACAGGAGGTGCCGCTGCTGTCGTACTGCGGCGATACGGCGGAGGGCGGCTTTTTCGAACTGGAGCATGTGCGGCGGGCGACGGTGCTGATCCTGGAGTGCACGTTCTTCGAGGAGGACCACGTGCGGCGTGCGCGGGAGGGGTATCACCTGCACGTCCGCGACGTGGCGCGGATCCTGCCGAGGTTGGAGAACCGCTGGTTTCTGCTGACGCACCTGAGCCGTCGGACGGCGCTACGCGAGGCGAAGCGGAGCCTGTCGCGGCTGGTCGATGCGAGCGTGTTCGAGCGGGTGCGGTTCCTGATGGATGCGCGGCGGGCGGCGCACGAGCCGCCGGCGGACCCAGGGGCGCCGTCGCCGTCGCCGCCGGCTGCGTCGTAGCGGGACGGTGGGCGCGCTTGCGCTTGATCCGAGCCAGAGGCGTCCGTAGCATCCGCCGAGCGGTTCGAGCCGCCCCGGAGAACGACCTGCATGTATCCCACGATGTTCCGGCTGCCCTTCCTGCCGGAGAGCTGGGCCGACATCAAGAGCTACGGCGTGATGATGACGATCGCCTTTCTGGGCGGCATCTGGATTGCCGCGCGGCGGGCGATCCGCGTGCAGGCGGACCCGGACGTCGTGCTGAACATGGGTTTCATTGCGCTACTGGCGGGGGTGGTCGGCGCGCGGCTGATGTTCGTGATCCACTACTGGGAGGAGCGGTTCGCGAACCAGCCGAACCCGCTGATGTCGGTGATCGACATCCGCGCGGGCGGTCTGGAGTTCTGGGGCGGTCCGATCCTAGTGATCCCGGCGCTGCTGGTTTATCTGAAGTGGACGAAGCAATCGCTGCGCTGGTACCTCGACATCACGGCGCCGTCGCTGATGTTCGGACTGGCGATGGCGCGGATCGGGTGCTTTCTCAACGGATGCTGCTGGGGGTCGATCTGCGTGGATGAGCACGATCCCGCGCGGCAGGCGAAGGGACTGCCGTGGGCGGTGGTGTATCCGTACGGCAGTCCGGCGATGGCGCAGCAGTTCATGTTCGGGCAGATGACGCTGCCGAAGGAGCTTCAGTACTACCTGCCGTCGGGGCACACGTTTCCGCTGCCGCGGGAGATGGTCGAGGCGACGCGCGAGGAGCTGGATGGCGCATCGCGCGATCTACGCGACGCCGAAGACGAGCTGCGGAACGCCGAGACGCGGGGCTTCGAGGCATCGCAGATCGAGAAGCTGAAGACGAAGGTGGCGCAGGCGCGGCAGCGCGTTGAACGGACGCGGGCGAAGTACGCTCCGCTCTACCGGAACTGCCAGACGTACGGGCTGCTGCCGTCGGAGATCCGCGACATCGCGTCGCACTACGGGTCGCGGCCGGCGCATCCGACGCAGTTGTACGCGTTCATCACGGGGATGCTGCTGTACTGGCTGCTGGACCGGATGTTCTACCGGCGGCAGCGGCACGGGGTGGTGCTGCCGTGGTTGCTGGTGCTGTACTCGGTCGCGCGGGTGCTGGAGGAGTCGATCCGGCAGGACAATCCGCTGGACGTCGGGGGCGTGACGATCTCGCAGGCGGTGAGCATCGTCATGTTCATCACGGGGGTCTGGGCGCTGCTGTCCCTGCGGCGCCGGCCGCTGAAGTGTCCGCTGGCGGTGCGGTTCGAGCCGCCGCCGGAGGCGCGACCGGCGTCTTGCGATGTTTCCTCCTCGTAACGGTCGATGTCGCGGTCGGCCGTCTGGGAAGGGCGACACGACTTCAGGCTCGGCGCGAGCCTTGCCCCCGGACGGCCGATCGGGGGAATCCGACCGCGGGCCGATGGGGATGGACCGGACCGGCCCGCGGCGCGGCACGCAGCGACCGGCCGCACGGACGTGCGGCCCCCGGATATCCTGATCGACCGCGGACGCGGTGATGACCGACGCCACGCGGGGTGTCCGCCACCGCCCTCGGCTTACGGCCAGAGGTCGAGTTCGAGCATCTTGCGCTTAATGCGGCGCATCTGCTCGGGGACCGACAGGCCGGCGAAGTCCTGCTCGATGATCCAGGCCTCGAAGGCGGCGATGCGTTCATCGAAGGACGCACCGGCCGTTTGGGATAGATCATCTCCAGCGCCATCGGCACCGGATGCGTCGCCGTCCG
>JAKLKO010000031.1 GCA_023150615.1 Phycisphaerae bacterium
ATCGCTAAGCCCTTGCGAATCCTGACGCTAAAACGCGAAACGCCGAGGCGTCTCGGCCTCGGCGTTCATCGTTAACCAGCGGGTCGGCGGATTTCGCTACGACCCGTCAACTAGAGGAAACGCGACCATCCTCGAAACTGTGTCTCGCGCGCAGTAGAGACTTTTTCGATGTCTCGTTCGCTCGGGCGACCGCAACCCTCGCGGTTATGAACAACGGTCCAGGTGATGTTCATTCCGCCCATCGCCGATAGGATTACATCCTGAACGTCTGCGATGGTGAGGCCGTACCGGGCCACCTCGTCGCGGTCGATGTCGAAATCGACATAAAGCCCGCCGTCCGTCTTCTCCGGGTACGCGCTCAGCGTTCCGGGCAGCGTGCGTACCTGGACCGCGAGAGGGATTCACGAGCGATGCAACGCCTCGTCTGATCTCGTGGTCTCAGAGCATCGGCCCAGTGAGATTTGGCTGGCCTGACCAATCCCAGCATTACCAAGGGTTTATGTTCGCATATCTCAGAATCTCGCACGTCTGCGACGTAGCAACGCGCGTCGGCTAGCAGCTCCATCTCGCAGGATGCGTAGACCGTTGGCCACGACCACGAGTGTTGCCCCCATATCCGCAAGCACCGCCATCCATAGGGTCGCCAGCCCCATGAGGGCCAAGCCGAAGAATACACCCTTTGCAGCAAGGGACACAGTGATGTTCTGCTTCAGTATTGCAGATGTCCGGCGACTCAAGCGAACGAATTCAGGTACGGCGCGGAGATCGTCTCTCATCAAGGCAACATCCGCCGTCTCCAGTGCGACGTCCGTTCCTGCGGCACCCATTGCAAACCCGATATCGGCCTTCGCCAGCGCCGGCGCATCATTGACGCCATCACCTGCCATTCCGACCCTGCCCGCCCCGCGCGCGGCGATCAGTTCGTCGATTGCGGCGATCTTATCCTCCGGTAGCAGGTTGCCCCGAGCATCATCAATCCCGACGGCTTTGGCGATGGCCTCGGCGGTCTTGGGGTTGTCTCCGCTGAGCATGACCGTTCGGACGCCAAGCGCGTGCAAGTCGCGTAGCGCCTCGACGCTTGTCTCTCGCGGCGTGTCGGCGACCGCGAGAACGCCGAGCACGCGGCGAGCGCGCTCGCTTGCGACGACAATGGCGGTTTTGCCCTGAGCCTCGAGCCTTGTCAATTCCGCCTCAACGGCCGGAGAACACACTTTGCGTTCTTCAGCCAGACGGTGGTTGCCGACGAAATGCTCTTCGCCGTTAATCAGGCCATCCACACCGCGCCCCGTGATCGACTTGAACTTGCCGACCGCGAGCAGGTCGCCGTTCCAGGCTTCGATGACGGCACGGGCTATCGGATGTTCCGAGCCGGCGTCCAGGCTCGCCGCGATACGCAGCACTTCGTCGGACGAGCGGCCACTCATGGGAACTACGTCGGTCAGTTTTGGCCTGCCTTCGGTGATCGTCCCAGTTTTGTCAAGAGCAAGGGTATTGAGCTTCCTGCCTTCTTCAAGGTATGCGCCGCCCTTGATCAGGATGCCGTGACGAGCGGCAGCCGCCAGACCGCTGACTACTGTCACAGGCGTCGATATGACGAGTGCGCACGGGCAGGCAATTACCAATAGTACTAGACTTTTGTAGAGCCAGGGCATCAAAGGCTGGTGGAACGCCAGCCACGGCACAATGGCAACGAGCAACGCAAGTACGCAGACGATGGGAGTGTAAACGCGGGCGAACCGATCAACAAATCGTTGTGTCGGAGCGCGGACGGTTTGTGCTTCCTGCACCGTTCTGATTATGCGCGCGAGAGTGGTCTGGTCCCGGCCGCCCGTCGTGCGAAACTCCAGGACGCCGGCTTCATTGATCGTACCGGCAAAAACCTGATCACCTTCGGCCTTCTCGACCGGCACACTCTCACCCGTGATTGGGGCTTGGTTTACAGCCGAAGCACCGGCGACAACCACGCCATCGAGGGCCAACCGCTCGCCCGGCCTCACACGCACGACCGATCCAACTGGCACATCCGCCGCGGGCATCTGCTTCCAGGAGCCATCCAACTGCTTGACCGATGCGATTTCGGGCGACATCTCCATCAGCGCTCGCACGGCATTGCGGGCGCGATCCAGCGAATATGCTTCGATCAGCTCGGCAACGGCAAAAAGGAATACGACGACGGCGGCCTCGGGCCACTCTCCGATGGCGCAAGCGCCAATCACCGCGATGGTCATGAGGAAGTTGATGTTGAGCGCGAACGTTCTAAGTGCAACGAGTCCCTTTCGGAGCGTCGGCAACCCCCCGAGGAGGATGGACGATGCAGACAAGGCGATGACGGACCAGGACTGCTCCTGCGAGGTGATCCAGGACATAATCTCTGCCGCGAATGCCAGCACACCTGACGCGCCCAGAGCCCAACGTTGTGCGAGCGAAGGAAGTTCATTTGCATCGTCTTCGTGAGTTGGACCGCCACTCGGGGTTGGGACCTGTTGCATGTTGAATAACACTATGATGCACAGCGGCGCAGTCGAAGAGCAGCTTTGCCGCCACGCAGACCAGCACGGGCTACGTCAGCCTCTGTTCACGTGCCGATTCGCCTGCCTACGAAGCAGGACACCGGCGATGGGCACCGACAACGCGATTCCTGTAAGGGTGAATGCGATGACCACGTCATTATGCGGCAGGTGAATATGACCGCGCGTCTCGAGGTGGTTCATCGCGTATCGGTACAGCCAGCAATCGGCAAACGCCGCCGGGATGGCGCATACCAGCGACCACGAGACAATCGAGCGCACGGTCGGCGGCCGCGTTGGACCGTGCCGTCCAACGCGGCTGCGCTGCCTGCGATTATGGCTTCTCCTTGGCTTTATCATGATCGTGCCCATCACCATGCTTGTGATCACCGTGGGCCTTGCACTCCCCGTGGCCTACGCAGCGGAGGTTTGTACCCTCGCGCACCCAGAGATGGGCCTCGTCTCCTTCGCCGGTCACGAAGTACTGCGTGTCGCTCTTTACCGGTTGGGCCGTACCAGACTGGGCCAGGAGATTCCCCACAAAACCTGTCGCGACAATGCCAAGAACGAGTACGATCAAAACGATTCTCCAGTTAGTCTCTCGCATGTTTCATCTCCCTTCGTTTGAGATCCTTTCACAGTTGAACCGGCGGCGAACAGCCACGCGCTGCCCAGTACCGCCGATGACCTGTCAAGTTGCTGATCTTGCATTCCAAGTTCATCCGAGCATTCCCATCGCACACGACCGAACCTATGTTGCCGGTGGAGCCGTTGGGCCGGTGCTGGGCGGCGGAGCAGAGCCGGACGACGCGGTCTCGGCCGCTTCCCATTCCTGCGACACCGGAGTCGGCAGGCCGCTGGGGTCCCAGCCCGTGAAGATACGGTAGAGGGCGGGCAAGACGACCAGCGTCAGTAGCGTGCTTGTGATCAACCCGCCGATGACCACCGTAGCCAGGGGCCGCTGCACTTCCGCGCCGGTACCGGTCGCGATGGCCATCGGCACAAAGCCGAGTGACGCAACCAGGGCCGTCATCAGGACCGGACGCAGACGAATCATCGATCCGCGGATAATGGCCTCATCACGCGCTAAGCCCTCCCAGCGAAGCTGATTGATGAATGTGACCATCACCAGTCCGTTTAGAACGGCGACGCCCGACAGGGCGATGAATCCGACAGCGGCTGAGATCGAGAACGGCATTTCACGCAGCCAGAGCGAGACGATGCCGCCGGTCAGGCCCAGCGGCACCGCGCTGAACACAAGCAACGAGTACTTGGCGCTTTTGAACGTGCTGAACAGCAGGACGAAGATCAGCAGGAAGCAGATCGGCACGACGACGGTGAGCCGCTTCTTCGCCGCGACGAGGTTCTCGTATTGCCCGCCCCAATCGAGCCATCCGCCCGGCGGCAGGGAGACGGGGGCGACTTTCTCCTGCGCTTCGGTGACGAACGAGCCGAGGTCCCTTCCGCGGACGTTGCACTGCACGACCACGCGGCGCTTGCCGTTCTCGCGGCTGACCTGATTGGGCCCTTCCGCGATCTCAATGCGCGCCACGTCACCGAGCGGGATGAAACCGATCTCGACGCGCGGCGGCATGACGCCGTCCGTTCCGCTGGCCGATGCCAGGCGGACCGGTGGCTCCTCTTCGTGACGCGGTAGCGGAATCGGCAGATTGCGAATGGCGTCGATACGTCCCCGAATCTCCTCCGGAAGCCGCACGACCAGATCAAACCGCCGGTCGCCCTCGAAGACCAGGCCCGCTTCGCGCCCGCCGATGGCTGCTGCGACCACGTCCTGTACGTCGGCGATGTTCAGCCCGTAGCGAGCGATGGCGGCGCGGTCGATCTCAACGGTCATGACCGGAAGACCTGTCGTCTGTTCAACCTTGGCGTCCGCAACGCCCGGGATGCGCTGCAAGATTCCAAGGATCTGCTCGGCCGCTCTCCTCATCGGCGCGAAGTCGTCCCCGAACACCTTGATCGCGACGTCGCCGCGCACGCCAGCGATCAGCTCGTTGAAGCGCATCTGGATCGGCTGGGTGAACTCGTAGTTGTTGCCGGGCAGCGTCTTGACGGTCAGCTCGATGAGCTTCTGCAGCTTGGCCTTGTGGCCGGTGGTCCTGACTTCGCCGTGCTCATGCCCGCCTTCGCCATGACCATGCTCGTCATGGCCACCGCCGATACGCTCCAGCTCGTCGGTCTTTTCGGCGATGAGCTTGTCCAACTCGGCCTCGCTGCGCCATTCCTCAGTCGGCTTGAAGATGATGAACGTGTCCGAGACGTTCGGCGGCATGGGGTCGGTCGCCATCTCGGCCGTTCCGGTCTTGGAATATGCAAATGCCACTTCCGGGAGGGAAGACACGACTCGCTCCACATCAAATTGCATCAATTGCGATTGCGTTAGGGCCGTGCTGGGGATCCGCATCGCGTGCATGGCGATGTCTTTTTCATCGAGCGTGGGAATGAACTCCTGACCGAGTGACCTGAACACGAGCAGCGACGCGAAAAAGAGGACCGCCGCCGTGCCGACGACGGGCCAGCGGTACTTCACCGCCCGCCGGACGATAGGTTCGTAGCCGGCCTTAGCCCAGCGGACGACGAAGACCTCTTTCTCTTTGACCCTGCCACGGATCAAGATAGCGACCATCGCTGGAACGAAGGTCAGCGAGAGAACGAAAGCGCCGATCAGCGCGAAGATGACCGTCAGCGCCATCGGATGAAACATCTTGCCCTCGACACCGGTGAGTGCGAGGATGGGCACATAAACGACGGTAATGATCGCCTCGCCGAAGGCCGTGGCGGTGCGGACTTCCTTGCTCGCCTCCATCACGATGTGCAGCCGTTCCTGAAGCGTCAGAAGGCGGCCCTTGGCGTGTTGTTCTTCCGCGAGCCGGCGCAGGCAGTTCTCGACGACGATGACGGCCCCGTCCACAATCAATCCGAAATCAATCGCGCCCAGCGACATGAGGTTGCCGCTCACCTTGTTCTGCACCATGCCGATTGCTGTCATCAGCATGGAAAGAGGAATCGCCAGCGCACAGATGAGGGCCGCTCGGAAATTGCCGAGCAACAGGAAGAGAATCACGACGACGAGGATGGCGCCTTCAAACAGGTTCCTCTCGACGGTCCGTATCGTGGCATCAACGAGCTTGGTTCGATTCAGTACAGACTTGGCTCGGATCCCGGGCGGCAAGGTCTTTTGCACGTCCACCATCTTGTCATCGACGGCCGCGGCGACAGTGCGGCTGTTCGCTCCAATCCGCATGATCGCAGTCCCGACGACGACCTCCTCACCGTTTTCGCTGGCCGACCCTGTCCGCAGTTCGCGCCCGATGCCCACGCCACCTCGCGCGACGATGTCGCGGACGTATATCGGCACCCCACCGCGCGAGCCTACGACGACGGATTCAAGCTCGTTGATCGTGCTGATCCGGCCTGTCGCGCGCACGACGTAGGCCTCGCCCTTGTGCTCGATATAGCCCGCGCCGGTGCTGATGTTGTTCTTCTCAAGCGACTCGATCACGTCGTGGAAGGTGAGGCCATAGCTGACGAGCTTCATCGGATCGGGCTGGACGTGATACTGCTTGACATATCCGCCGATGGCATCGACGCCGGCCACATCCTGCACGCCCTTCAGTTGCGGCCGAATGATCCAGTCCTGGACCTCGCGCAGGTATGCGGCCAGTTCCACGTCACTGCGCAGGCGCTGGCCTTCGGCGGTCAGATATGAGCCATCACTTTGCCAGCCGGGCTTGCCATCGGCGATGGGCGCGCCTTTGCCATGAGGGTGCGCGTACTCGACGGTGTACATGTAGATTTCGCCCAGGCCGGTGGCGACCGGGCCCATGATCGGTTCCGCGCCCGGAGGAAGGCTCTCGCGGGCCTCACCCAGCCGCTCGGCGACCTGCTGCCGCGCGAAGTAGATGTTCACGTCGTCTTCGAAGATCGCCGTGACCTGCGAGAAGCCGTTGCGCGAGATCGAGCGCGTTGATTGCAGGCCGAAGATGCCTGCCAGCGCTGTCTCGATCGGAAACGTGACCTGTTTTTCGATCTCGATCGGCGAGAGCGACGGGAACACGACATTGATCTGCACCTGGTTATTCGTGATGTCCGGCACGGCGTCGATCGGAATCTTGATCAGCGCATTTACGCCAATGCCGGCCACGATGACAGTGAACAACAGCATCAACCAGCGGTTGCGAATCGAGAAATGAAGGATCCTCTCAAGCATGATGAATTTCCTGTCTCAATGCTGATGCTCGGCCGTGGCCTTGCCGAGTTCGGCCTTTAGCGTGAAGCTGCCGGCCGACACAAACAACTCGCCTTCGACGAGTCCCGAGAGAATCGGCGTCAGGCCCGCCACCGTTGAGCCGACGGTGACCGGCCGACTTGTGAAGGTGTTCTCTTCGCCCGGCACCGGGACGAAGACGACGTTTCGGCCCTCTACGGTCTGCATGGCCTGTTCGGGGACGGCCACGACGGGCGGCGGGGCCGGCTTGTCGCGATCCATCGCCGTGATCTCCACTTGGACGAATGCACCAGGGCGCAGGGCCCCGTGCTCGCATTTCACGGCAATGCGCACGGCCGCCGTCCGCGTTCGCGGATCGATCTGCGGGGCCACGTATGAGACTTGGCCTTCGTGCCTGTGAGGATCGAGGCTTCCAGCGTTGATCCACGCCGTCGCCCCTAACATGACCTGGGGTAGCCGCGCCTCCGGCACGTCGGCGAGCACCCATAGCGTTTCGAGATTGGCGAGGACGAGCAGCGCCTCCTTCTCGCGGTTGACGAGCTCCCCGAGGGTCGCCTCGCGCTCGACGACTTCTCCGTCGATCGGGGCGACAATATCGAACCGGGGGTTGACCTCGCTGGAATCACGGAGCTGTTCGACCACCGGCTGCGTCATTCCCAGCAGGTGCAGCTTGTTCTCCGCCGCGGTCGCCGCCGCCTGCGCGGAGAGCAAGGCCGCCTGCGCCGCCTTGTGCTCGCCCTCGCGCCGCTTGACCTCGTCCAGGGCAATGGCGCGGTTTTCCTCGTAGAGCCCCCTGGCCCTTTCGAGCGCGCTCTGAGCCAGCTCGACGGCGGAAACTGCCGTCTTCGCGGCGATCTGCTTGACGAGATAGTCGCTCTGGGCCTCGCCAAGTTCGGGACTTTCAACGACCAGCAGCACGTCGCCTTGCTTGACGGTATCGCCAAGCTTTGCGCGGAGTTCGACCACGCGGCCGGGCAATGGCGTGCCGACGTGGGCCATCGCCTCTGCGTTATACGCGACCCGCGCCGGAGCGACGAAGGTCGGCTGGAGCTTGTACAGCGAGGCCGTCTCCACCTTGATGCCGTAGCGGCTGACGGCGTCGGTGGTGAGTTTCACCTCGTCTTCATGCTCGTGGTTCCCGTGGGAGTCACTCGCGGGATTGACGGACGGCGACTCGCCGGGCGTGCGATTGCGACACGCCGGAATTGCCGCCAGCGCCACCGCGAGCAGCGCGAGCACGATAGTGTGAAGATTGCGGAAACGCGACATCGAGTACATTTCCATGTTTGTAGCTTTCATAGCAGGAACGCCGCCAGCGCCTGGCGCGCGAAATCCAGGACGAATGTCAGCAGTTGTCCGGCGATCTGCGTCGCCAGCGTGGACGGATCGGCGGACATCGACGAATCCGTCGGAACACATGCGATGCTTGTCAATGCAGGTAGCATCGGCGCGAGCATTGCTGCAACGAGCGGGAGCTTGTAGCGTAGGGTTTTCTTCATCGGCGGACTCCAATTCAGCGGTTATCGCGCCGCCGGCTGCGTGGCCGGCTGTGTTGTCGGGACTGAGATATCGGGCAACGCCGCCAGGGGTTGCGCCGTCACACGCTCTAGTTCCGCAAGGGAAGTGGCTGCGGTCTGGCGTGCGGTGACGGCCGCACGTCGTGCTGTCAAGAGCGATCGTTGCGCATCCAGAACGAGCAAGATCGAGGTCGCGCCCTTTTCGTAGGAAGCTCGGGACAGTTCCAGGTTCGTGCGGGCTTGCGGCAACAGTGAGCCTTGATAGAAATCGAGGATCTCGGCCGCCGTCCTGGCCTGGTCCAGCGACTCGCGGATCTCCTGGAAGATACCGCGCTCCAGTGCATCGACCTGTCGGCTCGATTGCTCATAGGCGAAGCGGGCTCGCGCGATTTGCGCCTGGTTCTGGTCGAAGATCGGCAGCGTCAGGGAGAACGCCGGACCGAAGATGGCGTCGATCTCCTGCCGGCGCTCCTGATCACGCTGGGCCCGCGATTGAATCTCGGGCGCGCTCAGCGCGCCATTGGCGATGGACGAGCGGGCCGTATCCGCCAGCAGATTGCGACCCGGCAACGCTCGACGCTCATTCCGTTCCAGCAGCGGCCCGATGGTGATGTCCGGAAAGACCTTGCGAATCTCAGTCTCGATCCGGGCCGCCGCCGCTTCAGCCGACATCCTCGCGGCCCGCAGGTCCAGCCGGTGCTCTCTCGCGATATCGAGCAACTCCTCTGGCGTCAGCGCGACTTGCGGCACTCCTGGCAGAGGTGTCACGAGTGAGAGTTCTTCCATCGGAAGAGCGAGCCCTAGCAGCACGCCCAATCTGCGGCGCGCCGCGGCGGCACCCAATCGCGCCTGCCGAACCTCCAGTTGTGCCGACAGAACCGTCTGACGGTTCAGGTTGACATCGAGTTCGCTGACGACGCCGGCCCGTTGCCGGGCCAATGCCGCATCGAGCAGGCGCTGCGCGATTTCCTGGTTCTCGCGTGCAATCGTGTAGCCTTCGTCGGCGGCGACGGCGGCGAAATAGGCGACCTTTGTATCGACAAAGAGCTGCGCGGCCGAACGGGCGAGTCGAAGGATCGCCTCTTCCAGCGAGCGTTCCGCGGCGCGCTTCCGCACCGGGATCTGCCACAGGTCCACGATGTTCTGAGCGAGGCTCGCCTGGATGTTGCTGCGACCGCCGCCCTCCGGGAACTGCGCGGAGAAGGCCAGCGTCGGATTCGAGAAGAGCCCAGACTGCACGACATCGGCGCGAGCGATCCCGACCAAGGCGTACTCGGCCCGCAGGGTCGGGTTGTTGATGACGCACAATTGAACGGCCTCGTCGACCGAGAGCCCATCGAGCAGGGCGTCGTCAATGCGCCTGGAAACGAACGCTTCATCCGCAGGAAGCTCGCTGTCCAGGTTGGTCGCCTCTTTCACGTACTCGGCGACGCGGTGATAATCGGGCTGCGGATTGACGTGCGCGCAGCCTGAAAGAACGGTGCATCCGGCTACAAGCGCGGACACGCTCCATCGTGAAATGGACGTCATTGAGAGCACCTAACAATACCTGTTCTTCGTTACGGACAATAGCCGATGCATCACCGACGGAGTCATTTGTCTGATCGTCATGGAGGACGCATTCATGGCCAAGCCGCTGCTCACGGACGAGCTGTGGTCTGTCATCGAGCCGGGGTTGCCACGGGTGAAACCCTCGCCGCTCGGCGGCCGACCGCGGGCTTCGGACCGCGCCTGCCTGTCCGGCATCCTGTTCGTGCTCAAGACCGGCATCCCGTGGGAGGACCTGCCCGCCGAGTTCGGCTGCTGTGGCATGACCTGCTGGCGGCGGCTGCGCGACTGGCAGCAGGCGGGAGTCTGGACCCGCGTGCATCGGGTGCTTCTGGAGATGCTGCACGAGGCCGGACTCATCGACTGGTCGCGGGCCTTGTTCGACAGCGCGATGGTGCGGGCGGTCGGGGGGGCGAACAAACCGGCCCGAATCCCACGGATCGCCGCAAGCTCGGCAGCAAACATCACGTCGCGTCCGACGCACGCGGCACGCCGCTGGTACCGATGCTCGGCGCGGCCAACCGCCCGGATGGCGAGCAACTGATTCCGCTGGTCGATGCGATCCCACCGCTCGGCGGCCGGCGCGGACGACCGCGGCACCGCCCCGACGCGGCACAGGGCGACCGGGCGTATCACTCGAAGGCGCGTGTGACCGAATTGCGACGGCGCGGCATCGTGCCGATCTTCGCGCCCCGCGGCAGCCCGCACGGCAGCGGCCTGGGAAAGACCCGTTGGCCTATCGAACGCACGTTGGCGTGGTTGCACCAGTTCCGAAGGCTGCGTGTTCGCTACGATCGTCGGGCCGACATTCATCAGGCGTTCTTCACACTCGGATGCGCCATCATCTGCTGGCGAACATACATCCGGAGGAATTGTTAGGTGCTCTGAGCTCTCCTGCCAGGGTTCGCTGAGAACAGAGAAATAGCTATCGCGGCCAGAGTTGCTTCACTCTGAACACGGCCATTTGGCGCAATGCGGATTGCGCGAGAATCAGATCAACAATGGAAGGATGAGTTTCAGTTCGAGACTGGGCACGAGCGATCCGTCAACCGGAGAGCCAAATCGCTCAGCGAACAGGAGGTCGGCTTCGACGATCGGTTCTGGACTTGCGACGGACTGCTGCACCCAATCGGGCAAGTCCCCGCGCGCCCCAGATCGTCCTCTATCGGCGACGAATTTCGCGCACGGGTCATCGTGGCAATCGCTTTCATGGCCACAGCCATCTGAGTCGTGTTGGCTGCAAGCATGCAGCAGCAGGCCGCCCTCGCAGAGGACAGGCATGGCCACAAAGGACCAGAAGGCAGCAAAGATGAGGACGGCTCGACTGTACATCGCTTATCCGGCTAGCTTGGTATATCGGAATGACTATCGCCAGTCAACAGCGAATCGAAATCCTGCGGTATCTATTTACCGTGTCTGAGGGCCTGTTTTGCTGGAGTTTTCGCACATCCGACCGGCGGAATCGGTCCGTTGGAGCGTGTTTTTTGTACCCGACCCCCGTTTCTCGGCCAAAAACACGGTTTTCGACCCCGCGGAGGCGGTAAATAGATACATCCTGCGTTGGGCTGTTATCGGCTCCGTCTCGGGGGCTCGTGTCGCGTCCGAGCTCGCGGTACCGCACGCGAACCAAGCTACCGTCCGGCGGAACCCACGGCAGGACGGCCCTGAACCGATAATTGTAGCTGCGCTTCGGGACAGGTAAGGGCGGCAGTATTGTCGCCTCCGTGCGGCCGAGAACTTCACCGTTCTTGGATGCGATCACCACGTCGACACGGCCGTAGGGCGTCGGACGCTTTCCAAAGCCCGTTACGATGAATCGACCGTCGCTCTTTTCAAAATTGACGCCATAAATCTCCGGACCAGATGGCGGCGAAAGCTCTATTCGCAGGTTCCCTTCGCGCACGACATCGCCATGCCGGTACGCACAACCGGCAAAGAGGATTACGCATGCGACGGCTGTCGTGGTCATGAGCCTTGTTTTCACATCCGTCTCGCAGCAGGTATTCAGGCGCGATCCGATGCAACCCGTGCCACATCACGCGCGGGCCGCCGTCGCCGGCTTCCACGCATAGACACCAAGAAGGATGGCAATGGCCCCGTTCAGAACGGTGCCCAAGGCATTCCAGTTTGCCGGAATTGTCATCCCGAACACCGCGAGGGTTGTGCCCGACAGCCATATAGACGCGTGGGATATAGCATGGAACGCCTCGAATCCGCAGACGAATTTGGCTACTTCTTTCCAGCGGTTCATGCAGGTTTCCTTCAGGGCTTGTCCTTCTTAGGTGCCATCGCCTCGAACTTGGTCTTCAGGTCCGGATGGCAGTCGAAGCACTGCGATTCTGGCAAGCCGTGCCTCGAGCACCAATCACCCTTCTTCTTGAACTCCGCGATCAAGCTGGCATTGCAGCGCGTGCAGATTGACTCGGGCACGCCGTGCTCGGGACACCAATCGACGATCTCGGCCTTCTTGATTAGAGGCTCTTTCGACCTTTCGGGTTGCGAGGGTTTGGCGGTTGGTGTGGGTGCTTCCGTGCGACCAGCGAGCTTGTTGCCGCCGCACTCGCACCCGCCGACCGAAAGCGGCAGCGAGCATAGAAGTAATACCGTTGTCTTGAAACATCGATAAGATGAATTCATCGTCTTTCTCCTTATGCACGGAGTTCTTCAGCAACAAGCGGTCGTGCATCCGCCTGTTCCGCCTCCGCCACGATTGCGCTGCGTTGCTCCCGGCGAACAACAGCGGCGGACGCGCCGAACACCAGATAGATTGCTGGAAGAACCAGCAACGTCAAAAGGGTGCTGCTGATCACGCCGCCGATGACGACGGTTGCGAGCGGCCTCTGGACCTCGGCCCCAACGCCGGTACTGAGCGCCATCGGCACGAAACCCAGTGATGCGACCAGGGCGGTCATAAGCACGGGCCGCAAGCGGGTCATCGCCGCCTCTGCAATCGCCTCGCGCAAGCTCCGGCCCTGAGCGAGCAATTGCCGCACATAGGACACCAGCACCATGTCACCGAGGACGGCCACACCTGACAGCGCGATGAAGCCCACACCGGCGGAAATCGAGAACGGCATGTCCCGAATCCAAAGAGCGAGCACCCCGCCAACGACCGCGAAAGGAACGCCCGTGAAGACGCGGAGCGCGTCCCGAATCCGGTTGTAAGTCACATAGAGCAGGATGAGAATCATGACCAGGACGGCCGGAACGACTATCATGAGACGATTGCGGGCGCGTTCATAGTTCTCAAACTGCCCACCCCAGTCGATGCGGTAGCGACCTGGAGGAAGCTGAACCTCTTGCCCGATGCGCTGTTGCGCTTCGGCTACAAACGTGCCGATGTCGCGCCCGCGGACGTTGACCTGTACTGTTGTCCGGCGTTGTCCCCATTCGCGTGTAATCGTAGAGGGACCCTCGACCTCCTCAATCGTGGCCAGGCCCGCTAGTGGAACGCGTTGCCCCGATGCAGTCGGGAGCATGATCGCCCGGACCGATTCCGCATCGCGCCGATACATATCGGGCAAACGCGCCACAAGCGGAAATCGAAGCTGCCCTTCGATCACGTCTCCGACGGGCTTGCTGCCGATGGATTCCACGATGTCCATCACCGCCTTGGCCGGAACTCCGTGGCGGGCGAGCGCTTCCTGATCCACGCGAATTTGCAGGACCGGCTGTCCGGTGAGCTGCTCGGTGCTCATGTCCGCCGCCCCTCGGATGGAACCCAGAATCGCGCCGATGCGGCCGCCGAGATCCTTCAATACATCAAGGTCATCGCCGTACAGCTTCATCGCCACGTCGCCGCGAACGCCGGCGATCATCTCGTTCATGCGCATCTCGATCGGCTGCGTCATGGCCACGCGCTGGCCGGGCATGTCGCGCAGCTCGCGCTGGATTAGCTCGACCAACTCAGCCTGCGAGCCGGCGCGTCGCCAGTGGTCGCGAGGTGTGAGCGAGAGAAAGATGTCCGACAGTTCTACGCCCATCGGGTCGGTCGCCACTTCGGCTGTACCGATGCGGCTCCAAACGTGACGTATCTCATCGGGGAAGGCCGCCAGGAGCGCCCTTTCCATCTGTGTGTTGTAACGGACCGACTCGTCGAGGTCCGTGCCTGCCAGGCGGATGACGTTGGCGACGATTGCGCCTTCCGACAACCGCGGAATGAACTCGGAACCCAGACCGCGCGCGACGATTGCGGTAAACGCCAGCACACAGAAGGCGCCGCCGATCACTGCAAGGTTATGCCGCATCACGAACCGGAGGATCGGCGCGTACGTCCAGCGCGCCAGCCGAACGAGCAGAGGATCACTCTCCTGCAAATGGCGCGGCAGCACAAGGCTCGCGAGGACGGGCATGACGGTCAGCGACAGCACCAGCGAGCCGGCCAGCGCGAAGATCACCGTGAGCGCCATCGGCCGGAACAGCTTGCCTTCGATGCCTTCGAGCGCGAGGATGGGGACGTACACGAGACAGATAATCAGCTCGCCGAACATCGTCGGCTTGCGCACTTCGAGGACGGCGTCGCGCACCACGTCGATCAGTCGGCGTTTGCGCCGGTCATGGGCAATATGTCGGGTTGCATTCTCGATCTGAATGACGGCGCTATCTACGATCAGGCCAAAATCGAGCGCGCCCAGGCTCATCAGGCTCCCGGCGATGGCGAACTGCAACATGCCCGAAAAGGCGAACAGCATCGATAACGGGATCGCCAATGCGACGATCAGGCCGGCGCGAAGATTGCCCAGGAACATGAACAGCACGGCGACGACCAGCAACCCGCCCTCGAACAGATTCTTGCGCACGGTGTCGATGACGTGGTCCACCAATTCCGTGCGGTCGTAGATGGTCTCGACGTGCACATCGGCCGGGAGCGTCTTGTTGATCTCGTCCAGTTTCACCTTGAGCCGTGACGTGACCTCATGCGTGTTCTGGCCCATCAGCATGAAACCCAGACCGAGAACGGCCTCACCCTTGCCGCCATATGTGACCGCGCCGCGACGAATTTCCGACCCGACCTCGACTTCCGCAACGTCATGCACGTGGATGGGTACGCCGTCAACGGCCTTGACGACAATGTCGCCGATCTGGTCAATGTTGCCGACGCGGCCGAGTCCCTGGACAAGCTGCATGGCACCGCCGGTCGCGATGCTTCCGCCGCCGGCATTCAGGTTGTTCCTTTCAAGCGCCTCCATCACCTCGTCGTAAGACAGGCCATACTTGATTAGCCGGTTGGGATCGACGCGGACTTGATACTGCTTCTCGTGCCCGCCCCAGCTGTTGATCTCGGCGACACCAGGGACCGCGCGCAATACCGGCTTGATGGTCCAGTCCTGAATGGTGCGGACATCCGTCAAGTTGCGTGTGTCCGACCACACGATGTAGTGGAATACCTCGCCGAGTCCCGTGGCAACAGGACCCATCTCCGGCGACGCGATCCCGGCGGGCAGTTCCACCGTCGAAAGCCGTTCGCCGATCAACCGCCGGGCAAAATAGATGTCGATGCCATCCTCGAAGGTGACCACCACCTGCGATAGCCCGAATTTCGAGATCGACCGGACGTTTTCCAATCCCGGCAGGCCGCTGATGGACAGCTCCACAGGAATCGTGATCTGGCGCTCGACTTCTTCCGGCCCGAGCGACGGGGCCACGCTATTGATCTGAACCTGCACCGGCGTGGTGTCGGGGAAGGCATCGATGTTCAGATGGCCAACGGCGACGGCGCCCCCAATGAGAAGGGCTAGCGCAAGGCCGAGCACGAGCACACGGCGGCGAAGCGACCAATTGATGATCCAGTTCAGCATGTCACTGCCTTCGCCACACTTACTCGTCGGCGCAGCAACCCGCCCCAAGGTTGCTCTTCAGGATTTCAGATTTCAGAACGTGACTTCCAGCCGTCGCGACCACCTCCCCGGGAAGGAGCCCTGCCAAGACCTCGGTGTAATGCGTGTCGCGCGCCCCGAGCTGCACCTTGCGGGTCTGAAAGATATCGTCCGTCAGCCGAACGAAGACGATGTGACAGCAACCCTCCCATTGGATCGCTTCGTTTGGCACGGCTATGGCATTCGGCGACTCACGAATCGTGATCTGCGCCCGCCCGAAGGTGGACGCGAGCAGATTCCCGTCTTCGTTGTCCAATTCGGCCCGGACCTTCACCGTTCTGGTCTGGTCGTCGACGGCGGTGCTCATCCACGTGATGGTCCCTTGGAACGTGCGATCGGATCGCTCCGGACGGAAGCGAACCGCTTGGTCAGCCTCGATCCTGCCAATTTGCGACTGCGGTACATCGATGATGAGCCAGATGCGCCGCGTGTCAGCAACGGCGAAGACAGGGGTCGAGGCCTGGACAACTTTCCCCTCAACGGCGTCGCGTCGAATCAGCGTTCCCTCCAGCGGAGAGAGGAGCGGGACCAGATTCGCAGACGGCACGCCTCCATCGAGTGAGGATCGCACATGATCTGGCAACCCGAGCAGCAGGAGTTCACGCTCGTTGGGCGTCGCTTCCATGTCGGATGGCACGGTAAGGCCCAGGTTGATCAGGGCCTGCCGGGCGTTGAAGACGCGAATTTCGGCTTCACGCAGAGCGGCCTGTGCTTCTTGAAGCTCGGCCGGGGTGCTGATTTTCTGCGGAAGCAGCTCGCTGATCCGCCGTACGGTCTGGTTGCGAAGCTCGCGCTGTGCGGATGCGGTGAGCAGTTCCGCCTTCACGCGGCCCACTTCAGCCGCATCAAGAAGCGCGAGCACGTCCCCTTTTTTGACGGTCTGTCCCAACTGCTTGTCTACACGCCAGACGACGCCTGGCACTCGGGCGGCGACCTCCGCATAGCGCGTCTGATCGTATTGCGTTTCTGCGTTAGCAATGATTGTTTGTTCCATCGGCCGATCCATAACGCTGCCAAGTTGTACCCCGGCCTTTTTCACGGATTCGGCCGACGCGAACTGGACGCGCAGCGCGTGGGTCTGGCAGGTTGCGGGGTCCTTGGCTGACTTCGTGGTCGATGTCGGTGCCTTGGTGGTCCTGGTCGCATCCTTGACACAGCATGCGTCGGCTTCCGATGCTGTCGAGCGTACAGGTTGCCACGTCATGCCATCTGGAGCGAGAACCTCAATGCCGTCCGATTCCGGAGGCTTGCCTTTCACCGCGATCTCCGGATGGCAGATCGTGCAATTGGACTCTGGCACGCCATGCTCCCGGCACCAATCTCCAGCCACGCCCTTGGTCAGGATTTCCGGGTGACAGATTGTGCAGCGCGACTCGGGGACGCCATGCTCCTTACACCAATCCGCCGCGGCCTCGCCGGCAAGCTCGGGATGGCATTTGATGCAGCGCGACTCAGGCACGTTGTGCTCCAGGCACCAGTCCTCCGGCTCCCGAGCCGGCGGAGCGCCGAAGACCGATGCGAACTTCGGCGCGCGCCATTCATTCTTGTGCCCCCACCATCCGATGCCGCTGAGCGCGATCAAGACAAGCACCGTCGGCAGCGTATGGGCGAGGCGCTCCAACCGTCGGCGTAGGCCGCGTTGCCGGGGCGGAGTCATCAATACGCGATGATCTCCAGGCTGCGGGGCTGAAAGGTCTCCATCATTTCCGCGGGCGGACATGTTGTGAAACTCCTGATCAAATGCGTCTCACGTCAAAGAGAAAATACCAGCGCAAACCTGCGGCTGTGCGCAGGCCAGATGGCTACTTTTCTTGAACGTGGAATCAGATCAAGAGGGGCAAGGCGGACCCGTACTCTGACGTATCGCCAGGAAAGGCCCGCTGCTCCGGCGCGACATGCGATGTTGGACACGAGCAGAGATCGGAGACTGAGGCAATCGATGACAGGCACGGGACGGTCGCCAACAGGAAGAACGTGCTCCCGTTCGCTTCATGCATCACAAACGGTGAGCAGAAGCACGACGTGTTCTTGCAGGGATCGACAGGTTCGGGAGTTTCAGGATCCGGTTGATCACAGCAGTCGTCGGCGTGCGAAAAAAACCCACGCTCTTTTTCGTGGGTGGCTACGGTCCCTCCCGGCAATGATGCACGGCACAAGACCGGGCAGGTTCCCACGAGCAAGAGCATCAAAGAGGTTGCCGACCGATTCACCATCCCCGGACTATATCGCCTTCCAGGGGTGGGGTCAATCGGCTAGAGGTGAGGGTTGGGCCCGGGCCGCTCCACCTGTGCCGTATTTGGGACCATGTGGCTCAAAACCGCCGGCGCGATGGTTCGACGAGGGCATTAGCCGCGCGAATCTGCTGAGGGCCCACGCGCAGGTTGAGGAACTCTCTCATTCGGTCCACGTGGGTCGCGGATTCGCTCAGGAGGTCATGGTAGCCGATCGTGAGCAGGCGATCCGCTGAAGCCCATCCTAGGCCGGCCCGTTTTGCTGCATCCAAGGCCCGCTGCAGGCGCTCGCACTGTTCCGGCGTGGCCCGAAGCCAGCCGCGGGCCTTGGCGGAGCGGTCGGCCAAGGAGCGGATGGATTCTTCGAGCGGCCGGTCGATGTGAATGAAACGGCTTTCCGGCTCCAGCTCCAGCAGCATGTCTACAAGGAAGCATAGATGCGGGTATTTGGCGCCGGCGATGGTGCCCCGGTGAGCGGCTTCGCCCATGCGGGCATTGAGCCAACGGCGCAGCTTGTTCTTCGTGACTTCGCGCGGGACCCTCGGCTCGATGGAGGGGAAGGGGTACGCCTCCTCGCAGATCCCGGCCAGGCCATGGGCCTCGAAGCCGCCGGTGCCGCGGTTCTCGTAGCCGATCAGACGGTTGCCCATGTGGACACCGAGGCGATGCAGGATGCCGGCGGTGACGGACGAGCCGGAGCGGTGCAGACCGATGACCCAGACAGGCGCCTTTCGGACGGCGGGCGTGAACCGCACCGGCCCATGCCGACGGCGGTTTCGACCCTTGCGGCGCGGGCCTCGAACGGCGGCGTCGTCACCCGCGCCGGTCGCGCCCGGCCGCGGCGTGTCCGGCGCACCGCGCTCCTTCCGATCGGGCAGGTGGTAGTTCCAGTAGCGGTCCTGCGCCATTCGCCCGCTCACGTCGCTCTTGCCGCCGGCCTGACCGATGATCCAGCGCGTCGGGGCATAGACGTTGTGCCGGCCGCTGGCGTGCAGCAGTTCCATGCGGTGATCGACGTGATGGCGCGGGTGCCGGGCGTGGTCCGGCCAGTTGCACAGGTGCCGGTAGAGCACCCGCATGAATTCCCCGCGCACGGCGTAGGCCTGCGTGCGGTTGACCATGTAGGGGCGGATGACCTCACCGTTGATCCGCTGCGGCGGGCGGGCCCGGACGCCGCGGTGCTGGCCGCCGAAGTAGAGCTGATCCCAGTCCTTCGGCACGGCCAGCAGGAAGCGCTCGGCCTTCTCGGCGAAGTCGGCAGGGAAGAGGGCGTCGTCCTCGAGCAACAGCAGCACGCCGCCGCGCTGGTCGAGGTCATCCATCAACGCGTGTTGCAGTATACCTATATGAGACAGCATGCAGCCCCACGCGCCGCCGCCCTGTCTCCACCATTCCGGCGCCCGGCACCTGCGGCCGTCGATGGCGGCGAAGCGCTCCACACCGGCGATGGGGCAGTTACGAAGGAACTGCTCCCAGCGGTCGGGCCGGCGGTCGAGGTTGATGCAGATGGCGCGGACGTCTACGGCCCCGCCGGCGTCGGCCAGCAGATCGAGGACGCGGCGGCTCTTTTCGACGGGCGCAATGTCGGCAGGCACCACTTCGTCGGGCACGGCGGCCGATTCGCTCGACGAGGACCGGCCGCTGTCAGATGAAATCAGCGCAGTCGACGGCGCAATGCCGGCGTCGAACGGTGCTCGCGGGAATACGTCTGTCTCGAACGGTGCGGTCAGCATCGCAGTTTCTCCGCAAGCCAGGCCCGGAACGGCGGAGGCACGCACGGGACGCCGAGCAGCTTGAAGAAGGCCTCCTCGGTCGGCGTGGGGACGACATGGCTGTCGGGCCCGTACAGCGCGATGAACGGCCCGCGCTCGGCGCGGACCTCGGGGAAGTCCCCATGCGCCGCCGAGCGGAAGTCGTAAAGGAAGCCGCGCTGGGCGGCGCGCTCGCGCAGCCGGCGGTTGATCAGGCGCGGCCCTGTCGAAAAGGCCAGCACAGCGCCGTAGGTCTCCGGCGTGGCGATGAAGACGTCGGCGGTGCGCTGCGTGTCGGCCGGCGGGGCCTCGCGCCTACGGACTTCGCCGGTCGGCAGTTCGCCGCGCTCGAACGACCACGGGTCCCGCGTGACCAGCAGCAGATCGAGGTCGCCCACCTCGGCCTGGCCGCGCCGCACCGAGCCGGTGATCTCGGCGTGCAGCACGCGCGGGTCGGTGCGCAGGCGGTCGCAGGCCGCCAGGGCTCGTTCAAGGATGTCGACCGTCGTCATCATTCGCGCCGACCTCAGTACTCGATGGTGATGCTGCCCGAGCCGCTCGACGAACCGCTGCCCGACCCACTTCCGCTGCCGAACGATGAACCGCTGCCCTTGCTGCCCGATCCGGAACCAGAGCCGCCGCTCCCGGAACCACCGCTGCCGGAGTCGGAACTGATCCCGATGCTGGGTACAACGATCTGGTTGTGGACCCACACGCCTTCGGCGACGTAGAGATTCGCGCCTGGCACGAGCAGCGCGACCGTCCGCACCGGGGCACCGATGCGCTGCACCGATGCGACGTACTCCTCGCTCAGGTCGTGGCGGATTAGAAAATCGCCGGGGCGCAGAAGTTCGGCCGAGCAGAAGCCCACCTGGGCGCGGCGGCGCACGAGAAACGGGTGCTCGAACGTGGCCTTGATGCGGCCGTTGATGACGAAGAAGCAGTCGTGCTCGCCGTGTCGAACATGGCCGACCGGCGCGGCGCGCGGCGTCATCACGTTTGTGCCCGCAGTGGCGAGCCATTCGAACTGCGCGGGGTAGTCGGCGTCGCGCTCCAGGCCGGGGATGTCGAGCGATGCGACGATGTCGCCGGCCTTGACGCTCTCGATCGGCACCACGCGGCCGTCGGCCAGGCGGACGAGCGTGCCGTAGAGCAGGCAGTTGCCGCCGCCTCCTCCACCTCCTCCTCCGCCGCCAGAGCCGCCGCCCGAGCCGCCTCCGCCTCCGCCCGAACCACCCCCGCCGGAACCACCGCCCGACCCACCCGACCCGCCGCCACTGCCGGACCCGCCTCCGCTCCCTGATCCCCCTCCACTTCCTGATCCGCCCCCGCTGCCCGATCCACCGCTTCCGCCGGAGCCGCCGCTGCCGGAACCGCCGCTTCCACCACTGCCGCTACCGCCGCTGCCGCTTCCGCCGCTGCCGGATGGGCCGCTGCCTGAACCACCACTGCCCGAACCACCGCTACCCGAGCCTCCGCTTCCTGATCCACTCCCCGATCCGCTGGCCGAGCCGCCACTGCCGGATGCGCTGCTGCCGCTGAGTGATCCACTTCCGGAGAGTGACGACCCACTGCCAGAACCGGAGGCGCTCGACCCGCTGGCCGAGCTGCCCGAGCCGGACGACGAGAGCGAACCGCTGCTCGAACCCGATGAGGCGCTCGACGCCGAGCTCGACGCGGAACTCGAACTGAATGACGACGAGCCGCTCGAGGACGACGACATGCTCGACGACGACGTGCTGCTGCTGCTGCTCGAACACGGCGGCGCGGAGGCCGGCACGCCGATGCGGGCGATGGTCCAGGCGATGCTCGGCTGGTCGCGCTCATGTTTCGGCTGAATCCACAGCAGGTAGGCCGCGCCGGACGGGGCGCTTTCAAGGCGCGAGGGAACGCCCTGCCGGATGTCGGCGAAGCGGTCGCACTCGTCGACCATCTTCACGCGGACGGGGCAGACGCCATCGACCACCGCCCGCACGGTGCCGCCGGCTGCCGCGGGCTCCAGCAGGATGGCGAAGCGGCCCTTGTGCCTGCGCCTCGGCACCACGCCGCGCAGGGCCACGCGGTCCTTGAAGGCGTCGAAGTTGGCGGTCGGCTTGATGATCGGGCCTTCGATGCCCAGGATCTCGAAGCGGTCGCGGACCGCGCCGCTCTCGTTGCGGACCAGGACGATGCCGGTCTGGCGAAAGTCGCGCTGGCCCTCGCGTGCGGCGCTGCGCTGCCGCTCCTGAAAGTCCCGCGCCGCATCGACGAAGGCGTTGAACGTCTCGGCGGGGATCTTCAGCGGTTCGCCTGGCTTGACTTTGGTGAGTAACGCCACGGCCCGTCTCCCCTCAGATGCCCAAGGCGTTCAGATCGCCATAGGGATAGACCTGCTCGACGTAGGCAGCGATCGGCCGCTTGACCAGCGCCTTGGCCGCCGAGTCCTCCGCATCGGCGTACCGCACCCACAGGTACTCGAAGCCCTTCTTGCTGATCCCGACGATGTCGCCGACGACCAGGCCGGCGGCGTTCGGGCTGGCGGCGAAGCGGTAGTTGATCTCCCAGTCGCCTGATCCGCGCTTCGAGCCGCTCGCGCCCAGGAACAGGCACTCGCCGGGAGCGAAGCCCTTGAACGGGGCGCTGTTCACTCGGCCGGTCAGGGCGAAGAGCGTGCCCTTGTAGGCCGGCGTGACGTAGGCGTCGTCGATGTAGTGCGTCTCGGAGAACTGATAGACCGGCACCGTGATGTCGACACCCTCGACGCTGTCGGCGGTGACGCCGATGGCCCCCTTGAAGTTCGGCGGCACCTGCCCGCCGGGCGCGTACGCGCCGACGGTCTGGAGGCTCTGGGTGATGTGCTGCGTGCCACCGCCGGTGTCGAAGGCGAAGACGCTCTCGTTGGTCTGCGGGATGACGGCATAGCGGACGATGCCCTCCCACAGCAGGTCGCCCACGGGCTGGATAGTGATCGTCTCGCGCGGCAGGAAGACCAGGCCCGTGCCGTTCAGGTCGAACGCGGCCGGCGCGGTCGTCGCCAGTGCCGCGCGGGCCTGCACGTCGTCGTTGGTGCCGCGGATGTTGAAGCGCAGCTCGGCCGAGGGGTTCTGGCCGGTGGTGACCAGGCGGCTCTCGAACTTCTCCTCGACGGTGACGGGCATCGCACGACTCCGTTCATGCCTGCACCGCTGACTACGCGAAGGTCAGCCCGCCTATCGACGCGGCCTCGGCCAGGCGCTTCGTGTGCCGGGCGGTCTGCTCCGACGCCCGCGCGGTGCGTTCCATCGCATCGCTTCCCGTGCCCAGGCCATGCACGGCCGCGGCGCTGAAGGTGCCGGTGACGCTGATCTTCTGCGCTAGGGCGTCGCCGATGCCGGCCAGGCGGTCCTCGAGTCCTTCGAGCGGATCGCCGATCCTGCGGCGCGGTGGGCCGCCGCCTTTCTCCGCCTCTTCGCGGCGCTTCTTCGCCTGGGCGATGGCCTCGTCGAGTTGGCGTCGGGCTTCGGCCAAGGCGCGTCGGGTCTCGGCGATCTTGGCGTCGGTCTCGCCCTCCAGGCGCTTCTCGGCCTCGTCGAGCTGCCGGCCGATCTCGGCCAGCGTGGCATCGTGTTCTTCGCCGGCGCGTTCGCGTTGCTGCTTGCGCTGCGCCTCGCGCTCGGCCAGCGCCGCCTCGCGCTGCCGGTCGATCGCGGTGTTCAGGTCGGCCAGGTCCTGGTCGGCCATCTTCTTGGCCGCTTCCACATCAAGCGTCTCGTCGAACAGGCCCCACAGTTCCAGCAACCGCTTGGTGGTCCAGTTGATGGCCGTGTTCCAGGCCTTCTGGAACCCTGACGTGAAGCTGGTCCAGGTCTTCGACAGGAAGGCCGTCGTCTCGATCCACGCCACCTCGAAGGCGTGAAAGACCGTCTCGGCCGCCGCCAGCGCGCCGAACCACATCTTCTGCGCCGTGGAGATGAAGAATCGCTTGGCCTCCAGCCACACGCGGTTCAGCGCCGCGACGCCCTGCTGCCAGGCGAGTTTCAGCGAGAGCCAGAGGATCTGCGCCGCGAGGGCGATGTCGCCAGCGGCCAGGGCATCGGCGATCCCGCCGACGACCTTCATGGCCGTGGCCTTGAGCGACTGGAACTGCTCGCCAAGCCACGCCAGGGCATCGGCGCCCGCGCCGGTGACGACCAGCAGCGTGCCGCCGAGGGCGACGACGGCGGTGATGACCAGCCCGATGGGTGACACCATCGCCGCCAGCACCGAGCCGACGACGCCCAGCGCCGTACCGACGCCCGCTGCGATGGTCGCCAAGGTGCCGAACGCGGCCGCGATGCCGGAGACGAGGTAGCCCAGCGCAATCAGCGTCACGCCGGCGACGGCGACGATGGCGGCGATCTTGGCGACCCAGACCACCAGCTCGCGGTTCCGCTTGATCCAGTCTGTAATCGTGACGACCGTCCGCGTGACGGCGTTGGCCAGGTCGCGGACGGTCCTGGCCAGCGCCGAGCCGATGATGAAGACGCCTTGCTTCAGGACGCGCCAGAGGATGTCCAGGCTGTCCGCCAGCAGCGCCGCATCCTTGGCGGTCTGCGTCGAGATGGTCAGGCCCAGGCGTCGGGCCTGCTCCTGGAACGCCTCCAGTCCCTTCGCGCCATCCTGGATCATGGGAAGGAGGCGCGTGCCCGACTTGCCGAAGACTTCAAGCGCCAGCGCCGCCTTGCGCGTGGGGTCCTCGATCTTGCTGATCCGGTCGGCGATCAGCTTGAACTGCTGCTCGGGCGAGAGGTTGACCAGGTCCTGCACGTTCAGGCCGAGCTGCGCCAATGCGTCGATGGCACTCTTCGACCCGCCGGCGGCCTCGGTAATCGCCTTCTGCATCTTGCGCAGGCCGATCTCCAGCGTCTCCAGGTCCGCGCCGGAGAGTTCGGCCGCAAGCCCCAGCTCCGACAGCGCCTCCACGCTGACGCCGGTGCGGGCCGACATTTCGTCCAGGCTGTCGCCGATGTTGGCGAAGAGCTTCGTGCTGGCGAACAGCGGGGCGAGGATGCCGGCACCGATGGCCGCCACGCGTGTGCCGATCGAACGCAGGCCTTCGCCGAAGGCTTGAAGCCGCTTCTGGGCGCGCTTCAAACCGGCGGTGAGCTTGTCGCTCACGCCCAGCTCGACAAACGCCCG
>JAKLKO010000032.1 GCA_023150615.1 Phycisphaerae bacterium
GCGACGCGGCCGACCTGCTGCGCCGCGCCGTCGATCTCGCGCCGCAGCACCCCGGCGTGCTCAACAACCTCGCGATCCTCTACGTGCGGCTCGACCGCTGGAAGGACGCGATCGACATGATGAAGCGCGCCGCCGAGCTCGCGCCCGACGAGTTGGGCCTGCTCGGCAATCTCGCCTGGGCGCTGGCCACCAGTCCCGACCCAAAGGCCCGCGATGGTGCGGCCGCCGCGCGGATCGCCGAGGATCTCTGCCGCCGGACAAGTCAGCGGCACCCGCAAGCACTCGACACGCTCGCCGCGGCCTGCGCCGAACTCGGACGTTTCGACGAGGCCGCCAGCGCCGCCCGCCGGGCCATCGACGCCGCGCGGGCCGCCGGCGCGAACGCCTACGCCGAGGAGATCCGCCTGCGCCTCAAGCTCTACGAGTCGAACCGTCCGTACCGTCAGCCCCGCGCTGCGCCGACGACCTCATCGCCTGCGACGACGCAGGCGATCTGACGCCGCGTCGGCCTCGCGGATCATCGCGCTACTGCGGCCCCCAACGCGCGACGTAGTTCGCGCTCTCGCCGCCGGCGGTCGTGAACTGTCCGCCGACGAACAGTGCGTTGCCCCAGATCGTCATCGCGTGCACCGCAGCCGTCAGGCCCGATCCGGACAGGCCCGTCCCCAGCGCTCGCCACTCCGACCCGTTCCAGCGCGCGATCAGGTTCGTATCCGCCGCACCGCCCGCGGCGCTGAAACCACCGCCCGCGACCAGCTCGCCGTTGTACACGATCAGCGCGTTGACCTCGCGGTTCATTCCCGTGCCCAGAGCCTGCCAGCTCGTCCCGTTCCACCGCGCGATGTTGTTCGCGCTCGCCCCACCGGCCATCGTGAACTCGCCGCCGGCGATCAGCTCGCCATTGAAGTTCGCCAGCGCCAAGACCTCCCCGTTCGTCCCCGCGCCCAGCGCCGACCACGTCGTGCCGTTCCATCGTGCGATGTTGTCGATCGCCGATCCACCCGCCATCGTGAATCGGCCGCCCGCGACCAGTTGACCGTCATACACCGCGAGCGCATAGACCCAGTCGTTCGTCCCCGCCCCCAGCGCCTGCCACACGGCGCCGTTCCAGCGGGCGACGCAGTTCGTGGCACTCCCGCCGGCCGTCGAAAAGCTGCCGCCGGCGATCAACTCGCCGCCGTACTCACCCAGCGCGTACATGAAGCTGCCGAGGCCGGTGCCGAACGGCTGCCACGCCGTTCCGTTCCACCGCGCGATGTAGGCCGCGCTCACCCCGCCGATGACGATGAACTCGCCGCCGGTGGTCAGCGCGTTATCGAGGATCGCCAGCGCGCGAACGTCGTTGTTCGCCCCGGAGCCGTAGGCCTGCCACGCCGAGCCGTTCCAGCGCGCGAGGTGGTTGGCCGCGGTGCTCCCGGCGGTCGCGAACGCCCCGCCGGCGATCAGCTCGTTGTCGTGGACGACGAGCGCGTGGACGGCGTCGTTCATTCCGGCCGCGAGCCTCGACCAGCCGTAGACCGGCGGCGGGCATCCGAGGCCGAACCAGTCGCAGAGGATCGAGCAGCCCGCGATGGCACTGACGCCGCACGTCGTCATGAGCGCAACGATCGCCGCGGCGCACAGCGCCCGGGAACCTCGCAATGCGGCCCGCGATCGAGGCGGTTCGATCCGCCTGCCTACCCCGTGAGCCGTGCGCGCCGAAACCGTTTGTTGCGTGGCGAGATCGTTTGGGGACGCGGAAGATCGCCTGGTGCACATGACAGCCACCTCGGTCCCGAGGTGGCGAACGCCTCAGCCCGCGCCCGACGCACCCCGGGCCTCGTCGAACGCGGCCGACCTTCCGGCACCGATTGCGGATTTCACGAGCAACTTATCATCAATCGTCGAAACGTGCAACGGCTGGTCGTGCGTCGCGCTTCGACGCGCACCCTCCATCGCATTCGCACGATCTGGAGAGTTTCGAAACCGCCCCTGTCGGAGGGCGCTATTCGAGCGTCGCCAAGCGCTGCTCGAGACCCGCTGCCGGAAAGAACACGTACGTGCGCCCCGACTTCTTCGACCCGAGCAATCCTCGATTCATGAGCCCGAGCCGATCCGGCCTCGCGGTCTCATCGACGACATTATGACTGGTCTGGTGCCCCTCAATCGTGTCGCGGGCGTCGGGGTGCCGAAGCGCGTGCTCTACTAACGCACGCTGACGGTGATTGAGATCGTCCAACCCGCGCAACCGGGATCGAAGGGCGCGGAACCGCTCGGTCTCCCGTCGGATGAACTCGTGCCACTCGTCGATCGCGCTCAGGACGACGCCGAGCTGATGAGTGACAAAGTACGTCACGTCACAGTCGTTGGCCTCCGCATCGAGAAACGCCCGAGCGTATTTCGCCGGCGCCTTTCGGAGAAACGGCGAATCGAGATGAATTCGCCGAGCCAATAGCCGTATCGAAGCATCGACCAACAAAACAACACGCGCGCGACGCGACCGTTACCATCGACGAACGGGTGATCGTAGGCCAACCAGGAATGCAGGAGGATCGATTCCACAACCGGATGGTTGAATCCGCCCGGCGTCCGAGCATTCGCAATATCGCAAAGCGCTCCAAGTCGCTGCGGAAGTTCACCGGCGTACGGGGATCATGCAGGACGTTCTCCTCTTCATCACGAAACTGAATCTTCTCATCGCGTCGTCGTAGCCGACCCGTGGCCGAGGGATCGTCCAAGGTCTCGTCCGTGATGCGCCGGTGAGAATCGAGAATCGAGTCGAATGTCAGCGGTACATTTCGATGGTGCCCCACGTCCCGCATGGTAAGGTCGTTGTTCAGGATCAGCCGCTCGCCCGGATCACGCGGCGGCCGGCCAACTCGGAGCATCTCTTGTGCCACCTGCCGTTTCGTCGCCGCGCCCTCAAGCTGGCTCGACGTGATCGATGCTTCAATCAGGCTCCGATCCAGAGATCGGTCCCTTATTTCACGAGTCGTCACTTGCTCAGGCAACGGGACGATTCCACCGATGTGCCGATCGACCTGATGCAAACGCTCCGCGACGATTTCTGCAATCGCAATCCGAGCGTTGCGGTGATCACGGTCCAAGAGGGGAAGCGTACGGTAGAGGGAAAGTCGCCCCAGCTTGATGAAGAGCCACCACTCTCGATAATCGGCCCCCGGTGGCGCTGCACGACGGCGGAGTTTGTCCCAAGGGAGGTAGCGACGATCCCGATACCCGCGCTGGACGACCGCTTGGTAAACCTCCGCCATTCGACCTGATTTTGTCGCCGCATTCGAAAGCGTACCGAGATCCGGCGGTGTTCCCGGAGTCCGCATGATATGGCAAGCTTGTTTTCAGTGCTTTACGAACTGCCAAAGTAACACTGCTTTGCACGGAATTCGTATTAAACGCCCAAGAACCAATTCAATACTAATTATGTCAAATGTGGTTTTTCACCGGTCCAACCGACGACGAAGACGATCAAAACGCCCCCACGCCCGTGATCTCCCGCCCCACGATCAGCTCGTGAATCGTCTCCGTCCCCTCGTACGTGATCACGCTCTCGAGGTTCAGCATGTGCCGGATCGGACAACACTCCACCGAAATCCCCCCCGCCCCGAGGATGTCCCGGCACTCCCGCGCAACGTCCAGGCCCATCCGCACGTTGTTCCACTTCGCCAGCGACACGTGGCTGTGGTGCATCGTCCCCGCGTCCTTCATCCGCCCGAGCTGAAGCGCCAGCAGTTGCGCCGTCGTGATCCTACGAACGCAGTCCGCCAGCCGACGCTGGATCGTCTGCGTGTGCGACAGCGGCCGGCCGAACAGCACCCGCTGCTTCACGAACGTGAGCGCCTCGTCGACGCACGCCTCCGCCGCGCCGATCGCCCCCCAGGCGATCCCGTACCGCGCCTGCGTCAGGCACGACAGCGGCGCGCCCAGGCCCGCTGCCTTCGGCAGCCGGTTCGCTTCCGGCACGCGGCAGTTGTCGAAGAACAGCTCGCTCGTCACGCTGGCCCGCAGCGACATCTTGCGCAGAATGTCCCGCGCCGAGTACCCGGTCATCCCCTTCTCGACGATGAATCCCCGCACGCCCTCGTCGGTCATCGCCCACACGATCGCCACGTCGGCGATCGTCCCGTTGGTGATCCACATCTTCGCGCCGTTGATCACCCAGTCGCCGCCCTGTCGCTTCGCGTGCGTCTTCATCGTCCCCGGGTCCGATCCGCCGTCCGGCTCCGTCAGCCCGAAGCAGCCGATCGCCCGGCCGCGGTGCATCGACGGCAGCCAGCGCTGCTTCTGCTCGTCGCTGCCGTAGGTGTGGATGGGGTACATGCAGAGCGAGCCTTGCACCGAGACGAAGCTTCGCAGCCCGCTGTCGCCCCGCTCCAACTCCTGGCAGATCAATCCGTAGCAGACGTTGTTCAGGCCCGGGCAGTCGTAACCATCGATGTTGCAGCCCAGCAGACCCATCTCCGCGATGGTCGGGATCAGCTCGCTCGGGAACCGATGGTCTTCGAACGCCTTCGCGATCGTCGGCAGCACGCGCTCATCGACGAACCGCCGCACCATCGACTGCACCTGCCGCTCGTCGTCCGAAAGCAGGCCGGCCACGTTGTAGAAGTCATGCACATTTGGAGATTCCATCGATCAACTCCCAGGGCGAAGCGCCGCGATGCGGCGCCCGACGCATTCTCGGAACGTCAGTATAAGGCATTCCGCGCGCACTTCCGACCCCGCGATTGACCGGCGGTTCGCGCTGCCTATAATGGGTTCGGGCTGCGAGTCTCTCGAGATGATCAATCTGCGATCCATGCGCGCGACGCTCGTTGCACTGGTGCTCGTGAATTCGGTGGCACGCTGGTGCGACGTTTCGTGTTGCACACCGGGCGCGGGTGAATCCGGCTCGTGCGGCGCCGCGTGTCAGGAGTGCTGCGCTGATGATGCGACCGCTCCCGACGCGATCGCCTCGACTCCCGCCGATCCATCAAGCCCGGCCCAGGAGAATTCCGCCCCCGACGATGCCCGGCCGGCCTGTTCGGCCGTCTGCTGCGCCAAGGTCCTCGTCGCGCCGGGCCCGTCGCCGTTCCGCGCATCGCCCGCGCCGCTCGGCTGGGCCAGCGCGCTTGTTGACGCCGCGCCCGAACCGCTGAGCCTGGCCGGCGTCTTTCACCCTCCGCGCGCCTGATCCTCCCCTTATCGCGATTCAACGAACGCGGACGTGGCCTCATCCGGTGCACGCCCCGCCGGTCACCTGATTCCGCGCCGTGTCTCCAGCACGAGACTGCCCGCGGACGAGCGAGCGATCAGATGGTTCATGATGCCGATCTCACGCGCCTGGCGCGACGCGCCGACCCTCCGCCCACGAACGCCGCCGATGCGTCGGCGGTCCCGCTGCCGCATCGACGCATTCTGACGCGGATCGGCGTGCCGGCCGCGCTGCTGATTCTGGCCGCGACGCTCCTGGCGTACGCCGCGCGCGACGCGCTCCTGCCGGCGCAGCCCGTCCGCGTCGTGCCCGTCATCACCAAGACCGGCGCCGCCGTCGGCGGCGCCGTCACCGTACAGGCGGCCGGCTGGGTCGAGGCCGATCCCTATCCGGTCGCGGTTCCGGCGCTGGCCGACGGCGTGGTCCGCGAGGTCCTCGCGCTGGAAGGCGAATCGGTCCAGCCCGGGCAGGTCGTCGCGCGGCTCATCGACGACGATGCGCGGCTCGCGCTGCAGCGTGCCGAGGCCGAGCTGGCCGAGCGCGAAGCCGAAGTCGCGACGGCGCAGGCCGCCGCGGACGCCGCGCAGCGCGCCTGGGACCACCCCATCGAGCTGGTCCGCAAGATTGCGACCGCCGAGGCGATGCTGAACGAGCGCCGCGCCGAGCTGCAGCGCTGGCCGTCCGAGCTTGCCGCGGCCGAGGCCCGCAGCGTCGAGTTGCACGCCGATCACGAGCGTATCGAGAAGCTCTTCGAGCGCAAGATCGCCAGCGAGATCGAGCACGTCCGCTCGCAGCAGCAATGCGCTGCGCAGGAGGCGGTCGTGCAGGCGATCTGTGCGCGGCGCGACGTGCTCGAGGCGCAGATCGCCGCGATGCAGGCCGAACTGGACGCCGCGCGCGAGCACCTGCGCCTGCGGATCCCCGAGCAGCGCGCCCTCGAAGAATCGAAGGCCGAACTGATGCGCGCCCGCGCCGCCGCCGATCGCGCCCGGGCCGCGCGCGATGAGGCCATGCTGCGCCTCGAGCGCATGGAGGTCCGCGCCCCGGTCGCAGGCGTCGTCATGAACCGCCTCGTCGAACCCGGCAGCAAGCTGATGATGAGCAGCGACCGGCCCGAATCGACCTACGTCGTCCGACTCTACGACCCCCGACGGCTGCAAGTCCGCGTCGATGTCCCGCTCGCCGACGCCGCAAGCATCGCCATCGGCCAGCCGGCCGAGATCGTCGTCCCCGTCGCGCCCGACCGCACGCTGCACGGCCGCGTCACGCGGATCGTCAACGAGGCCGACATCCAGAAGAACACGCTCCAGGTCAAGGTCGCGATCGACGATCCGCCGCGCGAGGTCAAGCCCGAGATGCTCGCGCGCGTGAGATTGCTCGCCGTCGCATCGACCCAACCGGGCGAGACCTCGCGCGTCTTCGCGCCCGAGTCGCTCCTGCAGCGCGACACGAACAACGCGTGTCAAGCCTGGGTCGTCGATGCCGCGGGCTCGAGGGTCGAATGTCGGAGGATTCAACCGGGCGCCGCGCGACTGGAAGGCTGGATCGAGATTGTCGACGGCCTCCGCCCCGGAGACCGCGTCGTCGCCGATCCGCTGCCCGAGCTCGCACACGGTCAGCGTGTGCGGATTGTCGGCGAGGCCGCGCCGCCGGGCCGACCGTGAAGGAGAGAACGCCATGGCACTCATCGAATGCCGCGGACTGACCAAGACGTTTCGCAAGGGCGAGATCGAGATCACGCCCCTCGCGTCGCTTGACCTCGACATCGACGAGGGCGAGTTCGTCGCGCTGATGGGCCCGTCCGGCAGCGGCAAGACGACGCTGCTCAACCTCATCGCCGGGATCGACCAGCCCACCGCCGGCTCGCTGCGCATCGATGGCGTCGACATCGCCGGCCGGTCGCGCAGCGCCCTGGCACGCTGGCGCTGCGACGCCGTCGGTTACATCTTCCAGCTCTACAACCTCATCCCCACGCTGACCGCCTACGAGAACGTCGAGCTGCCGCTGCTGCTGCATCCGATGTCGCGGCGCGATCGCCATGAAAAGGTCGCCTTCGCCCTCGAACTCGTCGGACTCGCCGATCGCCACGACCACTACCCGCGACAGCTCAGCGGCGGGCAGGAACAGCGCGTCGCCATCGCCCGCGCCATCGTCACGCACCCGAGGATCCTCGTCGCCGACGAACCGACCGGCGACCTCGACGCCGAGTCCGCCGCGCTCGTCATGACCCTGCTGCAGCGCCTCAACCGCGAGATGAACCAGACGCTCATCCTTGTCACGCACGATGCGAAGTGCGCCTCGCACGCCGGCCGCGTGCTGCACCTCGAGAAAGGACGACTGCTCGAAGCCGCGCCCGCCGCCGCGTAGCGCCCCGAGTACCGCTCATGCTGCCCGCCCGACTCGTCCCCGTCGCACTCAAGCAGGTTGTGCGCCACCGCACGCGCACGTCGCTCACCGCCTCCGGCGTCGCCATCGCCGTCTTCATCTTCTGCGCAATCGAGGCCCTTCAGAGCGGCGCGGAAGCCGTCACGCGCGCCGCCGGCGGCGAGGTCCGCCTCGTCGTCTATCGCAAGGAGCGCTACTGCCCCTACACCAGCCGCCTGCCCGAGTCGTACCGCCCGCGGATCGAGCGGATCGCCGGCGTCGCGTCCGTTGTGCCGATCAAGATCGTCATCAGCAACTGCCGCACCAGCCTCGACGTCGTCACGTTTCGCGGCGTGCCGATCGAACCGTTCATCGCCGAGTTCCTGCCGCAGGTCCGGCTCGTGGCCGGCTCGATCGATGACTGGAAGCGCCGCAGCGACTCGGTGCTGCTCGGCGAGAGCCTCGCCGCGCGACGGCGGCTCAATGTCGGTGATCGCTTCGAGGCCGCCGGCATCCGCGCCTTCGTCGCCGGCATCATCGCCTCCGACGAGCCGCAACATCGAAACGTCGCCTACGCCCACCTGTCGTTCCTCCAATTCGCCAGCGGCTCGCGCCAGGGCGGCGTCGTCACGCAGTTCAACGTCCGCGTCCGCGACCCCCGCGCGCTCGACGACATCCGCCGCGCGATCGACGAGGAATTCGCCGCCGACGCCGAGCCGACGCAAACCCGGCCCGAAACCGCCTTCGCCGCCATAGCGGCCGCCGACGTGCTGGAAATCGCGGCGTTCGCGGGCTGGCTCGCGTGCGGATGCCTCGCCGCCGTCGCGGCCCTCGTCGGAAACGCCATCGTCCTCGCCGTCCAGGGCCGCATCCGGGAGTACGCCATCCTCCAGACGCTCGGCTTCACCGGTTCGCTCCTCGCGCGACTCATCGTCCTCGAGGGCGTCCTCGTCGGACTCGCCGGCGGAGCGCTCGGAAGTGCGGTCGCCGCGATCTTTCTGCGCTGCGGCCAGTTCAGCATCTCGACCGAAGGCGTCAGCATCCCGCTCCACGCCTCGGCCGGCGTGTTCCTCAGCGGACTCGCGGCCTCCGCCCTGCTGGCGGCCGCCGCCGGACTGGTCCCGGCCGTTCAGGCGGCGCGACGCGAAATCGTGGAGTGCTTCCGCGCGGTGTGACGCATGCGACTGATCCCGTTCGAATATGCCGTTCGCAACGCCTCGCGCTCGCGCCCCCGACTCATCGCGAGCCTGGTCGCCGCCGCGCTCGTCTCCATGCTCGCGCTGGCCGCGGCGGCCTTCGTGGGCGGCATGTCGCGCAGCCTCGAACACAGCAGTCGCCCCGAAAACGTGATCCTCCTCGGCGCGGGCAGCGAAGAGAGCCTCGAACGCAGCCAGATCGGCGCCAACGTCGCGGACGTCGTCGCCGCCTCCATCCCCGGCATCCGTGCGCAGCTTGGCACACCCTTCGTCTCGCCCGAAATCCTCCTCAGCCTGCCGCTCCGAACCGATCGCGACGCCGACGCCGGGTGCCAATCGCTCCTCCGTGGAATCACCCCCGCCGCCTTCCTCGTCCACCCGCAGGTCCGCATCATCGAAGGTCGCGCGCCGCGACCCGGCCACGACGAGCTGATCGTCGGCGGCAGCGCCCCGGCGCGGATGAACGCGCCGCCCGAGGACCTCGCCGTCGGCCGCACCGTGCGACTCGACAACCGCAACTGGACGATCGTCGGTCGCTTCGCCGCGCCGACGACCGTCATGGACGCCGAGTTCTGGTGCCCGCTCACCGACCTTCAGGTCGCCACGAAGCGCGACAGCGTCTCGTGCGTCGTGGTCACGCTCGACGCCGCCGAATTCGCCGACGTCGACGCCTTCTGCAAGCAGCGCCTCGACCTCGAACTCGTCGCCATCTCCGAAACCGAGTACTTCCGACGGCTCGTCGAGTTCTACGCCCCCGTCCGCGCCGTCGTCTGGGCCACCGCGATCCTCATCGGACTCGGCGGACTCTTCGGCGGACTCAACACGATGTACGCCGCGTTCGTCGCGCGCGTCCGAGAGATCGGCACGCTCCAGACGCTCGGCTTCTCGCGACTCGCCATCGTCATCAATCTCGTGCAGGAGTCGATCGTCCTCGCCGCCGCCGGAGGGCTGGCCGGCGTGGCGCTCGGGACGACGCTGTTCGACGGCCGCGCCGTGCGCTTCTCAACCGGCGTGCTGACTCTCGCGGTGGAAGGTCCGGCCGTCGCCACGGCGCTCGTCGCCGCGCTGCTGCTCGGGATCATCGGCGCGCTGCCGCCCGCGTGGCGATGCCTGCAACTGCCGATCCCCGCCGCACTGCGGGCCGCATGATCAACCCGAGGATTTCTATGCCTACGCTCATTCGAGTTCGATTCGCCGCCACGATCGCCATCATCGCAGTACTCACCGGCGCGCGCTGCAACCGCGCCACGGATGAAACACCACCCGCCCTGGTGACTTCCGCCGCGATCCCGCCGACGCTCTTCCTGAAATCCGCCCCGGCCGGCGCTGCCGAACTCAAGTCGGCGAAGGCCACGGCGAAAGCCGGCGACACCATTACCATCCGCGGCCGGATCGGCGGGCGCAAGGACCCGTTCGTCGCCGGCCGCGCAATCTTCACCATCGCCGATGTCTCGCTGCCCACCTGCAACGCGCGCGCCGACGACGCCTGCCCGACGCCGTGGGACTACTGCTGCGAAGCGCCGGACGACCTTCGACGTGCGGTTGCCACCGTGCAGGTCGTCGATGCCGCGGGCCACGCCCTCAAGGCGAGTCTGCAAGGCGTGGGCGACCTGAAGCCGCTGGCCGAAGTGTTCGTCGAGGGTCGCGTCTCGGCCGTCGACGAGTCCGGAACGCTGGTGATCGACGCGACGGGCCTGTTCGTCAAACCGCACTGACGCCGCGCCCCACACGACGCGTTCACACCGTCCGCGTCAGCATCCGCCGCCGGGACAGCTCATCCAACGTGCGGTCGAACCCGTCGCGCGAGTCCTGCGACAGGCTCCAGCGGACCAAGTGCGCCAGCCCCTCGTCGAGGCTCGTCCGCGGCAGGAAGCCGAACGCGTCCCGCGACTTCGAAATGTCCGCCGTGCAGTGCCGCACGTCGCCGAAGCGAAACGTCCCGCTTGCGGCCGGCACGATCGGCACGCCCATCAGCCGCGCGATCCGCTCGGCGATCTCCCGGATCGGCGTCGCCCGCCCCGACGCGATGTTAAACGTCCCGTGATCGCCGCGCCCGGACTCCAGCAGTTCCGACAGCGTCGCCGCCACGTCGCCGACCCAGATGAAGTCCCGCGTCTGCCGCCCGTCCTCGAACACGACCGGTGCCGCGCCGCTCTTGACCCGCGAAATGAAGATCGCCGTCACGCCCGTGTACGGGTTCGAGAGCGATTGTCGCGGGCCGTACACGTTGAACAGCCGCGTGCACACGAACGGCACGCCGCACAGCCGATCCACGTGCGCGAGCAACTCCTCCTGCGTCCGCTTCGTCAGCGCATAGATGCTCTGCGACCGCAGTTCCGCCGACTCGCCGGTCGGAATGGACGCCGCCTCCCGCCCGCACGTCGGACACCGCGGCTCCCATCGACCGCCGGCCACATCCTCGGCCGTCCGGATATTCGGCCGCACGACGCCGCACGCCGCGCACCGCGCCGCGCCCTCGCCGTAGGCCGTCATCGAACCCGGCAGCAGCACGCGCCGCACGTCGTGCCGCTCGTTGGCCAGCACATCCGCCAGCACGGCCGTGCCGCGGATGTTCACATCGACGTAGTGCTCAATCTCGTATTGCGACTGCGCCACGCCGACCGCGCACGCCAGGTGCGCCACCGCCTCGACGCCGGCGATTGCCGCGACGACGGCCGATCGATCGCGGATGTCGCCGCGCACGAACTCGGCCGCGCGCGGCAGGTAGTCCGGCGCGCGCCCGCCGTGCACCTGCTCGCACAAGTTGTCCAGCAACCGCACGCGATGTCCGCGCCGAAGCAGTTCGTCTGCCAGGTGCGAACCGATGAACCCCGCGCCGCCCGTGATCAAGACGTGCATGCTGACACCGCCGTCCCCCCGGCTCTCCCTCTTATCGGCCCCCCGAATCGCCCGGATCGACCGCGAACTCCTCAAGCGCCCGCCGACCTCGCGACGATGCAAACCGGCGGGCAGCCTTGCCAGTCGCGTCTGACCGGCCGCACCCCGCGCAGGACCGCGCCGCATGAAGATGCTCGTCACCGGCTCCAGCGGACTCATCGGCTCCGAGACCGTCGCGTACTTCGCCGACCTCGGCTGGCAGGTCCAGGGCATCGACAACAACTTGCGGGCCGACTTCTTCGGCCCCGACGCCGACACGACGCCAAACCTCCGCCGCCTCGCCGCCGCCGTCCCCGGCTACCAGCACCACGACCTCGACGTCCGCGACCGCACCGCGATCGATGCCCTCGTCCGCCGCCACCGCTTCAACGCCATCGTGCACTGCGCCGCGCAGCCCTCGCACGACCTCGCCGCACGACGCCCCTTCGACGACTTCGACACGAACGCCGTCGGCACGCTTAACCTGCTCGAGGCGACGCGCCGACACGCGCCCGACGCAACGTTCGTCTTCATGTCGACGAACAAAGTCTACGGCGACGCCCCCAACGAACGACCGCTCATCGAAACACCGACGCGCTGGGACTACGCCCATCCGGCCGACCGCGACGGCATCGACGAATCCTGCCGCATCGACGCGTCGCTCCACTCCCTCTTCGGCGCATCGAAGGCCGCCGCCGACCTCCTCGTCCAGGAGTACGGCCGGTACTTCAACCTCAAGACGATCTGCTTCCGCGCCGGGTGCATGACCGGGCCGTATCACGCCGGCGTGCCCCTGCACGGATTCCTGTCGTATCTCGTGAAGGTGGGACTCCAGGCGGCCGGCGGCGAAGCGCAGCCGTACACGATCATCGGTTACAAAGGCAAGCAGGTCCGCGACCAGATTCACGCCCACGACGTCTGCCGCGCGATTCACGCATTCCTCGACGCGCCGCGGATCGCGGCCGTCTACAACCTCGGCGGCGGCCGCGACAACAGCCTCTCCGTGCTCGAGTCGATCGCCCGCGTCGAGGAGCGCCTCGGCGTCAAGCTGCCGACGCGCTACCGCAACGAACCGCGCCGCGGAGATCACATCTGCTACATCTCCAACCTCGCGCGCTTCCGCCGCGATTACCCCGGGTGGCGGATCACGCGGACGCTTGACGATATTCTCGATGAGATGATCGCGGCCGCCCCCGCCGCCGTCGCCTGAGGCGATACCTCAGGTTGCCGCCGTCGCATGCTGCGGCTCGCGCGCGTCGGCCCGTCGCGACGCCTGTCGCCGCGCCTGCTGATACGCGGCGTACGTCTCGTGGATAAACCGGTCAATCTCCTCGCCGCTCAGTTGCTCGTGTTGCACGATTGAGATCAGGAACCCATCGCGCGCCGCCAGGTCCCGCGTCTTGAGCGCCCCGCGCTCGACCGCCCAGTCCTCGAACGACGTGCCCGGCAGCGGCATCGCCCGCGAGATCTGAAGCGTTTCCGGCAGCAGCTCGAGGATCAGCTCGCGCGTCCGCGCCAGCGTCTGCGGCGACTCACCCGGCAGGCCGATCGTGAACGTCAGATGCACGGCGATTCCGAGCTCGCGACACCGGCGGCACGTCTCGCGCAGACGATCGAGGTTCAGTCGCTTGCCCATCGCATCGACCATCCCCTGATCGCCCGACTCCGCGCCGAACTTCGCCGCCCGCAGACCCGCCTCCGCCATCATCCGCAACTGCGCGTCGCTGAACGTGTCGGCCCGCGCCATGATCCCCCACTCGAACGAAAGCCCGCTCGCGCGAACCAGCCCGCAGAACCGCGACAGCCACTCCGCCCCCGGACCGAACATGTCATCGTCGAAATAGACCGAGCGGAACCCGAAGCGCTCCACCAGCTCCCGTACCTCCTCGAACACCCGCTCGGCCGAACGCTTCTGGATCTTCCGACGCTCGTAAAACACCTGCGGCCACTGGCAGAAGCTGCACTCGTACGGACAGCCGCGCGTCGCCATGAGCTGCGCCATCGGCTCGGCGAGCCCGCCGAACGGATCCCGATAGTTGAACAGCGGCAATCGCAGCCGATCCGCCCGGCCGACCTCGTCAAACGGCACGGGTCCCGGCCGGCCGGTATCGACCAGCTCGCCGCCGTCCCGAAACGCGATGCCGCGGATCGCGCGCCAATCACCTCCCGCGTCCAGCGCTTCGGCCACCGACAGCAGCGTTCGCTCGTACTCGCCGATCAGAATCAGATCGATATCAGGCACGTCGTGGAGTATCTCGCCCCGCCGCGCGGTCGCGTGCGGACCACACAGGATCAACGTCGCGTCCGGCAGCTCGCGCCGCAGCCGCCGCCACAACGCCCGATCGCTCTCGAACGACGCCGCCGCGGTCTCCATCACGATCGCGCGCGGTCGGTATCCGAGCACGCGCTCGTGAAACTCGTCATGGGTCAACCCCTCGGCGATCGCGTCGATGATCGCGTTTGGACGGCCCGCGTCGCTCAGGAGCTGCGCCGCCTGCGCCAGAAAGAACGGGAACGGCACGTACCGCGGAATCGGCGACGACCCGCGCCGATCGAGCGTGAACGGCCAGCGCGATCCCGCACGCACACCCTGCCGCTCGCTCGTGTACCACGGCGGATTGGCAATGACGATGCGCGTGTCGCCCGCCCAAGTTGACCTCAGCGATTCCTCGTACTCAAGGCGCTGAAGTGAAAACTCAATCTGCGCCCAGATGCGCCGCTCGTCCGGCAGCTCGCGCCGGCAGAGCGCCCCGAATCGCTCGACCAGCTCACCGCCCGCGGCCGCGCCCGCGCACGTCGCGAAGAGTCGCTCCGCCAGCCCCTCCAGCAGCGATCGACACCGCGACGCGACGTAGTCCGACGCCCCGCGCTCGACGATGCGCTCGACGAACCGCGCGACGACGGCCTCGGCCGCGCCACGCGACGCCCGGCACTCCGCCAGGTCGTGCACCGTCATCCACGCCGGCAGCAGCAGCGTGATGCCCGACAGGTGCGCCCGATGCTCGCCGAGATCGCGGGCCAGTCGATGCCGGAAGATGCCGAAGTTCACGGACTCCAGCCGCTTCGAAGCGGCCGCCTCGACCGACGCGAAGTGCCCCGCGTCCCGTCCGCGCGGGGCGAACCAGCTCCAGAATCCCGACAGCACGCTCGCGAGAGAATCACGCCGCTGATGCCGGGCGATCGCCGCCGGCTCGTACGCGCACCGCAGGCCCGCACGGATCAACCGCTGCGACAAATCGACGTCCTCGTAGTTCGTGCGATAGCGCTCGTTCCAGCCGCAAACCGCGTCGATCGCGTCGACACGGAACGAACTCACTGAGCCGAAGCAGATCCGCGGCGGCTCCGCGCGCGACTCGCCGTGATGCTGCGGCATGTGCACCGACCGCCACAGGTCCGGCAGACACACCGTGTGCGATTCGATCAAACGCCCGCACAGCCCCGCCAGCGATGCATCGCGCTCGAACGCCGCCGCCACGCGCTCGACGTAATCCGCCGCCGGCACCGCGTCGACGTCCAACCCGATGAGCAGCTCCCCCGTCGAGGCGCGACGCGCCGTATTCCGCGCCGCCGCCAGCCCGCGATTGGCTCCGTGACGCAACACCCGCGCGCCGCACCGCGTTGCGATCGCCGCGCTCTCGTCAGTCGACCCATCGTCGACCACGAGCACCTCGTCCGCCGCGCGGCTCTGCGACAACGCCGCCTGCAGCGTCTCCGCCAGGTACGCGGCCCCGTTGCAGCAGGGAACGTAGAGCGTCGTACGGATCATCGACAACCCGAATCGAAAACCGCCGCCGCCCCCTCGCATCGCCGGCGCGCACGCCACCCCCTTACATCGACCGCTTTCGCTCTTGAACTGAGACCCCGCCGACCTAGCCGGCCTCGCCGTCCGGCCAGAATTCCTCAAAATCGCGGCCGACAAAGCCCGAGAGGAAGATCAGTCGTCGCAGCGGCGAGACCGCCAGCGCCGCCGCCGCAATCTCCGACCGGCTCACGTCGCCCGCCGGCCGCTGACGCAGACGCTCCGCATAGTCCCGAGCCTCCGCCAGCGGCTTGCCCAGCGTGTCGCGAAGCGACTCCCACTGCTCGTCCGCGTCCTTGATCCACGGCCAGACCTCGTCATAGAACGCGGGGTTGACCGTCCGCGCCGCGCGGGCCGCGCGACCGCGACGATACTCGCGCCAGAAGTAGTCGCGCGGCGTCAGACCGTGATCGTGCATCGCCGGAATCTCGGCCGCGTAGCACACCTCCAGCCCGAACTGACGCTGAAGGCGCCAGCCCAGCTCGATGTCCTCGTGAAAGCTCATGGCAAGGTCGCCGAAGCCGTCGTTCAGCTCCGCGCGGAACGCGCCAACCTCGCGGACCAGTTCCGTCCGAACCGAAATGTTGCACGTCCAGAAATGCTGATAGCTGAAGCGACCGTCCGGCCGCATGCGATCGTAGCAGAACATGAGCGACGACTCGGCCAGCAGTCGCCGCCACGCCGAATCGATCACCGCCGGCGCGAAGTCAAACCGCCCGAGGTACGCGCACCGCGCCGTCGGATCGCGCCGAATTCGTGCCAGATGCCCGCCAATGGTGTACGGCGTCACCCGCGCATCGTCGTTGAGAAACAGCACCCACGGCGCCCGCGCGTGCTGCAACGCCAGGTTCCGCGCTGCCGCCGGACCACCGTGCGGCTGCGTCAGGCATACGCTCGGGATCGTCGCCGGCACGACCCGCGCCTGTGCCACGGGTCCGTCGTCCGGCCCGTCGACGGCCACGATGATCTCGAAGTACTGGTCCCCCGGACGCGTCGCGGACAGGTCGGTCAGCAATTGGCGCAGCTTCGTCGGCCGACTGTGGGTCGGGATGATGACGCTCAGTTGCGGTTCCGAGATCGCGTGCATCGTTCGCCGTTCGCGGATTCGCGCCCCCGCCGGACCCCCGTGTGCCCGACCCGGATATCGGTCGCTTACGTCGCCGGCTCGGGCAATAAATCCCCACTCCGGCGCCACGGTCGAAGGTCCGCTATTGACGTGACCGGCCGTCACGCCGGACCGGCCGGTCGCGCGGCGACACGCCTTGGAGCACGCCCGGCCGGCCGCACGCGGTAGATAATTTGATTTGACAAATCAAATTATCTGTGCGATGCTGCGCGCATGGACGTCGACACCGCCGCGACGCAGCTTATGCAGCTCTACCCGCGCATCTTCTTCGCCTGCCACACCCGCCACGTCCGCGACCCCCGCACCCGGCGACTCCTCAGCGCCCACCAGATCGGCATCCTCGACCACCTCGACGACGTCCGCCCCACCACCCTCTCCGGCCTCGCCGCGCACATGGGCGTCACCGCCTCCACCATGTCCATCGCCATCGACCGGCTCGTCGATCAGGGCTACGTACGGCGCGACCGCGATCGTGACGACGCCCGCCGCGTCCGACTGCGACTGACCGCCGCCGGCGTCCGCATCCGCCAGGCGCAGTCCGTGCTCGATCCACACCGCGTCCGCAACCTGCTTCGCAAGCTCTCCGCGCCGCTCCGCGACGACGCCATCCGCGGACTCGCCCTCCTCGCCGACGCCGCCGCGAAACAGATGCACGACAAGGTCCTGTACGGCCTCGACCCGCGCGGCCCGACCGATGCCGCGCCGAAAAACAAGGAGACGTCACATGTGGTGGAAGATCGCCCTCGCCATCGTCGGCGGACTCGCCGGACTCGTCCTGCTCATGGCCCTGATCGGGTTCGCGATCCCTAAGGCGCACGTCGCGACCTGCAAGGCCCGCTTCCGCCAGCCGCCCGAAGTCCTCTGGAAGTGCATCACCGATGTCGATGCCTTCCCCTCCTGGCGGAAGTCCCTCACGCGCGTCGAGCGACTCCCCGACCGTGATGGCAAGCCCGTCTGGGTCGAGCATGGCCGCGACGGGCGCATGACCATCGAAACGATCGAATCGGTCCCGCCGACGCGCCTCGTCGGCCGCATCGCCGACAAGGACCTGCCGTTCGGCGGAACCTGGACGTACGAGATCGCCCGCGACGGCGACGGCGCCACGCTCACGCTCACCGAGGCGGGCGAGATCTACAACCCCATCTTCCGCTTCATGGCCCGCACGATCTTCGGCTACCACGCGACCATGAAGGGCTATCTCACCGCGCTCGGCGAGAAATTCGGCGAGCCGGTCAACCCCGAGATCGTCCGCTGACGGGAGGTGCGCATGACGAAGATCTTCTACCTCCACTGGAACGAGGCCGAATGGCGCGAGCGCGTTCGGCCGCTTCGCGCCGCTGGTTTCACGATCACCGGCCACTGGGACACACGGACCCACGCGAAGATCGCGGACCGGCCGGACGCTTTCGTCATCTCGCTCGACCGTCTGCCCTCTCACGGCCGCGCCGTCGCCGAATGGTGCCGCGAGAGCAAAGCGCGCCGCGCGATCCCCCTGATCTTCGTCGATGGAACTCCCGAGGCCGTCGAAAAGACCCGCGCCCTCGCCGCCGACGCCGCCTTCACGACGTCCGCCCGCCTCGTCGCGGAGCTCCGTCGACTCACTCGCCCGCGCCGGTCGACGATGCGCCCGACGCCGACGCGACCCCGGCCGAAGCCGACTCGCCGGCGGCCTCGGCCCGCAGGCGGCTGAAACGCAGATGGAAGATGATTCCCGGCATGGCCCACGCCAAATTGATCAGCCGCGCGAGCATCGACAGCAACGCCGCGCCTTCTGCCGTGCCGAAGCCCGCCGCGCGATGCAGCAGCTCCGTGTACGCCCACTCCATTACGCCCAACCCTTGCGGTGAGATCGGCAGCGCCCCGGCCATCCAGCACAGCGGCACATAGATCAGGTAGATCACGAGCGACCGCCCCAGCGTCGGACCCGTCATGCCGATCGCGCGGCCCGCCAGGTACGTCGAAAAGATCGCGACCGCCTGCAAGCCCCACGTCAGCAGCATCGCGCGCACGACCACCCATCGGTGATCGCGATACGCGAGCACCGCGTTGTCGATCCGCCGCACGTGCTCGCGCAGCGGCAACTGCTGCATCACGCGCTCCCAGCGGATCAGCCGTCGAAACCCATCCGAGAAGTACAGCGCCCCGGGAACCAGAAGCGCTGCGAACGCGATGCCGATCGACCGTCCCCACACCTTCACGGCCGGATCGCGCCAGTTCATCAGCAGCAGCGCGCCGCTGAGGATCACGACGCACATCAGCCCGAGCAGTCGATCGAAGAAGACGACCGTCGCCGCCTCGTGGCGACGCTCCGTCTCCCGCGCCACATAAACCGCCTTGAAGAAATCGCCCCCCGTCTGGCCCGGCAGCACGAAGCTCGCGAAGTTCCCCGCCAGCGTCACGCCGATCGCGCGACCGAGCGTGATCGGCACGTGATTCGCGTTCAAAAGCCACTTCAGACGCAGCGCCAGCAGCGCCGGGATCGGAGCGTAGACCAGGACCGCCAGCCCAAGCCAGCCCCACGACGCCTCACGCCACAGCGTGCGGAAATCCTCCCACGACAGGCTGCGAAGCACCCACCATACGGCCGCCGCGCAGATCCCGTATCGCAGCCCGTTGACGACGACGCGCTTCCCGAGCGAACTCATGATGCGGCGCAGCGCCCGCGATCCGGCCGATCAGTCGTCGCCCCGCATTCGCTCGTACTTGCGCTTGTAGTCATCGCGCTCCTCCTTGAGTTCCCGCTTGTCCTTCTCCAGCCCGGACACCCTCCGCTCCAGATACTGAATCTGACGGTACGCCCGCCGCAGCTCGCTCCGCGCCTCCTCCATGTCCCGCGGCTCCGGCACCCGCGAGCTGTCGACGTCCTCCCCGCGCGAACCCGACCCGATCTCGATCCGCTCCGGCGCCTTGATGTCCACGCACCCCGCAACCCAGCCCGCCGCCAGCATCGCCGACAGCAGTCCCGCCGCACGTCTTGACCGCATGAGACCTTCTCCCGTCTGATTGTTCGGACCGGCCGCGCCATCGGCCCGGATGCATCGACCATTATGGACACGCCGCTCGCCCGTCGCCAGTTCGTCGTCCTGCTCGGCTGCACGGCCGTCGGAAAGTCCGCGCTCGCCGTGCCCCTCGCCGAGCGGCTCGATGCCGAGCTTCTCGCCGTCGATTCCATGCAGGTCTATCGCCGCATGGACATCGGCACCGCCAAGCCCGGCGCCGACGACCGCCGCCGCGTACCGCATCATCTCATCGACGTCGCCGAACCGTCCGAGGCCTTCAGCGCCGCGCGCTACGTCGCCGCCGCCGATGCCGCCATCGCCGACGTCTCCTCCCGCGGCCGCAGCATCGTCGCCGTCGCCGGAACGCCGCTCTATCTCATGGCCCTGCTCTACGGCTTGTTCGAAGGCCCCTCCGCCGACGACGCCCTGCGGACCGACCTGCGCCGTCGCGCCGCCGAGCAGGGATCGGCCGCGCTGCATGCCGAGTTGGCGCGGATCGATCCCGCGGCGGCCGCGCGGATCCATCCGAACGACCTTCGCCGCATCGAACGCGCACTCGAGGTCCACCGCCTCACCGGCCGGACGATCAGCGAGATGCAGCGACAGTGGTCCGGTCCGCCGCGCTACGAGTTCCGCGCGATCGGGCTGCGCCGCGACCGCGAGGATCAGGCGCACCGCATCAACGCCCGCGTGCGGAAGATGGTCAACGCGGGATTGGTCGATGAGGTCCGCCGATTGCTCGCCGAACCGATGCCGATGTCCGAGCAGGCCCGCGCCGCGCTCGGCTACGCGGAGATCATCGAGGCCTTGGAGCGCGGAACGCCGATCGACGACGCGATTGAGGCGATCAAGATTCACACGCGGCGATTCGCGAAGAGCCAGCGCACCTGGTTTCGACGAGTCCCCAACGTCTGCTGGATCGACCTGCCCCCCGACCGCGAGTCGGATGCATTCATCGACGCGGCGCTCGACGCACTCCGATCGTGCTAGGTCGTGACTCGACGACCCGGCAATGACTTCTTCGCTTCATTCACGCCGCGGCGCCGGACCGTCATGCCTGCGCACGCTTGCCCTCGACTCCGATCGGAGGCGGACACCCAGACGCGCCGCCTCGCGTAGGCCCTCCGGTCGTCATTCCTGCGAACGCAGGAATCCAGACGCCACGCACGGTAGCGGCGGGCGTCTCGCAGGCCGAGAGATTGCGAACTGTCGATCACCGTCCGGTCTGATCACGTAGAGTGACGGCCATCTGCCAGTGAAGCGCGATCGTTGCATCATGGGTCTGTTCGCTCCGCGGCGCAGCGCTCGGATCGAACTCGATCGCAACGCCCGGCGTCCGAGCGAGATGCGGGTAAAACGCGAATTGCGCCTGGCTGTCCGGAAACCCGTGCTATAGTCAATAATGAGGGGTCCACTCCGCGTCTCCCGCGGCACCAAGGCCGGTCGATGCCCCGCGACGGCCCGAACGGGAGG
>JAKLKO010000033.1 GCA_023150615.1 Phycisphaerae bacterium
GCATCGGCGCTTCGGCAACCGGTCGCCGTCTTGAGCACGCGCCCGGTCCCGTCGCGGTACTTGGCCGTGAACGTCCGCGCTTCGACAAGTACGCGGTCGGTGCCGGCGTGCTCGCCGTCGGCCGGCGTTGTCACCTTCGCGGTGCGCTTGCGGCCCCGGCAGTCCGTCCAGCGGGCGAAGCGTTCGCCCTTGCGTGTGAACACTTCGGCCCGCGCCGGTAGCGGCTTCGTGTAGGTTGCACGGAACACGGTGCCCATGATTCACCCTTCCCGCCGACGCACGCGCCGGCACTCAATCCCAAAGTGCGCGGCAAGCTTGTCGGCCGCGTCGAGCCGCAACGTCGATTCACCGCGAAGGAACGTCGCCAGCGATTGACGTTTGATGCCCGTCGCCCGCTGAATCGCGTTCAGCGATTCGCCACCTTCGCCAAGCGCGACCCGTAGAAGCGCGCTCATCGTTCTTTTCCGCTTGCCCATGTAAGCATTCTTACGAGCCGGCGGGCGTCCGTCAAGCCCGGATTTCCTCATTCCGCACCCCGCGGGGTGCGCCAGCACGTAACCCGCGGGGTGTCTGTGTACCCGTAGGGTACTGTGATACCGGGACTACACGCCCGTAAGCAGCGGGCGTACACGCCCGGTTTGTCAGCGGGCGTACACGCCCGCTCACGGCCGGCCCCCTTCGGGCGTCAGCAACCGCCAAACCGACGGCCCGCCGGCCAGCGTGCCGCGCTTGATCCGTTCCACGAGCCCGGCTTCCCGGAGCCGCTTGAGCGCCCGCCGAATGGTCGATTCGTCGCACCCCGTCCGCCGTGCCAGGTCCGCCACGCTCGCCGTCACAATGCCGTCCGGCTTGGCGTGCCGGTACAGCAGCAACCACGCGGCAAGCTCGGCCCGCGTTCGCCGCGGAATCCCGCCGTCGATGAACGCATTGAGCAGCGCGAACCGCCGCCGCACAGCGCCGCCGCCCCGGCCGGGTTTCCGCTTCGGCTTCGGCTCGGCATCCGTCGGAGCGCGCCCGTTGCGGCGTGCGGGCCGCTCGCCCAGGTCCATCGGCGGGAGCACCTCACCCGGCGGGATGATGCGCGGGTCGGTCATTCATCGCCCCCGTCATCGTCCGCCGCCGCGGGCGTCGAGCCCCACAAGGCCCGCAGCGATGCCGTGAGCTTGCCGCGGTCCGCCGGCGTTGCCGGCCCCGGCTCGGTCGGTCGGAACGATTGAACGCGCCGCTCGAAACACAGGTTCACGTCCACCGGCTCGCCGTGCCGGTGTTTCAGACAGCGCAGCGTCACGGCTTCGGGATCGTCGCGGCCCGGCACCAGCACGTAAGCCGTGTCGGCCCCGTATTCGAGTTCGGAGCTTTCGCGGAAGCTCGCCAGGCTGAGCCCGTCGCCGACGTAGGATGAACGCCCGCGCTTGTCTTTCGTCCGCGCCACCGCGGACACGGCCAGCACCGCGCAGCCGGCGTCCGCGAATTGGCGCAGGTAATCCATCAGGGCATCGACCGAACCGCGCTTGTCGGCGTGCTCGCCCGGCGGCCGGATGCGTTGCAGGTAGTCGAGCATCAGCAAGGCAGCGCCGAAGTCATCGGCCGTTGCGGCGATGTTGCCCAGGTCGAACGGCGGCGCGACGAACGCCAGCCGCTCGGCCACGGATCCGAGCGTTGCAAGCCCGCGGTCGATGCGGTCGGCGTGCTCGGCGCCGAGCTGGCGCTTGGCGATTGCGTCGAGCGGAACGCCCGACAGCCGGGCAAGCTGGCGGTCCAGCAGCACCGCCGCGGACATTTCAACATTCGCAACCACGGCCCGCAGCGTCGGCACCGCCCGCAGCGCGTCGATGACCCATTGCATCGCCAGCGCGGTTTTCCCGCCGCCCGGCAAACCACCGACCAGCACCACGCGCCCCGGTCCGATTTCGACGGTAGCAAGTGCGCCGGTGCCAACCGCGTACAGCGGCGGCGCGGCCCCGCTGAACAGCGCGTCGCGCCACGCATCGAACACGTCGGCCGCGGTCTGGTATCTCGCCGCCGCGTTCACGGCGCACCGCACTTCCCGGCGTTCGCCGAAGCGTCGGCCGATGCCGGCTGCACGGCGATTACTTCGCCGCCGATCGCGCCGCACACGTCGCGGATGCCCGGTCGCGCGGACGCCCAGCCGTTTTCGATTGCCCGGCGGGTGTCCGTCGGCATCAGCCCGCAGTCGAGCGCCGCCTCGGTGAGCAGCGCCACGCACAGCGGCAGCGGTGCGCCCAGCTCGGCCAGGTTTGCCGCGGCCGAGTAAAGCAAGCGGTGCCTGTCGCCCGCGGATGCGCCTTCGCGGATGAAGTCGAGCGTCGCGCGATTGAGCTTGTTCGGCACCTCGCCGCTCGCCAGCCGTCCAGCGCGGGCGTTGGCTTCGCGCCGCACTCGCTCGGCCGCTTCCGCCCACAGCGCCGCCGCCGGCTCCCTTCGGTACGTCGGCGCCGGAAGCTCGAAGTCCGCGGGTTTCACGGCGAGCTTGAGAATCGCATCGCTGCCCAGGTGCATCAGCTCATCGACCGCCAGCCGCCGCTTGTGCAAGCCGGATTTCGGATGCCGGCTGTTCGGCGCCCGGAAGCACCGCACCCGGTCGTACACGCTCACGTCAATCGTCACGCCGGCAAGCTCGGCCGCGGCTTCGGCGAAGCGCCGGGCGATGCGGTGGAAGTCGCGCCCGGGCGCCGGTTGCCATGCGGCCGACGGGATGCCCAGGTGAAACCCCTTGTTGCCGCTCACGAAGGCGAGCACGTCATCGTCGGCGATGCCGAGTGAGTCGGTGAGCACCGCGCACAGGCGGCGGGCGTCACCAAGCGCCGCCGGCGGGTCGCCGTCGCGGTCCACGTCCCACCAAACGAACGGCGCCCAGCACGGCCCCGAGAATCCCGCCGTCGAGCCGGTCGCGGCCAGGTGTTCGCGGAAATCCGCGCCGAAGGTGAACATGCTTAGGTACGCTTCGCGCTGGCACTCGGCCCGCGGGTCGCACGCCGCGTATGCCGCCAGCGCCGCCCCGGCATCGACCAGCCGGCGCGGCTGGCGACAGTCGCCGAGCACGCGGAAGCCGAGGCAAAAATTAGAAGGGAACATGCTCGCCGCCTTTCGGCGCCCCCGCTTCGGCAGCTTGCGCCGCGGCATCGTCGATCGGCGCGAACGGGTCGCGCTCGGGTTCGTCCACGCGCAGCACGTCGAAGCGAGTAACGCGGTTGCGCTCGACGCCGGCATCGTCGCGGCGCAGCGCCACGCGCACCTTGCAGCGAATTCGCCCGGACGGAACCACCGCGGATTCAAGCTGTTCGAGCGTGCTGATCCCAAGCTTGGCCAGGTCGCGCTTCGTCTGCGGCAGCGCCGCCGGCGTAAGCCAGCAATCGTGAAACAGCGCCCGTCCGGCGTGTTCGCCTACGAGCACGACGAAGCGAACCTTCACGCCCGGCGTTCCGGTCCGCGCGTTGAACAGTTCGACGCTATGAACATGGCATTCGTAGGTTCCGCCCGGCAGCGGTGCGAAGTCCGCCGCGGCTTCCGTGTGATCCCAACTATCGCGCAAATTGGCGTATTGCCCGTTGACGAGGATGTCTGTAAGCCGCCGTCGCGGCCGGGTATCATCGTACATGCAAGAGCCCTTTCATTTGCCGCCGGCCGGCGTTGGCGCGCCGGCCGCGGCGTTTCCTGCGAAAGCAAACAGCGTCGTTTCGTCATCTACTTCGGCCGCTGCCAGGTCTGGCCGGTCGGGGTGCGCGGCGAGCCAGGCCAGCGCCGCGGTGCGATTGGCCAGCCGCCAGTTGCTCACAGGCCGCGCGTGCGCTTCCGGCCGTGCGGTCGTGACGAAGCCGACGCGCTCGATGATGCCGGCCCGCGCCAGTTCGCCCGGCACGACGCCGAGACACACAGGGTCGATGCCGTCGGGCAACGCGACGGCGCGGCGCACGTCATCCGCGGTCGCTTCGCCGCGGCCGAGCATCGCCGCCAGCAGCGCGCGGCGGCCGCGCAGAATGAAAATCTCACGGCGAGCCTCAAGCAGCGCGTGCGCGTCGAGCTTGCGAGCTTCGCCGTCGGCGGTTGCCGTCATCGTCGCCCGGCTCATCGCGCCGCCCCTTTCGCGGTCCGCACCGGCGGGCAGCCGGCGTCAAGCCACGCGACCAGTTCAGCGCGCCGCCAGCGGCGCATACCGTTGAGCTTGAGCCCGAACGGCATCTTGCCGCTATCGCAAAGCCGGTACACCGACCGGGCCGAGCACCCGCCGAGCAACGCGCACACGTCGCGGACGCCCAGCAATTCCGCGGGAACGGTCGGCCGCGGCTCCGACCCGGCGGCTCGGCCGCCGGTTTCGATTGTGAGTGTGGTATTCACGCTCGGTACTCCACAGCGAGCGGCCCCATGCCGCCGACGTTGGTGTCAAGTAGAAGAAATGCGGGTTTTTGGTGTGTGGCAGAAAAGTAGTCGAATGCTACTTTCCGGCGTAGCAAGTCCAGAATGGACACGAATCGCTACTTGGCCAAGTAGCAGCCAAGTAACGAATGCTACTTTTGCGCTTGCTTCAATTTATGAGCAGCGGCTTTGCGACTCTCGATATCGTCGATTTCGGCTTTGGTCAACGTCGGGTACCCGTCGGCGTCACGCGGCGGTAGGCGCCGTTTCACGTATTGCGCCCAGTCGCCCACGTGAACACTTCGGCGGTTTCGCATCGGGCGTCCGTTCTTGGCGCGCGGCCGGGTCCAACGAACACGATTGGAGTCGTAATCCTCGATGATCGCTACGAGTCGATCCATCGTAATCGGCAGTCCGACCGGCGTGTGTGTCGCCAGAATGTCAGTCGCGGGCACGTAGTCCTTTGGGTGGGCCGGCGATTCGACGTAGCCGCGTTTGTCGGGCTTGTCGTCTTGCGAGACGGCTTGCGGCGGGTCAAGCGCATCGGCCGCGCGACGGCACGCGCGGCTAATCTTCTTTGGACCAAGCCGATACCCGTCGGCGGGCTGTACCTGTCGCAGCTTTTTCGTTCGAACGACTTCGCCGAGCCAGGCCAAAGCTAAAGCAATGTGTCTGGCCGACGGCGGGTCGGTCCGTCGAAGCCGCGTCGCGACGTTCACGAGGAATCGGCCTTCGTCCGACGACAGAAATTCTGCTGCGGCGAAATCGTCGATTGAGGGCACGCCCTCTGCAAGATTCCGAAGCACGGTCGCGGCCCGTTTGCGATCTTCAGCGGTTAGTGCTCGTGAATCGCGTTGAAGCTCGGTCTTTATTTCGCGTGGCGTGAACACGTCGCACCGTCGCCGGGCCGCGTCGCGGCCAGCGTCGACGGTGCGAACAACGCCGGCCCGACGCTCGGCGGGGGCGACCCGCAAGCCCGGACGAGCTGATTTTACCACGCCGCCGCCGGCGGGCGACCGACTTTTGAACCCGCCTTATACAAAAAAGTCCATCAATAACGGGGCGAAGCCCTGCTACGGCGGGCCTGCAAAGGACCCACGCCATGTCGGGAATAGGCCTGTGAAATGATCGCGGAAAACGCCGTAAGCCTAGTGTTTTCAGTTCTGAAAAACATAGGTTTACGAGCGTTTTCAGCATCAGATGTTCAACTCCGAAATGGGTCGTGATTCGGCGGGCTTTCGTCGCCAAGCCGGTTGACCGGCGGGACGTGTTGACACAATTCGTTTTTTGCTGGGGAAATCTCGGATGCGGTTCCGTGCGTGCATCATGGCTTCCCCTTCGCGGACTGGTCGGCGAGCAGTCGGCGCACCGCTTCGGCTCGTTCGGAGTCGGTGAGCGGCAAGCGGGCGAGCATCGCGACGGCTTCGGCGAAGCGTTCGCCCGCCCCATCGGCGTCGCCCTCGCTCACGGTGCCGGCCGCGGTTGCCGGCGCCGCCTCAGCCGGTCCGCCGTGCTCGATTTCCGCCCCGTCGGTACAAGCGTTGGTACAAGCGTCCGCGGACGTGCTCGTAAGTTCTTGCGATTGCGTTCCTTCCGTGCGGTGCTCTCGCTTTCCCAAGCTGGACGTCGTGGGTTCGAATCCCATCGCCCGCTTTTGACGTAAATAACGCTGACCACGCGAGTTGCGTGGACCCGCCTTTGGGGCGGAGCGGCCGTAACCCTGGCCAAGCCGCGTGTAGTTTACACGCGGCGATTCAGGAGACGGTCGTGAACGCCCAACCACCGCAACGAGTGCCAAAGTTCCGCATCCACAAGGCGACGCTCCAGGCCTACGTGGAGCTGTCGGGCAAACGCTTCTACCTCGGCTACCACGAGTCGCCGGAGGCCAAGCAGCGATACCACGCGATGGTCGCTGAGTGGCTGGCCAACGGTCGCCAACTGCGCCTGCCTCCGGAGCAGATCACGGTCAAGGAGATGATCGCCCGGTACTGGCTGCACGCGGAGCAGTACTACCGCAACGCCGATGGCGTCGTTTCGCGCGAACTCGAGAACATCCGCGACGCCATGAGGCCGGTCCGCGAGCTGTTCGCCACGCTGCCTGCCGCGAAGTTCGGCCCGAAGGCCCTGCGCACCATCCGGCAAAAGATGATCGACGCCGGGTTATGTCGACGAAACATCAACTGCCGCGTCGGACGAATCAAGAGGGTGTTCAAATGGGCGGCCAGCGAAGAACTGATCCCCGGCGAGGCGTACCACGCGCTCCTGTCGGTCGACGGCCTGCGCCGCGGCCGGAGCGAGGCCCGCGAAAGCAAGCCGGTTCGACCGGTGCCGCAGGAGCACGTGGACGCGATTGGCCCATTCGTCAGCCGCCAGGTCTGGGCGATGATCCAACTCCAGCTCTTCACCGCCGCCCGCGCGGGCGAAATCGCCACCATGCGCCCGGTGGACATAGACATGAGCGGGCGAATCTGGGTGTTCACGCTGGCCCAACATAAGACCGCTCACCACGGCCACGAGCGAAAGGTCTACATCGGGCCGCGCGGTCAGGAAATCCTGCGGCCGTTCCTCCAGCGCCGGCTCGACGCCTACTGTTTCTCGCCGGTCGAGGCGGAGGCCGAGCGTCGCGCCGCCCTCCATGCGCGGCGAACGACGCCCCTGTCCTGCGGCAATCGACCGGGCACGAACCGGCGCGAGTCGCCGGAGCGCAAACCCGGTGATTTCTACGAGGTCAAGGCGTACCGAATCGCCATCGCCCGCGCCTGCAAGAAGGCCGGCGTTCCAGCGTGGCATCCGCACCAGCTCCGCCACAACGCGGCGACGTTCCTGCGGAAGGAGTTCGGCCTGGAGACGGCGCGGATCATCCTCGGGCACCGCAGCGCGGCGATCACCACCATCTACGCCGAGGCCGACCAGCAGAAGGCCATCGAGGCCATGCTGAAGGTCGGCTGACCGTTCGTTTTATCTATTGCATCCGTTCCAGGCCCGGCGCGCCCAAGGCGTTCCGGGCCTTCTTCACGCGCCTATTCGGCACGCGTTCCCTCGCGTTCCAGCGTCGACCCTTGCGCGCCCCTTAAGCGCCCCTTGCGCGCCCCCTAGCCACGCAGTCCCGTGCAATAGTTGCTCATGAGGACATTGGAGCGACGCGCATGGCAATCGACATCGACCGAGAGACGCTCGTCAGCCTGACCGAGGCGACCAAGGTTCTGCCGCGGGTCAACGGCAAGCGCCCCGCGATCTCGACGCTGTGGCGCTGGTGCCGCAAGGGCCTGCGCGGCGTGCGCCTCGAGTACGTGCGGATGGGCCGCAACATCGCCACGAGCCGCGAGGCCCTGAATCGGTTCTTCAATGCCCTGGCGGCCGCCGACCCGGCTCCTGAATCAACTCGGCCCGATCCATCCCCACCGGAGCTGATGCCCACGTCGTGCGTGCGGCAGCGGATGCTCGACGAGGCGGACCGGATTCTGGAAAGGGCGGGCATTTGAAGCGCGGAGATCACCACGAGCCACGGGGTGAGAGCGAGGAACTGACATGAGCAGCGGATTGTTTGAGGGCCTGACACGAGACCTCCGCCAGGAGGTGATGCAAACCGGCGTCATCGGCGGCTACCGCCTGAACGCCGGTGAATGGGACGAGCGATTCCGCATCGAAGCCAGCCGTCCATCGTGTGACGGTGTTCCGGTCCGGTCGCGCATCGACGCCGCCCAGGCGCAGAACGAGGAGGCCATGCGCGAGCTGCACGGTTGCCGGGCGACGGGCAACTGGTTCACGCGATTCGAGGGCCTGCGTGTGGTTGATCGTCTGTGAGCCCCGGCCTGGGGCTGGCCGGTGGGTCTTCGCCACGGAGGGCGAACGACACGCTGAACCGGCCCCGGACCCGGATTCATGGACACGAGTTTACGAAGGAGATCGTCATGAAACTGCTTGAACGGATTGAGCGCGGCGTGCAACCCGCGCCGCGGCGCGTGCTGTTGTACGGCACGCACGGCATCGGCAAATCAACGTTCGGGGCGATGGCGGAGAAGCCCATCTTCGTGCAGACCGAGGATGGCCTGGGCGGGATCGACTGCGAACGCTTTCCCCTGGCCACGTCTCTGGGCGACGTGATCGACGCGCTGTCGGCGCTGTACGAGGGGGCGCACGAGTACCGCAGCGTCATCCTGGATTCGCTCGATTGGCTGGAGCGCCTGATCTGGACGAGGGTCTGCCAGGATCGTGGCGTCGAGACCATCGAGGACATCCCCTACGGCAAGGGCTACATCTTCGCCCTGACCTACTGGCGGGCGGTGCTGTCCAACCTGGACGCCCTGCGCGGCGACCGCGGGATGAACGTCATCCTGATCGCCCACGCCCAGATCGAGAAGTTCGCCAACCCGGAGACCGACACCTACGACCGCTACTCGCCGCGCCTGCACAAGCAGGCCTCTGCGCTGGTCCAGGAGTGGTGCGACGAGGTGCTGTTCGCCACGTACAGCATCCACACCAAGACCACCGACGAGGGCTTCGGCCGCAAGCGCGTCGTCGGCCTCGGCACGGGCGAGCGGATCATCCGCACGGCCGAGCGGCCGGCGCATGTCGCCAAGAACCGGCTGGGGCTGCCGGAGCAGTTCCCGCTGGATTGCCGCATCTACACCGCGTTCGCCCGGGGCGATGAAGCGGCCGCGCTGGCGGCGATCCGCGAGTACTGGCCGGAGTACGGCAAGTCGGAAGAGAAACCTGCTGAACAAGGAGCATAGGTCATGGCCAATCTGAACGGATTCAACGCGAACGAAGTCGAGCCGGCCGTGGGGTTCGATCCCATCCCCGCCGGCAAATACCTCGCTGTCATCACCGACAGCAAGATGAAGCCGACCAAGTCGGGCGTCGGCAACTTCCTCGAGCTGACGTTCCAGATCCTCGAGGGCGAGCACAAGGGCCGCCTGGTCTGGGCCCGGCTCAATCTCGATAACCCCAACGCGACCACGGTCAAGATCGCCCGCGCGGAGCTGTCGGCGATCTGCCGGGCCGTTGGTGTACTTGCGCCGAAAGACAGCGTCGAACTGCACAACCTGCCGCTGGTCATCACCGTCGCCCAGAAGAAGCGGCCGGACACCGGCGAGATGGGCAACGTCATCAAGGGCTACGCGAAGAAGGACGCCGCCGCGCCCAAGGGCCCGGCGCTGGGCAGCAATGGGAAAGCGCCGTGGCAGCGGTGATGCCGGTGACATTCGAGCTGCCGTGGCCGCCGTCGGTCAATCACTACTACCGCCGCGTCGGGCCGCGAACGCTGATCAGCCGTGCAGGACGGGAGTTCCGGCGGCGGGTGGGCCGCATCCTCGCGTTGCGCCGCCTGCCGCCGGCGACCGGGCGGCTGGCAGTGTCCGTCGAGGCATATCCGCCCGACCGCCGGCGTCGCGACCTCGACAACCTGCTGAAGGCCGTGCTCGACGCGTGTCAGCACGGCGGGGCGTTTCCCGACGATGGCCGCATTGTCTGGCTGCTGATCCATCGGTCGCAGACGGTCCCTGGCGGGCGCGTGGTCGTCACGATCCGCGACTTGACGGCCGGCCAGCAACCGCCGGACGACGCGGCGATCTGGTCTCCATCCTGGAACTGAGGAGAAGAACGTATGAGTGAACTGCTTCTCGATATGTCGGTCGTGCGGATCGACGGCGACACGCAGCCGCGCACGGCCATCAATCCGGGCATCGTGCAGGAGTACGCCGAAGCGATGCAGGCGGGCGTGGAATTCCCGCCGATCACCGTCGTCCACGACGGCGCGACCTACTGGCTCGTGGACGGCTTTCACCGGTTCTTCGCCCATCGGCGGCTGAACCGCCAGCAGATCAAGGCCGAGGTCGTCGCCGGAGAGCTGGCCGACGCCCGCTGGCTGAGCGTGGCGGCCAACAAGGCCCATGGTCTGCGACGGACCAACGACGACAAGGCCAAGGCGGTCATTCGCGCGATAAAGCTGAAGCCCGATCTCAGCAACCCGGCCATCGCCGAGCACGTGGGCGTCGGCGAAGCGATGGTGCGGCGATATCGGGAGAGTCTGGAGACCCGCAAATCGACTAGCGACCCATCAGGTTCGTCATTAACGAACCTGCAAAAGCGCGTCGGCCGTGACGGCAAGCGCTACCCGGCGCGCTCAACAAAGCGGCGTGGCTCAAGGCGGGCCGGCGGAATCGCCAGGAACGCCTTCAAACCCGTCCGGATCGGCGGCGCACCGGCCCGGATGACGGCCCTCAACCTGCCCCATGACCCGATCATGGGGGCACGCACGCTGATCGAACTGTTCGACGCGGACTACCTCCGCGCCCTGATTACGTTCCTTACCAAACACCTTGAAGGAGTAGCGGCATGAAACTCGAACAACTGTCCTCTAGGACGGAGCGGTACAACCTGGTCATCGATCTCACGCCGGAGATCGCCGAGGACTGGCTGACCCACTGCAACACGCACAACCGCAAGCTTATCGATTCGCACGTCGAATACCTGGCCGACGAGATGAAGGCCGGTCGCTGGCGGCTCACCCACCAGGGAATCGCGTTCAGCGACAACCGGGTTCTCCTGGATGGCCAGCATCGGTTGTGGGCTGTGGTGCTTTCGGGCGTCACGGTCCCCACGCGGGTGTTCGTCAATGAGCGGTCCGAGGCGATGGAGGTGCTCGACACCGGCCAGCGCCGCCGGAACGACCAGATCCTGACGCTCAGCGCCGGCCTCGGCGAGGTCTCGCGTGGCGACCTGGCCACGCTGCGGGCCATGTTCACCGGCCAGGGCGACCATCGCCGCCGATCGCCCGGCGAGGAGGGGCGACTGCTCGCGCGGCACCTGGAGGCGGTGCGCTTCGCGCAGGAGTGCCTACGCGGCGGCGGCAAGCTGAAGAACCTGGCCACGGCGACGACCCGCGCGGTCCTGGCGCGGGCGTGGTATTCGGCCGATCACGCCCTGTTGCGGCATTTCGCGGAGGTGCTGGCGACCGGCCGACCGATCGGCGAGCACGACGAACCGATCCTGCTGCTCTTTCAGTTCCTCGTGGGTGGGGCGGCGGGCGGCCGCAATCGGGCCGAGCGGCACGAATGTTACCGCAAGACCGGGCGGGCGCTACAGGCCTTCCTCAACCGCGAACGGCTCAGCCGGCTGTACGCCGCGCCGCACGAGCTGTTCCCCTTGCCCGAGGAGACCCGACCGGCGGCGGCATGATGCAACTGCGTCCCTACCAGCTTGAGGCCGTCCAGGCCGTCTATCGGCATCTGCGCGAGCGGGATGACAACCCGTGCGTCGTGATCCCCACGGCGGGCGGAAAAACGCCGGTGATGGCAACGATCTGCCGGGATGCCGTGCAGCTCTGGAACGGCCGCGTTCTGATCCTCGCCCACGTCCGCGAGCTGCTCGAGCAGGCGGCCGAGAAGCTGCACCTGGTCGCGCCCGATCTGCCGGTGGGCATCTACTCGGCGGGCCTGAAGCGCCGCGATCTGGGCTACGCCGTCACCATCGCCGGCATCCAGTCCATCTACGAGAAGGCCTGCGACGTCGGGGCGGTCGACCTGGTCATCGTCGACGAGGCGCATCTCATTCCGCCCGACGGCGAGGGGATGTACCGCACGTTTCTGGCGAATGCGAAGAAGATCAATCCCCAGCTTCGCGTCATAGGCATGACCGCCACGCCGTTCCGCATGAAGTCGGGAACGATCTGCGCGCCGGAGAACATCCTCAACGCGGTCTGCTTTGAGATCGGCGTCCGCGAGCTGATCGTGCAGGGCTTCCTCTGCGCGTTGCGGACCAAGGCGGGCACGCAGCGGCCCGACTACGACCAGCTCCACGTCCGCGCCGGTGAGTATGTCGCCGGCGAGGTCGAGGACATGATGGATGCCGACAACCTCGTGCTGTCGGCGTGCCGCGAGATCGTCGAGTACACAAAGGACCGCAAGAGCGTCCTGATCTTTGCCTCCGGCGTGCGGCACGGACAGCACATCTGCCGCGTGATGACCGAGCGCCACAAGGTCGACTGCGGCTTCGTCTGCGGCGAAACGCTGCCATTCGAACGCGACAGCTTGCTGAAGCGTTTCCGCGAAGGGACGCTGAAGTACCTGTGCAACGTCAACGTGCTGACCACCGGCTTCGATGCGCCGAACATCGACTGCGTGGTGATCCTGCGGCCGACCCTCTCGCCGGGGCTCTGGTATCAGATGGTCGGTAGAGGCTTCCGGCTGTATCCGGGCAAGGCCGACTGCCTCGTGCTGGACTTCGGCGGCAACGCGCTGCGCCACGGGCCGGTCGACGCTCTGCGGATTACGCCCGCTGAATCGAACGGCGACGGCGAAGCGCCGGCCAAGGAATGTCCGCAGTGCCATGCAGTCATCGCCGCTGGATACGCGAACTGCCCCGAATGCGGGCACGAGTTCCCTGATCGCAACCACCGCAAGCACGAGGCGACCGCCAGCAGCGAAGGAATCCTGGCGGAGCAGACGACGCGGACCGAGCACGAGGTCACTGAGACCTTTTACTGCGTCCACGTCAAGCGCGGCGCACCGCCGGATGCGCCGCGGACCATGCGCGTTGACTACCGGGTCGGGTTCAATCAATACGTCTCCGAGTGGGTCTGCGTTGAGCACGACGGCTATGCGCATCAGAAGGCCGTGCAGTGGTGGTCGCGGCGGTCCAGCGAGCCGGTCCCCACGTCCGTCGACGAGGCGGTCGAGCTGGCGGAGGCCGGTGCGCTGGCCCCGACGCGGGCCATCACCGTCGAGCGCAAGCCCGGCGATCAGTACGACCGCGTCGTGGCCTACCGCCTGGGCGAGAAGCCGCCTCGACTCGATTCGGAGGATGGGTTGCCCGAATGCGTGTCGGCACAAGATGACTCAGTTCCCTTCTGAGGAGCGCGCCGGGAATGGACTCCGCCCACGCGATGCTGCAAGCGGCGCTGTGGTACGCCGACCTCGGCTACGCGGTCTTCCCCTGCGCGCCCGGGCGCAAGCAGCCGGCGACCGAACATGGCCTGCTTGATGCGACCACCGACCAGGAACAGATCGAACGGTGGTGGTCGGAGAGCCCCACCGCCAACGTGGCCATCCGTACCGACGGCCTGTTGGTCGTCGACATCGACGGCGCGGATAATCCCTGGCTCGCAGATGAGCCGGGCAAGCTGCGGGAGCTGGCCTGCGCGCCCACGTCGCTCACGCCGCGCGGCGGGCGGCAGCATCTTTTCCGTCAGCCGCCAGGTAAGCGCTGGCGTAACACGGCGGGCCAGCTCGCGCCGCATGTCGATACCCGCGCCGACGGCGGCTACATCCTCGTCGCGCCCTCGGTCGTGGATGGCAAATGCTACCGCTGGCTGGAGGACCAAGGCCTCGATGTCCCGCCGGAAAAACTGCCCGAACCGCCCGGGTGGCTCGTCCAGATGCTCGAGGCCCTGCCCGCCGCAAACGGCGCTGTAGTTGTTTGCGACGCTCCGGACGCCAATGCGATCCCCGAAGGCCAGCGCAACGACACGCTCGCGCGCCTGGCGGGCGCGATGCGGCGGGTGGGGATGTCTCGGACGGAAATCTTCGCCGCGCTGCTGCGGGTCAACGTGGAGCGTTGTCATCCGCCGCTGGACCAGCGCGAGGTCGAGCGGATCGCCGCCAGCATCGCCCGTTACGCGCCCGACAACGTCTGCGTCGCCCTGGTCGAGGACCACTTCACCCAGGACTTCACGCCGCGCCCCTCCCGGCGGCAGACCATCGGCGAGCTACTCGCTGAAAACCTGACTCTGCCGGCCCCGGTCATCCACGGCCTCCTGCGCCGCGGCGAGACCATGAACGTCATCGCGCCGCCCAAGACCGGCAAGTCGTGGCTCGTCCTGGGACTGGCCATGTCGATTGCCGCGGGCCGGCCGTGGCTGGGGATGTACGGCACGGAGGTCGGCCGCGTGCTGATTCTCGACAATGAGCTCCGACGCGCGATCATCGCCCACCGCGTCCCGCAGGTCGCGGCGGCCCTCGGCGTCGGCATAGATGAGATTCGCGAGCGCGTCGAGGTCGAAAGCCTGCGCGGCCAGCTCCGCGACATCCGCGCCATGGCTCCGTACTTCGCGGAGATCAAGCCCGGCCACTTCGCCACGGTGATCCTGGACGCGATGTATAAGTTTCTGCCCGCCGGCACCGACGAAAATGACAACGGCGCGATGGCGGAGGTCTACAACCACATCGATGCCTACGCCGAATACTTGGACTGCGCGTTCATCGTGGTTCACCACACAACCAAGGGCAACCAGTCGGCGAAGTCGGTTACCGACGTTGGAGCAGGTGCCGGAAGCCAGGCCCGAGCCGCGGATACCCATCTGATCATGCGTGCGCACGAGCAGCCCCGAGCGGTTGTTTTGGAGGCGGCGGCGCGCTCGTGGCCGCCGGTCGAGCCGATCGTGCTGCGCTGGGAATTCCCTGTCTGGCGACCAGCGCCGGACCTCGATCCGCGGGCGCTGCGCAACGAGAAGCCGCGGCGCGCCGCGCGCCCACCGGCCGACGTTGAGGATGAGCAGCCGTCTGGGCCCGCGCTCACGTGGGACGCCGAGATGTTCGCCCATTCCTTCGTCACCAATGAGTCCCGCACTCGCGCGCAAATCGTGGCGGCGGCGAGCGCGGCCGGGCTGTCGAACTGGAAGGCGGAGCAGTTGCTGCGCCAGGCAGAGGCCGCGGGACTGGTGTTCCGCTGGCGGCCGAAGAACCCGAGCTGCCCGGTCGGCTTCGCATCCGTTCCACCCAGCGTACAGGAGGTCGAAACGTGAACCGTTGCTGCTTTTTCGTGCCGTTGCAGTCATTGCGGGCCGGGACGGAAGCGCCGCGGCGCGCGTCGCGTGGAGTAGTCCCCCCCTACAACCCCCCCTGCACCACTCGACGCGACGCGTCGGTGGTGCAGGTCGCGCGTCGAATAGTACTCGACGCGCGCCGCGTTGCAGGTGTCGCACCGGCTCGCGTGCATTGCAGCGGATTGCAGCCGTTGCGGGTCCTACCTCGCCGAAAACGGCCGCCGAGGCCCGCGGGAACAGCCGCGAATCCAGACAGACTTTCTTTCAACGGTCCGAACCCCCGGCGGGCCGCCACGGAACGCGCCCCCTTGGGTCGTGGGCCAACGGACGCCGCGGGGGCGTACCGGCCTACGTCCTGGTCGCCCCGTTGGCCCCGGGCGGCGTCTTTGGGCGTTTGGGGCCAAGGCACGCGGCCGTAGCCGCGACCACCGCAAATGACGCGGCCTGACGGATGGGCCGCCATGCGAGACAAGGAGGTCCGACGTGAACATCGAACTTCGGCCGCTGGCCGAGATCAAGCTGTACGAGAAAAACCCCCGCATCAACGACGCGGCCGTCGATGCTGTGGCCGAGTCGATTCGGCGATTCGGGTTCCGCCAACCCATCGTCGTCGATGCTGACAGCGTCATCGTCTGTGGCCACACGCGCTACCGCGCAGCACAGAAGCTGGGCCTCACCGAGGTGCCGGTCCATGTCGCCACGGATCTGACGCCGGAGCAGATCCGGGCCTACCGCATCGCCGACAACAAGACCGCCGAACTGGCGGAATGGAATCTCGAGCTGCTGCCGATCGAGCTGGGCGAGCTGAAGGATGCCGGCATCGACTGGTCGCTGCTGGGGTTTGACAGCGATGAACTCGCCAAGCTGCTCGACCCCGGCGTGAAGCAGGGGCTGACCGACCCGGATGAAGTGCCGGAGCCGCCGGACGAGGCCATCACCCAGCCGGGCGACCTGTGGCTCATGGGCGACCACCGGCTGCTGTGCGG
>JAKLKO010000034.1 GCA_023150615.1 Phycisphaerae bacterium
AAGGCTTGAAGCCGCTTCTGGGCGCGCTTCAAACCGGCGGTGAGCTTGTCGCTCACGCCCAGCTCGACAAACGCCCGACCGGCGCGGATGCCCCGCGTGTTGGCCACGACCTACCCTCCCCGGACGCTCCCGGCCCACAGCTTGGGCAGCCTTGGCCGTTCCTTCTCCAGCGCCGGGCCCATGAACGGGCGGGCGGCGATGCGCGCTCGCCGCTTCCGGAGCTTTCCGCGCGAAAACTTCGTCACCGTGGTGACGCCGCCGTGCTCCAGCACCCGCGGCGCTTCGGTCGGCTTGTTCAACTTGGCGGGGCCAACGACAACCGAATCGCTCGCGCGGTCGTAGCCGAACAGGATGAAGTTGCGGAGCAGCCCGACGTGCGAATGCGGCGGCGAGCCCGGCGGCGCGGAGCCCTTGCGCTTGCGGATGCTGGTCCGCGCGACCGTGCGGATGAAGGCCCCTGCCTTCGACAGCACCGCCCGCTTGGCCTTGTCGACGGTACGGATGACCTTTTCACGGTCGAAGAACAGGCTCTTGATCCGCATGTCGATCACGTGGCGATCTCTCCGTTCGTCGGGACTGCGTGCCTCCCGTTCTGCTTGATCCGGGCCATCTCGCGGCGGTGACTGAGGATCAGCATCAGGCCCATCAAAATCACCTGCCCGACCGGCACGGCGCTGGAATACTCGATTGCCTTCCAGCCGCTCGCGTCGATCTGGCCGGTGACGTTGCCCTGGCCGGATTGCTGACTGCCCTGCGCCGTGGTGTGCGATTCGTTGCCATTCGGCGTCGGCGCGGGCTGCGCGGCTCGCGCGGTCGCGGGCGGACCTGGCCCTGCCTGTGCGTCGCACGCAGACAGGCCGGACATCGACTGCCGGGCGGTCGTGGCCGCGCAGCCGGTGACCGCCAGCGCGCAGCAGCCCGCAAACAGAATGTGACGCGGACGGGTCACGGCTGGGCCTCGCCGCGAGCCGTGTCCGTCGGCTGTTCCTCGCGGTTCGCTGGTTGTGGCGGAGCCGCGTCCCGCGCGTAGGGACTCTGCTCATTCGCCGCTGCGCCAGCTCGCGGCTCATTCTCGCCGCCGGCGCTGGAGACCTGGAGCTGGCCGGCGATGCCCTCGACGCCGACGCTGGCGCGGCCCTCGATGCCGACCACCCACTTGCCGGCGAAGTTCACGACGTAGGTCGGGTTGATCCCCTGCGCCCCGGCCTGGATGGTGAGCTGCTCGACGCCCTGCGAGAGGCCCTGCTTGACCGCCGGGATGATCGCCTGGTCCGCCAGCTTGTTGGCGAACTCCTCGATCGGCGGTTTGGGATTCAGCGCCGCACACCCCGCGACGCAGCCGCCGATGATCGACAGCAGACTCGTTCCAATCGTCGTCTTCCGTGACATCATGATTCGTCCTCCCTGTTTCCAACCTGCTCCGGCACCTTGCCGTGCAGAAAGACGTCCTTCAGCACTTCCACGCCGACCTTCAGCGGCGCGATTCGCCTGGCGAATGGATCGAAGTCGCCGGGCTTGAAGGCCCGCGTCTTCTTCGGATCGCGGTGGGCGTTGGCGATCAGGGCCAGCAGCGACGACGTCCGCGCCCATTCATCGCGCATCCGCGCCTCGGCCATCGCCAGCAGCTCACGCAGCGTCAGCCGTCCGGGCTCGACGCCGGCGATCCCGGCGCACCTCCAGACGAGGGCCCAGCATTCGCCAGCGCTTGTTCGACCACCTTCTCGATGTCCACGCTTTCGATCCGCGCTTCGATCAGGTCCCGCGCCCTGTCCATCACGCGCCACGTCGTCTGAAGCACCCGCCCGAGGTTCGCCCGATCCCTCGGGCTCGGGGAAAAACCCACCAGTTCCTCCAGCAGCGCCTTGGTTGCGTGCTCGATGGCGTCGCCGGCCATTGCCCGGCCGAAGTCCTCGTCACTGACGCCCTTGGCGTCCGCCTCCGGCTTGCAGACGGCATACACGATGTCGCACAGCAGCACCGGATCGCGGATCAGTTTTTCGATCAGCTTGCCCTCGACGATCTCCAGCAAGTCCACGTCGAGCAGCCCGCGGACGCGCTTGATGGCGTCGACGCTGACAGAGATGGTCCAGGTCCGCCCTGCATTGTCGGTGAATGTCTTCATTCGTGCGGCCTCCGTGCCTACGTGCCTTCCTCATCAAACCCAGCTTGGCGGCGTGGTCGAGTACGTGACCTTCGCCGTCACGCTGACGGTCAGCGCCTCTTCCAGCGCTTCGTTCCGCGAAAACGCGGTGATCATGAAGTCCGCCTGGAGGCCCGAGCCGCTGTCGCCGTCGAGCACCTGGAATCCGATCGGAGCGTTGGTGAGGAAGGCGTTCTTGATCGCCGTGAACCCGGCGTCCGCCGTGTCCCAGACCATCTCGAACTCGACCGTCGCCTCTTTGAGCGTGGAGACGATGGCGCGCCAGCCTGAATTCGCGCGGGTGGTCACGTCGGCCTCGCCGGTTTCGAGGCTCAGCGTCACATCCTTGACGTTGGCCAGTTCGGTCCAGGCCCCGCCGCCCCCCTGGCCGCCGGTCTTGTAGTTCAGTAGGGCATCCATGCCCAGCTTGATCGCCATAATGGCCTACCTCCGTGTCTGTTCAGCCGGTCCCCACCACCAGCACGCTGTCGCCGCTGCTGCCTTTCACCTCGATCCGCGAGATGTCCACCCCGACGAATCCGCTGCTCACGCCCTTGGGCCAGTTCGCCGCCGTGCCGCCATCGACGCGGACCTGCATGACGCCGACGTTCAGCGGGCTGGCGATGATCGTCGCCGCCAGCACGGTCCGCGTGTCGGCCAGCTTCTGCCAGTTGGCCGTCAGCGAGTACGACTTCATGAAGATGTTCCGCATCGCCTCGCCTCCTACGGGAGGGTGGTTCCGCCGGGGCCGACCACGAATTCCTCGCCAGCGCCTCCGTCCCCGCCGGTCGGTGAGGTTCCAATGCGAACCGCGGGGAACGCGATGCCGCCCGTCACCAGCACCGAGTCCGGCGACGTGCCCTTGACCTCGATCCGCGACAGATCGACGCCGATCAGGGTGGCCGACACGCCCGCCGGCCAGAGCACCGTCGGCCCGCCATCCACCCGGAACTGGGCGTTCTGCGCATTGGTCGATGCCGTGGTGATCGCGGCGGTCAGGACCGTCCGCGTGGCCGCAAGCTTCTGCCACGTGCCCGACAGCGTGATCGAGCGGATGAAGATCGGGGCCACGGCCGGTCACCTCCGCACCCGGTACGTCACGGTCAGGACGCTGGTGAAGACGCGCTGAGTGTCCAGGTGCTCTGGCGCGAAGACCGGCTCGTTGGCGATGGAGACGAACGCTGCCTCGGGCGCGTCGTCCAATCGCTTCTGCCGCAGGTGGTCGGCGATCTGCTCGACCAGCGCTACCAAGCTGTCGACCTCCGCGTCGTCCGCAATCTTCTTCTGGACGCCGATGTCGATGGCGCAGTCGAAGTATCCGTCCGTCCGCGTGGCGTTGCTGATGGTCAACGACTTCGGCACGACGCTGATCTTCAGCGCCGCGAGGTCCGCCAGGTCGAAGGCCGGCTGATAGCGCCGCTCGGCATTCAGCGCGGGATCGAACGGCCCTGTGTTCAGGGCACTGGTCACGGCATCGGCGATGTCGAGGATCGTGCTCATGCGTCACTTCACGATGATGTCAAAGACCGCCTTCAGTCCGACAAAGACCACGCCGGCCATGACGCCCCAGAGCTTGCGGTCGATGGCGGCGATCCGCTTCTCCAGGTCGTCGAGCCGCCAGAGCACGGCCTTCTTGTACTCCGGCCATCCGTTGTCACCTTCGTTCGTCACGTCTCAGCCCTCCGTGGCCACGTGCTTCGTGTGAATCCGCAGCGTCCGGCGGTACGGGTCGCTGTACCGGAACGGCGGCTCGTTGCCCGGGGCCATAACCTCGTACACAAAGGTCTTCACGCCGTCGGTCTCTCGAATCCGATCTCCCGCCTTCGGCAGCGCCTGCACGCCGGCGAGCGCCAGGTCCGTCGTCAGTACCAGGTAGTCCCGCGACTCGATCTTGTGGATCACGCCGAAGTCGTCCGCCTGCTCGAACTCGGTTCTGCCGATCGTGGCCGCCACGTCCACCGCATCGCCGCCGCGCTGGTACGTCACCATCCGCGTCATGTGGCGGTTCCGCTGGTCTTCCAGCCACGCCGAACCTCGTTCGAGCACGTCCGTCATTGCCGCTCACGCCCTCATCCCTGCGACAGCAGCACGCGCACGTAGCTGCTGTTGTCGTCCGCCGTCTTAATTGCCTTGCCCAGGTACTTGCTCGCCCCGCCGCCGTCGTCGGTCTCGCCCGTCTGGCGCGAGGCGTTCCAATACACCTTCGTCCCGGCGCGAATCTCCGTTCCCACGCCTGTCGACTTCGGGATGTCGAAGATGCCGGCGATGGTCAGCGGACCCGGCGTGTCGGCACGGATGTCGCGCCGCGCCACGCCGACCAGCTCGCCCTGGACGATCACCTCGCCGGCGGCCACGTCGTAGGCCGGGATGTGCTCGATCACGCCACCGCGCTGGACGAATCGCGCACGCATGCCGCGCCTCCTACTGCGTCAGCCGCACGCGGACGGACATGCTGGTATCCGAGGCGGTGCGGACCGCCTTGCCGATCAGCTTGTTCGCCCCGGCCCCGTCGCTGGCGGTGCCGACCTTGTTGTTCGCGTCCCAATGGACCTTCGTCCCGACGGTGATCTGCGTGCCGCTGCCGGTCGCCTTGGGGATGTCGAATACTCCGGTCACCGCCAGCGAACCCTGCGTGTTGGCCCGGATGTTCCGCCGGGCGATGCCCACCAGATCGCCCTGCACGACTACTTCGCCGAGGGCGACGTTGACCGTGGGGACGAAATCCACCGCCAGCCCGCGCTGCACGAATCTTGCCGGCATCGCTGATACCTCCTACTGCAACATCCGCACTCGGACAGTCGCATCCGCGTCCGCCGCGGCCTTGACGCACTTGCCGATCAGCTTGTTGTCCGTCGCCGTGGTCGTGGCCACGTTGTTGGCGTCATCCCAGTAGCAGTTGGCCCCGGCGCTGATCGCCGTGCCGACGCCCGTGGCCTTGGCGAAGTCGAAGACGCCGGACACGGCCAGTGCGCCGAGCGCGTTGGCCTTGATGTCCAGCTTGGCCACGCCGACCAACTCGCCGATGACCACCACGTCGCCGGCCGCGACGTCCGCCCCCGGGGTGTAGTCAATCGGATTGCCTTCGTGTCGAAAAACCGCCTGTGGCATCGTTCGTCACTCCCTTCGTGATTACGCCTCGCCCTTGACCTTGACCGCGGCGCGGAAGTCCTGCATGGCCACGCCGAAATCGAAATACCCCCGCCACTGCATCCCGAGCACGTTGAAATCGCTCTCGCCGCTTTCGATGGTCGGCGTGCGTTTGCCCCGCAGATACGCGATCTCAATGGCCGCCACGTCCGCCGGGTTGGCGAACAAGTACCAGGCCTTCGGACTGCCGCCGGCCAGGTTCTGGGCGTTCAGGTACGGACTGGCCACCGGCTTCCACTTGCCGGTGTGCGGGTTGGCCGCCGGCTTGGGCTTGCCCACGTCCGTCGTCTCGTTGATCCGCGTTTCGGTCATCAAGATCTGCGCCGTCACCTTCAGCGACGTGGGGACCAGCATGACCGCCGAAGTCACCAGGATCGGCTTGCCGTCGGCGTCCGTCTGGTTGGCGAAGGTCTCCTCCGCCAGCGTCAGGGCGTCGATGGACAGGGACGTGTCCACGCCCGACAGGAAGTTCTTGTTGCCGACCGAGAAGAAGTTGTTCGGGTTGGAGAGCAGCAGCTCGAACACCGCCTGCTCCCGCGCCAGCGCCGACATCCGCCCGATGATCCGGGGGATCTGCAGGAACGCCCCGAGGTCGTCGTTGATAATCATCTGCCGCGTCAGGGCGATCATCCGCCCGTAGGTCTCGATGCGGTTCTTGTAGGACTCCTCGGTCAGCGTGGCGTGCTTCAGCTCGCCGTCGGGGCCGACCTTCTCGAAGACGCCGTTGCCGGTCATGCGGTAGCGGGTGACCTCTTTGAAGTCGTTGACGTCCGTTTCCGAGCAGAAGAAGCCCACCGTGCTCTCGACCGCTTCGTAGGCGGCGAGCATGGCCTTGTTGGCCACGTTGGACAGGATGCCGGACAGCGAGATGGTGGAGAACCCCGCGGCCGCCTCGATCAATCGGCGATTGGCCGCGAAGGCTGCACGGATGGTCTCGTTGTCCACCCGGCCCGGGCGCACATAGTCGCCGGCGGCGCGGATGACCTCGTAGATCAGAACGTGCAGACCCGCGCCGCGCAGCTCCCGCGAGAGGGCCGCGTTCATCGTCCGCTCGTCGTACCAGATGCCGACCTGCTTTTCGGGCAGACCGGCCGACAGGCACAACGCCGCTTCGATGGCGCTGGCGGTGATCTGATCGCCGCCACGACGGACACCGCTGACCTGCGGCCGCTCCTCGCGGAGGACTTCGAGCTCTGTCCGCGTGACATCCCAACCCTCCGCGATGGCCTTGGCCTCGATGTCGGCGTGCTTGCCGGCGCAGATGCGACGGATCTCGGCGATGCGCTTGGTCTCCACCGCCGCCTCGGCGCGGATGCGCCCGATGGCCTCGTTCTCAGGTTCGTTATTGACGAACCTGTCGTTGTTCAACTCCGGGGGGATGCCGGGATCGGCGCTGCCCGCCTTCTGTTCTGCCTGGTACATGGCCTTCAGGCTCTCGCGCTGCGCATCCGTCAGGTCGGCCGCGACAAAGCCCTTGGCCTCCAGCCATTTCTCGAAGTCCATCGTGACCTCCTTGTCACCTTGTGCCGTTGCCGCGACCTGGGCGCTCGTGTTCTCGTCCGCTCCCAGGGCCACGAAGCTGATCTCGCCGAGCGTCGCCCTCCTGGCGACGTGGATCGGTCCCTCGAACTCGCGCCCGTTGGCCACCGCCTTGCGGCCCTTGGGCACGAACTCCACCCGCTCGGCGAGCGCCCCCAGCGACGCCTGCCAGGGAAAGCCGTTGCGGCTGCTGTCGATGATCTCCCGCGCGATGGGGCCCGCACCGCTGATTACGCCCGACACGAGCAGCTGCGATCCCTCGATCCGCACGGAGTCCGTGTGCCCGACGATCAGGCTGCGGTTGTGGTCCTTGAGGATGGGCCGGCTGCGGGCGCTGACCTGGAGGCCCGCCAGATCGATCACCACGGGATGCGGCCAGCCGGCCAGGGCCATCGCCCCGCCGGTGTACGCCGTCATCGAGAATCGCCGCAGCGCCGGCTTGTCACCCTCGCCCCCGCCTTCGACGTTCGACCACTCGCCCACCGGGGCGCACAGGTTCAGTACCCGGCCGGCCTGCGCGGGCCTGTTCGCCCGGATCAGTTTTGCGTGTTCACTCCTCGTCATCGTTCCCGGCCTCCCTGCCGATGGGCACCGCCTGCTCGACGGTCAGCCCCAGTTCCTGCATCAACGCGACTTCCTTGGCGCGCTGGCGAAGTTCCGTCTCCCAATCCAGCCCCTGCTCGGCGTACTCGCGGGCCAGCGTGGTCGTGTGACTCTGCAATCGCGTCGACTGGGCGCTGGCCTCTTTCACGGGGTCGACGTGCTCATTGCCATCCCAGAACCACTGGCGAGGCAACTCGACGTCGCGGAGCCGCGCCGATTGCGGCAGCAACCCCTCGACCAGCACGGCCTCGCTCACCCACGCGGTGAAGATGCGGTCGAGCACGGCGAGCCCGATGTGCTCCTGCTCGACACGAATGCTCTTGAAATAGGTCTGGTGATCCAGCCGACCGGAGGCGTAGTTGTAGCCCGACGAGTTGGCCGCCGCGACGTTAAACGGCATGTTCAGGCAGCGGGCGATCTCGTTGAGGATCTCCTTCTTGAACTCGCCATAGGTGGTCGATGGCTGCTCGGCCTGGACCTGGGCCATCTTCCAGCCGCCGGGCATGGTGAGGAGCGACCGCGCCTCCAGCTCGATGGCGTCCATCGGCTCGACGCTCTCGGCCTGACCATCCGGCGGGGCGTCCGTGTAGAGGATGCCCGCGAAGTCGGCGGCCGTCTCCGCTGCGCCGAGCACGGCCAGCGTGTAGCGGCGGAGCTGAGCGAACAGCGGCAGGGCCGGCGTGATGTCGGGAATGCCGCGACTCTGACCGGGCCGGTCGGCGCGGAAGTAGTGGATAACGCTCCGCGCCGGCACGCGGTCATAGTCGAGACCCAGCCCCATGCCGCGCGTGTCGCCGGGGTGCTGCTTCAAAACGTGGTACTCGACCGGGTTGCCGAACGCGTCGAGCACGATGCCGTCGATGGCGTTGTCGTCGAGCATGGACAGGTCGGGTGTCGTCACCTGATCGGCCTCAATGAGCCGGAGGTCGAGCTTGACCGCCGTCGGCAGCCTCGGGTTGCTGGCCAGAATGGCGAAGGCCTCGCCGTCCGTGGCCCGCGCCATCCGCATCGTGCGGAGCTTGTCGGCCAGACCGACGGCCTTCGCCCAGCGCATGAACTCGCGTTCGATCCGCTGGTTCGCGTCGGAGTCGTCGCTCAGAAGTTGAAGCCTCGGACCCGTGCCGATCACGTCGTTGGCCAGCGTCAGCACGATGCCCTTGGCGTAGGAGTTGTTGGCGACCTCGTACCGGGCGCGGTTGCGCAGTAGCCGTCGCACGTCGGGGGATGCCGCGGCGTCGGCGCTCAGGCCGTCGGCGTTCGCCCAGTGCCGGCGGTTTTCGTCGTTGGTGACGGCCGCGTCGTAGCGAGCGCGGATGAACCGGGCGGCGCGGATGATCGCATCCCGCCGCATCGGCTCCCGCTTGCTCGTCTTGCTCCGCAGCCAACCGAACATCACGCGCTCCCCGGCGGCACCAGCTTGGTGAACCGCACGCCCTTGGTCGGATTCTTCACCGCATCCTTCGATGCCAGATACCGATCCGCCTCGATCTGCTCGGAGATCGAATGCTGCTCGACGCTGCCTGAATCCCCCTGGGCGCGTTTCGGCCCAGCGGCGTTCTCGCGGATGGCGTCGGTGATCGTCGGGTCGTCCGGCATCCCTGCCGTCGCCTCAGTTCAGGATGGGCACCATTCGCCGCCGGTGCCGCCGCTCGCGTCGCGCGAACGTGTTCACCGCCCGCGCCGGATTGCGGCCCTCCAGCAGGGCCAGCCAGGCCTCCTGGACGGCGTCCTCCCGATCCAGCCCCACCACCAGGCGCAGCTCCAGCGCCAGCCTGCGGTCCTCCCGCAGCGGCGGAAGTGCGCTGTCATGGGCGTGTCGAGAAACGCCGTTCATCCAACCTGTACCGACACGGGAAGGGGCTGCTGTGCGTGGTTTTCGCGGTGGGCAGTAAAGATTCTTCGATAGATCGAATGCGACTCGATAGATCGAATGGCCGCGAGGCCGATCCGCCAGTCGGAGTCCTTCCTTGGCAGCCTCTGATACCCTATACGGGTGCCGTACGGGTCTTTACACGGCCCCGAGCCGCGCTTGCGAGGGGTGGCAGACTTTCGGTACAATTCCCCGAAGCGTCGTGGGGGAGAAGGAGAGCATCCCGATGTGCTCATGCCAAGCCAAGTGGCGCGTTCTAGTCGCTCTCATCGGCGGGCTGACCGCCGCTGGTGAGGTTCTGGGGGCTGATCTCTACTGGAACAACCCTGCGGGCGGGAACTGGAGCACGGCCAGCAATTGGAACGTCGGCTCGCAAAACGGGCCGCCGTCGGGATCCCCGCCCGGTTCGTCCGACAACGCCCTTATCAGCCTCGCTGGACTTTATGTCGTTTCACTAGATGCGAGCGTTACGGTCTCAAGCACAACGTTAGGTGGTGCCAGTGGTTCTCAAACGCTGTCACTACCGCCAGGCAGAACTCTGACTTTGAGTTCAGCCAGTACCGTACTCTCACTCGGCGTTTTCCGGATGTCAGGGGGTGCACTCGTAATTGGGCAGAGCGTGAGTGTAAATGGGCAGTTCGATTGGAACGGTGGTACGATCGTCGGAGGCCAGGTGGACATCGCATCCAACGGGATGCTGACGATAGGCCAGGTCACGACCGGGATTCCGCAGGTCCTGTCTGGGTGTACTATCAACAATGCCGGAACTGCGACGTGGGCGGCAAATAACACAGACGACCTCCTGTTGGCGAACGGTGCGGTCTTCAACAACCTCGCTGGTGCGGTATTCGAAGTGCAAAACAACAAGAGCATTTCCCAGGGCGCTGGCGCCGCATCCAGCTTTAACAACGCAGGGACGTTTCGGAAGACTCAGGGAATCGCGACAACGACCATCGGGTGCGCGTACTCGAACGCGGGTCTGCTCACCATTGAATCGGGAATAGTGTATATCTCAGGTCCGTTCGCGAATTACTCTGGAACCACATTGACGAACGGTGACTATGCTGTAGCAGCAACTCTTAAGTTCACCAATGCCAACATCGCTACCAACGCGGCGAACATTATCCTTGACGGTCCGGCATCGGCAATCGTGAACCAAAATAACCAAGATGGCTTGGCTAATCTCTCCGTGAACGATGCATCCGGCAGTCTTACGTTTGCGAACGGCCGCAACTTCACGCGCAACGGTCTGTTCACCAACGCGGGCTACCTGACTGTCAACGCGGCCAACAGCACATTCATGGCAACAGGTGGGCTAGACAACCAAGGCACATTGGCAGGCGTTGGGACCATCGCTGCCAACGTTACAAACTCGGGCGTCGTCGCACCTGGTGTTTCGCCGGGGACGCTGACGATCACAGGAAACTATACGCAAGCGGCATCGGGGATGCTCGTCATCGAAATCGGCGGCCACGCGCCAGGCGTCGAATTCGACCGACTTGACGTATCTGGTACGGCGTTGCTCGACGGAGCCCTCGATGCGTCGCTGATCAGCACTTTCGTACCGAATCTTGGGGACTCCTTTACATTCCTCGTCGCCGGCTCGAGCAGCGGTACGTTCATCACGCTCAACGTACCATGCTTGGCAGCGGGCTCGCTCATGGCACCCGTGTATCACACGACCAGTGTGGAGCTGCTGGTTGAGCCGGCGACGTCGGGCGATATGGATTGCAACTGCGCCGTCGATTCGAGCGACGTCGTTCCCTTCGTGCTTGCCCTCGTCGATCCGACGGCGTACCAGGTCCAATATCCGAATTGCAGCTTGACTCATGCGGACATGAACAACGATGGCCTGCAAGATGGCGCGGATATCCAGGAGTTCTTGAACGCCTTGCTGCCGCCATAGGCGGGCCGACCCTCATGACGCCGACTCTCGTGTCGTGATGCGTTTGCCGCAATGGCGGCACTCGCGCAATCGCATCACCACGCCGTTGGGCCGACGCTTCAGATAGACGACGCGGAAATGCTGGCAGCCGCAGGCGCGGCAGACCAGGCCGGCCTTCTGCCCGCCGACGACGTCGTCGCGTTGTTTGACCTTGGGCATCTATCGCCTGCTCCTCTGCAACTCAGACAACTTGAGTCGTGGACGCGGCGCGGGCTTCGCGTCGGTGCCGAATAGCACCGCACCCTGGATGGAAGCACCGACGGCGCAGCCGACGAGGCAGTCCAGCCAGTGGTTGTCCATGCCCTCGACGCGCAGCTTCCATTCATCCACGGTGCGTCCGCGACCTTCCGTCTTCACACGGTATTCGCTGGTCAGGTGTTCGGCGATCAAGCGGTGTGCCTCGGGCTTGCGGCCGAATAGCGACAGGCAGCCGGGGTCGCCCATCGGCACGGCCAGCCGTGCATGGACGAAGGATTTCCAATAGTTCGTGTCGAAGACGGCGTGACGCACGGACCGCTTGCCAGTCACGACGGGGATGCGCCAGTTCAGGCCGACGCGGTCGCCGCGTTTGCGCTTGTATTCGCTGAACGGGATGCTCGACGCTCCGACGTAGCGCCCATGGCTTGGCATGACGACGCCGGCGAACTTCGATTGGCGGCAAAACTGATACACCACGTCCGACGAGCTGCCCCAGTTGGCGTCGATCAAGCAGCGGTCGATCCGCACCATCGCGCCATCATCGCGCCGCCACTCGCGGCCGAGCAGCATATCGGTCACGCGCTCCAACCCGGCGTAGATCGCGCCCTCCAAGCCAGCACGGGACGCCGTGCTGGCCAGCGTGCGCCGGATGTCACGCAGCGTAAAATACGTTTCCTTCTGCTCGGGCTCGGTCCCGTAGTCGATGACGTAGCCGGTGAAGTCGTCCTCCCACGCCGCCACGAGCCAGAACAGGGCCTTGCCCTGCACGTCGATGAACATGGTCAGCGCCGTCGCGCCCAGCGGAACTTCGCCGCGCTTCAGCCCGTTGACCTTCGCGGCGATCTGGTCAGCGGTCAGCAGGTCGTCATCGACCTGTTCCTCCGGCAGCGGTTCGTTCTGGTACTCCGCCCAGAACGCCGCTTCGCCGCGGTCCAACTTCAGGTTCATCGCGTGCTGGACGGCGGATAACTCGTCGGGATGGTGCCGCTGCGGCCAGGCGACGATCGCGCCTTCGTCCATCGCCTCGCGGTTGGCGCGATAGAACTCCGTCGCATCGGCGATGCCGCGATCGGCGCGCATGCCCTCGCGCCACAGCTCGGCGTACCGCGCCCACAGCGCTTCGTTTGTCGGGAACGAGTACACCATCTTGGTGCGTTCACCTTGCCATTGCGGGTGCTTGTCGCGGTCGAGAATGCGGTCGGCCAGGTCATCGGGGCGCACGACGGTCAGCGTCATCAACCCGGCGATCTTGCGCCCGGGCCCGGCCAGGCCGAGGATCGCGCCGGCCAGGATGCGCTCGCGCGTGACGCATTGCGATGGTGAGCGCGCCGATTCGTCCGTCTGCGGATCGTCGATCAGCACGAGCGACGGGCGCACGCTGCTGCCGTCGACGCGCTTGTGCTTCATGCCGCGGATGCGGCCGGTGATGCCGGCGACGCGGATGATCGCCCCGCTGGCCTTGCTGTCGGGCATGGTGGGCAGCACGATCTCCCGCGCCGTCCAGCCGATGTGTGTCTGTTTGCCCTGGTAGAGCTGTCCGCCCGCGCGCTGGTGAATACCCTCCAGCGCACGGATCGGGAAGACGACTTCAGGGAAGTCCTCCAGAAGCAGGTCGTTGTTCTCCAACTCGGCCTTGATCGAGTCGAGCATGTTGGCGGCGTGCTCTTCGTCGCTGCCGATCAGCGCCACGAACTCGCGATGGCCATAGACCAGCGCCCAGAGGCACGCTGTCTCGCAGAGCGATGTCTTGCCGCTGCCACGCGGCATGGCCATCGCGAACAGCCCGCCCTCCAGCACGGCCTGCTCAATCTTGGCGACGACCTTCAGGTGGTCGGGGGACCAGGGCAGGTGAAACGTCTGCGGGAAGTACTGCTCGCAAAAGAAGCGGAAGTCGCGCGCCGCCCGTTCCTTCCGCTCCGTGTTCACGACCGCCGGCATCTCGCCGATGTCGCGCCCGGACAGCGACAGCTCGATGTTGCGCTGGCGGGCCCGCTCCTTGTGGGCCTCGTAGCCGGTCAATCCTTCCGGCTCGGGCTTCGGTTTGTGCCGTTCGCTGACCATCCACGCGACATAGCGCAGCAGATCAATGGTGCGCGGATCGGCCGTGGACGTGATCCGCAGCCCCGCGCGCGTGCGATGGCGGTGCAACTGCCGCTCGCCGATGACCTCACCCATCGGCGTCGAATTGAGCAGCTGCACAAGCTGCGTCGGTCGCAATCGGCGCGGGTCAATCATCACGGCCGGACATCTCCTCGATCAACAAGGCCGCGTAGTGCACCAGATTGATCGTCAATTCGGAGAGGTGCATAATTGCTCGCTACAACGGGCTACCACGATTCTCGCCGAGTGCGGCCCGAGCACACGGAGCGTAATGGGGTATTTCGTCCAACGTGAGGGCTCTCCCATGATCTTGGACACGGCATCGGTAATTACTGGGCTTGTCGGACTCATGTCGGGAGCCGCAGCAGGCGCACTCGTAACCGAGCTGCTGCGGAGGCGGCACGATGTGCAGCGCCGATTCGACGCACAGAAGCGTCGTGCATACTTCACGTTGATTGAGGGATTCAGCAACCACAAGGTGGAAACGCTGGGCTCTGCCCTTGGACAGCTTGCCCTCATTGCGCCTGATTCCGTTTTCGTCGCCTTGGCTGATCTCCGCGCCCGCATTCTTCGCGGAGAGACGTTTGAGGAATACGCGCCGGCGATGGCGGAATTGTTTTTGCAAATCCGACGTGACGTCCTTGGGGGAAAAACTGACGCAACTGTGCAGCAACTCCTCAAAGTGGTAGTCGAAGGCGGCGAACGTCCGCCAGACAAGATCGCTCGTCAGCCCTAGATAAGCCGGCTGCACGAGTTGCGTCGGTCGCAGTCTGCGCGGGTCAATCGTCACGACCTGACATCTCCTTGATCAACCAGGCCGCGTAGTAGATCAGGTTGATGGTGCCGTCGGCGTTGGTCGGCGCGCCGGCGTCGATGTCGAGCTGAATCATCTCGGCCGTCACGCGCGTCCCGCCTGCGGCGCTCAGCAAGCGCGCCGCATCGGCCACTGGCAGCGCCGTGGGATTCAGGGTGGGCCTGTCAGGTTGGGTAAGGACTTGTCCTTGCATCATGCCGCCCTCCTCGCGGCCGCGGGCGGCCGGTTCGCCAAGACAGGCACACACCTTGCCTGCGGCCCGCCGCCCACAGGCAGTCCGTGTGCCTGAAGTCGCCGGATCCCGCGTCGGTACATGGAAAAGAAAATGCGAATTCCCACCGGAATTGCGGCCGGATTCGCTTGATCCGGTTTGTAGAAGTCGCCCTCATGGGGCTGTACGCGATGGGCGTACCTAACGCGAAGGAGAACGAAATGACGCAAACCAACGAGACAACGATGGGCATTCGAAACCTGCCGGCGGGCACGCTGGTGGTCTCCACGCTCGACGGCGAACCGGGGCGGGTCGTCGAGGTCTGCACGCAGAACCGCAGCCGCACGAAGGCGACGTCCTACGTCGTCCTGACCAACGACGGCCGCGAGATCTGGGATGTCGCGGACATCATCCTGCCCGACAACGACGCGGCCGACCGCGCGCGAGTGCAAGACGCCGCCGCCGACCTCTTCACAGCCTGCAAGGCGGTCGAAGCGCTGTGGCGCAAGCACGGCCTGGGCGACGACGACGCCGAGAGCGAGCCGGTCTGGAACCTGCTGCGCCGCGCGATCTCCAAGGCCGAAGGCAAGAACGAGTGAACGATGCCGCGTCGCGTGAACGCGGCAGAACGAGGTCCTTGTAGAGAGGAGTTGCATATGAAGAAAAACCAGGTCCAGATTGGCGGGGCCTTTGTCGCCAAGGTTTCCGGCAAGCTCGCCACGGTGCGGATCGACGCCGAGAGTCGCCACGGCGGCTGGGAGGCGACGAATGTCGACACTGGCCGAAACGTCCGCATCAAAAGCGCTCAGCGCCTGCGGCGCGAGGTCGCATCCGAGAAGACCGCCGAGCCGACGGCGACCGAGACGCCCGTCGACGACCGGCCGCCGCAGGACATCGACGAGCGCCCCGCGGCCGCGCCGCCGAGCATCGTGCCCTAC
>JAKLKO010000035.1 GCA_023150615.1 Phycisphaerae bacterium
TCGAGCGCGCGAAGCGGTCCCCAGCGCCGGCCGGCATGACTGCTCAGGTGCACGAACTCATAGGCGACGTAGCCGAGCAGCAGACCCGCGTGGCCGGCGACCGCGCGGTCCAACGCCCCCGTAAGCAGATATGCCAGGCCGAAAAACACCGCGGCGAGCGGCACGCTGCCGCGGAGCCGGATGACGGAGCGCTCGAGGTCGTGCGGCTCGCGATGGTGCCGCAGGTGGGCGTCGTCCTGGAGTCGGGCCATCGCCGGGAACCACGGCCGCGCGTGCATCGCGCGATGCAGGGTCCACTCGACGAGGGTCCACGCGAAGAGGCCGGCGAGGACGTAGCCGGCTATCCATGGAAGCGGCAGGGGTGAATCGACCACGAGCCAGCCGAGCATCGCGGCGATGATCGGCGGAAAGACCAGGAAGGGTCGGGATCGCAGCAGCCAGCTCTTCGTGGCGGTGGTCATCGGTACCCCGGCATACGGTCGCTTCCTTGGGATTATATCGTGGGCCGGGCGCGGCCGAAGGGTCGATGCGGCTGTGAGATTCGGCGGCGAGGGGCGGCGGTTGCGTTGTTTTCGGGCATTCCGGCGGCCGTCACGACGCGGGCGGGTGCCGGGAATGCGGCGAAGTTTCGCTGTTTCGGGCACTTGGCGCGTCGGAAATGAGACGTTTACAATCCGGCGACGGTCCGTCGTTCGAGCGCGGTCGAACGATCCGGATCGGCGAGTGACGCTGCTGCCGAGTGCGATGGCGGCGGCGGGAATCGAGTTTCGCAACGACGAGTGACAGACCGGTCCAGCGTTGTCCGGGACCCGCCGCGTTGGTCTCGCAGCGGTGAATGCGTGGCGAGGGCCGCGCGTTCGCGTCCGGCGTCGGAAATAAGGAGTTTGAGTGTCTCAGAACCCGGTTCCGTGTTCCGCCGCCGCCGAGACGCTGCCGCATCGGGAGAGTCAGGGCAGCGACCTGGCGTTGTTTTTCCGCAAGTTCCTCGAGAAGGGCCGCACGATCTCGTCGGCCGTCCCCTCCAGCCGGACGATGGCGTTGAAGATGCTGTCGGCCATCGATTTCGATCGGCCGTCGACGATCATCGAGCTGGGCGCGGGGACGGGCGCGATCACCGAGCACATCGTCGATCGGCTGCGGCCGCATCATCGCTTCGTCGCGGTGGAGAACGATGCAGATTTCGTGGCCGTGCTGCGGCGGCGGTTTCCGAAGCAGATGATCCTGCACGCGGACGCGACGCGTCTGGACGAGCCGCTGGCACATCTCGGCACGGCGAGCGTACGCTACATCCTGTGCGGGCTTCCGACGCCGGCGCTTCCGAAGCGCGGAGTCGTGCGACTTGCACGCTGGGCGCAGGACGTGCTCGAGCCGGACGGCGTATTCCTGCAACTGACCGTCGTGCCGATGATTTACAAGCCGTTCTACGATCGCCTGTTCGGGCACGTTCGATTCCAGATGGTCTGGCGGAACTTCCCCCCGGGCGGGGTCTATCACTGCCGCTTCGCCTCGTGAGCTGAATCAGCGACCGTTTCTGCGTCGGGGAATCCGCGCGCGGACGTGGCGCGAATGCATCGCGCAACGGTTGGAGCTGGATGCGAAGAGCGGCGGGAGGGCCTAATCGCCGAGCGACTGGAGCTTCTGGTAGCGTCGCTTCGATTTGCGGACGTTGCGTCGCTTGCGGTCCGACGGCTTCTCGTAGTAGGCCGTTCGCTTCATCTCGCGCAGGACCCCCTCGCGCTCGCAGAGCTTCTTGAGACGGCGAAGCGCCTGCTGGATCGATTCGTTCGGACGCGGACGCACCTTGATCATCGGACCTCCATCAGATTCGCGGATCGGCCGGCGTCGGCCGATGTGAATTCCTATTTCTATCGGCGGGACAGGCTAATCGGGATCGCCTTCGACGGCAAGTCCGCCGGGCGGTTGCCGGTCGGGTCGCACGGCGCGCGGACCGCAACCACGCGTCGGACTGCGGCCGGATCGAGCGGTAAACTGACGATCTCCAAGCAGTTAGGCCGGAGGCCGCCGATGGGCCGTACGGTCCGAGTGCCGAGGGCGGCGGCGTTCGGGCCGGAGGCGGAGCGGTTTGACCGCCTCGTGCGTGATTGAATAACGTAGGTTCACCGGACCGCAGCACCGGCGCGATGCGCCGGGATCGGCGGACCGGGACGTGGACGGCAGAGGGCATGGCACATCCTTCGGAATCGGAATCGGCGCGGGAGCTGTCGCAGCAGTTGGCGGCGTATCCGAACCTGCGGACGCGGATCTTCCGGCAACTGCTCATCGAGCTGCACAGTCGCGGCGTGGTCAGCGTCGATCAGATCTACGAGCAGGCGCGGGCGGCCTGTCCGATCGAACCGGAGGAGGACTCCTCGTCGCGCCTCGGCGAGACGGAGACCGAGGCGACCAACCGGCTGATCGAGGGATACAGCGTCGGGCACCTGACGCCGGAACAGATCCGCAACGTGGTGACGCTGGCGCTGAAACGCGAGGAGGCGGACGCGCTCAGTGCGATCCTGAACCTGAGCGCGGTGTCGTTCCGCGTGCTGGCGGACAAGATCCGGCGGTTCTGCTCGCTGCCGGCCGGCGCGCCGGCGCTGGAGCCGGGAGAGGCGATCGGGCTTCGGGTCGGCCTGATCCGTCACATCATCAGCGATCAGCTCGAGTTCATCGGGGTGGCGAAGTACTACCTGACGGTTCGCGACTTCGACGAGATCGTGCGTCGGATCATCGGTCCGGAGCACGGCATCGGACGGATCGGCGGGAAAGCGGCGGGCATGCTGCTGGCGTACAAGGTGCTGACGACGTCGGAGGCGCCGGAGCGGGTTGAGGCGGCGCATCGGCGCCGGCCGCGGCCGAAGTACGAGCCGCTGCCAATCGCGGTGCCGGAGTCGTTCTACCTGCGCTCGGACGTAATGGACGAGTTCCTCGAGCTGAACGGTCTGGGGGAATACCAGAACCAGAAGTACAAGTCGGCGGAGGAGATCCGGGCCGAGTATCCGCTGATCACGCGGGCGTTCCGCAAGGGCAAGTTCCCGGCGACGATCGTGGAGCGCCTGCGGCAGATGCTGGTCGCGGTGGGCAACCATCCGCTGATCGTGCGTTCGAGCAGCCTGCTGGAGGACCGCTTCGGCACGGCGTTCAGCGGCAAGTACTCGAGCTTCTTCATTGCCAATCAGGGGCGTCTGGACCAGCGGCTGAAGGAACTGCTGCGGGCGATCGCCGAGGTGTACGCATCGGCGCTGGGGCCTGATCCGCTGCTGTATCGGCGGGCGAACAACCTGATGGACTACCCGGAAGACGTCGGCGTGCTGATCCAGAAGGTCGTGGGGACGACGGTGGGCAACTACCTCCTGCCGGCGTTCGCGGGTGTGGCGTTCTCGCGAAACGAGTATCGCTGGTCGCCGCGAATCCGCCGGGAGGACGGGTTGGTGCGACTCGTGATGGGCCTCGGCACGCGGGCGGTCGAGCGCGTCGGCAACGAGTATCCGCGGATGGTGGCGCTGACGGAGCCGACGCTGCGGCCGGAGTCGTCGGTGCGCGAGATCATGCGGAACAGCCAGCGGACGGTGGACGCGATCAACCTGGCGGCGAATCGCTTCGAGTCGGTGCCGATCGACACGCTGCTGGCGGGCGATCATCCGATCCCGATGCTGGACCAGATCGTGTCGATTGCGCGGGACGACGCGTTGTATCCGCCGGCGGGTCGCGTGTTTCACGCGATGCCGCGGGAGATGTACGTGACGTTCGACAAGTTGCTGCGCGAGTCGGATTTTCCGCAGATGATGCGGGAGATGCTGCGGCGACTGGAGGACGCGTACGAGCATCCGGTCGACGTGGAGTTTGCGCACGACGGCGAGCGATTGTACATGTTGCAGTGCCGCGTGCAGACCGAGCTGGCGCAGCAGCGGATCAAGGTGCCGATTCCGACGGAGATTCCGGCGGATCAGATCGTGTTCACGGCGAAGCGCTACGTGCGGTCGGGCGTGGTGGACGACGTGGAGTACGTGGTGCTGGTGCGGAGCGAAGCGTACGAAGGGCTGCGGACGCGCGAGGCCCGCGTGTCGGTGGGACGCGCCATCGGCGCGATCAACGACCGGCTGGCGGACCGCACGTTCGTGCTGATCGGTCCGGGCCGCTGGGGGAGCAACGACATCCTGCTCGGCGTGCCGGTGACGTACGCGGACATCTGCCATGCGCGGCTGCTGATCGAGGTCGCGCGGGAGCGAGACGGTTACGTGCCGGAGGTCTCGTTCGGCACACACTTCTTTCAGGACCTGGTCGAGGCGCGAATTCACTACCTGCCGCTCTATCCCGACGAGCGCGGCGTGCACTGGAACGTGGAACTGCTCGAGCGGGGGCCGAATCAGCTCGTCGACCTGCTGCCGCAGCACCGCGAGATGGAGGATGTCGTCCGCGTGATTCACGTGCCGTCGGCGACGGGCGGCCGGATGATGCGCGTCGTGATGGACGGGGACGCGGACGAAGCGGTGGCGTATCTCGTGAGCGGCTGACGGATCGCGTGGGCGATCAGTCCGCGTCGATCAGCACAACGCAGCGTTCGGCGGGCAGTTGCGAGACGATCTTCAGTGCCGATGGCCGCCCGCCGCGCAGCTCGCGGATCAACGGGCGCGACACCTCGACCTGGTAGCCTTCGGCATCGTAGAAGAAGACCTGCACCGCGACGCGCTGCCGGCCGGCGCGGAGCGTCAGCCGAGACTCAAACTCCAGCCGGCCGTGCGGGCGCTTCCGCGCCGACGAGCGCGAGACCCGGATGCGTTCGGCAAGCTTGTCGCGGGTGAATCGGACCTCGGCGGTCTCGGCGACCTCGCGAGTCGGGCGTTCGATGCGGGCCTCTTCGAGGCGCGTTTCGCGCTTGCGGTCGGCCTGTCGGGCGCGGGCGAGCAGGGTCGGATCGGCGGCGAAGACTTCCTCGTGCAGAAAGGCCGGGCCGGAGGAATCGGGGGCGGTGAGTTCGAGCCGCAGACGGAGCCGGGCGGTGCCGCGCTGCTTGTCGGGCAGGAGGGTGAGTCTGCTGCGATAGTCGGACTGCGCCGCGATCTCTTCGACGGTGGCGTCGTCGTCGATCCACGGTCGCCGGAGGAACTGCAGGTTGGCGCCGACGCGGTCGTTGACCATGCCGGTCAGTGCGTCGATGAACCCGGCGGGCCGATCGACGGGCAGGTCGGTGGCGTTGCGCCACTCGGGCGGCGCGATGCGCATGGGCCGTGCGGCGGAGACGGATGCTTCGGAGCGGCGCAGGGCGGCGGCGAGGGCGGAGGCGATGCGGTCCAGGTCGCCCTCGGTCATGACGTCGACCAGCGACCCGCCGGGCGGCGGGATCACGCGGTCGCCGACGCGCGCGGTCTCCTCGCCGCAGCCGGCCAGCCCGGCGAGAGCGACGGCGATCAGCAGGAGGCGACGCATCGGATGCATGGCGTCGGATGATACTGGCGTACGGCGCACGGGCAAGCGTCGGCGGCGGCGCGGGGGATTCGCGCGGGATCAGCGACGAATGACGCGGGCGATGAATTGTCCCGAGAGCGTCTCGGCCGTGGGCGGCTTCGATGTCGGTTCGAGGCGGGGGAATCGCCAGAAGGCCCCTTCGATGCGGCCGCGCGCTTCGTCGCCTTCCAGCGTGTCGATGACGACGGTGGCGGATTCGACCTGGTAGCGCCAATCATCGGAGCGCAGTCCGGTGGCCGGACCGATCCAGCGGCTGCCCGCGCCGGAGATCTCCATGCGTCGCCCGGTGAGTTTGTCCTCGGGCCGGAGCGTTGCGTTCCAGGTAAGGAAGACGGCGTGAGCGCGCGGGGACGACGAGGAGCGGAGCGTGAACATCGTCGGGGCGCCGGGCGCAGATTCGATTTCGAGCACGACGCCGGCGGCGGTGATCGTCTCGCTGCCGCGGAATCGCGCGACGCGGCGGACGTCGGGCGCTGCATCGGCCTGTTGCAGGTCGGGAGGCAGGGTGGGTTTTTCCTCGCATCCGACGGCGAGCAGGAGGAGCGGAAGCGTGCGCCAGTCGCGGCGCCATCGGGCGCACGGTGCGATGTCGCGTCGCCGGGCGAGCATGGCGCGGGAGTATCCCTGCGGTGGAAGGAGGCGTCAAAGGGCGCCTGTTCGGGGCGACTGCGCGACGCGGACGCGCGAGGCTTGCCGGTGCGGCGCAGCGTCTGCGGGGTGAATATCGGTCCGAGTCGCGAGGTTCAAGGCGGTCACGAAGGCGGTCGATAACAGCATCGAGGCTGTGGGTCTCCCGCTATTCGGCGGGACAGCCTGGATTGGAGGATCCGAGTAACGGCGAGCTCGGGTCCTCCGTTTTTTTGCGCCGATGGCGCGCCGCGTTTCAAGCGCGCGGTCAGTTGCGACGTGGATGCGCGGCGGGGGAATTCGATGCGCGCTGGTGCGCGCGTGTCCGGGCGCGGGTCGGATGGCGGAAGCGCGCGACCTGCTCGCTGATGAGCTGAAGCGTCTCGCGGCCGGCGGCCGTCAGTTCCAACCCGATGAACTGAATGCCGAGGCCGACGGTGGCGTCGTCGATCCGCTGGACGTGGCGGATCACGCCGTCGATCGATCGCATGCCCTCGTCGCCCCAGGCGGCCTCGAGCGCGACGAAGTCGCCGATGCGGATGGTCTGTCCGACGCCGGACGAGACGGTCACCTGTACGCCGCCGGCCGAGAGGTTGCGGGCGCGGGCGATGGCGAGCAGCTCGGGCCGCGGCGACGACTCGCCGGCGGGGCGCGCGATCCAGATTCGGATTTCGAGCGGTCGATCCGGCGGGACGGCGGCGCGCTGGAAGGCGCGGCGCTGAAACTCGCGCATCTCCGCGGGCAATTCCACGTGAATGCAGGGGCCGCCGTCGGAGGTAGTACCGCGGCCGGCGACGAGGCTGGAGAAGATGTACTTTTTGTGACCGCGCCGAAACGTGATGCCGAGGGATTCGCCGATCGCGAGTTCGAGCGGCGCGGCTTGCGCGAAGGCGTCGGGATAGGACAGCGTCAGCGTTCTCCGCGCGGCGTCGATGGCGAGGGCGTAGGACTGAAGCAGGTAGTACTGTTCATCGCGGCGAACGCAGACGGAGACGGCCTCGCGGCGCTGCACGAGGGCGTCGAGGGCGCGTTTCTGAGCATCGTCGAGCACACTCGTCGGAGGTTTCATGTCAGTCTCCGTGCGGGGCCATCGCTGGTTGCGGGCGGTAGAGGAAATCACGGAGGTCGTCCTGCATGGCGGTCGTCTCCGTGTCGGCCTCGTCGCAGTCGAACTGCATGCCGAGGATGCAGCCGTTGTCGCTGGTGGTGGATTGATTGCAGATCGTCGCCGGGAAGCGGAAGGGGCGCGGTCCGTCTGGAAGCTCGAAGGAGGCGATGAGCTTCGTTCCGGGTCGCAACGAACTTGCGGCGGCCGGAGCGACGAGGCAAGCGAGACCGTCGCGGCTGATATTGAGGAGGGTCGCGCGGACGTTTGCGCCGTTGCAGTCGCTACCGACGCGGAGGATGACGCCGCTGGAGCGGGCGAGCTTGGTTCGCCAGAAGCGGCGGCGCTGCACAACCTGGAGCGTCCGCGGCTTTTCGATCGTCAGGATGGCGCCGCGCGGCGTATGGTGGGCATCGAGAACCGGCGCGTTGAAGACGTACCGGTCGTGCAGCCACATCTGGACATTGCAGTGTCGTCCGATCAGCTCGGGCAGCCAGCGGTGGCCGGGACCGGTGAGCGCGATCGTCAGCGCGTTGTTCTCATCGGCTTCGAGGATTCCGAGCAGGCTCTGGTTCGGGCCGGCCGTCGGTTCGACGAGGATTTGTGCTCCCGAGCGGATGGCCTCGTCGAGGGTCCTCCGCGTCTGCGACTCGTTGATCGGAATGGCGTAGCGCATGGAAAGCCTGTCATGAGGCGTCGGGTGCCGGCGCGGTACGACGCGACGGTGGGGCGCGCCTTTTCCCCTCGTTCGGGTGAATGGAAGGGGGGCTTGAGTTATCCGACCGGAACGCGCGGCGTGGATCGGCCGGGCCGACGGTCGCGAGCTTCCGGGCTGGGCCTACTCGGCGACACGTGCCCCGAGCTCGCGGATTCTCGGAATCTCGGCCGGCGGGAGTCGGAGCCGCAGGACGACGGTGCCGTCCACGTACTCCCGGTCGATGACCTGGCCGTGGCGGTTGACGTAGGCGAGGAGTTTCCCGTTGGTGGCGTCGGCCTCGGCGCGGACGTGGACGTAGCGGCCGCGGAGTCGCGCGGTGACGGCGAGCGTCAGTCGGTCGATGCCGAGGCCGGTGCGTGCGGAGATCTCCACGGCGTCGGGATGCTTGGCGCGGAGGACGGGCAGGTCAGCGCCGTCCCGGACGGCGTCGATCTTGTTGAAGACGAGGATGGTGGGCGAGTCGGCGCAGCCGAGCTCGGCAAGGACGGCGTCGACGGCGCGTATCTGGGCCTCGGCGTCGGGCGAGGCGGCGTCGACGACGTGCAGCAGGACGTCGGCGTGAATGGCCTCTTCGAGCGTGGCGCGGAAGCTGGCGACGAGCTGGTGCGGCAGGTCGCGGACGAATCCGACGGTGTCTGAGAGCAGAGCGATCTGTCCATCGCCGAGGTTCCAGCGGCGGGTCTTGGTGTCGAGGGTGGCGAAGAGCTTGTCCTCGACGAGGGTTCCCGCGCCGGTGAGGGCGTTCATGAGCGTGCTCTTTCCGGCGTTGGTGTAGCCGACCAGCCCGACGGTGGGGTAGTCGCTTCGACTGCGGACTTCGCGGAGCTTGCGCTCGTCGAGCTGGCGGATCTGCTGGCGTAGGAACGTGGTGCGCTTCTGCACGATGCGGCGGTCGATCTCGATCTGTCGCTCGCCGGGACCGCGCGTGCCGATGCCGCCGACCGCGCCGGCCGCCGTGCCGCCGCCGGCGCCGGCGATGCGTTCGAGGTGGGACCACATGCCGCGGAGTCGCGGGGCGGTGTATTCGAGCTGGGCCAGTTCGACCTGGAGCCGCGCTGCGCGGGTCCGCGCGCGGGAGGCGAAGATGTCGAGGATCAGCTCGGTGCGGTCGATGACCTTGCGTTCGGTGAGGCGCTCGAGCTCGCGAATCTGCGACGGCGAGAGGTCGTTGTCGAAGATGACGACGTCGGACTGCTTGTCGGCGACGCGGCGGGCGAGCTCGTCGGCCTTTCCGCGGCCGATGTACGTGGCCGGGCAGATGCGCGGGCGGCGTTGCACGACGCGGTCGACGACGATGGCGCCGGCGGCGTCGGCGAGGGCGGCGAGTTCGGCGAGCGGATCGTAAAAGGAGCCGCCGCGATCCTGTTCGGGAAGCAAGAGGCCGACCAGCGTAGCGCGTTCGCGTTGGACCGTATTGGAATTACGTTCGGTTTCGTTCAACGGGCGTGCGTCGGATGCGTGTATGGGTTGATCACTCCTGCGGGATTGTAATCCGGCGGCTGGCGACACGTCAACGGAATCCGTAGACTAGAATGGATCGGAAAGGCCCGTGGACCCATGAGAATCGCGGCATCGGTGGTGGCATCCGGACGGTCGTCGCTCGTGGTCGAGCAACTGGCGAGCCGCTGCGTCGAGAAGCTCGGCGGTTCGCCGTCGGACCTTGGCGTCCTGTTCGCGACGAATCACTTCGAGGATGAGCTGGAGTCGGCCGCCGATGCGCTGCGGCGGCTGACGAACGTGCGCGAGTTCATCGGCTGCACGGCCGAAAGCGTCGTGGGGACGGAGCGCGAGGTGGAAGGCGAGCCGGCGATGGCGCTCTGGCTGGCGCACCTGCCGGACGTGTCGATCCAGACGACGCACATCGAACTGCGCGAGTCGGACGATCCGGACGTGCCGCCGGAGATCGTCGGCGGCATCGAGGCCGATCCGGCGAGCCGGCCGGCGCTGATCGTGCTGGCGGATCCGTTCAGCTTCCCGGTGACGGCGTTTCTGGGCGCGGTGAACGAGCGATTTCCGGAGTCGCCGGTGATCGGGGGCATGACGAGCGGCGTGGAGGCGGCGCGGCAGTCGGTGCTGATTCACAATGACAACGCCTACCGCGAGGGCGCGGTGATCGCGGTGCTGAGCGGCCGGATACAGGTCGATACGATCGTGTCGCAGGGATGCCGGCCGATCGGCCGGCCGTTCGTCATCACGGCGGCGGAGCAGAATATCCTTCGGCAGCTCGGAGGCAAGCCGGCGATGGCGATGCTGAACGAGGTGTTTGCGCAGGCGAACGAGGATGAGCGGCGGCTGATGCGGCAGGGCATCTTCGTCGGGCAGGCGATCAACGAGTACCGCGAGACGTTTTCACGCGGCGACTTCCTCGTGCGCAACCTGCTCGGTGCGGATCAGCGGAGCGGCGCGCTGGCCGTGGCGGACCAGGTCCGCATCGGGCGCACGGTGCAGTTCCACGTTCGCGATGCGAAGACGGCGGACGAGGATCTCAAGGCGCTGCTCATGTCGCAGGCGGCGCGGCCGGTGGCCGGGGCGCTGCTGTTCACGTGCAACGGTCGTGGCCGGCGAATGTTCAGCGAGCCGAGTCACGATCTGAACGTGGTGCAGGCCGTGTTGGGGTCGGTGCCGGTGGCGGGGTTCTTCGCCGCCGGGGAGCTTGGGCCGGTCGGCGGGCGGAACTTCATCCACGGTCACACGGCGAGCATCGGGCTGTTCCGCGAGCCGGAGGGTGTCGCGAGCTGACGGCCGTACGGAATCGGGGGCGGTCTTCAGATGCTGAGCGGACCCGACGGATACTTGTAATCGGCCGTTCGCGCCCGGTACGATTCACCAATTGCGGCGTTTGGCTGCGCCGTGTCGGGACCGGATCATCCCAGCAAGAGATCGCGGAAATCGGACGCGATCGCGGGTTCAGCGTCATGACGGGTTCATCGCCGGCGCGATCGGGGGGCGCGCGACGCTGCACGTGCGTCGTGGCGGGGGTCGTGCTCGGCGCGGTGGCGTTCTCGGTCGAGGCATCGCGCTACTCGAACTACAACCCGGGCGAGGCGGGGCTGGGGCTGAATACGGTGTCGCGGTCGGGGACATGGGAGAACCGCGAGATCACGGGCGACGTGACCGACGCGGTGCGCTATTTTCGGCTGTCGAATCGCAAGGTCGCGCTGTGGCTGGGGGCGTCACAACTGCACGCGATCAACCGGTATGAAGGGGGGGACGAACTGGCCGTCGTGTATGCGAGCGAGGCGGCGCGGACGCGCGGCGCGCGGCTCGCGTACGTCCAGATGTCGACGGCGAACGCGAATCTGCATGACTTGCTCGGGTTCTATCTGTCGGCGCGACTGGCCGGCGCGCGGCCGGACGCATTGCTAGTTGGCATGACGTACGACGATTTGCGCGAGCCCGGCGTTCAGGACGGCGTGCTTCGGCGGTTGCCGCGGATTCCGCCGGACGTGGTTCAGGTCGGAGGCGCGGGGGTCGAGGACCTGATCGCGGCCATCGGCGCGGCGCGCCGGCCGCAAGCGACGAAGGCGCCGATCCGGCGCACCGCAACCGAGGGCACACCCCAGGAGGAACTCGAGAACGCGCTGATCCGATCATTGGAGGGCGGGTGGCCGGCGTATCGGCATCGCGGCAAGCTCGCGGCGGCGGCACAGGTTGCGGTCATGTCGCAGCTTGCGACCGTGATGGGCGGCTTCATGAAGCGTCGCGCCGAGCCGATTCCGCCGGACCGGCAGGCGTGGAACCTGCGGGCCTTCGATTCGCTGGTTGCGCTGGCGCGGGCGGACGGAACGACCTTGGTCGTCTATCGACCGCCGCATCGACCGGGGGAGGATCCGTTTTACTACGACCGGGCGGCGTACGACGCGTTTTTCGCGCAGCTTCGCGAGCGCTGTGAGCGCGACGGACTGCTGTTCGCCGACTTCGAGTCGATCGTGCCGGCCGAATACTGGGGGCTGACGAACGAAGGGCGGCCGGACGTGTTTCACTTCCGCGTCGAGGGGCATCGCCTGCTGGGGGCGGCGATGGACCGGTATCTGTCGGAGCACGGCTTCTGATGCTATTCAACAGTTGGGGCTACGTGCTGTTTCTGATCCTGGCCGTGCCAATGCACTGGCTCGTGCCGCACCGCTTTCGCATGTGGGTGCTGTGCGGCTGGAGCCTGCTGTTCTATGCGATGTGGAAGTGGCAATTCCTGTTCATCATGCTCTTCTCGGCGTGGCTCGACTACGTCTGCTCACGGCGGATCGCGGGGACGGACCGTCCCGGGTGGCGGAAGTTCTGGCTGATTCTCGATCTGACTCTCAATCTCGGCCTGCTGGTCGGGTTTAAGTACACCTACTTCATCCATGACAACGTGCGGATGGTCGGCGGACTGTTCGGGTTCCAGTGGCGCAGCCTCCGCGAGATGGGGATCGACATCATTCTGCCGCTGGGGATTTCGTTCTACACGTTTCAGACGATCAGTTACACGATCGACATCTACCGCCGCGTCTTCAAGCCGGTGAACAGCTTCCTGACGTTTCTCACGTACGTCACGTTCTGGCCGCAGCTCATCGCCGGGCCGATCCTGCGCGTGGGCGAGGTGATACCGCAACTGGTCGAGGAGCGCCGGCCCTCGCTGGACGCGATGGCGTCGGGACTATTCCTCGTCGTCTGCGGCCTGTTCAAGAAGATCGTGCTGGCGGACGGCATCTCGCCGATGGTCGATGCGGCGTTCAACGGCAACCTGACCGGCATGTCGGCTTTCGACGTGTGGGTGGCCAATTTTCTGTTCGGCTTCCAGATCTACTGCGACTTCGCCGGCTACTCGGACATCGGGATCGGCTCCGCAATGATGATCGGGTTGTACTTCCCCGACAACTTCAACTGGCCGTACATGGCGCTGTCGCCGAAGGAGCTGTGGACGCGCTGGCACATCTCGCTGTCGGCGTGGATACGCGACTATCTGTATCTGCCGCTGTGCGGGGAGAGGTTTCGCACCGACAGCACGGGCGGTATCGCCGTGGCGGCGGCGGAGATCGGCAGCGATCACCAGGCGGCGCGGACGCGGGCCCTGTTTCTGACGTGGTTCATCATGGGATTGTGGCACGGGGCGGGATGGACGTTCGCCCTTTGGGGGCTGTATCACGCGGTTGCGATCTACCTGTACCGCCGGCTCGGAGTCCTGCGGAACCTGCCGAAGCGCGCCCCGATCGCGGCGTGGGCGCTGATGTTGTGCGTGACGATGGCGAGCTGGATTCCGTTCCGCTGCCAGAATCTCTCGGATTCACTCGTGATGTTCTCGAAGATCGTCAATCCGCTGGCGTACAACCTCAGCCACCGCGCGCTGCCGGGCTATGCCTACCTCACGGCGGCCCTGCTGGTGCTCGGCATGGTGACGATGTACATCGTGCAGCGGCCGCGCGAGCACGCGCCGGTTCTGCGGCCGATCGTCTGGCCGATCAAGGGGCTGGCCGTGTCGGCCATGATCTTTCTGATCCTGATGCTGATGCGGCCGGTGAAGCAGTTCATCTATTTCCAGTTCTAGCGAGAGGGAAGGCGAGCGATGCGGCGCGCCTGCGGGCGGGTTGCGGGGCTGCTCGGAGGCGGGGTAAAACGGGTCCGCGACCGGCCGCGATCGGCGTCCGGGCGGCGAGGGCTGTCGCGTGAAGGCGGGACTGATGCCGGGGGTTTCGGCGGAGATCGACTTCGTCGTGGATGGATCGATGCGACCGATCTTCGACGACGTGGCGGTGCACCAGGTGTGTTCGACGTGGACGCTGGTGCACTTCATGGAGCTGGCGAGCCGAAAGCTGCTGATCGACTTTCTCGAGGAGGAGGAGGAGGGCGTCGGCAGCCACGTCACGATTGATCACATTGCGCCGGTGAGGGTGGGGCGGACGGTGCGCGTGATCGCGACGGCCGAGGAGGTGAGCGATCGGCGGCTGGTCTGCGACGTGGATGCATTCCACGGCTCGCGGAAGATCGCGGCGGGCAAGACGGTTCAGAACGTGTTTCCGCGCGAGGTTTTGGTGCGGTTGCTGGAGCGCGGTTGAGGCGGGCCGCGCCGGTGGGCATATTGCATTCGAAAGCCAAGCAACGGGAGATTGGTGCGATGGTGAAGCTGGTGGCGTTGTACAAGAAGCCCGAGGACGCGGCGGATTTTGACCGGCAGTATTTCGAGACGCACGTGCCGCTGGCGATGAAGATGCCGGGACTGGTGCGGTGCGAGGTGGCGAGGGTGACGGGCTCGCCGATGGGGGAGTCGCCGTTTCATCTGATCGCCGAGCTGTACTTCCAGGACATGGCGTCGCTGAGCGCGGCGATGGCATCGGCGGAGGGCAAGGCGGCGGCGAAGAACCTGATGGGCTTCGCGGGGAAGGTGGTGTCGATGCACTTTGCGGAAGTGGTCGAATAGGCGGTACCTGCCCGCCGACGGCGAAAGGTGTTTGGGTCTGATCTGTCTCGTGATCGACGCGTCCTTGATCCGCGCATCGGCGGCGAGCATGAGCGGCTTGCTCAGGATGACCGCGAGGCGTTCGTCTCCTTCGAACGGCAGAAAGATTCACTTCGCCGCACTGCGGGCAGCCCCGACTGCGGGAACGATGCAAAGGTACTGATCGTTGGGCTCCATCAGGCTGTTGCCGCTGCCGAGGTGGATCTTGTAGGTCCGCAGTTCACCGCGCACGATCAGGAATCGAACCGACAGCGCGCAGCGCGGCGCGATCGTCAGTCGAGGGAGCAGCCGTTCCGGCACGTCGCGCCGCGTCCGCGCCGACGACGTCGCTGTCCGTGTAGAAGAAAGAAGCCGCCGGCACACTCACAGCGGCTCCGTTGTCCATCACGGCCGGCTGGAAGGGCAGGCGCCGGGCCGCTTGTTGATGGACCGTCCATATCATGGCAGCGCCCCGC
>JAKLKO010000036.1 GCA_023150615.1 Phycisphaerae bacterium
CGACAGGGTCGCGAAGCCCTCGGAATCCGGTTGCGTAGGTTTGTCCAGCGTGATACGACCAGCCAGCCATCAGATTATCGACTCCGTATCTTCGAGGAGCTGCATATGGCAAATGTGACGTACGACGAGGGCATCCTGCAGAAGGTTGTAAATGACCTCTACCGCCAAGCTAGCGCGATTGTGGCGTTGGCGATGCTTCTTGGCGCATTCGTCGGAACCGGCATTGGCCAGTTTTCGTTTCCGAAGGACCTTGGCGACTCATCAGTGCGTTCGGGCATTGGCCTGCTTCTCGGGTTGCTGATCGGCTACTTTGGGGGCCAATCTCGTGCGTTCTCGCTGCGTGCTCAAGCGCAAACACTACTCCTGCAGATGCAGATCGAGCGCAATACGCTTATCGCAGCAACTGAGGCCAAGAGCAAGCGAGAGCTGCAGTCAGCGACGGTCGAGGACTGATCGTGATGCTACCCCGGATATGGTCCGAGCCTGGGGCTCAGCGCAGCCTACGCTCTCGTTGATTCGTCCGCCGGCGCGGGCTATGGTGGATGACCGGCTCAAGGGAGGATGTCGTGAAGCCAGTTGTACCAAGCCTGTTTGTCGCATTCGTGGTCTTTGCCGCCTGCGGCTCTACAAGCAATGGTGAGGACTCCGGGGCCACCCAGGACGGCTCTGTATTCGGACCACCGATAATCCCAGAGCACCCAGTGATATGCGACGCGCCCATGTGCGGCGGGGACAGCGCAACCTTCGGCCTTTCTGTCAGAGCACCCTCGCTGGAGCTGGACCCAGTTTCAGTGCAAACGATTCGCGAAGGACTCGCCTCTCGGATCGCTTCTCGTGCTCCCGAGCTCATACTGCTTGCACACTGGCTGCTGCGCACTCCGACGGGAAGTCCCGAAGTTGACGCGCGCCTCCGAGAACTCCCCGCATCCAACGATGGCGCCCGAAAGATTATCGGGGTTCTCGACGCGCAGTTCGACGGCTGGCGAGAGCTGGCAGAGATTCCCTGGAACTCCACACTGCCCAACGCCGACCCGCCTGGAATCGAAAGGACCTGGCAGGGACTCGAAACTAGCGGGTGCGGGGAAATGCGCCTGCAAATGGCTCTGGGAAGCGTTACAGTCCACCAGCGCGACGACAACTTCGTCGACGACCGCGTCTATTGCATCGTTCGAGCAACCGACGGCAACGGCGACATGGAGTTGAGCCAGACGGACGTTTCCCCACCGCTGGGGCCTGGGGCGACTCACTACTACTCTGACGGGACATTCTTCGGGCGCGGGGGTCCCAGAGATCCCGGTTCATCGCTCATGGTCGAATACGACTGTTGGGAGATGGACGACGAAAGTGAGTACGAGCAGTTCCAAGAGGTCCTCGACCTCGTCATGCGTGCCTCCAAGCTGCTTCCGCCAGGCCAATTCAAGGCGGCAATTGTGTTCGCTGCCAAAGTCGCAGGTGTGCTGATTGAACTCGGAAAGCTCTTTGACGGGGACGACTACCTTTTTCGGACCAAGGAGAACTTCACTCGTCAGGACCTTTGGGTTCTCGCCGCGACACAGCCGGAACGGAGCTTCACCGCCCGAGGAATTCACTACGGTAGTGCATGGTCGTGGGAGTTCTCGGTGTTGGCCGACGCTTGTGCCACCGGTGAAGACGCAGAAATCGGCTGGGAGCCCGGCGGTGACGATCCGGCGCCGCCACCATCGCCAGCCGAGACTCCGCCGCATTGCGACGGGTGCTGGGTAGGCAACTCATGCAAGCGTGGCAACACGAATGACGCCTGTGGTTCAGGTGGAGCAGATTGTATGAGTTGCGGTTCGCTTGAGTCCTGTAGAAGAGGAGACTGCGCGTTCGATACATCTCGCACTGTCGATGTTGCAGCAATTGAAGCTCGAGTACCCGACACGGACCACAGTGGCGGATGCTGGGATCGGCTCGGTGATTGCGCACCCGAGGTCTACATGAAGGTTACGGTCGGTGGAAGATCTGGCTCCACTAATCCCGTTGAAGGCTACTCGCCCAGGTGGAATACGCTCGTTCGGCGTGACGTAGCGATAGCTGACCTATTGGAACGGCTCGAAGTCGACCTGATCGACTACGACGAGGCGGCTGGCGAAGAGTGGATGGACGGCTGCTATGGCTCGGTAAGTCGAGACGACATCGAAGCGGGCGGCGTGGTATGGGGATGCGGACGGGCAGAAGTCGCAATCGGTTTCCAGTAGGCCACGAGTCCCCGCGGTCGTCTCGCACGGCCCACTATGCCGAACATGGCGCTGCAGCCGACGGGGCGGCCGCCGCTGCGCGTCGGCCACCTCGCGACTGAGCGCCAGCGTTGGGCAGGCAACGACCGCAGAGCCCATCCCGCGCAACTATCCGCCAATCGCCGCGCCCCGTCCGCGGACGCAGCCGCAGGTATCCGCGCTCTCGGGTTGCCGTCGGATCGGCCAGACGTTCCAAATGGACGCGCCAACAAGCGCCGTAGCTCCGGCGTAGACAACCTCGTCGACGCCGACAGCGAATCTGCCAATTAGAATTGCCGCCGAGGCCAAGACACCGAGCACCAGCGGTCCGAATCCGCGGCGCCGACGTGCGCGGAAGCCGAGCGCAAACAGAGCCAGCACGAGCCCGACGGTCGTCACCGGCAACAGCCACGCCGCATCCATCAAGAACGAAAGTCCAAGAGAAGAGAGCAACCCCGCATACGCCGGCCAGCACGCCGGGCAGCCGAGAACTGGCAACATTGCGAGCAGCACCCCGGGCACAACTGCCAACGACCGACCGACCGTTCCTCGGCACGATGCCCGTGCGGTGCCGTCAGTCAGTGCCCTGACGATCGTACCCAAAGCTGGCACGCCGCGCACCGCGCTTCCAAGATACACACGACATGACGTCGCTCCCTCCGACGGCATCACGCCACAGACGTCCTTGCCGTCTACGAGAATCGTCGGTGACCCGAATCCGCGTACACGCTTCGGTGCCTCAGCGGAAGTCACGTCAAACTCCTTCCATCCCTGGCGAAGCCCAGCCTGTTCCATCGCTCTTCGCAGCTCGACCCGCGCAGCAGGAACGTTTGGGCAATCTGGCGAGAACAGCAGTTCAACGGTCTTCATCGTGTTCACCTTCTTCGTCGAGAGCGTCGAGAAGCGCGCACGAGGTGCTCGACTCGGTATCCCGACATGCTGCAACGAGTTCCGCCAGTGCATCGCGAATTCGATGCAATTCTCCTAGCTTCGCCTCAACATCCGAGAGCTTCGCCGCAGCCCGCCGCCTCACGCCGGCACACCCGCGTCCTTTGGTGACACGGAGCGAGATGAGCTCGCGAATCTCCTTCAAGCTGAACCCGAGGCCTTGCGCCGCCTGAATGAACCGGACCTCGCGCACGACCTCTGCCGGGTACTGCCGATACCCAGAAGCCGTCCGCGCCGGTTTCGCGACCAGACCCGTGCGCTCATAAAACCGCACGGTCTCGACCCTCACGTGCGCTCTTCGTGCGACTTGGCCGATCATCAGGAACTGGGGTTTCGACTCCATGGGTACAGCTTGCACCCTGCACCGCACTCCAGGGTCAAGCCCTTTTTCGGCGCACCCCAGACCAGGCTGCCCAACAACGGGTTGCAGCTGAGCGGCACGGGTTTGCACTGTCGCACGACCACGGCGGCTACGCCGCCGCCGTCATGCGGCAAACCCGCGCCGCCAGCTGAACCCGAACGTTAGGCTAGGCGAGCCTGGAAGTCGTCGTTGCCCCCGCCTCGCAATCGAGTTTGTCCCACTTGACCCAACCGTCCGGTCCTGCTACTGGAGGGGGTAAGATGTTGACAGGAGTAAGACATTCTCGATGTCCACAATTGCGAAACACCTCGGCAAGACTAACGGCTATAGCTGCCAGCCATGGTTGTCGATCGACATCGCAGATCGGTATTTTGCGAGTGTCTATCGGGCTTGGTTCGCGACCACGATCAATCCGCAACTCAACGGTCATTCGTCGAACCCGCTCGTTCTTTTTCAGGAACTGGACAGAATCATACACACAAATGACCACAACCATAGCAGGGTTGACCAGCTAAAGCAGCGAATGACTAACTGGATCGCCGGCTCAAATCTTCCCCCCGTTGACAAGGCGTCAATCTTCGCTGAAATTGCTGCTGCACCTGTCCTCGCATTCCGCCCCCAGCTCTGGAAGCTAAATCTACTGAACATTCACGTATCTCGCCTCATCAGCCTGGGGCAGTTTCCAGACGAGTATCAGGTTCGCGATCTCATTCCCGCCGAAATTCAGGTAATGGTCCCATGAACCCAGATGTAATCGATGCATTTGCCCTTGTAGGGCTGCGGGCGCTCGCGGATCATGATCCAGCGGAATTTCGCCGTTCGACGGATTTTTCAAAGCGCCAACTTGATGAAAAAATTGATGCAGCCATTGAGAGGCTACGTGGCAGTGACTCTCAGCACTACCTGCGAGAATTGCAGAGCAGAATAGATGAACTGCGAGCAATCGAGCACGATGCCGAGGGGCATGCAGAGCTTGGATATCTCCTCCGGCAGGTCGGAACTTCGTGCATACAGCGAGCGCAGCAACTCGCGATTTCGTATTCGAGGCGCTCTACCCCGCGCATCCGCGAGGAGTCGAATTTCGCCGGGGTTTCATCGGTCCGGGCCCACGACCCAGTGACCCGCAGTCAAGAATTTGAACGCCTGGCTGTCATGAGGCTGCTTCGTGATTTCCCAGAGTACAAGCCGAAGTTCAACTACCGTATCAAGTCGCTTGAGATCGACTGTGTCTTGGAGCCGCTATCCGAAGGATGTCCGGCGCTACTTGTTGAGGCCAAGGTGAACATTAGGAGCATGACGGAGATTCAAAGCGCGTTTGCACAGATTCGTCGGATGCTCACGCAATGGGGCAAGGGCTCGCTGGGGGTCCTCGTCCTGCCTAACACAAGGGATTGGAGGCACTTTGCAGCAGAACGACCGATTGGCCATAGGGCCTTCGTGCTAACGTACGACTCTGAGAAGAATGAATTCCTGGATGATGGACTGAGGAACCTGATGGCTGCTGTCCGTGGCGAGTTTCCAAACTCCAGCAGAAACTGACTGTATCAGTTCGACACGCCAGCCATGACACCAAAACCAGACTCAAGCAAGCCTGTAGTCCACGCTAGATTGCTCGACTCACCATTCGACGGATTTGACTGGCGGGTATTGGACGACCCGGACTTTCACGAAGATTCCGTTCGCGAGGAGATAGTGACTCGGCTGCTTTGGATGCTGGGCTACCGAGCCACGTCTCCGAATAGAATTGTACGAAGCAAGAGGCTGGAACACCCATTCGTCGCGCTCGGAACAACAGAGCACCGAATCTCGCTGGTTCCTGACTACCTCCTCTACGCAGACGATCGACCGGCGTGGATCCTGGATGCCAAGTCACCGCGTGAGAATGTTGCGGATCCAAAGCACGAGGCGCAGGCTTATAGCTACGCTTGCCATCGCGACGTCAGGGTAGGCTGGTATGCTGTCTGCAACGGCCGTGAGTTTGCGGCATTCAATGTCGGCGACATGGGCAGAGTGCCACGGATTCGGTTCTCACTTCCTGACTTGAGAGAGCATTGGGATGCGGTGTGGCGTTCCCTGTCAGTAGAAACAGTGCATGCGTCAACCGAATCCTACCTGAAAGATTTTGGAATCCACCTTCTCAAGATGGGCGTCACCCGTGATGTGGAGCTGGTGTTTCTGAAGATTGGGGTTCCGACCGTGGCTCGAGTTACGGAGACGACGTACTGCATCAATGGAGCTGTCACGGTCGACGGTCAACAGTATTTCGCAACACTCGATTTCGACTTGCAGCGCCTGCGGCAACTGAAACTTGTGTTTCCACCAGACTTGAGGCCGCGAGTGGAGGGTATTCTGTCAAACGTGGGTTCACTGCTCAAGTTCGCTCCTGATTGTTTCCCGTGGACGAGCGGCATTCTGAGACTAAGCGCAGAAATGCAGGAGAACGACAAGGAGCATTATCTTCCGCTTGAGGTTTTGCGCTTTGGAGTACGGTGATCGTCGATGGTGCAGCTCGTGAGAAGCACTTGGCATGCCTAACTCCCCGCTGCAGCCGACGAGGCCGGCGCCGATGCGGCGCCGGCCTCGCGACTGAGCGGGGGTGTTCGACCAAGCGGCTTCGTTATCGTTTGGTCGTCGACGTCCGACTGAAAAGCAAGAATTTGCGCGCGGACAAGCGTTTCAGGTTTGATCTCCTGCGGCCAGGGGACTACGATTCCGTGAGTCGCCAGCAACGGAACCTTTGCAAGCTCTTGTAGGTGCCTGACATTGCAAAATTTCTGGGTAGGCTTCGTCATAGTACTTGCACGCATGTCCTCAGCACGGGGAGAGCAATGAAACGAATCGAACCCCCCATCTGGTCGCTCTGGTTGGTGGTCCTGTTGGCCACGGCGCAACCGGCGGAGTCCGCAATTTACGCCAACTGCAAGAACGGCCACACGACCGGAGCCGACCGGACGATCATCTTCACGCCGAACATCAACAGCTTCATGTCCTATAGCCAGGCGCGCGGCCTCGGCTGGACCGAGGCCATGGTCCGGCGGGAGCTGACCGCGGCGCTTGAGGAGTGGACGCACAAGAGCGAAGCCAACATCCGGGTGCTCCTCTCCAACGGGACAACCGCCAAGGTCGGATGGCACAACGACGAGCTCAACGTAATCTCCATCTGCGACCCGAGCGTGACATGTAGCGCCAGTTACTGCTGCAACAGCTCATCGAGCTGCGGTGGTCAAGCTAGCCCGTATTGCACGGGGGCGCCGAACTTCGAGATCACGAACGCCGATGTCGTTCTGCACAACCGATCGGGTTCAAACTGTCCGGACTGGAACCTGCAGAAGGATCTGTTCACGGAGGCCGACGCGAATCAGTCTTTGTATTCCTACGTATTGCATGAAGTCGGACATGCGTTGGGACTTGATCACTATCCCGCGAACGGACCGTTCTTCTCTGTCATGATGAGTGGAGGCGCGGGCTGGCACGACTCGCACAACCTGAATCTGCACTCGATCCAGTGGGTCGATATCGTCGACATGGGGCTGATCTATGGAATCCGATCCGATCCAATCCGTGCCAAGAACGCCGTCGACTCCGGCAATCCGCTGGTCTGGGCCAGCGGGACGGGCCAATACGGAGTGAATACGCTGGAGACCGTTGGCGCGCTACAGAGCACCGGGGGGAACCAGGTGTTCTTTGCGCGCGTGACCGATGGCACACATGCGTCCGATCTGAACGACATCAACGGCCTGTCGGCCTATCGATTCAATGGTGGATGGGGCGTGCAGCTCATCCACGCCATGTCCTCTGATGGTCATCCGGCCGTGAGTGGTCCGGCGCTGGCGGCGACGAATCAGGAATATGTCATCGCCTGGCACAATCACTTCAACCAGATCCGGACATCGAAGACCCAGGGCGGTTCGACGGTCAACTGGTGGAACTCTCCGATCTCCAGTGTCTACACTTCGCAGACACCTGCGTTAGCTTATCTGCCGTCCGTGAACCGGCTGTACCGCCTCTATACCAACGACGCCCCGGGGTCATTCTGCAACTGTGGCACTCAGTATCGAATCTACTACCAAGCGTCGAGCGACCACGGTGCAACGTGGGGGCCGCTGTACGCGGCTACATTCCAGGGTCAGCCAATCATGACGTTCGGAGGCGTGGCGTTCACCTGCCTGGGGACCGCGACGACCTGGCCGTGCAGTGTGGCCTATCAGGACTGGAACGACTTCCGCCCACTATGGCGCTCGGTTCAGCCCGATCCGGGCGATCCGAACAAGCTGAACTTTGGCGCGGCCGCGATCGTCGGCGTCAACAACGACTTCACCACGCGCTCCTGGGGCGTCACAACCGGGCGGGCAGCCGGCTTGAACGACGAGACCGTCTTCGCTGCGAGCTATGACCGGAATGGCGATGAGCCGCTTCCGGATCATGCTGCTCGCGCGCTGCACGGGACTTCAACCCTAGCAAACTACACGAATCGCAGCCTCGCGGTCGGCGGTGGACGCAACGTCTGGATCAGCGATACTGAGTTCCTCAATAGTTCTCCGGTCATCGGACATTACAGATCCTTCGACAAGGTCTATATGTTTTTCACGAAGCAGGAGTAGACGATGCGTCTGACACTCATAGCCTCGATCCTCCTGGGAACCACGGGGTCCGCATTCGCGACGCGTGACGCCAGCGTGTCCGGCTCGCGGACGATGCAGGTTTGTGACGACGTCATGTGGGACTCGCTCGGCACCCCCGATACGCCCCGGGAGTCTACCGCCGACTTCTCCGACGTTCATCCCCGGGAGGTGCCGACTGGCGGTTCCGTGTCTGTGATTCTCGACACATCAAGCGCGACCGTGACGCAAGACGAGCTGGCCTTCGAGCTCGGCGACGGCGTCTGGCTGGCGTTCGATCACTTCGAGGATGTGTGTTGGGAAGGCGACTGCGGCCGTCAGGTCCTGGCTGCGGTCGGCTACTTTCCTACCCCAATCGCTGACGAGTGGCGCAGGCTTGTCCACGTCCGGCTCGCGCAGCGGCAAGGCGCGCCGATGGCGGCACGTCGGGTTTGCCTTTCGCTGACTCTCTCGGGCGAGCGGCCTGCCGCCGCGGACGCGATCGTGCGCGCGGACCCGCCGGTCGTCGATGCGGGCAGAGAACCGCCGGAGGGTGGCGGCGTACCGCCCGACGACAAGGATGCCGGAGGCGCAGATTCGGCCCGACATCAGCTACCAAGTGTGCCTATGCGCGCGGAAGCGGGCGAGAGCGGCTGCATGGTGGTCGCGGGAGCGGGCTCGTCCCTGGGCGCAGCGCCGTTCTCAGCCGCGGTGTTCCTGTGCCTTCTCAGCTGCTCCCGGTCAGCGCGGAAATCGCGGCGTGATTCCGGGAGGCGCCCGTGAGGTCGGCCGGTCTCCTGGCTGGCTGTCTGGCTGGCATCTTCTGCTCCGCGGGCTCGGTGCTGGCCGCACGGAGTGAGGAGGAGTCCAACGCCGTCGAATCCACGGTGACGTGGACCGTAGACCACTGCGTACCGGTCGGCGACCCCGTCGCACCGGGGGAACGTCGTGCTGTGTGGTTCGAGGTGCCGAGGGCGCTGCCGGGCAGACCGTCTCGCGGCGAGATCCACCTCGAGCTGAGCGCCGCAGGTGGATCGCTCCCCGCGCCGCGGGGCGTGGACTTCCTGATCGAGGGGATGGGATGGCGATCCTTCTCGGATAGGACCTCGCCGGCATGCCCGCGGGGTGAAACCTGCTCGCCGATTCAGAGGGTGCGAGCCACGGTCGCCGTTCCGGGGGGCTTCCCGGAGATCGTGGAGCTTCGCTCACGCCTCGATGAACCGTTGGACATCGCACGCGTGTGCCTCTCTCTCGTCGGCTCGCGGCCGGCCGACCCCGAGGATCTGCCGGAGACGGTTGCAGGGGGCGCGCCGGCCTGTAACGCGACGGGGGCGCGGAGCGCGCCGTTCGGAGCGGCGTTCATGGTTATGCTTGCTATCGGGTGGCTGAGTACCGCAGGTCGGCGCCAGGAGCGAAAGACAGGGTAGTGGCTTCACGCTCGCGGCGGGTCGGACGGTCGAACTCGCCGTTGCAGCCGACGAGGCCGCCGCCGCTGCGCGGCGGCGGCCTCGCGGCTGAACGCCAGTGTTCTACTAACGCCCGGACGTCCCACGCCCGGCCTTCGCACTTCGCAACTCCACCCGGTTCAGAATCCACGCCGCGGCGTTGCGCAGCGTCCGCTCTCGTGCGAGACTGCCACTGCAGAGTTACGCGGAGCCACCGAACATCGTGAACGATCCCCAGCCTATCGCTCAGGTTCTTGGAGACCTCGAACAGTCGAGACTTCCCTCGCTTGTCATTCCTCAAGAATTCTCGACCATTGCTGGCGACGGGATCCCCGCTACCTTCATCGTCGCCGGTATTCAAGCCATCAATGGCGCGTTGGAGGTGATGCTCACGAGCCAAGTCGAGGACTGGCCAGACAACAGCCTTGCCGCACGGTCCCTCCACAACATCACATTGCTTTCGAAGTCCGGCGTTCGCGTCGAACTAAGAGACGCCGCTCCATTCAGCCTCACCCGCAGTGCCGGCACAAGCGCGAAGTGGCGCTCCAGGGTTACTCTTCGCTCCCACCGATGGACAATTCATTACCTGAGTCAAGAGCCGGAAATCCTACTACTTGTCGCAGGTCCGGTAGCGAACACGCCGGCCATTCAACCGACGTTGACGATTTCGCGCGGCTGGTCCTTTAGTTCTCACTACTTCCTGCCGGGAGATCCAGACGTCTACATGGTGTTCCCGCAGATTGCGGCAAGTGGTTCACGCCGGTACGTGCCAACAGTGGCCCTGTGGCCCGGCTCTGTGACCGATGAACAGCTACTGAATCGTGTAACCGCAATTGAGTATGCCACAGGGATTGACCTTGTCGCCCACTGGTTCTTCGCCCTTGACATCCGCGGTGCCGTTATAAGCTGCCACTCATTCTCCCACGCGGTAGGCGAGCGCCAGGGGACTCGGGGGAGCCCATTCCACATCGGATTGCCACCAGTTTGGCATCAAGAACTCTTCTCTCGCTTGGTTGGAATCCTTGATGCTGCAACGGAGGAAGAAAGACGGGGCCTTGCGCAACCGTCGGCCTCACGACTACTGCGCTGCTTGGCTACGTACCTTGATGCATCGTCTCATGGGTACGTCAATTCGATGTTTGCGAAACTGGGCACTTCGCTGGTTCTCATTTCGCGACTAGCAACGGCACTGAGACCGCCACTGCTGGGCGACGCGGCCTCGACAGCTGCGACGCAGCCAGATGAGGAAGTCTTTCGGTGGCTGGCAAGGTGGCACTCGGAACAAATCGCCCGGTACCTTGAGACGAATGGACGGTCACTAACAGATGACGCCAGGGAGTCACTGACCTGGAGCCTCTCCGAGCTATTTTCGGCAGAGTGGCTCGACCAGGAGCTTGCGAACAGCGATCCTGAAGCGTTCAGCGAGGCGCTTGACCGGGTGCATGGGCATCGGCATGTCATGGCGCGCCTTTTCGATGAGATTGTGTTCTGTCTCGTCGGCATGGTGCCCCCCACGACAGTTCCCATTCGATTCCCGGCTCGATATTTCGGAGACCCGGAGTCGAGCTTGCCGTTTGTAAGGAACGTCGAGCCGACTGAAGTTGCTAACTGGGGGTATGGCTGGAGGGTCGAAGTACCGGAATCACCACAACAGGCTCGGTGGCCGGCCTTTGGAGTACCGACCTTTCCTTCGGATGGTTTCGCTGGACGCCTGCGGGTTCTATTGGACGAGTTGGAGGTCGCGACGATGCACCTTCTTCACTGCCGAATTGTCCCTTCAGCCAGCCCAGCGGCGCCAAACACGCCAAGGTTCGTCGTGAAGATAGCGCCCCGCGAATTTCCACAAGCAGCAACAAATCTGTTTTTCGTAACCGTGGAGAACGACATGATTCGGCTAACTGGGCTCGACGATGACGATATCAGCATCGGTGACGATCTCTCCTACCAAGCGGCTGCGTCTGCAATTACTGAATCCGGATCAATCAAGGGGAAAGTGGAACAGATGCTCATCGTCGCATCTGAACTATCCTCCCGCGCCGTCTAGCGACAGACATCCCCCTCGTGGAAACACTTCTGCAGTGGAACATGGATGGTGCGCCCGACCCCGATCTCACGGCGACTGACGCGGCGACTGCCATCAAAGCCAAGGTCGAGAATCTTCTTGCCATCTGCGAGGCGGAGTCTCCGAGCATCGTGGCGCTGCAGGAGGCTCCGCCTAGCGCACTGAAAGCGCTGGAGACTGCACAGTATGAAGTCAGGTTTGCGACAACTCCGTACCTCAAGGACGTTGTTCTCGTAACTGGGTTTCGTTCCCCTGCGACGTGGGTTCTTGACGGCACCGAGCATGTGAGCGCTCGCTCACGGCTACTGCTGACACCCCTGATTCACTCGGCGAGCACAGTCTCCGTCGATGTATGGAATGTCCACGCTCGTTCGCAAGCGCTGGGTGGCATTGCCGAGACGATTGAGCACCTAACCCTGGTGTCACGGGCACTCCAAGACCGGAGGCGCGACCGAGTTGGCGCGGGCTTGCATCTCTGCCACGAAATTCTCACGGGAGATCTCAATTGCCCTCCATATGAGCGCGAAGTTGTGACGAAGAACTCCGAGATCTACGGCTACTGGTGCGAACACCCGGTGGCCCCAAGCAGTGTCTTCCAATTTGCGTTTCCGTTGTATAACTACGCATGGAAGATCTTCGGACATGTCCGCCCGCCCCACGGAACCTACTACCACAGGCAGCACGGGGGCTGGTCGGTCTTCGACCAGACGCTGGTTTCACTTCCAATAGCGATTCCAACCGAGCCCCCAAAGATCGTCACGACTTCGAAACTTGGGAGCCTACTCAAGCCTGACTTGACACCGAATCGGTCGATATCAGACCACTTGCCGGTTCTTGTCCGAGTTGCAGTCTAGCGGCCCGCGTAGGGGGATGATTGCCGCATAACGACGTTCAGTCGCTCGGGCGTCGTCGAACGAAGCGCTGGTGCGCAGAGGAAGGGGCAGGATGTGCGCTGCGAACGGTCGGGTAGAACTTGCCGCTGCAGCCGACGAGGCCGCCGCCGCTGCGCGTCGGCGACCTCGCGGCTGAGCGCCAGTGTTCGACTACCTCAGCCCGTGGGCGGGTTCCGGAGCGTCACTCACCTTTCCGGTCGGGAATCTTGCTTGACAAGGCCGAAGAACTCACGGACCTTCCCGTGGGAGATTCCACATGGCGACTCGTCAGATAGCGATCTCGATCCTACTTGCCGTCGGATGTGCGACATCGCCAATTCAGCGGCACGAAGAACCGAAACTCAAAGGTCCCGCGCCTGTGCAGCGTCCGGAGCAATTGGTCGCGCGGCAATTTTGAGTCCCTCGTAAAAACCTCGCGCGCGCACGCGCGTATGGACGCACGCGACACGGCGTGAGATCGTCCGCGGATGTTCCGACCAACGAGCCCGCAGACCTCCCTGTTCGAAGCGCAGTTCCTGATTCCGAAGGACAAGGCGGCGCGGCTGGCGAAGTCGTGGGCGGAGCCGTTTCGAACGCGGGTGCTGCCGCTCATCGACGAGGAGGTGTTCCGTGACGCGTTTGCGGCCGACAGCGGGCGGCCGAACACCTCGATTCGGTTGCTGGTGGGGCTGCATCTCTTGCGGGACTGGCATGACCTGACGGACGCCGAGGTGGCGGAGCAGCTCGAGTACAACCTGCAGTGGCAGTACGCCCTGGGCATCGAGCCGGCGGCGGCGCACGTGAGCGAGAAGACGCTGTGGACGTTCCGCGAGCGTCTGAAGGCCAACGGCCGGG
>JAKLKO010000037.1 GCA_023150615.1 Phycisphaerae bacterium
ATCGCGCGCTGGCAACAGTGTCCTCACACTGGTTACCTATGCCGCGGCGAGCCCCGCGCACCGCGAAATGCCGGAAAGCTTCGGAAACGGCAAGAATCATTCCATATGTGGAACTTGACGGGGTAGGCCAAGGCTATCGGGGCATCACGTTGCTTTGCCGCGCGGGGGTATGGCCCCATGCGGCCTGTTTGCTCGCGCGAGAGCCCGCGGTGATCAGCCGCCAGCCGCTCGCCTCCGGGAAGACCCGGCCTGGTTGTCTATGGGGCACTTACGCCGTCGATACCGCCATTGCAACGGCAATCCGGTCGAGGAGGAAAGATCGTTACATATGCAGAAGTCGGGGCGAGGGAATTGCGGCGTCTGCCGCCGGGTCCAACGAAAGCGGCGGCCCTGACGTTGTCCTACAGGCGACCGGCGGCTTGGGCTCGCGGTTGGCTGAGTCGCCGCAGTCTCGAGCTCAGCGCGAGGTGCCACACGGACCCGGCAACAAGGCCGAGAATCCCGGCGAACATGAGCCACGGTATGTTCCAGATGATGCGTCCGATGATGACCGCGACTGACGCGAGCACCACAACGACCAGCGCGCCGTGAACGCGGCTCCTGCGGGCCGACCACGCCGCGCTCACGACGGCCACGGCGAGGAACAGCAGAATGAGAGGCCGCTGCACTCGGTTGTTCAAGACGAACCCCAATCCAAGCGAGGAGAGCACGGCTGCGTAGGCCGGCAGACAGAGCGGGCAGGTGACGCTCGGCAGCAGTGGCAACACCGCGGCGGGCAGCGCGGCAAGCGCCCGCAGCCAGCCGCGTCGGGCCGGACAAGCGTGCTCCAGCGCCTTGCGGACCATCGCCTCCGTGGGGGCGCCGGCCGAAGAGGAACAGCAGTCCCGTGAGTAAAGGCGGCACGTCAATCCCGTGGGCTCGGTGGCGCCACCAACATCCACGCCGTCGATGAGGATGGTGGGCGAGCCCCACACTCGCAGCGGCGCCGGCGTGTCCTGCGCGCTGACGTCGATCTCGTCGAACTGCAGTAGAAGCCCGGCCGCGTGCAGGGCGCGCGTTAGCGCGCCCCGCGCAGCATCGACGTTCGGACAGCCGGGAAAGTAGAGAAGTTGGACTTTCATTACGCTCGCCGCCGTTCATGTGTTGGGGCGGGTTACCACGACTCACTTTTTCTTATCGCAGCACGCGCCGCAACCGCTCTTCGGCTGGCTCTTGGCCGTTGCGCCGAGCGGGCATCTGTCGACGCAGATCAGTTCGCCCGTCTGCGGACATTCGATCCGCCCAGGACAATCCGGCCGGTTGGGGTCAACGGTCGGGCACTTGTCGCGGCAGACCAGCTCGCCGGTCAGTGGACAGACGATCTTGCCCGGACAGTCCGGCCGATCGGTCGACGTCGCGGCCCATCGCATCGCGCCGAAGGCGGCGACCGTCAGAAGCGCCACGCTGGACGCGGCAATCGCGAGGATTGAGGCTCTGCGCATCATGTTCTCCTTTTCGCTTCCCGGGGCTGAGGTCTTTGAGCACCGGGCACGCTCCCTGTGAGGCCCGGCACCGGTCCAGGCTGCGCCCCAACACGGCCTGGACGCGCTTGAGGTCTTTCATCTTCTGCTTCACCTCGGCAAGGCGCCGCTCGAGCAGGCGCTGAACTTCTGATCGGCAGACGCGCGGGTCGTCGGCGTCGAGGTCGAGCAGCAGGCGGATGTCGTCGAGCGTGAACCCGACGGCCTGCGCGGCGCGGATGAAACGCAGCCGCTCCACGGCCTCGGCGTCGTAAAGGCGATACCGCGCGTGCGACCGGGACGAGGGCCGAAGCAGGCCCTCGCGCTCGTAGTAGCGCAGCGTCGTCGCGGCCACGCCGGCCGCCTCGGCCGCCTGGCCGATGGTCAGAACTCCGTTGTTCGGGGCCATCGTTTTCATGCCACTCATAATGTACGCCTTAGAGCTAGGTGCAATGTCAAGGCGAAAAAAGCGAAAACCCGAGAACTCCATAACTCGTTGATCCACAGCATTTTAAGACAGGCGAGCAGCGGGGCGACCTCCCGATGCTCATCCCCGAAGGCGGCGCGATTTCATCCGGTAGACCGTTCATACGTGGTGATCCGGCGGCCACAGTGGCGACATTCACGCCTCCGGATGATGCGGCCGCCCCACGCCGCGCGCGTGTAAAGCACTCGAAAGTGGGCGCAGCCGCACCCGGGGCATACGAGCCCGCGCTGTTCCTCCAACTTTTCGGCGGGCTTTGAAATCCGGATGTTCATCGCCGCGCCCCCTGCAATGCGGACAGCTTGATCCTCGGGCGCGACGCTGGCTTCGCGTCGGTGCCGAAGAGAACGGCCCCCTGGATCGACGCCGCGACGGCGCACCCGACCACGCAGTCGAGCCAGTGGTTGTCGAGGCCCTCGACGCGGAGCTTCCATTCGTCCACTGTGCGGCCACGTCCTTCGGTCTTCACGCGATACTCGCTGGTCAGGTGGTCGGCGAACAGGCGGTGTTGTTCGGGCTTGCGGCCGAACAGGGAGAGGCAGCCGGGATCGCCCATCGGAACCGCGAGCCGGGCGTGGACGAACGACTTCCAGTAGTTCGTGTCGAATACGACGTGCCGCGTGGCCCGCTTGCCAGTGACGACGGGGATGCGCCAGTTCAAGCCTACGCGGTCGCCGCGTTTGCGCCGATATTCCGAGAATGGGATCGATGACGCCCCGACGTAGCGGCCGTGCGACGGCATCACGACGTTGGCGAATTTCGACTGACGGCAGAACTGGTAAACGACATCCGACGAGCTGCCCCAGTTGGCGTCGATCAGGCAGCGGTCGATCCGCACCATTGCGCCATCGTCGCGCCGCCACTCGCGGGCAAGCAGCGAATCGGTGACGCGCTCCAGCCCGGCGTGGATCGCACCTTCCAGCCCGGCGCGAGTTGCCGTGCTGGCCAGCGTACGGCGGATGTCACGCAGCGTGAAGTACGACTCCGGCTGCTGCGGCTCCGTGCCGTAGTCGATCACGTAGCCGGTGAAATCGTCCTCCCACGCAGCCACAAGCCAGAACAGCGCCTTACCCTGTACGTCGATGAACATGGTCAGCGCCGTCGCGCCCAGCGGCACCTCGCCGCGCTTTAGCCCGTTCAACTTCTCGGCGATCTGATCGGCGGTCAGCAGATCGTCATCGACCTGTTCCTCCGGCAGCGGCTCGTTCTGGTATTCGGCCCAGAACGCGGCCTCGCCGCGATCCAGTTTCAGGTTCACCGCGTGTTGGATCGCCGACAGCTCGTCAGGATGGTGCCGCTGGGGCCAAGCGACATCCGCGCCCTCGTCCATCGCCTCGCGGTTGACGCGGTAGAACTCCGTCGCATCGGCGATGCCGCGATCGGCGCGCATGCCCTCGCGCCACAACTCGGCGTACCTCGCCCACAGTGCCTCGTTCGTCGGGAACCCATAGACCATCTTGGTCCGCTCGCCTTGCCATTGCGGATGCTTGTCGCGGTCGAGGATGCGGTCGGCCAGATCGTCAGGGCGCACGACGGTTAGCGTCATCAACCCGGCGATCTTGCGCCCGGGGCCGGCCAGGCCGAGGATTGCGCCGGCCAGGATACGCTCCCGCGTGACGCATTGCGACGGTGACCGCGCCGATTCATCCGTCTGCGGGTCGTCAATCAGCACGAGCGACGGTCGTATGGATGATCCGTCGACGCGCTTGTGCTTCATGCCGCGGATGCGCCCGGTGATGCCGGCCACGCGGATGATGGCGCCGGAGGCCTTCGAGCCGGGGATCGTGGGCAGCACGATCTCGCGCGCCGTCCAGCCGATGTGCGTCTGCTTGCCCTGGTAGAGCTGACCGCCAGCGCGTTGGTGAATGCCTTCCAGCGCCCGGATCGGGAAGACCACCTCGGGAAAGTCCTCGAGCAGCAGGTCATTGTTCTCCAATTCCGCCTTGATCGAGTCGAGCATGTTCGCGGCGTGCTCTTCGTCGCTGCCGATCAGCGCGACGAACTCGCGATGTCCGTAGACCAGCGCCCACAGGCATGCCGTCTCGCACAGCGAAGTCTTGCCGCTGCCGCGCGGCATGGCCATTGCGAACAGCCCGCCCTCGAGCACGGCCTGTTCGATCTTGGCGACGACCTTCAGGTGGTCGGCAGACCACGCCAAGTGAAACGTCTGCGGGAAGTACTGCTCGCAAAAGAAGCGGAAGTCGCGCGCCGCCCGCGCTTTGCGCTCCGCATTCACGACCGCCGGCATTTCGCCGATGTCGCGGCCGGATAGCGACAGCTCGATGTTGCGCTGCCGCACCCGCTCCTTGTGGGCCTCGTAGCCGGTCAGTCCCTCGGGCTCGGGCCTGGGCTTGTGGCGCTCGCTCACGAGCCACGCAACGTAGCGCAGCAGGTCGATGTTGCGCGGGTCGGCGGTCGACGTGATCCGCAGGCCGGCGCGCGTGCGATGACGGTGCAGCTGCCGCTCGCCGATGACTTCGCCCATCGGCGTCGAATTGAGCAGCTGCATAAGCTGCGTCGGTCGCAGTCTGCGCGGGTCAATCGTCACGGCCGGACATCTCCCGCACGAGCCACGCGGCATACGGGATCAGGTTGATCGTGCCGTCCGCGTTCGTCGGCGCGCCGGCGTCGACGTCTGCCTGAATCATCTCCGCAGTTACGCGCGTTCCACCCGCAGCGCTGAGCAAGCGCGCCGCGTCGGCCACGGGCAGCGCCGTGGGATTCAGGGTCGGCTTGTTAGGTTGGGTAAGGACATCTGCTGCCATCATGCCGCCCTCCCTACGGCTGCGGGCAGCCGGGCTGCCGAGACAGGCACACACCTTGCGTGCGGGCTGCCGCCAACAGGCAGTCCGTGTGCCAGACAGCGCCACTTTCGGCGTAAGAAACCAGAAGAGGGCCTGCGAATTCCGGCCGGAATTCCGGCCAGATTCGCTTGATCCCGTTCGCGGAACTTGCCCTCATGTGGGTGTACGCGATGGGCGTACCTAACGCGAAGGATAACGACATGACGCGAACGAACGAAACGATGGACCTGAGAAACCTGCCCGCGGGAACGCTGGTCGTCTCCACGCTCGACGGCGAACCAGGGCGGGTCGTCGAGGTCTGCACGCAGAACCGCAGCCGCACGAAGGCGACGTCTTACGTCGTCCTGACCAGCGACGGCCGCGAGATTTGGGATGTCGCGGACATCATCCTGCCCACCAACGACTGATCGAAAGGAAAAAACGCCATGACGACGAACAACGACATCGACGCCGGCGACCTGCTGGACACGCTGAAGATCAACAAGGTCCATCGCCGCCATCTCTCGACGGGCGGGGCCTGGGTGACGGGCGCGATGGCCGGGCACCGATTCGAGGCCCTGGTTTTCCCCGAGCACGCCGAGAATGCCGCCTACGAGATCGATCACAGCCGCATCTCCAAGCTCTGGCTTCAGCGAATCGAGGACCGGGCAACGGTTTACAACTGGGATCGCGGGGCGGACATCGAACCGGCCACGCCGGTCGCCGCCAAGATCGTCGGCCTGATGGCCGCCGGGTTGGCCGAACACATCTTTGGCGAATGAGGAGCAACGACCATGACCATCGAGTACCAGGCAATTGACTTCGAGACGGCCCACGAGGCCATTCAATGGACCGAGGCCAGCGGCAAGGGCGTGGCGATTCTGCTCGACGGCCCGAAGGTCGTCTCGCAGGACGACGCCGACCGTCTGGCCGCCGCCGGCGTCGAGTTCGCGTATCTGCATGACCACGAGATGCCGGACGGCACGCACCGGATCGTGACCGTCCCGGTGAACTGAGCAAGATCGCCGCGTCGCGTGGACGCGGCCGAACGAGGTCCTTGTGAAGAGGAGAACTGCATGAAGAAAGATCAGGTGCAGATTGGCCGCGCCTACGTGGCCAAGGTGTCGGGCCAGCTCGCGCGGGTGCGCATCGATGCGGAGAGCCGCTTCGGAGGTTGGGAGGGCACGAACCTTCTGACCCACCGCAAGGTTCGCATCAAAAGCGCCCAGCGCCTGCGGCGCGAGATTACATCCGATAGGACAGCCGGGCCGGTTGCAGCCGAGCCGGCGGTCGTCCAGAACGATCTGCCGCCGCAGGACATCGACGAGCGCCTCGCGGCCGCGCCGCCGAGCATCGTGCCCTACGAACAGCGGCGGGCACGCGCGGAAGCGGCTCAGGCCGAGTCGGCCGACGATGACGGGCCGCGCTACGACCCGTCGCGCTGCGCGACGCCGCGGTGCAGGGGTACGCCCGTGATGACGTACCTCGAGCGGCCCATGTGCCAGGCGTGCTGGGACCGGCACTGCGAAGAGGATCAGCCCAGCGAAGTCAGTGAGAGCGCGGGCGACGCGTGTCGCCCGTCCGAGGAACCCCAAACCCCTGTAGAGGAGAATGCGATGTCCAAGAAGAAGTCCGCGAAGAAACAGTCCACCAAGAAGCAGACCAAGGCCCCGCCCGCCGCGGCGAAGGCCAAGGGCGGTAAGAAGGCTGCCGGCCCGAAGGCGAAGGCGACTACGGCGAACAAGCCGAAGCGCGTCAGCGCCCTGGACGCCGCCGCGCAGGTTCTGGCCAAGGCCGGCAAACCGATGCGGGCCCAGGAACTGATCGCCGCGATGGCCGAGCAGAACCTGTGGAAGAGTCCCGCGGGCGCGACCCCGCACGCGACGTTGTACGCCGCAATGATGCGTGAGGAGCGCGACAAGGGCGGCGAGTCGCGGTTCCGCAAGGTCGACCGGGGTCAGTTTGAGTTCGCCGGGAAGGGGAAGTAGCCCATGAACGCCCGGCAACTCCAGGATCAACTCCGCGACCTGCTCGAGGCGGTGATGTTCGCCCGCGACGACGCCGACGACCCGGCCGCCGAGCTGGCCGAGCACGTCGAGGGCATCCGGCAGATCGCGACCTACGACGACGTCAGCATGCTTACGCGCGACAAGGGCCTGGTCATCGAGACCCGCGACGGCGCAGAGTTCCAGTTGACCATCGTGCAGAGCCGCCCGGCCACGTGCGACGCATCGACCGGCGGCGAGGAGGACGCGCGATGAACTGCAACCACGACGAAAGTCCGGTCGATCCCGTCGCCCAGGAGGACGCCTGTCCGAACTGCGGCGAGCGGGAGTCGGACGAACTGGTCTGGCTCGACGACGAGCGCGTCGAATGCCAGCGCTGCCGTACGGTCTATCGCCCGGGCGCGCCCGCGCCTGACGGTGGGCCGACCGACTCATCGTCCGTGTAACGCACATCACGAACCCTCCACCAACGCCTCCGCGACGACGGGGGCGTTGCTCCGGCCCGAAATCTGCTCCGCCTTCCGGCCCGTGAACTTCTCCCAGCGCTGGCAGATCACATCGCAATACAGCGGGTCGAGTTCCATCAAAAACGCCCGCCGCCCTGTCTGCTCCGCCGCGATCAGCGTGCTGCCGCTGCCGCCGAAGAGGTCCAGCACGTTCTCGCCCGCGCGCGAGGAATACTGCATGGCGCGAACCGCCAGCTCGACCGGCTTCTCGGTCAAATGGATCATCGCGTTCGGGTTGATCTTCTTGACGCTCCAGACATCCGTCGCGTTGTTGGGGCCGAGATAGACGTGCGCCGCGCCCTCGCGCCAACCGTAGAAGCACCACTCGTGGTTGCCCATGAAGTCTTTGCGGGTGAGGACCGGGTGCTCCTTCACCCAGATGATCGCCTGCGAGAAGTAAAGCTCGCACGCCTTCAGCACCGGCGGGTAGTTGCCGCAATTGGCGTAGCCGCCCCAGATGTAGAAGCCGCGCCCGGGCGAAAGTACGCGAGCGAGGTTGCCGAACCAGGCATGGAGCAGCTTGTCGAACTCTGCATCCGAAACGAAATCGTTTGCCAGCGGCCGGTCCTTGGGGCGGAGCTTCTTATGCATGGCGATTCCGCTCTGCGCGCCGGTCGCGACGTCCATGCCGTGATACTTCGAGCGACCGCGTTTCTTCTCCAACCGATGCAGGTCGAACGATTGGTGGTGCATCAGACCGTGGTCGCCAAACGACGAAAGCCCCGCAGCGATGGCGTTGTTGCTGCGCGGCTCGACCTTGACGTTGTACGGCGGATCGGTGTTGACGAGATGGATCGGCAACAGCTTCGGTTTGACGCTCGATCCGGCGGGCAATTCAAGGGTCTTCGCCGGGTCGGCTGCGATCAGCAGATCAACGTCCGCTGCCGACGCACTGTCGCCGCACAGCAGCCGATGGTCTCCGAGAATCCACAGGTCACCGGGTTGCGTGATCGCCTCGTCGGGCGGCTCCGGTATTTCGTCCGGATCGACGAGTCCCTGGTTCACGCCGGGGTCGAGCAGCTTGGCGAGTTCATCGCTGTCGAAGCCCAACAGCGACCAGTCGATGCCAGCGTCTTTCAACTCGCCGAGCTCGATCGGCAGCAGCTCAAGGTTCCACTCCGCCAGCTCGGCGGTTTTGTTGTCCGCGATGCGGTACGCACGGATCTGTTCCGGTGTCAGGTCCGTAGCGACATGCACCGGCACCTCGACAAGGCCCAGCTTCTGCGCCGCTCGGTATCGGGTATGGCCGCAGACGATGACGCCGTCGGCATCGACGACAATGGGTTGGCGAAACCCGAAGCGCCGAATCGACTCGGCCACGGCATCGACGGCCGCGTCGTTGATGCGCGGGTTCTTCTCGTACGGTTTGATCGCGGCCAGCGGCCGCAACTCGATCTTCATGGTTTGACCTCCGTGTCAACGTCGAACCGGACCATCCGTGGCCCGCGGGTTGGCCCCCAACGCGCAGGAACGCCGCCCGGGGCCAACGGGGCGGCGACGTCGTAGTTCCGGTACGCGGGGCCGCGTCCGTGGCCCACGGCCCAACGGGGTGCGTCCCGTGGCCGCCCCAAAGTTGCCGACGGGGCGACGCCGCGCTTCCAGGTGTCGGCCTTCACCTTGCCTCCTCGGCCGCGCCGCTCTCATTTGTTCCGAACTGGTCGAGGCTGGGCATGAGGTCATTCCAATCCAGCGCCGCGCTGGCCTCGTCGGCGCACTGCATCGGTGCGGGTTCCTCACACGGAACTGTTCGCCTGCCCGCCCTTCGGCGCTTGGGCCGCGAAAGACGTTCCAATCGCCAGCAGGCGGCGACCTGCAGGTTCCGAACGTTCTGCGGTGTGGTCCCCATCCGTCGTGCAATGTCCACCGAGGCCAGCCCGGATGCCTGCCAGGCCAGTGCCGCCCGCTGCCGAACGGTCAGGCGTCCGGCCTGCGGGTCCAACAGGTCCGCGCGGGCCCGCGCGACCTGAGCGGCCAAGGCCCGGCGGCCCGAATCCGGGCGATCGTGATCGGCGCGGTGTCGTGCGGCACGGGTGCAGCCCACCGTCGCCAGCAGCGCCGCTGCGCGCTGACGGCTTACGCCGCATTCCCTGGCGATGTGGGCCAGGCTCCCGCCATCCCACCAGCGGGCCATCATGCCAAGCAGGCGGTCCAGACCGGACAATGTTGTCAACGGCGTCGCGGTCGCGTTTGGACGTTGTATCTCTTGCAATGCCATGCCCTTACGCCTCCGGGTTCGATTACTACCACGTGTAAAAGAAAGCCATTCTCCAACCGCGGCTGTTCCCGCGGGCCTCGGCGGCCGTTTTCGGCCAGGTAGGACCCATGCCGCCGGTTTCGCTTGAGCGCTTCGCTCGAGCGCGCGCGCTCCAGCGACCCAGGGGGCGTCGCTTGAGCGCACGCCCCTGGGGGGTATGGGGGGTGCGCGCGCGCACGAGCGAAACCGCCGAAATAGGTCCGTGACTTCGCTGGAGCGCTTCGGCGAAGCGCTTGAGCGCTGCGCGCACGAGCGAAAACCAGGTTGTGTTCATACGCACGCCTCCTCGTCCATGGGTTGCGGAACGGTCGCGTAGAGCACGCGATGGGCCTTGCCCACCCGCCAACGGTGGACCAGCCCCTGCGACTCCGCGATGTCGAGCAAATCAGCGACCCGCCGCCAGGACAGGCCCGGCTCGTCCTTGGCCGCTTCTCGAATTTGCGCCTTGGTCGCGGGCTGGTCCGACAGGAATGCCTCGACGAACCGCTCGACGCTCCACGCGGGCGTTTCGGTTGGGTCGTCGGGCGGTGGCTTGCTACGCTTCGGCTTCTCGCTCCGCAGCATCGTCGGGTCGAGCTCAGGCGCCGTCTTCCACAGTGGGAACAGCCAGCGCAGCGCCATCGGTTCCACAGGCGGCCACGACCGGACGGCCGCTTCGAGGACGACCGCGCCAGGTTCTTCATGTGGCCGGAGGACAAGATGCGTGTCCGTTGCCCGGCTCTGGCTGCCGGCGCCGGCGCCCACATCGGTGACCGCCTTCGCGGATTGATTGCCCTTCGTAGCGTGGTGGATCAGCACGAACGAACAGCCCAGCCGGTCGGCCAGGGCATCGACGTGGTTGTAGATGTTCGCCATCGTGCCGTTGTCGTTTTCGTCCATGTCGCGCGGCATGAAGCGGTAGAACGCATCCAGCACAACCAGCGCGTACCTGCCCGGCTCGACGGATTCGAAGTACTTCCCCAGCGAGAAGATGTCGCGGAGCTGGCCGCGCAGGCTCTGCACGCTGATCGTCTCGGCGATCTCATTCATGCCAATCCGCAGGCACTCGGCGACCTGCGGAATGCGGTGGGCCAGCGTCTCGCGGTGCAGCTCGTTGTCGATGATCAGAACGTTGCCTGCGATGGTCTCAAACGTGTCGAGCCATTTGCGGCCCGTAGCGACAGCCATCGCCAGCGCCAGCACGAGCCAACTCTTGCCCGTCTTTGGCGGCGCGATGACGTTCATCGTTTCTCCCCGGCGCAGCAAACCCTGGATGACCGGCGCCCGCAGCGTCCGATGCGCAGCCATCAACTCGCGGACGCTCAGCGGCCGAGGCTGACCCGGCGAGCCGTGGTCCTGCGCCCAGTGGTTCTCGGCGAGCGCGACGGAGACGGCGTTCGGCTCGTAGCGGGCGATGCTCGACGCGATGCGCTCGACCTCGGGCGCCGGCAGGGGCGGCGCGCAGCGGTCGGCGTTGACCTGCTGGAGCGCGGCGAAGATCTCGCCCTGCGACATGCCCACACGGCGCATCGCGCCGGCCAAGCGGGCCAATGTTCCATTGCGCTGCCCCTTGGGAATCCCGTTGCCGGCGCCCGTCTGGGTGACGATGCAATTCGATGCGGCTTGGGTGTCGAGCAACTTGACCAGCCACTGCGGCGGCTTGGGCAACCGGTGCGGCGGGACGCTCAGCTCGCGCTCTTCCTGCCAGCGATACGGCTTCCCGTCCACGACCGAAGGCGCCACGAGCACGTAGCCGCCGTTGGCCCGCGTATCGACGCGTGCGGCGAGCCGGCCGACGGTGTTGCGCCACAGACGGCCCTCGGGCTGACGAAAAATGTAGTGCCGTCCCCCGCGCGGCGTGAGCGACAGCGGGGCTACATCGAGCTCCGCCAGCTTCGCCGGTTCGTCCGCCAGCCAGGCATTGCCTTCCCCATCTACATCGACCACGACGAGGCCGTCGGTGCGGATCGCGATGTTCGCGTCGGGATATTGCATCCACCACGCGGTGATCCGCTCGGCGTCCGTTGTGGCTTCGAGCAGCCCGTGCTCGGTCAGCGGCGCCTTGCGTCCGGGCGCGCAGGGGAACACCGCGTAGCCGAGGTCGGCGTACCACAGCGCCGCTGGCAGCATCGCGTTGTCGGCATCCATTCCCGGCGTGCTCCTCAAAACGGAACCGCGTCCTCATCAATGCCCGGGGCATAGGCCGGCAGGCCCTCCTCGGAATCGAGTCGCGGCGGCTTGTCGCCCAGGCGATATGCGACGACGCGGTCGAACTTCTCGCCCGGCTTGTGCATCACCATGATCGCCAGCGTCGGTGTGAGCGCGCCGGCGTCCGCCAGCTCGACCGCTGTGTCAGCGCTATCCGGCACCGGCTCATTGCTTCGCTGCCTCCACCACTGCACGGCCTTCTGGCGTGCATAGCCCTCGTGCTCGAAGCAGATCCACTCGCTGACGTACTCGTTGAACCCGATGCGATAATCAACACGCATGCTGCGCGGCGCATCGGGCGGCGCATCGCGCTTGACGTGAACGCCGTAGAAGACCTCGGTCACGTCGTGCTCGGCCCGCGTGACCTGGCCCGAGAGAATTCCCTCGCTCGTCGCTCTGCCTTCATGCGTGCTTCGCTCGGGTGGCGGAAAGACGTGGCCGCAGGCGGGACACTGGGCATAACCGGCCGAGATGATCTCATGGCATTGCGGGCATTCCTTGGCCGGCGCGGGCCCGGTGCCATCGGAGCCGGTGCCGGTGACGCGCAACTGGTCGACCGGGCCATGCCGCAGGACGTTGCCACCGAAATCCAGCACCAGGCAGTCGGTCTTGCCTGGATGCAGCCGAAAGCCCCGACCGACCATCTGGTAATAGAGACCTGGGGAAAGCGTGGGCCGCACCAGCGCCACGCAATCGATGTTTGGCGCATCGAAGCCGGTGCTCAGGACGTTGACATTGCACAGGTACTTCAGCGTTCCTTCGCGGAAGCGCTTCAGCAGACTGTCACGGTCGAACGGGAGCGTCTCACCGCAGACGAAGCCGCACTCGATCTTGTGGCGCTCGGCCAGGACGCGGCAGATATGCTGACCATGCCGCACGCCCGACGCGAAGATCAACACGGACCGACGGTCCTTCGTGTGCTCGATGATCTCGCGGCAGGCCGACAGGACGAGGTTGTCCTCGTCCATCAGGTCCTCGACCTCGCCTGCGATGTACTCGCCGCCACGAACATGCAGCTTCTCAGTGTCCGGCTTCAGCATGCCGGCCTTCGTGCGGAGCGGGCAGAGATAGCCCTGCACGATCAGCTCGCGGACGCCGAT
>JAKLKO010000038.1 GCA_023150615.1 Phycisphaerae bacterium
CGAGACGGGTCTGCTGGCGGTCGGGCCGGAGACGCTGGCCCCGCCCTCGGCCGGCTGGCAGCACGTCGGCGAGCGCTGGTACGACCCGGCACTCGGCCGGTTCTTGCAGAGGGATCCGATCGGGATTCGGGGCGGGCTGAACAGATACACTTTTGTTGGATCAAGCCCGCAACAGCTGATCGACCCGTCCGGACAAGCAATCGATCCTGTCAGTCTTATCGTCAGCACCACAATCGTGATGGGTATTACTGCTTGGCACATTTATCAAACTCAGCACGACGCGGACAACCTTGAACGCTGCGGGGAGCAGACGTTCATCGAACGACGCATCGGTGAATATCGGCCGGGAAAGCCTCCAAACAAGCCCTTCGTTTTCACTTGCTCGCGAGCGACAAACCCAAAAGCGCGCTACCGGGTCGTGGTTGCGAGGGGCCCCAATAACACGGTCAGTATTACTGTCATGGACCTGTCCACGGGCGGCACATCACAGTGGTATTGGAAAGACATGCGTTGGCACTGATCAACGAGAAGGCTCGCGATGCTGCTGCATCATTCTACGCATCCGAGATGCTGCCGATGCGGTTATGACCTCTTCGGGCTTGATGACCTGCGGTGCCCGGAGTGCGGAACCCCGATCTGTCCACCAGATGTTTTGTCGGGCCGCGCCGGCGATGCGGGCGTGGTGTATTGGATCCGTGCACCGCGCCGTGCCTGGAGGATCGTCGTCCGGCTTCTGCCGAGCGCGCTTCACCCGTTGAAGTCTCGCGATTTCGAATTCCGCATGACGGACGTCGGGATCGTGGATTGCGTCCTCGTGACGTTCGCGTCGGGGATCGGCGCGGTCCTCGCATTTCAGGCGATCGTCTGGATCGCGCTTCTAGCCGCCGTCATTGGCACTCGACTGGCGGCTACGGATCCGGAATCGGTGCAGTTCTTCGAGCGGATGCACTATTTCATTCAGCAGTCGGCTATCGGGTTCGGCGATGGCGATTCCTCCAGGAACCAAATCACGGACGGGTCGATCGCGATTCTCGTTGGTGCAGTCGTTTTGTGGTTCTTCGCGTTTCAAGGTGTTCCACCGGCCCGCAGACTCCGAATCGCTCTGTTCAAATCGATGCAGGCCACAGCGGTCAGTTCCGTTCCTATCGCGTGCTGGGTCGGCTCTGTCGTCGGCAGTGGTACTGTTCTGATTGCCATCTGCGATGCGGCGGAGGTTCAGGCGGAATTGTATGTTGGAGACGCGTCAATTGCCGTGATCGGCTTCGCTGTGCTCATGTTCCTTCGCACGGCGCTTGTTGCCGTGGCGCAGCAGCCGTATTCGTGAACGGTTTCGGCGGCGACGACGGCGTGCGGACGATCTACGCGTCGGAGCGGATGACCGTCAGACCGGGGTACGCCCGCACGCGGTCCATGGCCCGAAGCCGGCCGGTCCGCGCCTCATCGACGCGAAACATCCCTTCGTCGATCGCCCTCTGCAAGTGCGGATGGACCCGCGACGCGGCGAACGATGAGTTGAGGAAGCCGCGCCAAGGTCGGCCACCGGCCGGGATGGCCCGTCCGAGCAGCGCGTGGAAGTCCTCCGCCGACAGATAGTCGACGACGTTGGAGAAGTAGATCTTGTTGCACGGTTCGGGCGGCGGCAGCTCGCCGAGGAGTTCGGCGCGGTCGAGGTTTCGCGCCACCGCTTCGTGCCCCGGTGCTGAGAGGTACTGGAACTCGGCGTAGGGTATCAGGTTCCGAAAGTCGTCGGCGTCCCGCGGCCCGATGAACGACGAAAACACCTCGTCCGGATTCGCCATCAACTGCCGATATCCGAGCGAGTGCTGACGCTCCTCGCGAGGGAAATAGAGCGGCGCGAGGACGCGGCTGATGCGGAGCATTCCCGCGCGCAGCGGCGGCGGAAGCCGGCGATAGGCGCGAACCGATCGGCGGAGCATGTGACACCACGTGGCAGTGCCGTCCCGTCGCGCCATTCCGTTTCGCACGCAGTGGCGGCGCGCGTGCCAGAACGCGCGGCAGTCGGCGGGGAGATCGCGCAGGGCATCGCGCAGGATCGAGTCGCGCTGCGCGGCGTCGAATCCATCGGCGATGCCGAGGAAGGCCCGCAGCGCGGGGTTGTCGAGCCGCCGGAAGAGCCACAGCTTGAGCTGGAACTGCGCCCGCAGGGATTGCGGATCGAAGAGGTCGAACAGGTAAACGTTGGATGGACCGGCGCGCAGCAGACTCAACGCCGCGTCGCCGTTTCCACGGGCGAAGAGAGCCAGGATGCGATCGCCCGGAGCCGGCGGCAGCGCGTCGAGCAGGATCGACTCATCCTCGGTCAACAGGGCGTGAGTCAGCGACGCCATGGGTTCGCCCGCATCGGATGCGCGGAGGCGCTGCGCGGTCATGCATGAATCGGCAGTCCGCGGTTCAGGTTCGAATGGACGACGTAGCCGCCGAACGCGGACACCAGCGCGGTCGAGACGCCCAGGTGCTGAGCGGAGCGGCCGAACCGCCGGCAGATGCCCCGGATGGAATAGAACTCGCGCACGACGCGGTCGAATCCGGCCTGGAGCTGATCGGGTGTCATGCGGCGGGGCCTGAAGACGACTTCGTAGGTGCTGTAGCGACTGAGATCGCCGGTCAGGATGCGCCCTTCGCGGCGGAGCTGATCGTGAAACGGCAGTCCCGGATAGGGGGTCAGGATGTGACACGCGGCGAAGTCGATCCCGCTTCGGGCCATGAACTCGAGCGCGCGGTCGAACACGCCGATGTCGTCCTGGTCGAAGCCGAAGATGAACCCGCCGGAGACGCAGATGCCGTGTTCGTGCATTCTGCGGATGGCCGAGACCAGTTCGCAACTGAAATTCTGCTGCTTGTTCTCCTTTTCCCAGGTGGTCGTGTTCAACGTCTCGATGCCGATGTTGACCCCGACGCAGCCCGCCTCGGCCATGAGCGCGAGCAAAGAAGGATCGCGCGCGACGTTGAGCGTCGCCTGGCAGACCCACTTCTTCCCCGCGCCGCGCAGGCCCGCGCAGAGTTGCCGGGCGAAGGACAGATTCCCGATGAGGTTGTCATCGACGAACGCCAGCACCCGGGCCTTCTGCGCGGCGATCGTTTCGCACGCCTTTTCGACGGCCGGGACGGTGTATTGCTCCTGATAGAGTGCCGGAATGACGCAGAACCGGCAGCGGAAGTTGCAGCCCTGCGTGATCTGCACCAGTGCGGTGGAGGGTCGATACCGTCGGGTCGAGCCGTTGCTGCAGCGGACCGCGACGTCGTCGTCGGGGCGACCTTCGTACAGCGTCTGCGGCGCGCCATGTTCGAGGTCGGTGAGCAGTTGGTTCCAGATTGCAACCGCCGGGCCGCGGACCGCGCAGGTCACGGCCGGATCGGCCAGCGCGAGTTCCGGCGTCAGGGTCACGTAGGGTCCGCCGAAGACGACGCGGATGCCGCGACGGTGAAACGTCTGCGCCAGCTCGTGCGCCCGCGGCGCAAGCGCGGTCCGCACCGTGATCCCGACCACATCCGCATCCAGCGTTTCGGGCGCCAGGGGTTCGAGCCGCTCGTCGATGATCCGCACGTCGCGGTCCGCCGACGCCGCGGCGAGGGCCTGCAGGCCGAGGTGCGGGCAGTAGCGGAAGCGGCGCAGTCCGTCGAGTTGCTCGCGGTGCGCCAGCCCCTGGCGTGTGGCCGGATCGATCAATGCGATCTTACGCACAGACTCGGACTCCGATGTAGCGGTAGAGCCCGACCGGATCGTCCCGCGCGAGGGATTGCTCCAGCGACGCGCATCGCTCGAACGTCAGGGGCACGCCGCACCGCTCGAAGGGACACTGTGGATCGAGCGAGAGGTAGAACATCCGCGCGCCCGGGCGGGCGGTCCTCGACAGCGCGGCCGACAGTGCGCGGAGGTCGTTCGGCCGAAGGTAGTCCGGGGCGTTGGAGAGGTAGAACGCGTCGATCGATCCGGGGCGGAGCTGCGCCAGTCCGTGCTGGATCAGCGCGGTCTCGAAGCGGATGTCGCCGCAGCGCAGCGCCAGCGCGTCCCACGCGTGTGGCGAGTAGAGATAGTGAACCTGTTCGCGCGGGATGCGGCCGGTGATGAAGCGCTCGAACACCGGATTCTCATGCAGACCGACCTCGAAGAGCCGGGAATAGCTGTCGAGCAGGTCGCCGAGCGCGCGGCGGGGATGATCGGAGTTCAGGCACAGGGCGGGTGGATAGACGAAGTGCTGAAAGAGTCTGCGCCCGGCGTGCAGGAATGGCCGTACGACCCAGCGGTAGGCGGTGCGTCCGTGCAGTTCCTCAAAAAGCGCGATGCGAGACGCGGGCGTCGAGTCCGGGCTGATCAGGCGGCGGTGGCGATCGCGCCCCAAGCACAGCGGCAGGGCAAACATCGTCAGGCGAAAGAGCTTTCGCGTGGTTCCGCAGTTCAAAAGCCCGGCGCCGACGTCGAAACGCTCGAGCAGTTCGGCATCCGCGCCGAGCTGCGGCCGTACGTCGTGCCAGATCGACAGCCGCTCCCGACGCGATCGCGGAGCAAGCCCGAGCAGGGCGGTTGCGCGGTCGAGCGATTCGCCGGCGCACAGCGCGCGCTTCAATCGCGCCAGCGCGGTCTGCGTTGGGTTGGCGTCAAAGCCGTGTACTCTCGCGGGGCGGCACGCGAGCAGCGATAGCAGGATGTCACCGGAGCTGGTGATTCCGGCGACCGACTCGCCGGGCTTCACGCGCAGCGCGCGGTGCGCAAGTTCGATCGACTCGGCCGGCTCGGCGAAGGCGAGCGGGCGATAGACCCACGCATCGCGGATTCGTGCGCGGAGGGAGCGGGTCGCCGTCAGAGCGGCAGGCGGAAGCTCGGCGGCGGGAGAAACCGGGCGCAATCAGGTCCTCTTTTCCAGCCCGGAAGTCGCGGCGATGGTGCGGGTCCGCTCGGGAGTGATTCTACTGACGATGATGCGCCGCGTCGATCATTCCGCTCGGCGGAATCCGGCCGGCCGCGGGCGGCCCGTGCGGTTCCGGGGCATAATGCGGCGGCGTCAGGATGCGCTCGGTCGGCATCGGTCGGCCGGGCGTCCGATCGCAGGGGCCTGCATGCATCTCGGACTGACCTACGTTCTTCGGAATCTCACGCGGAACCGGCTGCGGACGTTCCTCACCTGCGCAGCAGTCGGGCTGCCGATCACGATCTACGTGCTCTCCACCGCCGTCATTGACGGGATCGATGACTTCATGAACAGCGCGGCGCAGCAGCTTCGCCTGGTCGTCGCGAACAACAGCTCGGTGATCTACCCGCTGCCGTCAGGCTACCGGGCCAAGATTGAATCGCTGGACCCTTCCGGCACGCGCATCCTGTCGGTCTGCGGCATGCGCTGGATCGGCGGGCAACTCGAGAACGATCCGCGACCGCTGACGACGCTGGCCGCCGACGTCGACTCGTTCGTCGAGACGTTTCCGGATCAGCAGTTGACGCCGAAGGAAGAGGAACAATGGCGCCGCGATCGGCAGTCCATCCTGATCGGACCGTCAACGGCCGCCAACTTCGGCCTCAGGCCCGGCGATCGCGTCAACATCCGCTCGTCGCTGCCGCCCTATCTCCTGCTCGAATTCCACGTGGTCGCGACGGCTTCCCGTCCCGGCCGTGACCCGGTCACCAACTATTGCCGCCTCGACTATTTGGAGGAATCGATCCTGGCGTCCGGCTCCGCCGAAGGCTGGGACGCGACCGGCTGGGTGTCGTTCTTCTACGTGCGATGTGCGACGAAGGCCGACCTCGATCACTACCGCACGGCGATCGACTCATTCTTCGCGGCGTCGATCGATCCCACGAAGACGGAGGATGAGAAGGCCTTCCTGAACGAGTTCATCTCGCAGTTCTTCGACATGCCGCGGAACCTGGACCGACTCGCCGCCATCACCATCGTGGTCGCCGTGATCGCCGCGGCGAACACGATGAACATGAATCTTCGCGACCGCCGGAGCGAGATCGCCATCCTGCGATCGATCGGCTACCCCGCGCGGCACATCTTCGGCCTGATTCAGGTCGAGAGCCTCGTGATGTGCCTGATCGGCGGGTTCATCGGCGCCGCAGTTCCGTTCGTTGGGTTCGGCTACACGCCGCTGGGCGACATCAGCGTGCCGCTCATCCAGCATCTCGACATCCGGCTCGCCACGTGCGCGCGGGCGCAGTCCATGGCGCTGATCGTCGGACTGTCGGCGGCCGTGTGGCCGGCCTGGTCGGCGGCGCGGATGACGGTCGTGGCGGCGTTGCGGAACCTGGAGTAACCGCGCGGCGCGCGGATCGCGATCGAGAGACGACATGCGCCTGCCGCTTTACTACACGTGGCGGAGCCTGCTTCGGCAGAAGCTCAACAGCCTGCTGACGTTTGGCGTCGTCACGATCGTCGTCTTCGTGCTCGCCGTACTCCTGTCGTTCGCGGCGGGAATCCGCGCATCGCTCGCCGCCACGGGCTCGCCGGACAATCTCCTCGTCCTCAAGCCGGGTTCCAAGGCCGAGAGCACGAGCATCATTCAGCCGGAGGAAGCCGCGCGGCTGATGCAGTGCCCCGGGATCGCGCAGGACGCAAGCGGGGCGCCGCTGGTCAGCCCGGAGTTGTGCGTGCAGGTCTCGACCTCGCGCCGCGCCGCCGACGCCTCCCGGACGAACGTCGCGATTCGCGGCGTCGATCCGGTCGCCTTCGTCGTCCACCGCGAGGTCCGCATCGTCGAGGGCCGCGCCTTCGAGCCCGGCGCGCACGAGGTGATCGTCGGCCGCGCGGCGCGGGACCGCTACCGCGATCTTCACGTTGGTGGCGGACTGCACCTCGGCCGGTCCCGGGATCGGCCGTTTCGCGTCGTCGGGGTATTCGAGGCCGGCGGCGGGGCGCTGGAGAACGAGATCTGGGCGCCGCGCACGATCCTGGGCGACGTTTATCATCGCCGATTCATCTCCAGCGTCGTAATCCGGCTCGCGCGGACGGACGACGCCGACGGGGCCATCCGTTACGTCAACGGCGCGTCGGTTCGGCTCGATGCGCAGCGCGAACCCGATTACTACGCCGATCTCTCCGCGCGATTGCGCGAGATCGTGCTGCTCGTGTCGATCCTGGTCGGGGTCATGGCGTTTGGCGCGGTCTTCGCGGTCGCCAACACGATGTACGCCGCGGTCGATGGCCGGCGCCGCGAGATCGCCATGCTTCGAACGGTCGGCTTCGGACGGTCGGCGATCGTGCTGGCGTTCCTGGTGGAGTCGTTCCTGATCTGCGCCATCGCGTGCGCGACGGGCCTGGTCGGCTGCGCGGTGTATCATCGTCCGAGGCAGGATTTTCTCTCGGACATTACCTGGACGGCCTACGCCTTCGAGTCGCAGTTGACGCCCGGCATCGTGCTCAGTGCGATCGTGCTGTCGGTCGGGGTGGGGGTGATCGGCGGGATGGCGCCGGCGGTGAAGGCGGCGCGGACGAGCGTCATTGAGGCGCTTCGCAAGGCCTAGCGGCGCAGCGGGCGAGCCGTCGTCGGAGCCCGCAGGTGACGCCGGCGCCGGTCCGGGCGGATAATCGATGGGATGGCCGCAGGCGCAGCCGATCCGCCTTGCGAGGTCGTACAGTGACAGAAACTGACACTCTCGGGGACTCGCTCGGCGCTGCGCGATACCGAGTGAACCGCGGATTGCGTGTGAAGCAGGCACTGGGGAGTTCCGCTCAGT
>JAKLKO010000039.1 GCA_023150615.1 Phycisphaerae bacterium
CGGCATGCTGAAGCCGGACACTGAGAAGCTGCATGTGCGTGGCGGCGAGTACATCGCAGGCGAGGTCGAGGACCTCATGGACGACGACAACCTCGTCCTCTCCGCCTGCCGCGAGATCAACGAGTACACGAAGGATCGCAAGAGCGTCCTGATCTTCGCCTCTGGTGTGCGGCATGGTCAGCACATCTGCCGCGTGATGTCCGAGCGGCACAAAGTCGAGTGCGGGTTCGTCTGCGGAGAGACGCTTCCGTTCGAGCGGGACGAGGCCCTGCGACGATTCCGCGCCGGCGAGCTGAAGTACCTTTGCAACGTCAACGTCCTGACTACCGGCTTCGACGCGCCGAACATCGACTGCGTGGCGCTCGTGCGGCCGACGCTTTCGCCGGGCCTCTACTACCAGATGGTCGGTCGCGGGTTCCGACTGCATCCCGGCAAGGCCGACTGCCTCGTATTGGACTTCGGTGGAAACGTCCTGCGGCACGGACCTGTCGATCAACTCCGCATCAACGGCATCGGCTCCGACGGCACCGGAGCCGCCCCGGCGAAGGAATGCCCACAATGTCACGAGATCATCGCGGCCGGCTATGCCCAATGTCCCGCCTGCGGCCATGTCTTCCCGCCGCCCCAGCAACGCACGCATGACGGCACGGCGACCAGCGAGGGGATTCTCTCCGACCAGGCCGCACGAACCGAGCATGAGGTCACCGAGGTCTTCTACAGCGTCCACGTCAAGCGCGACGCTCCACCGGACGCGCCGCGAACCATGCGCGTCGATTACCGCATCGGATTCAACCAGTACGTCTCCGAGTGGGTCTGCTTCGAGCACGAGGGCTATGCGCGTCAGAAGGCCGTGCAGTGGTGGAGGCAGCGCAGCAATGAGCCGGTGCCCGAGACCGCCGAAGCGGCGGTCGACCTGGCGGAGATGGGGGCGCTCACGCCGACGCTGGCGATCACGGCGATGCACAAGCCGAGTGAGAAGTATGACCGTGTCGTCGCGTATCGGCTTGGCGAGAAGCCGCCGCGGCTCGATTCCGAGGAGGGCCTGCCCGACGAATTTCCCGTCGCCGAGAATGAGGAGTGCCCCTTCTGATGCGGATCACCACCCTGGCACAGTGGTTCGGCGGCAATCGCATGCTGGCGGAAAGCGTCGGCAAGGCGTTGGGCCGTCTGCGCTGGTGTGGCGTGCCGTTCGCCGGCGGATGCCCCGAACTCCCGCACATCGATACCGCCGCCGGCGTTGCGAACGATCTGCACCGGCACGTCATCAACCTGGCGCGCGTCGTCAGAGATGACGCGCTGGTCGAACAGCTCGTGCAGCGCCTCGACGGGCTGTTGTTCCATCCGGACGAGTTGATCACGGCGCAGCGGCGATGCCGCGAACGCGAGCGTCTCGACGCCAACAGGAGCCCTGCGGACGTCGAGTGGGCGGCGGACTATTTCGCGGCATGCTGGATGGGGCGGGGTGGACACGCTGGCAAGCGAGGCGAGTTCGACCAGGGCCTGTCGCTTCGATGGACGTCCAGCGGCGGCGACTCGGCCGTGCGTTTCCGCAGCGCGATTCAATCCCTGCGTGATTGGCACCGAGCCCTGCGCATCTGGTCGTTCTCCTGCTTCGATGCCTTTGAATTCATCGCTAATGTGCGCGACGCCGATGGGCACGGCCTCTACGTCGATGCGCCGTGGCCAGATGCGGGCGAGGACTACCAGCACAGCTTCACCCGCGAGCAGCAGATCAAGCTGGCGGAGGCGCTCGCCAGGTTCGAGCGGGCGCGCATCGTCGTGCGCTACGGCGACCACCCGCTGATTCGTGATTTGTACCCGCAGCCGCGGTGGACGTGGCTGAGGCAGACGAGTCGAAATCAGCGTAACGGCACCCTGGCCGAGATTCTGATTGTCGGCGGAGGGCCGCCGACATGACGCAGCCCCACAACCCCATGCTGCACGCGGCGCTGTGGTATGCCGAACTCGGATACGCGGTCTTCCCCTGCGCGCCCGGGCGCAAAACGCCGCTGACCGAACATGGTTTGCTCGAGGCGACGACGGATGCCGAGCAGATCGCCGCCTGGTGGACGCAGAGTCCCCGCGCCAACATCGCGATTCGGACGGACGCCCTTGTCGTCATCGACGTTGACGGCGCTGAGAACGGCTGGCTGGCCGACGATCCGGACAAGCTTGCTGATCTGGGTGCCGCACCGCTCTCGATCACCGCCCGGGGCGGACGGCAGTACTTTTTCCGTCAGCCCGCGGGGCGTGACTGGCGTAACACCGCTGGCCGCATCGCGCCGCGCGTCGACACGCGCGCCAACGGCGGGTACGTGCTGGTCGCTCCGTCCACCTTCGTCGCCAGGCCATACTGCTGGGAAGCCGAACGCGAGCTCGGCGTCGCCCCCGCGCGACTGCCGGAGCCGCCAGAATGGCTCGCCAACCTGCTCGACGCCCTGGCGGTTGCGAATGATGTCGTCCCCAAGGGCGCTCCCGGCAATGAAATTCCCGAGGGACAGCGTAACGGCACGCTCGCGCGCCTGGCGGGCGCAATGCGGCGCGTCGGGATGTCACAGCCCGAGATCTCCGCTGCGCTCCAGCAGATCAACGCCGACCGCTGCGCGCCGCCCCTGCCGCTGCGCGAGGTCGATCAGATCGCCGGCAGCGTCGCGCGTTATCCGCCAAACGAGGTCTCGGTCGCCCTGGTCGAAAATCATTGGGCGCAGGACCATGCGCCACCCGCACCATGCCGTCCGCTGCCCGTCCGCGAGTTGATGGCGACGCACCGGACGCTGCGCGCGCCGCTGATCAACGGCATCCTGCGCCGTGGCGAAACGATGAACGTCATCGCCTCGCCAAAAACTGGGAAGAGCTGGCTCGTGCTGGCCTTGGCGATGGCCGTCGCCACGGGCCGCAAGTGGCTCGACACGTTCGATACCGTCGCCGGCAACGTGTTGATCATCGACAACGAGCTGCACGCTGAAACACTCGCGCACCGAATCCCGCAGGTCGCCGAGTGCCTACGGATCGGCATGAACGAGATCGCCGACACGGTCTGCGTGCAGAGCCTGCGTGGCCAGCTCCGCGACATCTTCACGCTGGGCCAGCACTTCGAGGCCATCGAACCGGGCCACTACGCGCTGGTCGTGCTGGATGCGTTCTACCGCTTCATGCCACGCGACATGGACGAGAATGACAACGGCACGATGGCGAACATCTACAACCACGTCGACGCGATGGCCGATCGGCTGGGCTGCTCGTTCGTGCTGATCCACCACGCGACCAAGGGCAATCAGTCAGGGAAATCCGTCACAGATGTCGGCGCTGGCGCTGGCAGCCAGAGCCGCGCCGCCGATGCGCACGTCGTGCTGCGACCGCACGAGGAGGCGGGCGCCGTCGTCCTCGAAGCGGCGGTACGCTCGTGGCCGCCGGTAGAGCCGATGGCGCTGCGCTGGTTATTTCCGCTGTGGAAGACCGCGCCTGACCTCGACCCGACGATGCTGCGGAGCGAGAAGCCAAAGCGCAGCAAACCACCGCCGGACGAACCAACTGAAACGCCTGCGTGGAGCGTTGAGCGGTTCGTCGAGGTATTCCTGTCGGACCAGCCCGCGACCAAGGCGCAGATTCGAGAGGCGGCCAAGGACGAGCCGGGCCTGTCGTGGCGGCGCGTCGCCGACCTGCTCGACATCGCGGAGTCGCGGGGACTGGTCCACCGTTGGCGAGTGGGCAAGGCACACCGCGTGCTCTATGCGACGGTTCCGCAACCTGCGGACGAGGAGGCATGCACATGAACACGACCTGCTTTTCGCTCGTGCGCGCAGCGCTCAAGCGCTTCGCCGAAGCGCTCCAGCGAAGTTTCCGGACTATTACAGCGGTTTCGCTCGTGCGCGCGCGCACCCCCCATACCCCCCAGGGGCGTGCGCTCAAGCGACGCCCCCTGGGTCGCTGGAGCGCGCGCGCTCGAGCGAAGCGCTCAAGCGAAGGCGGCGGCATGGGTCCTACCTGGCCGAAAACGGCCGCCGATGCCCGCGGGAACAGCCGCGAATCCAGACCGAGTTTGTTGCCCTGTCCGGTCCGGTTTTCGGGCTGCCTGGGCAGGCCGGGCGGCCACCGGGCGCGCCCCGTTGGGCCGTGGGCCAACGGACGCCGCTGAGGCGTACCGGGCTACGCCTCGGCCGCCCGGTTGGTCCCGCGGGGCGGCCCGAACGCGAAATGCGCCAAGCCGCCAAGGCGACGGGGACGGCGACCGCGCCGCCGGCCGGCTCTGGTGAGAAGATGAACCGCGAGAAAACGGACCGTAACGCCATGAACAGAACCGCGCGATCAATGCCCGCTGCGGCCTCGGCGCTCCAGGCCATGTTCAACGGCACCTACACGCGGTGGGCCGTCGCGGGAGCCGTGCGCCGTCGCGCTGAAGGCGAGGCGAAGGTCCAGCATGTCATGATCCCACGCCTGGCCGCCCCGCCCGCAATCGGATCATCGCGTGACTGGCGGCTCTTCAACCTCTTGGTCGAGCGTGCCCAGCATCTCGCACATGCCGGTCGCTTGGAGATAAAGCCGCCGCCGGCCGACGCACGATTCGGCGACCGATGCCTCGTGCTTAGGTGCGATGGAATCGACCACGAACTGTTCTGCTGCTGGCCTGAGAACTGGGGCTGCGTTCTGGCGATTCGCACGGGTCCGCCTTCATTCGTGCGGGAGCTGGCGGCGCGGTTGCTGTCCAACGGGTACGAGCTGCAACGCAATTGGCTGCAATGCTGGCGGCCAAGCATGCAGCCGATGGAGATCGTGCCCTACACCGTTGATTGCCCGGACGAGGAGACGCTGTTCCGCCTGGCAGGAATTCCCAAGGTGACGGAGCCCTGGGAGAGAAAGTGATATCGACATGGAGGTCGAGCAATGCACATCGAACAACGGCCGCTGGCCGAGATCAAACCGTATGAGAAGAACCCACGCATCAACGACGCGGCGGTGGATGCCGTCGCCGAGTCGGTTCGGCGCTTCGGATTCCGGCAACCGATCGTTGTCGATGTCGACGGCGTCATTGTCTGCGGGCATACGCGCTTTCGCGCCGCGCTGAAGCTCGGGCTCACCGAGGTGCCCGTGCATGTGGCGACGGACCTGACGCCGGAGCAGATCCGCGCCTATCGCATCGCCGACAACAAGACCGCCGAGCTGGCGCAATGGAACCTCGAACTGTTGCCCATTGAGCTGGGCGAGCTGAAGGACGCTGGCATCGACTGGTCGCTGCTTGGGTTCGATGCCGACGAACTGGCCGTCATGCTCGATCCCGGTGTGAAGCAGGGTTTGACCGATCCGGATGATGTGCCGGAGCCGCCGGACGAGGCCATCACCCAGCCGGGCGACCTGTGGCTCATGGGCGACCACCGGCTGCTGTGCGGCGACAGCGCCAGTGCCGCCGACGTCGACCGCCTGCTGGATGGCGCGACGATTCATCTGGTCAATACCGACCCGCCCTACAACGTGCGAGTCGAACCGCGCAGCAACAACGCCATCGCGGCGGGGCTCTCGTCGTTTGGCACGCCTGACGCGCTGACGCATCACCAGAGCTTCGACCTGGCCCGCCGCCCGGAGATCGCCAAGCCGACGCACGCGAAGTTGCGGCCCAAGGACCGCCCGCTGGCCAACGACTTCGTCAGCAACGAGGAGTTCGACCGGCTACTCCACGCGTGGTTCAGCAACATCGCCCGCGTGCTCGCGCCCGGGCGCGGTTTCTACATCTGGGGAGGCTACGCCAACTGCGGCAACTACCCGCCGGTGCTGAAGGCA